>NC_014218.1:1200000-1800000 GCF_000092365.1 Arcanobacterium haemolyticum DSM 20595
CGATTCCTGTTTCGCGCGAAACGGCGGCCGCGGTTTCCACAGCACGATCCAAGTCAGACGATACGATTCGCGTGATTCCCAACGGTGCCAGTACCGCAGCGGCTTGGCTTGCTTGTTCGCGCCCCGTAGCGTTTAGCGGCGTATTTTGCGCCCCCTGAATGCGTGCTTGGGAATTATTTTCAGTTTGCCCGTGGCGCAGGAGAATTATTCGTTTGAGTGGCACGTACGTTTCTTTCAGATAAGATCAGACGACGACGTAGCCCGTGCACCCGTAGCCTGGTCAATTCCACCAGAGAAATATGCTGCGAGTGCAGATTCCTGTGCGGCTTCGGATGCTTGAATATCTTCAGGAAGTTCGATCGATGGGCAATCTGCCCAAAGCTTTTCGAGCGCGTAGAATTCACGATCTTCATCCTGCTGAACGTGAACCATGATGATACCAAAGTCCAGCAGTACCCAGTGTGCTTCACCTTCCATGCCCTCACGGCGCTGGCGCCTGCATCCGGCCTTGTACATTGATTCTTCAACCGAATCAACGATTGCACGAACCTGACGTTCAGTAGAACCAGAAACGACGAGGAACGTGTCAGTAAGTGCCAGACGTTCAGCGACGTCAATGGCGGTGATTGATGTAGCCTTCACATCTGCTGCCGCACGGGCAGCGATAATGGTTAGGTCAATAGCTTCTTGTGTTGCGCTCACAGATATCCTTCGTGATTGAAATAGGTTTACAAAAGTAGTTTGCTGGTTAGCGTGTCCACTGCAGGAACAGCTGGAGCCGCATTGAAGAACAGCGAGTTAATACCAAAGCCAATGAGCAACCCAACAAGCACCGCAATAAGCAACAAAAGCACGTAGTTCAAGATTGTTCGCCGTGGGCTGGTTGGATCGTCGTCGTAATACGCCATGTCGTCGCCATCATTTTCTTCAGTTAGCGAAGCGCTAGGCTTGTTCGATACTGATGGCGGTGTCAGAGAGGCAAGATCTTCCCCTTCAAGCTCTGCTCCTTCAGGCATCACGGATGTTCGCGCAACATCCGCACTTGACACCGAAGGTTCAGGATCTGCAGGAGTACGGCGAGTCATAGACAAGAGGCGATCCCGCATCGGCATATCAGTTTCTGACTTCGTTTCGCCCTTACTCTGATCCTCAGCAATAGATGTAGCTATCGCACTGGACGTGTCCTCTTCAGGCGTGCCCGAACGGAATCGATCAAAGACCGACATACGTTCTGGCTGGTTCGCTTCTTCTTGCTCAGATCCCGTATTGGAAGAAATCTCTTCTTGAATCCGTGGGAACGTACCAGTCTTACGGGCTTCGCGGAGTTCCTTACGGGTTGGGCGGTGAAGATGAAGTTCCGTTGTTTCGCTAATATCTACTCCATCTGCAGGACGAACATTCAGCCTGCCCTGTTCCCTCATCTGCCGGCGACTCATTCGTTGCGCGTCACTCATGGTTCACCTTTCTCCTTCCCCACAGTTACTACAATTTACTATTTTAAGCATTGTAATCGCTCACGATCCCTGCCAACGCAGTGGTATGAGCTTCTTCTGGTCTATATAAATGATACTTGTTGATGTACTGAACTACGCCATCGGGAACTAAATACCACGTAGGAATACCTGACGTCACACGTTCTCTCACACCAGTGGACGATATTGCCATTGCAGGAATCTCAATTAACGAAACGCCACCTTCAGGTAAGCCAGTCATATCTAGCTCATGCCCTGGTCTGCTAACTCCCACAAAGTGAGCAAGCTTCCACAACTCTTGTGAATCCTTCCACTGAAGAATCTGTGGCAAAACATCAGCCCCCGTAATGAAAAACAATTCATCATCCGGATAGATCTTTCGAATATCACGTAGCGTATCAACAGTATACGTTTTACCGCCTCGATCAATATCAACACGAGATACTGAAAAGCGTGGGTTAGATGCTGTAGCAATCACAGTCATGAGATACCTGTGCTCCCCCAGGGAAATATGACGCCCCACCTTAAATGGGTTATCACCTGCAGGAACAAACACTACTTCATCTAATCCAAAGACGTGTTGAACTTCAGAAGCTGCCACAAGGTGACCATGATGGATAGGATCGAATGTTCCTCCCATGATCCCGATCCGGCGCCCGGATCGGTTTCCTTGTGTTTCTGCTCCACGTAGAGCAGATGCTTCTTCTTGATTATTCATAATTTTATTTTATCGAACATCCCCTGATAACAAGCCTTCATCCGGTGAATGTCACCTTTCTTAGGATCAGCTAAAAACGAAATACACCTACACCGGGAATTTCTTTGGCACTTATGCGTTAATGTGTAAGTCAAGAGATCAGGTTATGACACCTAAAGAGAAAGGCCCCTGATGGCTACCGTAGAAATTACCGCGGATAACTTCAAAGATCACGTTAACTCAGGCATCACTGTGCTCGATTTCTGGGCAGAGTGGTGTGGACCATGCCGTATGTTTGGCCCAACGTTTGAAGCTGTTTCCGAACAGAATCCAGAAGTGACTTTCGGTAAGATCAACACCGAAGAACAAACTGAACTGGCTCAAGCTTTCCAAGTCATGTCCATCCCAACCGTCATGGTTTTCCGTGATGGCATCCGCCTCTACGAAGGTGCTGGCGCTCTTGCTCGCGATCAGCTCCAGGCCCTCATCCAGAAGGCTGAAGAACTCAACATGGATGACGTCCGTGCACAAATCGAAGAAGCCAGCAAAGACGCCTGATCCTTTCTATCCGTAATGTGGGTGTGGGGAGCGTTTCTGAAACGCTCCCCACACCCACATCCGACTAGATTAACGATTGGCGTTTGACTTTACCACCAGAACGGCCGCTGAGAATCGGCACTACACCACGAAGCAAAGCTGCAAGATCTGTAGGCAACGATGCTGGCAAGATGACCACACCATCCACAGCCCCTAACCCAACCCAGCGTTCAATCATATCGGCCACATCATAGACAGTTCCGATGACCCGCGGGATTCTATCAAAAACTTCACATCCTGAAATTGCTGAAACGAGTAGAGCACGTTCATAGGCCGCACTTGACGTTTCAGAGATGACTACGCCCATATCAACAACAACAGGCACATTTCTTCCCACATCACGTGCTGCAGATCTGATACCGAAACGTAGGCCACGGGCAATATGTGGATCAGAAACCCGCAACCTCACCATGTCCGCGTAATGTGCAACAACATTGAGTACCTCAGCCGGCAGCACATCACTAACAACGTTTAGAACAAGGCCCACACCTGCCGCTTTGACTGCCTTTAAAGCTGGGATAACCGATCCTGGAAAACCATCTTGCTCAATAGTGATCGCCAAAGATGCCCATCCGGCCGCGTCCACCGCCACACTATCAAGTGCTTCAGGAATGAGTTGTGCTTTAACCTCCATAACAACTCCGCTACCGGATATGCCACGCAATTGAGCGCCAACATTGACAGCATCTAATGCAGAATTCGGATGTGCCGTACTGGCGCAAAAATCAGCAGAGAGGGCAACAAAATCCAATCCGCCTCCGGTAGCTGCACGTGCCGCCGCCATCATCTTCCCATAGTGAAAAGGTTCAGAATCAAAAGCGGCACATTCAGTAAACTGTTGTACCCCGAGCATAGAAAGATCAACGCCTAACCAAGCGGCTGTCATATGCTCAGAATAGATTCCCTCAACACCAGCTACAGATGTTTGCACTACTGCTTCCCTGCTTACGTTCACGTTGATCGTCATGGTGATTCCTCGCAAATGATGTGGCCTATAGATGCCAGTGTGAAAGATATACTTTCTCCTTGTTTGTTGTTAAGGAATGTACTATTAAATTTAGCGATAAAGCAAGATGTGACCCTACAAATAGTCGATTATCACTACAGACAAATTAAGGCTTTAGTAAATTTTTAGCGAACTCCTGCGGAAAACTCTGACCATTTACTATCTCGTGAATTGTCACACAATACATGGAGGGCGGACCTACAGGCCCGCCCTCCAGCAGAAACATATTCCAGTCACATGTTATTCATCGTCAACATTCAAAAATTCATCAGCAAGCGGATCAGTCCACAAACCAACCTGACGTTCCATCCACAACTCCTGACGCGCAGCTTCCTTCGCATCCATCATCTCGTGATACTGACTCTTACGCTCCCGGCGCGTTGGACGAACATTTTCATCAAGGCGAATATCAGTGCCACGCGGACTCAACAACTCGGCACCAGTAGCCATGGTCGGCTCCCAATCAAAGATCATGCCATCTTCAACCGTACCAATCACAACCATGTCACCAGCACGCGCACCAACCTTCATCAACTGCTTTTCAACACCCAGGTTATTCAAACGATCAGCCAAATACCCCACAGCTTCGTCGTTCGAAAAATCAGTCTGACGAACCCAACGTTCAGGTTTAGTACCACGAACCTGGTAGAAAATCTTCTCCCCCTGCTTACGCGGCGTAATCGTAAAGGACGAATCATCCTTCTTTTCAAGAGGACGAATGACAGGGCGAACGTCGTCGTCTTCCGCTTCCTGAACACGCAAATGATCCACAATCGTACCCAACGCGAAACCAAGCTCACGCAAACCCTCACGCGAAACCACAGAAACTTCAAACACAGCCAAGCCGCGGCTCTTCAACTCATCCTTCACAAAATCAGCCATGTCACGCGCATCCGGAACATCAATCTTGTTCAACACAACAATACGCGGGCGCTCCATCAACGGAACGCGGCCATCAATCGGTGGAATCGCCGCAGCATACGCAGCCAACTCCCCCTCAATCGTTTCCAAATCAGAAATCGGATCGCGATCAGACTCCAACGTAGCGCAATCCAACACGTGAACAATCGCCGCACAACGCTCAATATGACGCAAGAACTCATGCCCCAAGCCCTTGCCCTCCGACGCGCCCGGAATCAACCCCGGCACATCGGCAATAGTAAAACGCTTCTCCCCCGCTTCCACCACGCCAAGATTCGGGACCAACGTAGTAAACGGATAGTCTGCAATCTTCGGACGCGCAGCAGACATCGCCGCAATCAACGACGACTTGCCCGCCGATGGGAAACCCACCAACGCAACATCTGCCACAGACTTAAGCTCTAAGACAACGTCAATCGCTTCGCCTTCTTCACCAAGAAGAGCAAAACCAGGCGCCTTACGCTTCGGAGAAGCGAGTGCTGCATTGCCAAGACCGCCCTGGCCACCTTCAGCGATCACGATTTCAACGCCGGCGCCCATCATATCGGCAAGAATATTGCCGTCCATGTCCTTCACAACCGTGCCATTTGGAACGTTCACGATCAGATCTTCACCACGCTTACCATGACGCAAATCGCCCGCACCCGGCTTACCATTAGTTGCCTTCAAATGCGGCGAATGATGAAGAGCCAACAAGGTGGTTTCCTGGGGATCCACACGGAACACGATGTCGCCCCCATGCCCACCATTGGCGCCATCTGGGCCACCGAGCGGCTTGAACTTTTCACGGCGCACAGACGCCGCACCGTTGCCACCCTTACCAGCCTCCAGGTGGAGAACAACGCGATCAATAAAGCTTGCCATGAACAGTTCTTCTTTCTATCTACTTCAGCAAAAATGCACGAGAGGGCGGAGAGCTAACGCCCTCCACCCTCTCGAGTATGTCGTATATGACTCGCGCCAATCAGGCCTGAGCCGCGACGATGTTCACGACCTTGCGATCACGGCGAGTACCAAACTCAACGTGACCGGTTTCAAGCGCGAACAGCGTGTCGTCCTTACCGCGGCCAACGTTGGCACCCGGGTGGAAGTGAGTGCCGCGCTGACGCACGAGGATCTCGCCTGCGTTAACAAACTCGCCACCAAAACGCTTCACGCCGAGGCGCTTGGCGTTAGAGTCGCGACCGTTGCTAGTAGAGCTAGCGCCCTTCTTATGTGCCATGTCTTAGACCTTCTTCTTATTAACAGCTCGTTGGACGGTAAGTTAATCGATCACTTAATGTCAGTGATCTTAACACGGGTAAGCTTCTGGCGGTGACCCTGACGCTTACGGTAACCCGTCTTGTTCTTGTACTTGATGATTGAGATCTTTGGACCCTTTTCATCGCGAACAATTTCGGCGCTGACCTTGGCCTTGATGCCATCCGCTGCTGAGGTGATCTTGTCACCGTCGACGAGCATGATCGGCTCGAGCTCGACCTTGTCGCCAGCTTCGCCTGCAATCTTGTCCACAACGACGACGGAACCGACAGACACCTTTTCCTGGCGGCCGCCTACCTTGACAATCGCGTAAACCACGTTCTGCTCATCTCTGTCGAAACTGATGCATCCGGGATCGGATGCCCTGAAAATTAGTTAGCGCTATAAACTGCGCCAGCAATTAACGATACTGAAACACTCGAGCCGATACAAGTTTATCTCAAGCGATTCAGACCACAATTACTATTGTCCTCTCCGGATTATTTCTTTACCGGGAAGCTCATGATAGCTGAAGATGCACGCTGTGTTGGAGTGATTGTACCAGATGAAGTGACGCGTTTCTTCGTCTTTTTCACGGGAGTTTCACTCTTTTCACGCGGTTTTTCTGCACTATCAGGTTGTGCCGCATCAGCCGATGTTGCACGTTTACGGCCACGCTTTTTGGGCGTGTCACGCTCTGCCGATTCTGATTCATGAGTGTCAGATCGATCAGAAGTCTTCTTCTTTCGCGGGCGGCCGCGCTTCGGGCGGTCCGCCTGCGCGTCCTCTGAGGCCTTCTCCACAGCCTTCTCCGCCGCTGGCACGTCAGCACTATCCGCGTCAGGTGCACCACCTTCTGCCGCCATTTCTTCATGCTTCGTAGTTGCAGCCGCTGCAATGGAGGCAAGGGCAGCTTTCACTTCTTCATGCTTCGAATCAGATTCTGCCGTGTTCTTAGCAGCGTCCTTCTTCTTAGCTTCCTTCTTGGAGGTTTGGCGCGCAGGCTTTTCTTCGTCCCGTTCTACGGGATGATCGTGGCTGATGTAGCCACGCCCTTCACAGCATTCACAGGTGGTGGAGAAGGCTTCAACGAGGCCTTGCCCTACTCGTTTGCGAGTCATTTGAACGAGGCCTAGAGAAGTCACTTCAGCAACCTGGTGGCGGGTACGATCGCGCCCTAAGCATTCGATGAGGCGGCGTAACACGAGATCGCGGTTAGCTTCCAACACCATATCGATGAAGTCAACAACGATGATTCCGCCAATATCGCGCAACCGGAGTTGGCGCACGATTTCTTCGGCGGCTTCCAGGTTGTTGCGGGTCACGGTTTCTTCCAGTGAACCACCAGATCCGGTGAATTTACCTGTGTTGACGTCAATGACAGTCATAGCCTCGGTACGATCGATAACCAGCGAGCCGCCAGATGGCAGGAACACCTTGCGATCGAATGCCTTTTGGAGTTGTTCATCTACGCGGTTTTCCTGGAAGATATCTGCGTTTGAATCCCACTTTTCGAGGCGATCAATGAGTTCTGGAGAAAGATCCGAAACGTAATGGGAGATGGTTTCCCACGCATTGTCACCAGAGATTCGCAAGGTGCGGAAATCTTCATTGAAGATGTCACGTACCACGCGCACAGCGAGTTCCGGTTCGCCTTTGAGGAGCGATGGAGCATTTTTAGACGATTTCGATTTTGCTTCGATATCCGCCCACGATTTCATGAGGCGTTCCACGTCTTGTTTGAGTTGTTCTTCCGTTGCGCCTTCGGCTGCGGTTCGAACGATCACGCCGTGTTCTGCTGGCACAACTTCCTTGAGGATCTTCTTCAAGCGGGTACGTTCACGTTCGGGGAGTTTGCGGGAAATACCGGTCATTGCTCCGCCTGGCACGAGTACCAGGTGGCGCCCTGCGAGGGTGATTTGCGCAGTGAGGCGGGCACCCTTGTGGCCGATTGGATCCTTGGTTACCTGGACGAGTACCGGATCACCAGACTTGAGTGCTTGCTCAATTTTACGTGGCTTTCCTTCGAGTCCAGTTGCATCCCAGTTCACTTCGCCAGCGTAGAGAACTGCGTTGCGGCCTTTGCCGATATCCACGAACGCAGCTTCCATTGATGGAAGGACGTTTTGTACGCGGCCAAGATAGACGTTTCCAACCATGGACGCTTGCGTATGACGCGCCACGTAGTGTTCCACCAGCACGCCATCTTCGATTACGGCGATTTGGTTGAGTCCGTCACGTTCCCGGATCAGCATGTCACGTTCAACAGATTCGCGCCGTGCCAAGTATTCCGATTCAGTGATGGTTTGGCGCCGACGGCCCGCTTCACGCCCTTCCTTGCGGCGTTGACGCTTCGCTTCGAGGCGCGTTGAACCTTTTGGTGCCGTTACTTCATCCGAGGTATTTTCAGAAGAACGACGACGGCGCCGACGCCGAACAGCAGGCTCTTCTGCCTCCAACTCTGGCTGTTCGGAATCTTCCACAACGGCTTTTGTTTTCTTCACCTTACGAACAGGCTCAGATTCTTCCTGAACCGCATCTTTGTTCTCAGCCTCAGCGTTCGAATCTACCTGAGCTTCCTCTGCCTTACCGCGCCCGCCGCGGGTACCGCGGCGGCGCTTACGGGAGGAATCGGCAGACGCTTCAGAATCATCGTGAGATTCTGCCGCCGGCTCCTGCTGCACATCAGCAGTTTCTTCAACATCTTCCTTGCGCTTCTTACGAGCACGCACTGCCCGAGCAACGTCAGGTTCCTGGAATAGAAGAGAAATCATAGGCGCAGCCGGAGTTACCTCAGGCACCGGTGCCGCATGATTTGTATCCCCCGCCGAAAAGACGATCGAGGTTGGATCCATCGGAGCCACCGTAGCCTTAGACGCTACAGATTTCTTGCGAGGAGTCTTAGCCAACTCAGCAAGCGATTCAGCTACCGATTCAGAAACGTCCTTTGAAACTGCTTTCTTAGCGGACGATTTACGTGTACGTGTTGCCTTCTTACCTTCCGGCAAAACAACATCCATGGCTTCCTCAGCCATCGGGTACCCCCTATTTCGCACACGTGCATCGCGTGTGCGGCTAGTCAATAATCACAGGATCACCTGTGGAAAGTCTCTATTGGTCAGTTATCCCGGCAGCAACGCTCACGCGGCGCACTTGAATAACTCTGGGCGTCAGATGCACGACAACCTGTAGCTAGTCTACACGTTTCTCTCCTCTTAATACACACCAGCCCCACACAACGGGACCTTAGTGCGAGAATCAGCCACCCCGTCGTCGAAAAACTCAGAAATGTGATGTGGGACAAAAATCCCAAAAAACGTGGCGCAACAATCGCCAAATAAACTGGCACATGCGCCCCAAATAAGCCATTATTACATTATGAGTTCAATGTGTCCCTAACAAAACGTTACTGAAGCACTCAGAAACGTAGGAAAACACAACGAAACGGGCTAAAAGCTCAAACGAATAATAAGTATAGGTCGCACGGAAGGTGAATATAAGGTGGATGTCCTCGACCTTGCGCGGTGGCAGTTCGGTATTACAACGGTGTATCACTTCTTGTTGGTCCCGCTAACTATCGGCCTCTCCCCACTAGTCGCATACCTACAAACAAAATGGCTTCGGAGCGGAGACACCAAGTGGCTCAAGCTCTCCGAATTCTTCGGAAAAATTCTTCTCATCAACTTCGCTCTAGGCGTCGCAACCGGAATCGTCCAAGAATTCCAGTTCGGTATGACCTGGTCCGAATACTCCCGCTACGTGGGCGATATTTTCGGTGCACCACTCGCATTCGAAGCACTGCTCGCATTCTTCCTCGAATCCGTGTTCCTTGGCGTTTGGATCTTCGGCCGCGGCCGCATCTCCCCCAAGGCACACACCGTAGCCATCTGGCTCGTTGCACTCGGAACCAACATCTCTGCACTGTTCATCCTCGCGGCGAACTCCTTCATGCAGAACCCAGTGGGCGCAGTAGCAAACCCAGTTACCGGCCGCGCAGAACTCGATGGGGTAGGCGGCTTCCTTGACGTCGTCTTCTCCCTCACCACCATCTACGCGTTTGCACACACCATCGCAGCATCCCTCATGGTTGCAGGCGCACTAGTTGCAGGCGTATCCGTCTGGTGGATCGTTCGCTCTGTTAAGAACAACAACGAACTCGAAGCAGAAGAACTCTGGAAGCCAGCCGCACGCTTCGGCTTCAAAGTTCTCGCTGTTGCCGGAATCCTCGCAGTAGCAACTGGCCACTTCATGGGCCAGCACATTTACAAAGTGCAGCCAACCAAGATGATCGCCGCTATGGGTATCGCCAAATCTGAAGAAAGCGCACCACTCGCGCTCGCCATGATCGGCACCGAACTCAAGCCAGAAAACATCATCACGTTGCCAATTCCAGGCATCGAATCCTTCATGGTCACCGATCACTTCTCTGGCCCAGAATCACGCCTCACCGGCGCAACCGAAATCCAGGAAAAGTTCACCAACATGTTCAGCGCCGAATACGGCACAGACGTGAACTACCTGCCAAACCCATTCGTTGCCTTCTATTCATTCCGAATCATGATGGCGCTCGGGTTTGCTTCAATCGCACTGGCAGGGCTAGGACTCTGGCTACTACGCAAAGATAACCTCATCCGCTCCGGCGGCGTTGCCCGCCTGTTCGTGTGGACCATCACGTTCCCATACATCGCATCCATCTTCGGGTGGATCTTGACCGAAATGGGACGCCAGCCATGGGTTGTGTATCCAAACATGGACATGGCCGATAAGATGGCACCGTCAGAAATGATCAAGCAACTCACCGATTTTGGTGTGTCGCAAAACGTTGTTCCGGCAGAAGTCTTCATCTCCCTCGCGATCTTCACGTTGCTCTACGCGGCACTCGGCGTGGTGTGGTACGTCCTTGTTAAGCGCTACGTACGTGAAGGCATCAACACCTCCAAGGATGTTGCACTCCAGTTCGATCACACCAACACTGACACGAAGCTCAGCTTCGCCTACTGAGGAAAGGACGCATAACTCATGGATCTTTCATTCCTACAAATTCTGTGGTTCATCCTCATCGTTGTACTGTGGATCGGCTACGTAACGCTCGAAGGCTTCGGCTTCGGCACCGGCATGCTCCTGCGCATTCTTCCAAAGAATGAAAAGGAACGCCGCCTACAACTCAACACCATCGGCCCACACTGGGACGGAAACGAAGTATTCTTGCTCACCGCTGGTGGCGCAACCTTCGCCGCATTCCCAGAATGGTACGCAACCATGTTCTCCGGCATGTACCTCGCACTCGTGCTCGTGCTTGTTCTGCTGATCTTGCGCATCTCCGCAATCGAATGGCGTGGCAAGATCAACTCCGATTCATGGCGTAACGCATGGGACTACCTCCACACTGGTTCAGCATGGCTGGTAGCCCTCGTCTGGGGTGTTGCTTTCGGTAACCTCGTTCAGGGCATGGCAATTCAGGTTGGCACATACGGCAAGGCTGGCGATCCATCCACCTTCGTTTCAGCTGACGTGGACAACGTGGATGCCGCTCTTGCAGAAGGCGCACAGCACTTCCTCACCGGCGGTTTCTTCTCCCTGTTTACCCCATTCACTATTGCGGCAGGCTTGGTAGTGGTCTCCTTGTTCTTGACTCACGGCGCCCTATGGCTCGCACTCAAGACAACCGGCGATTTCTCTGAACGTGCCAAGGCACTGGCTAAGAAGTCTTCCCTCGCTTCCACCGGCCTCACCGCCGTGTGGGCGCTATGGGCATTCTTCGTCTACTCCACCAACATTGTTGCCATCGTTCCACTCGCACTCGCTGCAGTTGGGCTCTTGGTTTCCACGTTCTTCACGTTGAAGGGCAAGGAGAAGGCCGGCTTCTTCTCCCACATGGCTGGAGTTGCTTTCGCAGTTGTCTTCATCTTCGCCACCACGTTCCCGTTCGCTCTGAAGTCCTCTATCAACGAGGCCTATGGATTGACTCTGGTTCAGGCATCGGCAACCTCCGCAACGCAAACAGTGATGACCATCGCTGCAGTCATTTTCGTTCCAATCGTTGCGATCTACACCATCTGGTCCTACATCTCCTTCTCACGCCGCATCGGCGTCGAATCGCTGTCTGATGAACCAGCTGGTTTGCACCCAACCAAGGTTCGTGAATTCGCTAAGGCGTAGCGTCACCTCGCAACGTGGCCAGGTATCTTCCGGGACAACCTGGCCACGTTCTTTTTGCCAACTGCCGAATTTTCCGCAGTGCCACAAAAATATGGTGGAGCCCGCCGGTAGAATAAAGAACGTCATCACCCATCCTTTAGGTTAGGACACTGTGAAACCTTTCGATCCTCGGCTTATGCAGTATGCGCGGGCCACCCGCGGCTACCTCGCCCTTCTTGTGGGGCTCGGCTTGATCTTGACTTTCCTGATCGCTGCCCAAACATATCTCATAGCGGCCATTATCTCCCCCGTCTTTTATGGCGATAGTACGCTCAGCGCCAGCAGCGGGATGCTCATTGCCCTTGTTGTAGTGTTTGTGGCCCGTACCGGGGTGACTTTCGTTCGTGGGGCAATCGGGCATCGCTCCGCGATGCGGGTAATCACTGAATTGCGTACACGCGTTCTTCGGCATGCAGGTGATCTTGGGGATCGTTGGCTCTCACGCGGCAACACGAATGAAGTGGTTACATTAACCACGCGCGGGCTGGACGATCTTGAAGATTATTTTGTGCATTTCTTGCCAGAACTATTCCTCACTGCCACCGCTACCCCGCTACTCTTGCTCATGGTCACATACATGGATTTCTTATCCGGCCTGATGATCGTCTTGTGCTTACCATTGATTCCGCTGTTTATGATCTTGATTGGGAAGATGACTGCCTCATATTCAGCAAAGCGGCTATCGGCCATGCAGCGCCTTGGAAGCCAGTTGTTAGATTTGCTCGGAGGTTTGGCCACGTTAAAAGGCGTTGGGCGCGAATCTGGCCCGGCACAACGTGTTGACGATCTTGGAACGTCATTCGCACACCGCACGATGAACACTCTGTACGTTGCATTCTTATCGGGTGCTGCACTGGAGTTCATCACAACATTGACCACCGCACTTGTAGCCGTATCCATCGGCTTGCGTATGGTCACTGGAAACGTACTGTTGTTTGAAGGACTGGTAGTGATCATGTTGACTCCCGAAGTCCTTCGCCCGCTTCGTGAAGTAGGTACGCAATTCCATGCCTCAGCGAACGGCGTGGCTGCTGCCGATCGCGCATTTAAGATTCTTGAAAGCAAGCCCTACGAACACTCTGGCACTGCCCAAGTTCCAGACATGTCTATAACACCTATTCGTTTTGATTCTGTTTCTGTTCTTGCCCCAGGCCGTGCAACGGTTGCGCCCGCCAATCTGAACGCCACAATTGCACCTGGCACTGTCACTGTTATTCGCGGCCATTCGGGCTCTGGAAAGTCCACAGCAGTCAATGTTCTCTTGGGGTTAATTCCAGCATCGTCTGGCAGAGTACTCATCGGCGATCTGGAACTATCCCACCTAGATCGGCGCTCTTGGTGGGGTACCATCACGTGGGTTCCACAGCGTCCAGCCATCGTTGTAGGAACCGTTGCCGATAATCTTGGCACAGATCCATCAGTAGATGCTGTCGCAGAAGCAGTACAGTTGACGGGCTTTGATAAGGTTATTGCTACCCTCCCCCATGGCTGGGATACGATGCTCGGCCAAGGCGGTATCGGCCTTTCTGTGGGGCAACGCCAACGCCTAGCCCTAACAAAAGCGCTAATGTCACCATCCCAAATCGTTATTCTGGATGAACCGTCGGCTCATTTGGATGCTATTGCAGAAGAATACGTCTCTGCCACAATCGCTCATCTTCGTTCACAAGGACGCACAGTTATCGTGATCGCTCATCGCTCTGCTATGAGCGACCTAGCAGATTCGATAATTGACGTTGTTTCTTCCAGCCGTACCCACCGGGAGGCATTATGATTCATCCGTTCCCTCGTGAAGAACGCGAAGCACTCACCCGTGCAGTGAAGCTACTCGATGTTGATAAAAAGAAATTCTCTTGGTCTGTATTAGCAGGATCGGGAGCTATCGGATCCACTGTTGGTCTGGGCGCTACAGCAGCATGGATGATCGCTCGTGCCGCCCAACTGCCCCCGGTCCTCGATCTGAGCGTGGCATCAGTTGGTGTGCGCGCATTCGGCGTTGGCAAAGCGATTTTCCGTTACCTCGAACGCATCGCTTCACACTGGGTTGCACTGCATGGGATGGCTCGTTTGCGCACCCACATTTACCGCCAACTCGCAGGTTCGTCAACTGATGTTGTAACCTCTCTCAAACGCGGTGATGTTCTCACACGTACCAACGCTGATGTGGATGAAATCGGGCTAGTTGTTGTTCAGTCTCTTCTCCCTATGGCGGTTGCCCTGGTAGTCTCACTCCTCACTATCGGCATACTCGGGTTCCTCTCTCCCCTCATCGCTGTAATCGTTGCGATCGCTCTGTTCCTTAGCGGAATTGTTGGCCCTATCAGCGCCATGATGGGCGCTAAAATCGCCGAACGCGGAACAATCGATAACCGCTCAAAACTCAACGATGAAGCTCTCTTCCTCTTAGAACATGCCTCTCATTTACGTATTTCTGGGCTTCTTGAAGCCACAGAAGATGCACATGACGCGATCGAACACGCTATCTGGAAACATCGCGATTCTGCCGCACGTTATTCAGCGCTAGCCTCAGCGATTGATATTTTTGCACTCGCTCTAGCGGTTATTGGCGCAATCGTCGTCGGCACATGGCAAGTTACCTCCGGCGATCTCAGTAGCGTAAACCTCGTTGTCTGTGTTCTTACCCCTCTCTCCGCATTCGAAGCCACAGCCAGAATGCCACGCGCATTCACTCAACTTACCCGTTCCGGAGCAGCCGCCCAGCGTGTGATGGCCATCATCGATCGCGCAAACGCATCACCAGCAGCCATCGAAACTCCAGATATCACTCCAGGCGCACCACTAGTTGCTCGCGGCACAGTAGCGGGCTGGCCAGGAACACGTGACGTCACAACCCCGATCAGCCTGACTATCCATCCAGGTACATCACTTGCAATTGTTGGCCCATCGGGTATCGGGAAATCAACTCTCCTCTCCACACTCGCAGGCCTTATCCCGCCACACTCCGGAACAGTCACAATCGATGGCCATAATGTTTCTGATGTTTCGCGCGCAACGCTCTCCCAACACATCAGCTTCACCGCAGAAGATGCTCACATCTTTGATACGTCGATCCTTGAAAACCTTCGAGTAGCCCGGCCAGCCATCACCGCAAATGAAGCCGAAGCGCTCCTTCACCAGGTGGGCCTCGGATCCTGGCTCAACGATCTTCCAGACGGAATAGATACTGAACTCGGCGCTGACGCCACCACAATCTCCGGTGGGGAACGCCGCCGCCTACTTCTTGCACGCGCTCTCGCTACCCCAGCCAACATCTTGCTGCTTGATGAACCAGGCGAACACCTCGATCCAGCCACCGCAGATACCCTTATCCGCGATATTTTCGGCTCCGTAGGCGCAAACCGCGCCGTCGTTGTGGTCACTCACCGGCTTTCGCCACTCGATCAAGCAGACCACGTGATTATGCTAGATAGTGATGAAACCGGGCACGCAACGATCGTCGATCAGGGCACCCACGAAGAATTACTCACCCGCAACCGGCAATACTCCTGGTCAGTGCGCCAAGAAGGGTAACAATGGATTCCAAACGCCTCACAGAAGTAGTCTCCCACGCACTTCAACTAACCGGACAACTCGATCGTGACGCCGCGTACCAACACTTCGTCGATTCCGCACGCCATCTTACAGGCGCACGCTACGCGGCCCTCGCTGTGCTCGATTCCCACGGCGAAACAATGGAATTCATCCAATCAGGAATGGATCCGCACGCAGCCCACATGCTCGGGCGGCCACCGCGCGGGCACGGCGTTTTCGCAGACACGCCTGTCAAAGGCTGGCTGATCGTCAATGATCTCGAATCATACCTTCACCGTTATGGGTTCCCAGAAGGCCACCCTGTTATGCGCAATTATCTAGGCGTGGCCGTCTCAATACGGGAACAAGTTTGGGGGCGCCTCTACCTCACCGATAAACTCGGCGGTTTCACAGATGATGACGGGGCGCAAATGGAAATCCTGGCACAAGCCGCTGCTATCGCCGCTCAAAACTCCCAAATGTTCGCCCGTTCCCAAAACCGGGCACGCTGGCTCACAGCATCCCAAAATATCGTGTCCTCACTTTTGGAAGGCTCTGAAGAAGACGAAGCGCTTCAAGTGATCGTGCACGAAATGCGCATCGCAGCCCAAGCCGATGCCGCCATCATGGTGCTTCCCTCGATCCAAGATACATGGGTGTCCGAAATCGTGGATGGGGAGGATGCAGACCACTTGCTTGGTATTCGGTTCCCGGCGGCCGGGCGCGCAATGACCGTTGTGAACGAACAAGCAGGCCTTGTGGTTGATTCTATGCAACGGCTACGCACTGTGCGTGTAGAACAGCTCCGGCACTACGGGCCTGCACTGTATGCGCCACTTGCATCAAAATCAGCGGGAACTGGGGTTATCATCTTACTCCGGAACATTGGCTGCGTAGAATTCAACTTGCACGATCTGGCCATGGCCGAAAATGCCGCGAAGCAGGCAGCAATCGCACTTGAACTAGCCGAAGCTCGCTTGAACGAAGAATTAGCATCTGAGCTCGATGAACGCTCCCGAATCGGGCGTGATCTTCACGATCTAGCTATTCAGCAGCTCTTCGCTTCCGGCATGCATATCACCGCTGTGAAAGAAGATCTAGCTGCCAAAGGCTATGCAGTGGAAGTTGGCACGGCACTCGATCAGGCGATTTCTTCCATCGATGAATCTGTGCGGCAAATCCGCGTGATCGTCCAATCATTGCGGGACGATTCTGCTTCTGTGGCACTGGTTGAACGGCTTCAGCAAGAAACCAAGGTAGCACTGCAGGTGTTGAACTTTGCTCCATCGTTGATCATCAGTTGGAACGGCGAAGTCACCACATCAGAAGATACATTCGCGCTGATCGATGACGCTGTTGGTTCCGATATTTCTGATGATGTTGTTGCGGTTGTTCGCGAAGGCCTATCCAATGTGGCGCGGCACGCTCACGCGTCGTCTGTAGCAGTGCAGCTCACCGTAGATCCGTCCCACGTAAGAATCGACGTGATCGATGACGGCCGCGGAATCAAACAATCTCTTGGCCGGCGTTCCGGGCTGTCCAATCTAGCAGCCCGCGCCCGCCGCCATCACGGCAGTTTCACGATCTCACCACACACCCGTGGCACCTGCGTATCGTGGGAAGCCCCGTTAATGTAGCTACCCCTATTGACGTAAAATTCACTTATTTCCGGCGATAGATCCATATAAGGCCCCATCACCGGAAATAAGTGAGTTTTACGTTAAGCACCAGCTATACAACAACGATCAGTTGCCCGAGTTACGCCAACCTGCAGCACGCTGGCCGGCAACCCAAGCCGCCACCTGAGTACGGCGCTGCATGCCCATCTTGGATAGCAACGAAGTGATGTGGTTCTTGACTGTCTTTTCCGCAACGCCCAGTTTTTCACCGATTTCACGGTTGGAGAGGCCATCGCCAATTAGTTCAAGCACCTTGCGTTCAGAAGGGGTAAGATCGGCAGTCGGATCATCATGATCTGCACGGCGGCGCGTAACAGTACGCTCATCTAGCAAAACACGCCCATCGGCAACGGCCCGAATCACGTCAGTGATTTCCGCGCCACGCACGGACTTCAGCAAGTAAGCCTTCGCGCCAGCATCGAGGGCTTCTGCGAGGGCGTCGTCATCATCAAACGAGGTCAACACAATACACTTCACTTGTGGAACACGTTCGTGGAGTTCCCGGATAATATCAATGCCTGTTCCATCAGGCAGACGAAGATCAACCAAGGCAACGTGGGGAATCATCAGTTCCGCACGCCGTACGGCTTCAGCCACAGAACCGGCTTCAGCAATCACTTGGAGACCGCTTGCACGATCCACGACTTCGGCAATACCACGACGTACCACTTCGTGATCGTCGATAATCATGACACTTATTGGTGTAATTTCTTCACTCACGCTTCACAGTTTACAACGAACGCCGCTGACATGCCGGGCACACGTGGGACGAACGGTTCATGAAAACTAACCGTTCGATCTGTGTGCCGCATCGTTCACATGCGCATCCAGTTTTCCCATACACGTTCAACGAACGATCAAAATATCCCGATTCTCCGTTAACGTTTACATAGAGCGAATCGAAGGACGTTCCACCCACGGCCAGTGCCGCCGCCATCACGTCCCGGGCGGCCTCATACACATCCCGTATCTGAGTCAACGTCATAGCCGACGTGATCTTCTTCGGATGCACACGCGCTTCCCACAAGGCCTCATCAGCGTAGATATTGCCGATTCCAGAGGCAATATTTTGGTTCAGCATGACCCGCTTAATTTCAGTTCGCCCACGTTTCACCTGCCGTGCCACGCTATAAATATCGCAGTGCGGATCTAGCAGATCACGCCCAATATGCGCTGCGCTTTGCGGAATCAACGCCAAATCGCTGCCCATTCCGCCGGGCCCGCCATCTCCTGTTGCAACAAGCCGATCCGGGTGCAGATGCCCGAACGTGCGTTGGTCTACAAAATCGAGTGCCGTTCCATCAGTAAAGTGAATGCGCGCCCGCAGATGCTTCGAATTACTGTTGATACGGAATTGCCCGGACATTCCCAAGTGAGCCACGAGTGCCCCGGCTTCCGTGACCATCCACAAGTACTTTCCGCGCCGTACAACAGCGGAAATAGTTGCACCAACAACGGGTTCGAGCCCGAATTCAGACATTCGCGCCACACGCGAATGCAACAGGTCCGCACGTTCGATGGTTTTTCCAACGACGTGCGGAACGAGCCCCGCGCGAACGGTTTCGACTTCCGGTAATTCTGGCATTCTGGCTTCTCAGGCGCCGCCGGAGTATGGAGTGCCTTCTACTAGGCGATAGTAGGCATCTTTACATGCGGCGAGTTTAGAGGCTTTGCGCGATGTGGCATCGCCTCTGCCCCATTCGGTTTCCCCGATGAATACGCGCGCAGTGTAGACCTTGGCGTGATCTGGGCCTTCACCTACGATGGTGTAGCTGAGTTCTCCAGCGATCCCCAATTCGCGCGCTTTTTCTTCCATTCCGGTTCGCCAATCGAGCGCCGGCCCCATTTGGGTAGCTTCGATGATTTTGGCGTGGAGGTGGTGGCGCACGGTTGAGATAACAACCCGAAGGCCTCCAGCTTCGTACGTTGCCGCAATAAGTGCTTCCACGGTATCAGCCAAGATGGAATCTTTATCACGCCCGCCGGTGCGTTCTTCGCCTTTGCCGAGCCGAATGTAAGCCCCCAAGTTAAGCCCGCGAGCAATTCCTGCCAATGCGCGTTCAGAAACGGCAGCAGATTTAATCTTGGAGAGTTCACCTTCTGATTTTTCGGGGTAATCGTGGAAGATTTGTTCGGCTACCACGGCACCCAGAATAGAATCTCCCATGAATTCGAGGCGTTCGTTGTTGCCACATTCGTGTTCGAACGCCCACGATCTGTGGGTGAGGGCGAGTGTGAGGAGCTCGTCAGGAATCTCCACACCCCACGCGTCAAGGAGTGGGCTCCGATCCTGTTCGTGCATGATCAGTTGTCCTTCATTTGTTCTGCAAGTGCATCGAGTGCTGAGAACGCTGGGTTGAGGAATTCGTGGCGGTGATCGTCTGGCAGGTTTTCCCATGGTTCGCCGCATTCGGAACACAGGCCTTCACAATCGGCCGAGCACACGGGAGTGAATGGAAGTGCCAGCACGATGGCGTCACGGATCAGTGGTTCTAGATCGATATGCATATCTTCGATAACAGGCATGTCTTCGATCTCATCGTCGCCTTCACTCATCAAAGCATCGCGGCGTTCTGGCCAGAATACGAGTTCGGCCATTGCTTCATCCATCGGCATGGTGATGTTCGTTGCACACCGGGAGCACTGCCCTTGAGCAACGGTTTTAATCTGGCCTTGAACGAAGATGCCTTCAGAGACGGACTGTAACGTGAGCTCCACGTCCATGTCCGCTCCGGCAGGCACGCCGATCAGCCCAACACCACATTCTTCTGGCGCCGGAAAAGTGAGGTCCATGTGTTTGGCGCTTCCGGACGCAACATCAGAAACCGACACAACAAATTCAGACCGCAGATCCATAAGGTCTTCTTTCTCTAAAAACTACATCGTGGAAACCAGCGGATGCTAAAGGATAGATACTACAGGATTACTGTTCTTGTGCTCGCCGTTGGGCAAGGACGCCTTGGCCGGCCGCGATCTGTTCTTGAAGGTGCCCGAGCTGATTGGCGAGTTCTGCCAGCGTGTTTTCGGAGTATTCGTTTGCTCCGCGGATGAGTTGGCTAGATTTTTGTTGTGCTTCGTCAATGATCCGGGTGGCTTGGGATTTGGCTGCCACGGTGATGTGATCTTGAGCCACTAGCCGTGAGGCTTGTTCGCGCGCTTCAGCAAGGATGGAATCGGCTTCGTTGTGTGCGTTGCGGAGTACGATGTCCGCATCTTCGCGTGCTTGATCGGATACGCGCCCGGCTCGGGAGAGTACAGAATCGGCTTCTTTGATTTGATCCGGCACGATATCGCGTGCGGTTTCGAGTAGATCGAGTACTTCAGATCGGTTCACAAGGACTGATGCCGATAGAGGCATGTTCTTTGCGTTTGCGATGATGTCATATAGTTCATCGAGGATTTCGAGGAGGGATTCTCCGGTATCGCTCATGCGTTCACCTTTTCTTTCAATGCGTGGGCAACGTTGGCTGGGACGAGATCTTCGTAGGGGCCACCGTATTGTGCTAATTCTTTCACGAATGAGGATGCAATATGTGCAAGACTCGGTTCTCCCATGACAAACACGGTTTCTACGCCTGACAGGTGCCGGTTGAGGAGTGACATGGGAAGTTCTGAATCGTAATCTGCAGAGCCGCGTACGCCTTTGACGATTGCGTTGGCATTATTTTTTTGGGCGAAGTCCGCGATGAGCCCATCCACGAGTTCCACGGTAACGTTGGGTATGTGGGCTACGGCTTCGCGCGCGAGTTGCACACGTTCGTCATCAGTAAAAAGATATTTTTTGGCGGAGTTTCGGGCAACAGCCACAATAACGTTTCCGAACATCCGGTGTGCCCGTTCCACCACGTCTACATGGCCGAGTGTGATGGGATCGAAAGATCCGGGGCAGATTGCGCAGCTCATGGGGTTAGTTCTCCTGATCGGCGGTGTTTTGGGCGGTCCAGATTCGCGTATCGCCCCAGGTGCGTTCGTGTTCTGGGGCGAGTTCTTCTGGCCAGGTTGGTGGGGTGCAGCGTTTTGCACGTTCGACGACGACGAGGCCGTCCGATTTCAGATGCCGCGGTAATTCGTGCAGGATGGCGGTTAAGGAATCATCCGGGAAATCGTAGGGTGGATCGAGGATGATTACATCGAAAGGGCCGTCCGTTCCTGGCTGGCTCACATACGTGAGCACCTGGGATTTGATCGCTTTCAATGGCAACTGTGTTTCGCGAGCATTGGCATTCATGGCTCGAATGGCTTCCTCAGCAGAATCTACCCCGATGGCTCGCGTTGCGCCGCGCGATAGCGCTTCCAACGCGAGCGCGCCCGACCCTGCGAAGAGATCAAGAACATCGCATCCATCAACGAAATCACGGTGTTCGAGATGCGAGAAGAGCGCTTCACGGACCCGTGACGACGTTGGGCGTGTGCCAGATTTTGGAACTTTGAGGCTTCGGCCGCGAGCGCTGCCTGCCACGATCCTTGACATGCTCTCCCCTTTACTTATGCTTTTTCTAGATATTCCCGGTTGCGGGAGTTGATATCGGACACTGCTACGGCAAGGGCACGATGATTGCGAAGTTGTGGATCGCTACCTACGAGTTCGCGTGCTCCTGCTCTTGCCTGTTCAATGGCCAGTTTATCCTTGACCACCGACACAAAACGAAGCGAACTTCGTATTCCTGACTGTGATGCTCCTAAAACATCGCCAACTGAACGCAGTGCGACGTCCGCTTCCGCTAACGCAAACCCGTCTGTTGTTCCTGCAAATGCGTCAACACGTTGAGCCGCGAGTGTTCCAGGAGCCGCGTTCGTCACTGCTAAGCACAAACCTGGCTTATTTTTATTTCCCCGACCAACTCGCCCTCGGAGCTGGTGCAACTGGGATAGGCCAAATCGTTCTGCATCCATAATCACCATCACGGTGGCGTCCGGAATATCTACCCCCACTTCGATCACAGTTGTGGCCACAACAAGGTGAACTCGCCCCGCTGCCATATCATTCATCACAGCGTTCTTATCTGCCGCGCTCATCTGGCCGTGAACAACACCAATCGCCACGCCGGCAAACACAGGCAAATTGCGGAGTCGTTCACTTACCGATTCTACATTAGCCATCTCAGGTTGATCGAGATCAGCAGGAAGATCAACCAGTACGGCCTCGTCGTCGGCTTCCTTCGCAGAAATACGCGGACACACAACGAAAACTCGCCCACCCGAATCAATCTCCTCACGCGCCCGCTGCCACACGCGTGCCATCCACCGATCGTTAAACGCGGGAACCACGGAGGTGGACATCGCGGAACGCTCCCGGTTCCCCAACACGGCAACGTCCAAATCTCCAAACACAGTCATCGCAACCGTGCGCGGAATCGGCGTGGCGGTCATAACCAAAAGGTGAGCACCATGCGCCAAACGATCCCGCTGGTCCACTCCAAAACGATGCTGTTCATCCACCACCACCAGGCCCAACGACGGCAACTGGACCTGATCGCCAAGCAAGGCGTGCGTACCCACCACAATCAACGGCGCTCCCGATGCAAGATGGGCCAACGTACGCCGCCGCTGTGCCATACCCAGCGAGCCAGTCAATAACTCCACGCGAGTAGCGCAACTAGGCGCTCCTAACTCCCCTGCAGACGCCAACTCGCCCAGTAGCGCAGAAATCGTCGAAAAATGCTGTTGAGCCAAAACTTCCGTTGGCGCCAACAACACAGCCTGCCGGCCAGAATCCACCACCTGCAACATCGCACGCAACGCAACGATCGTCTTACCCGAACCCACATCGCCCTGTAACAAACACCGCATCGGAAGCGTTCCACTCAACGCCTCACTAATCCGCGCGCCAACCTCAACCTGCGAATCGGTGAGAGTAAACGGCAACCGAGCGTCCAACCCAGCCGCCACACCATCGAGACGTGGAGGGCAGGAGGGAGCCTGCGTCGTCGAAACTTCTGCGGCGCGCTGCGCCAACACAGTCTGCAACACAAAAGCCTCTTCATGAGCAAAACGCAACCGAGCCCGCGACCACTCCTCCACGTCCTGCGGCTGATGCACCGCATGAAACGCTTCAAAACGCGACGGCAAACCATACTTCTCCCGATACTCAGCCGGAAGTAGATCCGGAACATCCGCAGGACTCAACGTACCCAACACGGTGCCCACCGCACGCTCAATCTGCCACGACGGAACTTTCGCCATCGCATGATAAATCGGAATCGGACGCGCAATTTTCGCCTCATCTATCTCCGACTCATCCTCCACCACCTCATACTCCGGATGCGTTAACTGCAACCGGCCACGATACTGCGAAATCGTGCCAGAAAACGTAGCAATCGTCCCCGGACACAACGCGTTCTCATGATACGCAAGCGGACGCTTATGCTTCGCAAAAAAGGTCAAATCAAGATCATGCGCACCATCAGAAATCGTCACATTCAAAATAAAACCAGCACGATTATTCATCGGACGTGACGACGAATCCATCACGCGCGCCACCACAGTCACCGAATCGCCCTCACGCACCGATTCAATAGGCAACAACTCCCCACGCCGCGCCACACGAAACGGAACATGATTCAACAAATCCTCAACAGTCTCCAGCCCCAACTTAGCCAAAGCCTTCGCACTACGCGCCCCCACCAACCGATCAAGCGGACGCGACAAGGCAGTCCACGTATCCGCCGCCAACGCAACACCCGGCTTAACTATTGGCTTTTCTGTGACCATGCCCATCCTCCTTGCATCTGTATGCAACTATGCCAGAAACACGGACTAGAATGACAAGAGGAAGTGGAAACATTTACTCCAACGTAAACACCGGCAACCAGTCAGTGGCGAACAGCACGCTAGAAACACCGGTTATAGCTTGGATTACAGCGGGGTAATTCGATACACTTTTGAAGTTGCCAATTTTGGTAAGGCGCGAAAGCGTCTATTCGTCTTTAATGAAGGAGAGAACCGTGGCGTCTGTATGTGAAGTCTGCGGCAAGGGCCCGAACTTCGGTAAGAGCGTCTCGCACTCCCACGTGCGTACTTCCCGCCGTTGGAACCCGAACATTCAGCGTGTTCGTGCTCTCGTTAAGGGTGCCCCTAAGCGTCTGAACGTGTGCACCTCGTGCCTGAAGGCTGGCAAGGTTACACGCAACGTGTGATCGAAGCTAGAAGCTTTTACTATCTTCCCCAACTTTTTACGGTTGGGGAAGATTTTTTATATGCGGGACTTGTTAGGGCGGCTGGCTGGCTACCATCTAAGCCGTCCCCCTCACAACCCTCTAAAAGTACGAGCACACCAGCGCGCCAGCATCATCTCGCACCACAGAAACGGGTGTTTTGAAGATTCGGGTGAGGGTTTCGCTGGTGCACACATCGTCCACACTCCCCTGCTCGATCACGAGCCCGTCTTGCATGGCAATGATCCGGTCAGCGTAGCGGGTGGCAAAATTGATGTCGTGTAGAACGATCACGATGGTGCGGCCAAGCTCGTCGGCGGCCCGCCGTAGCTGCCGCATCATGTGAACGGAATGTTGCATATCCAAATTGTTTAACGGCTCATCAAGCAACACATAATCGGTATCTTGAGCGAGAACCATGGCAACGTAGGCGCGTTGCCGTTGCCCGCCGGAGAGCTGATCCAAGAATCGGTGTTCCAATTCTTCCAAATCAAGAAAGGCGATGGCCGTATCGATGTGGCGCTGATCTTCGGCCGTCAACCGCCCTCCAGAATAGGGAAACCGCCCGAACGCCACGAGTTGGCGCACAGTCAACCGGGTAACGAAGTGGTTTTCTTGCCGCAAAATGGAAAGGATCCGAGCAACAGCATTGGATTCGGCGGTGGCCACGTCTAGCCCGCCAACAACAATTTCTCCGCTGTCAGGTTTTTGGAGCCGCCCGATCATGGTGAGCACGGTGGATTTTCCGGCGCCGTTTGGGCCAACAAGGGCGGTGATTCCGCCGCGTGGAATGTCAAGATTAACGGGCCCGATGGTTGCTTCGGCAGAATATGTGCGTGTTATGTTGCGTAGGCGTATCACAGGCGTCCCTTTCGCATGATGACGATGAGGAAGAGTGTTCCTCCGATGAGTTCGATGATGATGCTGACGGCGCCTTGAGCGTAGAAGATGTGGCGCATGATGAAGTAGGCGGCGGAGAGTATGGTGTATCCGAGCAGTGCGGAGGCTGGTAGTAGCACACGGTGATCGTGGGTATCCATGAGTACGTAGGTGAGGGTGGCTACGAGGAATCCGAGGAAGGTCATGGGCCCTACAAGTGAGGTTGTCATGGACATGAGGACGGATACCAGGAGGAGTGAGAGTGTGAGGTGGCGCCGGTGGTTGATCCCTAGGTTGGTGGCGGTTTCGCGGCCGAGTGCGAGGAGGTTGAGTGTGTGGGAGCGGAGGTAGATGATGGTTGCGGTGGTGAGGACGATGGGGATTGTGATGGCGAGGTTTGTGGTGTGTGCATTGGAGATGGATCCGAAGAGGCGCGCGGTGAGCACGTCGAATGCGGAGGGTTCGAGGAGGCGTTGCATGAAGGTTGCGAGGGATCCGAGTCCTGCTCCGAGGATGATTCCGATGAGGAGCATGATGTGGAGGTTTCCGAGTTTTCCTGAAAGTAGCCAGGTGTAGAGCGCGACGGCGAGGGCTACCATGAGTGCGGCTTGCGTGAGGTAGATGAGTGGATTATCGAGTAGGGTTGCGCCGAGGATTCCGAACATGAAAACGAACGTGGTTTGGACGAGTTTGTAGAGTGCTTCGAATCCCATGATGGACGGGGTGATGATGCGGTTTTGTGTGGCGGTTTGGAAGGTGATGGTTGCGAAGGATTGGCAGATGGCCACGATTGCGATGATGATCAGGGTTTTTGCACGTATTCCGGCTACGAGCGTCCATTGTTCTGTGCCGAAGGGCATCGGATTTTCCCAGAAGAGGATTCCGATTGTGGTGAGGATTGATGTGCAGATAAGGGTTGCGTAGATGAGGGTTGTTCGACGACGGTGGGCTACGATCTGGTTGATGGTTTTTTGTTGCATCTTATCCTCGCTTTCGTTGGTGGAGGAGGATGGCGATGAAGCCGATGGCGCCGACGATTGAGAGGATGGTGGCTACTGGTATTTCGAATGGTGCAATGATGATCCTGCCGACGATGTCGCAGATTCCTACTGTCCAGATTCCGGCTAGGCAGACCCATGGGAGGTTGGTGCGGAGGTTGTCTCCGCGGATCATGGAGATGACGTTGGGAACGATGAGGCCGAGGAATGGGAGTGATCCGATGACTACTGCGACTACTCCAGTGATGACGGCAACGATGGTGACGCCGATCAGAATGATCCGATCGTAGTTGATTCCAACGTTGGTGGCGATGTCTTTTCCAAGGCCAACCACGGTGAATTTGTCTGCAATAATGAAGGCGATGATGGTGACGATTAGGACTATCCAGATGAGTTCGTAGCGGCCTTTCATCACCATAGTGAAGGATCCAGAGAACCAGATTCCGAGGCTTTGTAGAAGGTTGTACTGCAGGGCAATGAACGTGGAGAATGCGCTGACTACTGCCCCAAGCATGATGCCGATGATCGGGACTACCAGTGACGATTTGAGGGTGACTTTGCGCAGGAAAAGGAAGAAGATCATCGTGCCAGCAAAAGAAAAGGCAACCGCACATACCATGCGTTGAGTAATGGTGGGTTCTGGGATCACGATCATGGCTGTGATAAGCCCTAATCCTGCCCATTCGATTGTGCCGGTGGTGGTTGGTTCAACGAATCTATTTTGAGTCATCAACTGCATAATCAGGCCTGCAATTGCCATAGCAGCCCCGGCTAATACCAGGGCGATTGTGCGGGGAACACGGGTAATGAAGAAAATGTCCCAGCCGTCGGCGGCTGTTGTTACGTGGTACACCCCCGTAAACAAAGAGACACATACGAGTAAAAGTTTCCCTAAAATACCAACCGTGAGCATAACTTTCTCACGGTGCTGCATCATATAATCTCGCATAGTCATCCATCTTCTGCGCGAATAGGCCCTGGCTGGCCGGATAAAATCCGGCCAGCCAAAGGGTTTTAACGTGCAGATTCAAACGCTTCTGCGAGCTTATTAATGAACTGAGTGTAGAGCAGAATATCTTCCGATAGGTAGAAATCAGCTGGCGATACAACTACTTGTTTCTTGGCAACTGCTGGAACATTCTGCAGCGCTTCGGAACCAGAGATAAGTTCAGCGGACGGTGTGTATTCGCCACCATCCTTCGATGCCATCGCCTGATCACGATCGAGCACCACGATCCATTCTGGGTTCGTAGCTGCGATTGCCTCAACCGAAACTTCGTCACCCTGGTGATCTGTGGAGCCTTGCTGCTCCAAGGCTGGAGTCAAGCCAAGCATAGGGAAGAGTGGACCAACCGCACGGCCCTTACCTGGAGCCGCGTAGTTAATGGCACCACCAGAGGTGATCAGCCCCATCACAGTATGCTTCTTATCGTAGGCTTTCTTTGCACGCTCGATAGCTTTGTTGAAATCAGCAACCATCTTCTTAGCTTCAGCCTGCTTATTGAAGATATCACCGAGCATCATTACCTGCTTCGGGAAGTACTCTTCCAACGGCATATCTTCTGGAAGGTTGATATCAACAAATGCCGTATCTTTGGGAAGAACAGATTTCACATTCTCGCTCTGCTTAGCGAATCGTTGGCCGTTAATCACCAGATCGGGAGCAGCAGAAACAAATGCTTCTAAGTTTGGTTCACGGTGGGAACCAAGATCGATGATCTTTGGATTTTTTACGTAATCGCCGTGCAATTGTGGGCTCATGATTGGAAGTGGAGCAGCCTTGAGATCAACCTTCCACTCTTTAAGGATCTGGAAAGAGCGATTATCTGTAACAACAACGGATTTTGGCGACTCTGGAATCTTAACCTTGTTACCAGAGAAGTCCACAATGGTCTTTGGACCCTTTTTCTCAGCTTCCTGGCTTTTCATAGCCGAGTGAGATTCTTTCGCTTCTGGAGTGGATGAGCAACCAGCAAGCACAAGGCCAAAAGAAGCAGTGAGAGCAAGGAGTGCTCGCAACGAACGGCGAGATGCCATAAGGATACCTTTCGGTTAGGGATAGGAAGTTCGACAGATGGGAAGTCTACGACGAACGTCCTAAGGGTATCCTTAGCGACACTAATAATGCAAGATAGAAATTGCGTAAATGAAAAATAGAGAGATTTTGTGATGTACAACGGACTACTGCCGGAAGTGATCCCACCCGATCCGATCTGAATCGATATCCGCCAAATCCAGCGTTAATCGCCCGTGTTCAGCAGGGCCACGCACCTCACCAATCACCGTAAATCCTGCAGGCACAGCACCATCCGCAGCGATCGTCCCAACGAACCCATGATCTTCTCCCCCAGCTAGTGCCCAGTATCGACGATCTGCCCCCAAGCGCCCAGCAGCACTACCCAACGATCCTATGAGCGTGTTCAAAGCCGGCGCATCCAGATCCACCCACACGCGGCTAGCACGAGCGATCCGGCCAAGATCTTTAGCCAACCCGTCTGAGACGTCCATCAGCGAACAGAGCACACCAGATCGCGCGGCAGCCAAAGCGATTTCCACCGGCGGCTTCGGCCGCAAGAAATCATCAATCAGAGCCACAATCCGCGAATCAGGATCGTTCCGATCATATCCCGCCTGCAGGAGTTCATATCCGGCCAGCCCGTGCCCAAGGCTACCGGCAAAAACAACGCGCTGCCCAGGCAACGCCCCGCTACGCAGCAAAGCCGAACGCCCTTCAAGATCACCAATGATAGTCACGCCTACGCTCACCTGTGGCGACGCAACCAGATCTCCCCCGTCCACTCCGACACCAAGCGGAGCACACGCGTCGTTCAAACCACGTGCAAAATCTTCCACCCACGCCACAGGAGTTTCAGGAGGCAACCCCAACCCCACAACAAGTGACACGGGCCGGGCACCCATCGCCAGAGCATCCGCGATGTTCTGCTGAGCCGCCCGATACCCAACATCGCGCCCAGTGGACCAATCCAACCGAAAATGCCGATCTTCAATCAGCATATCGGTAGACACGGTGGTGTGCCCCACCACGTCCAAGACCACTGAATCGTCCCCGTTCGGAACCACGGCACACCCAGCTTGCGGAAGAAGGGGTGTGAATCGTGCGAGCAGTTCGGCTTCGTTAAGATCTTGGACGCGCATGGTACCTCACTATCGCAAACCGGTTGGGCGTTCGAGCGCCAACGCAATCAATTCATCAAGAAGTTGTGAATATGGCAATCCTGTGTTTTCCCACAGAACTGGATACATGGAGAACGGCGTGAAACCTGGAATAGTGTTGAGTTCGATCACGAACGTTTCGCCTTCAGGGGTGAGGAAGAAATCAACACGAGACATGCCTTCACAGCCGAACGCGTCAAACGTGGCGATAGCCTGGGCGCGAATCTTTTCAGAGATTTCTTCTGGCACGTTCGCAGGGATCGACATGGTGAGCCCGTCCGTATCCAAGTACTTGTGCTCAAAATCGTAGAATCCATCTTCTGGAAGGTTCACAAGGACTTCGCCAACAACGGATGCGCGTGGAGTGGTATCGCCACGCCCGCCAAGCACAGCACATTCGATTTCTCGGCCATTCACGCCTTGTTCGATAAGCACCTTTGGATCGTGGATTTGTGCGGCAGCCACGGCGGCAGGAACATCTTCGATTCGTGCAACGCGGGTGATTCCCAACGATGACCCAGCGCGCGCCGGCTTCACGTAAACAGGGAATGACATTTTCGCAACATCGGCCAATACCTGGTCACGTTCATCACGCCACTTGCGCGCAGTTGCAACTACGTAAGGAGCAACTGGCAAACCGGCAGCTTCCAGCACAACCTTCATGTAATGCTTATCCATGCCGGCAGCCGATGCGAACACGCCACAGCCAACGTATGGTACGCCGGCCATTTCCAGCATTCCTTGGATAGTTCCGTCTTCACCAAATGGGCCGTGAAGAAGCGGGAATACCACGTCCACATTGCCCAAAAGTGCAAGATCAGAAGCATTTTCACGATCGTAACGGACAAGCGATTGCGTACCATCACCGGCAGGCAACGTAACAGCTTCGGGGGCTGCTTCCACTTCAAGCAGACCCGCTTCTAGGGTGAGTTGGCTTGCGTCCGTTGCTCCTGGCACCCACGCGCCATCGCGTGTGATACCAATTGGGAGAACGTCATAGCGTTCCGGATCGAGAGATCGCATAACCGCACCAGCGGTAGCGATAGAAATTGAGTGTTCACCTGAGGCACCGCCGTAGATAACGGCAACGCGGATCTTTGAATTCGACATGACAGTAATGTTACCTCAGCCCTCCACCGCCGCGAACACTCACGTGTGTGGCGTTCTAGAACAACGTACGTTAGAGGTGAAAACGGGCTTTCAGACGCGCTTTTTTGGCTTTGCGCATGGCACGTTTCATTTCGTATTCATCGTTGAGTGGATCTCCATCCCGACGTCGGTCCCAGCGTTGTGCCCGAGGTTCCGTTGAGAAGCCGATCGGGTTTTCTTGGCGCATCGGGATAAGGAGTTCCTCAATGGCATCGATGACCTCAGCAGTTGCGGAGGTCAGTTCGTCATAATCAGGATCGTCACTCACCTCGGTTACAAGAGGAGCCCCAAACACGATTTTGGTTCGGGTTTTCGGGCCGATGTGGCGCCAATCAACAGAGTAATCCCACGGGTTTAACAGATGTTCATTACCCCAGTGAGCGCATGGAATCACGGGAACATCCGGATGTGTTGCCATGATCCGCGCGATTCCAGTTTTGCCACGCATTGGCCACATGTCCGGATCGCGGGTAAGGCCGCCTTCAGGGAAAAGAAGGACAACTCCCCCGTTGTCCAAAATATCGCGAATACCGTCGAGTGAATCTTTGGCGTTGGTGGTTTCGCGTGTAACTTTCACTGCGTGTACGCCACGGAGCACGAATGCCACACCAGGTACTTTGAAGAAGTTAGAACCGGCAACAAAGTGGGGTGCGCGTCCGACTTTCATCACTGCTTCCCCGATAATCATGGCATCGAAGTAGCCAGTGTGATTGGCAACGATAACAGCCGGACCTGAACGCGGAATATGTTCGAGCCCTGACAGTGTCATGCGTTGGATGAGCTTGTTGATACCTCGAACGAACGGAGCGATCGACCTTAGAAAAGGTTGTGCTTCTGGAACTTTCACTAGATAGGTGCCTTAACGTTTAGGAGACTCGTTCAACGTTTGCATGTAATGCACGGAGCTTGGTCATGAAGTGTTCGTAGCCGCGGTTGATCAGATCGATTCCTTGGACGTGCGAGGTACCTTCGGCCGCGAGCGCCGCGATCAGGTGGGAAAAACCGCCACGGAGATCTGGCACGGTGATGTCTGCGGCTTTAAGTGGCGTTGGCCCCATGATCACTGCTGAATGGTAAAAGTTTTCCGTACCGAAACGGCATTTTTTTCCGCCTAAACATTCACGATAAACTTGGATATGTGCACCCATTTGGTTGAGGGCACCGACGAATCCAAATCGGTTTTCGTAAACGGTTTCGTGAACGATGGATACACCTGTTGCTTGAGTGAGGGCGACGACGAAGGGTTGTTGCCAGTCAGTCATAAACCCTGGATGAACGTCTGTTTCAATGGGGATCGAGTTGAGCCTGCCTCCTGGGTGCCAGAAACGGATGCCGTTGTCTGTCACGTCAAATTCGCCACCAACTTTACGGAAGACGTTGAGGAAGCTCATCATTGGTTCTTGTTGTGCGCCTTGAACCATAATATTTCCGCCGGTAGCTAGGGCTGCACATGCCCACGATCCCGCTTCGATACGATCTGCTAACGCAAAATGGTTGTAGCCGTGGAGTTCACGAACACCTTCGATCACGATCGTGCGATCTGTGGAGACAGTGATAAGAGCGCCCATCTTCTGCAAGACAGAGATGAGATCCATGATTTCTGGTTCTACCGCAGCACCCCGAAGCTCGGTAATGCCATCGGCACGAACGGCAGCGAGCAGAGTTTGTTCTGTAGCCCCCACAGAAGGGTATGGAAGTGTAACTTTGCGTGCCCTGAGGCCACGGGGAGCAGTGAGGTGAAGCCCGAGTTCTTGAACATCCCGTACTGCTCCGAAATCTTCGAGTACTTGGAGGTGAAAATCCACTGGGCGATCTCCGATGTGGCAACCACCTAGATCTGGGATGAAGGCTTCTCCTAGCGCGTGGAGCAACGGGCCACAAAAAAGAATTGGAATACGTGACGATCCTGCCAAGCGATCCATTTCCGCCGGATCTTCTGGCAAATGGATCTTTCCAGGCGTGATGGTTACGATGCCTGCTTCTTGATCATAATCCACATCCGCACCATGAAGGCGAAGTAAATCTGACACCACATCAACATCGCGAATGAGTGGGACATTGCGAAGGATGGATGTTTCTTCAGTGAGAAGCGCAGCGACCATTGCTTTTGACACGAAGTTTTTAGCTCCGCGCACTGTAATGGTTCCGTGTAGCGGTTGCCCGCCAGTCACTTTCAAAACGCCTGACATGTAATCTCTTTTCCGGACGTGCGTTGTAGTTCGGTTACGTGGACATTCCACAGGGTTAAGAATACAACGATTTTCTTCTCTATGTGACACTGCCTAAACATCCACTTTTCCCCTATATTTTCCGCTATTTCTTTTTGGAAAATTCCTCAAGAAAGGTTGCGTCTCATATTGTGGAATGGCAAAATAGAGTACATGGACGATTCCCAGGGAAGCGGCGTCGGCGTACTCGATAAAGCCGCATCAGTTCTTCAAGCTCTTGAACAAGGCCCACTCACACTAGCGCAGCTTGTGAGTGCCACTGGCCTTGCCCGCCCAACGGCTCACCGCCTGGCGGTCGCCCTGGAGTTTCACCGTTTTGTTGGCCGCGATACCCAAGGTCGATTCATCCTTGGCCCACGTTTGAGCGAACTCTCCTCACGTGCCGGCGATGATCGCCTTCTTACGGCAGCAAACCCGCTTCTCATTGCACTACGTGATCACACCGGCGAATCGTCGCAACTCTATCGCCGCCAAGGCGATCAGCACGTCTGTGTGGCATCTGCAGAACGTACTACCGGCCTTCGCGATTCGATTCCGGTTGGTGCAGCCTTCTCCATGCAGGCAGGTTCCGTGGCTCAAGTACTCTTGGCATGGGACGAACCCGATCGACTCCACCGTGGGCTCTACGGCGCCCAATTCACCGCCACGGTTCTTTCAGCTGTGCGCCGGCGTGGATGGGCACAGTCTCTTGGCGAACACGAACCCGGAGTGGCATCTATTTCTGCTCCCGTTCGCGGGCCAAACGGGCAAGTCATCGCAGCAATTTCCATCTCCGGCCCGGTAGAACGCATGGGCCGCCAACCGGGCCGCCACTATGCAGCCGCAGTAGTTGCAGCCGCTAACCGGCTCTCTGACATCATCAAACGCGCCGATTCTGCAGTGTGAGGTGACACGATGCGAAAAACCCTCCTAGTTACGAACGATTTTCCGCCGCGCGCTGGAGGGATTCAAACCTTCCTTGAAGGCTTCGTTGGGCAACTGGATCCTCAACAGCTGATCGTCTACGCGTCCACGCCACCCGACGGTCCAGAAGCCGCCCGGCACTACGATGAACAGCAGCCCTACACAGTTGTTCGTTACCCAGGCACCACAATGCTTCCTACCCCACACGTCTCACGCACCATGGTCGATCTGATTCGCGCTCATGGCGTGAAGAACGTATGGTTCGGCGCCGCCGCTCCGCTTGGTTTGATGGCACATGCAGCACACAAAGCAGGCGCCGAAAAAGTCATCGCCACCACCCACGGGCACGAAATCGGATGGTCCATGATTCCAGGAGCCCGGCACATGCTTCGTAAAGTTTTTGCCGACGCCGATGTGGTCACCTACCTAACGCACGCCACGTTACGCCGATTATCCCCCTTCATCGGCTCCACCCCGATCATGCAGCTCCACGGCGCAATCGATCCAGAGTTATTTGCCTTTGATCGGCAGGCTCGCGCCGAACTGCGTCGTCGTTACGGAATCGGGCAGCACGTGCCCGTCGTCGTCTGTATCTCACGGCTGGTTCCCCGAAAAGGCCAAGACGTCCTGATCCAAGGTTGGCACAACGTCGTCCGCAAATATCCCGGAACGAAACTCGTCATTGTTGGAAAAGGTCCATACGAAACCAAACTACGAGAACTCGCAAGCCACTCCCCTGCGCAACAAGACATCATCTTCACAGGAGAAGTACCCTACCGCGAACTCCCCGCCCACTATTCGTTAGGCGATATTTTCGCAATGCCGTGCCGAACCCGCGGCGGCGGGCTGGATATCGAAGGACTTGGAATCGTCTTCCTCGAAGCCTACGCGGCTGGGCTTCCAGTGGTAGCCGGAGATTCTGGTGGTGCTCCCGAAGCCGTACTCATTAAAGAAACAGGACTAGTTGTTAACGGAAACTCGGTGAATGCCGTAACCACCGCAATCGATTGTCTCCTTGCCGATCCCAAACGCGCCCGAAGCATGGGAAATGCTGGGCGTGCTTGGGTGGATCAAGAATGGCGCTGGTCGGACGTTGCGAAACCACTCATTCAACTTTTGAGCTAGCCATCAGCGTAACCGGGCACGGCAGGCCACGCGGGCACGGTAAACTGACCGTATGACGAATAATCCCTTACTCGAAAAATCACCCCTTCCATTCCAACTCCCAAACTGGGCCGCGATTAAACCAGAACACATCCTGCCTGCAGTAGAACAGGTACTCGCCAATCAGCGTGCAGCCTGGGACACAATCGCGACCAACCCAGAAGCACCGACCGTTGCCAATACGATTGACGCCATCGAAAAGGCCGGCGAAGAAGCAGATCGCGTACTGTCGGTAGCGTTTACTCTCTTCTCGTCGCTCGGAACCGATGAACTCAACGATATCGAAGCGGAAATCGGGCCAAAACTCTCCGAACACTCCAACGCATACTCACTCGATAAGCGCATCTACGAACGCCTCCTCGCACTCGATGTGTCCGGTGAAGATGACGAAACCCAATACTGGCTAGAAAAAGAACTCAAAGCGTTCCGTTTGGGCGGAATTGAACTCGACGGCGAAAGTGCCAACCGCCTTCGCGCCATCGATTCGGAACTCTCCAGCCTACAAATCGATTACGTCAACCGCGCCACCCGCGCCATGACTGATGCCACGTTCGTTACGGATGCTACGGCTCTCGCAGGGCTAGATGCTGACAAGCTCGCATCCTTCAAAGCAGAAGACGGCACCTACCGAATCGAGATGGCCAACTTCTCCAACCAGCCAATCCAAGCCGAACTGATCACACCAGCTACACGCCGGAACATCCTTGACACATCGCTCTCTCGCGGATTCGGCAACCACCCAGAATCTGACACGCGCCAACTCGTGCTTAAGATCGCCACGCTACGCGCTGAACGCGCCGAACTGCTCGGATATGACAACCACTCCCAAGTTGTGGCAGCCCGCGAAATGGCCGGAAACTCCGAAGCCATCATCGCTTTGCTCACCTCCGTAGCTCACAAGGCCGTGGATGCCGTTGAACGTGATGCCGAAAAGCTCCGTGAGCTGGCCGCAAAGGATCCACATGGAGCCGGCGTAGAAGCTGGCGATTGGAGCTTCTACGAAGAACAACTCCGTGCACAACTTGGTGTGGAAGAAGCCAAGATCATGCCATACCTTGAACTTACCAACGTGGTAGAAAAGGGCATCTTCTTCGCAGCTCACCGCCTCTACGGGCTCTCGTTTGAACCACGCCCAGATTTGGCCGGGTATGTTCCATCGATGAAAACCTGGGAAGTGAAGGATGTTGACGGCAGCACGATCGGCCTGTTCCAAGCTGATTTCTACCGACGCCCTGGAAAGAAGGGTGGCGCGTGGATGCATTCGGTGGTGACCGGTTGCGAAATCGACGGCACCAAGCCAGTTATTTTGAACAACTGTAACTTTGCTGAGCCGGCCGATGGCGAATCCTGCCTCCTCACCTGGGACAACGTAGAAACCGTGTTCCACGAATTTGGGCACGCATTGCACGGATTGCTCTCCACCACCCACTATCGCGAGTCTGCCGGAACCAACGTTCCACGCGATTTCGTTGAACTCCCATCGCAACTGAACGAAATGTGGGCATACCACCCAGAAGTTTTGGCTAGCTACGCACGCCACCACGTAACGGGTGAGCCAATGCCGGCAGAACTTGCTGAGGCACTGGCTGCTTCCAAGACCTTCGGTCAGGCTTTTGCAACCACCGAATTCACTAAGGCCGCATTGCTCGATCAGGCATGGCACCGCCTTGGCACTGGCGATATTCCTGCAGATGTTGCTGAATTCGAAGCCGCCGCCCTTGAAGAATTTGGCGTGGCCTGCCCACTGGTTCCACCACGTTACCGTTCCACCTACTTCACCCACACGTTTGGCGGAGGATACGACGCCGGTTACTATTCCTACATGTGGGCTGAGGTTCTTGTGGCCGATATTGAACAGTGGTTCCACGAAAGTGCCAATGGTGGCTTCACCCGCGAAGCCGGCATGGAGCTTCGGAACAAGCTTCTTTCACGCGGATCATCCCGCCCACCAATGGATTCTTTCGTTGACGTACGTGGGCGCGGGCCACGCGCCGAAGCCTTGCTCGAACGGCGTGGGCTTTAAACGATAACCGCCAGATAGCTATTGTTTAACGCGCGCGGGGCGGATCTTGGATGTGTGCAAGATCCGCCCCACTCTTCTTTTGTCATGCGTTATGTGCTTTTCTAAAGCAAGCTATCGACCTGCGGTATTCCCCGCGGCTGAGACATCAACGTCTTCACCACGTCTGTATTCTCTTTCTTGAGCTGATTTCCTGTGTATTTACCGATACGTTTGCCAACATAGGCTGCTGTTGTATCGATATAGATAGGCGTGTGACGTTCCTCCGATAATTGGCTAAGGAGGACTCGTCCAGCACCGGGATTCGTCACAAGTGGCCAAGCGTAGATTCGGCGCGTAGATTCGTTTCGGTCTTTACCCTTCATATCTTCACCCAAAACCACTACCTCTTTTTGCCGTCCACCAAGCGCATCTTCCGGCGCATTCTTCAGGCGTGACATCGCCAGCAATCCGCACCGCACATCATTGAGCGGCTTCGAAAGCTTGACCTGGGAGTAGTGAAGGCGTCGCAATGTGCCGCCCCGTGAAAACCATGTCTCAAGCACGATTTCGCCAAAAATATCCAAGAATAAATCCGCAATCATACTGCTCATCTTATCTGATAGACGCAGGTGGGCCTCGCAGTTTCCTGCGAGGCCCACCAAAAGGAGAGGCTAGATATAAGGTTTAGTGTTATCTCATTCGATCACCACGGAATGTCTTTGTTGGTTGCCATGTGGTGAGTACCTTGATGTGCATCCACCCAGTTCTTAATTCCAGCAAAAGCATTGCGAGTATCGGCGTGATCATAGAAGTAGGTGGTCTTAAATCCGAAGATCATTCCATCAACTTCTGCCTTATTCAGAAGATCTGCAGCCAGGTATTCCTGTCCAGTACTGACGGTCCATCCGAAGGTCTTTCCTAGATTCCCCTTTTTGCGTTCTTCTCCAGCAAGACGCAGCTGATCACACGTCTGATTCTCATCTCGGTAGCAACCACCGAAGCCGTAGCTAAGGTTGTAGTAACCGTTATCAGCGACGCGTTGCTGAGGTTTGATCTTATTTTCGTACTGCTTGAAGTCCTTCATGATGTCATCTTTTCGGCCACTGAGAGCAACTGCTTCCTTGTCGTTGAGATTATTAGCAATAGTATTCCAGCCGACACCTCCGACTGTCTTATAGAAGCCAAAGAGAGCTCTGACGCCTTCTTGTTCAATCGTTTGCCGTGCGAGATCTCTTAGCTTCGTAATTGAACACACACTATTTTGGTCCTTACAATAATCTGGGTTCTTAATATCAAACCAGACAAATGTAATGTTATTACCTTCGCGACGCTTTTGAGCGATGTACTTAAGAATGTCTTCTGCCGTATCGCCAGCACTAGTTGGAAGCCCGTCATGGTCAGCCCACCAGCCACGGCGCCACGCAGTAAAATCAATTTCCAGAGCGTTCGCGCCAATTTTGATTGCGTCATCGACACTTTGCTTCGTCAGAACACGGTGCGCAATGGCATAGACTGGACGGTTACCAGTGGTTGGTTGTTCTTGCGCAAGTGGCGCAGCAGCCGCACTACCAATTGGTAGCATAAATCCCGTGAGAAGCGACAAGGCTAAAGCAATTTTTTTCCGCGTCTTCATCGTCGTACATCTTTCTGCGAAGCCCATCCGGTTAAGGATAAAATTGTGTATTTATATGATGAAAGAGAAATATTCACAATGTTTTTCAGAACCTGTGGTGTTCTCTTCCATGTCTCTATGTTGACCGTTACACTTTGCGTGAAGCAAGATTGTTCCCCATCCGCGATGTCACCGAAAATACTCAGAGTTTTCACAGGATTGACGATTAGCGTTGAATTCGTCTAGGGTAATGAAATTTTACAAAAACACTATTTGCCACTAAACAGACAATACGCGCTAGAAAATCATCACTACTTTTGAGCCATAGAAGCTACATGGATGTCTCACATTTATGAGAAATGGAGAATAAACTAAAGTCCGAACATTAGGTGTTCGGACTTTTATTCGTACCCCGTACCGGATTTGAACCGGTGTTACCGCCGTGAGAGGGCGACGTCCTAGGCCGCTAGACGAACGGGGCCTAACCTGATATTTCAATCAGACGCTGCTAACTCACAACATTACCAAGAACAGTAACAGCAAGTTATGGTACCCCGTACCGGATTTGAACCGGTGTTACCGCCGTGAGAGGGCGACGTCCTAGGCCGCTAGACGAACGGGGCTTAGACAACATCATTAGATGTTTCGCTGGGGTACCAGGACTCGAACCTAGACTAAATGAACCAGAATCACTCGTGCTGCCAATTACACCATACCCCAAAGTTTGGTGTGCAACCTTTCGGTCTGCAACGAGTATTTAGTTTACGCACTTCAAACCCATTTCGCAAATTTCTTAGAAGTGACTGTGCTCACCAACCCAAATAGTTAGAGCACATTCCTGAAAATAAAAGAAGGTAAGACAACGGTGGTGAGGTTGACAACCTCACCACCGTGATTCGCCCCTGGACGATTCAGAGCACTGCGCGGAACCGGCGCAGACGCTCCAGAGTTTCTTCCTTGCCAAGCAAAACCATCGAATCCACCACTGGCAGAGAGACGTTCGTGCCGGTCACAGCAACGAAGAGCGGAGCGAATGCGAAGCGTGGCTTGATCTCCATGCCAGTCACGATCTTTTCATCCACAGCGGCCTTTACAGCCTCTACGGTGAACGCGTCAGCTTCGATAGCCTTGAATGCCTCAATAGCAGCCTCCAGCACGGCAGGAGCCGTGTCACGGAGCTTGCCAACAGCCTTGTCGTTATATTCGATCTGATCTGCAGAACGGAACAAGAAGCCCATAAGATCCACAGCCTCACCGAGAAGCTGGATACGGGTCTGCGCCAACGGCGCCGCCCCATCGAGCAAACGCTGGGTTTCAGCATCGGCATCCTCAAACTTCTCCACGTCCAGCACGCCAGCCTTAGCAAGGTAAGGCACAAGGCGATCGCGCAGATCGGCAGGATCGAGGCGGCGAATGTGTTCAGCGTTGATGGCCACACACTTCTTGTCATCAAAACGCGCAGGGTTTGGATTCACGTGTGCCACATCGAATGCAGCCACCATTTCATCCTTGGTAAACAGATCATGATCTGGAGCAATAGACCAGCCGAGCAAACCGAGGTAGTTCAGCAGACCTTCCGGGATCATGCCGCGTTCACGGTGCAGGAGAAGATTCGATTCTGGATCACGCTTGGAGAGCTTCTTGTTACCTTCACCCATAACGTATGGGAGGTGACCAAACACTGGCATGTACTTCGCGATTCCGATTTCCATGAGTGCACGGTAAAGCACAACCTGACGTGGAGTGGAAGAAAGCAGATCTTCGCCACGCAACACGTGCGTGATTTCCATCAGGGCATCATCCACAGGGTTCGTCAAGGTGTACAGCGGCTGCCCGTTTCCGCGCATGATCACATAATCTGGCACAGATCCTGCTTTGAACGTGATTTCGCCACGCACCACATCAGTGAACGTGATGTCCTCATCTGGCATCCGCATACGCAACACCGGCTGGCGGCCTTCAGCACGGAAGGCTTCCTTCTGTTCTTCGGTTAGATCGCGATCGTACCCGTCATATCCAAGCTTTGGATCTTCCCCCTTGGCGATGTGCCGCGCTTCGATTTCTTCTGGAGTTGAGAAGGATTCGTAAGCATACCCGCCGTCAAGGAGTTTCTTTGCCGCATCAGCATAAATATCCATGCGCTGCGATTGACGGTATGGCGGGTGTGGCCCGCCTACTTCGATGCCTTCATCCCAGTCCAGGCCGAGCCATGAAAGCGAATCGAGAATCTGCTGGTATGACTCTTCAGAGTCACGTGCCGCATCCGTATCTTCGATACGGAAAACGAAGGTGCCACCAACGTGGCGCGCGTATGCCCAGTTAAAAAGGCAGGTACGCACCATTCCAACATGCGGGGTGCCGGTGGGTGAAGGGCAAAAACGTACGCGGATTTTATCCGCTGCAATTGAAGTATTCATGATGTCCTTAGGATACCGCCGTTTCTTATTGCTCCGCTACAACGGGGTTGCGCAGTGTGCCGATGCCGTCAACGTATGCTTCAACTTCCGCGCCTGGCCCGGCTGGGATTCCGGGCGCTACGGCACCAGTGAGGATGATATCTCCAGGCAGAAGTGTGAAGCAGGATGAGACGTATGAGACTATTTGCGGGATCGTGTAGGCCATGGCTGCAGTGGAGCCTTCTTGTACAACCTCCCCATTGATAGTCAAACGAATCGTTAAATCTGACGTGTCTAGATCAGTCACGATGACTGGCCCGATTGGGCAGGACGTATCGAAGCCTTTGGCGCGTGCCCATTGTGGATCGGTTTTTGCGGTGCCAACATCGGTCACATCGTTCGCCACGGTGTAACCGAAGATGACGTCATGGGCGCGTTCTTCTGGAACGTCTTTACATAGGCGCGAGATGACAATGGCAAGTTCGACTTCGTGGTGGAGATCGGTTGCGAAGCTTGGTTCGCTAATGGGCACGTTTGGCCCAACAACGGCCGTATTTGGTTTAAGGAACGTAACCGGCGCTTTGGTCACGTCAGGTTCTGGTTGACCTTCTTGGCGGTAAGTTCCGCCCAAGCCCACAACTTTCGAACGCGGAATAATTGGCGAGACGAGGTTCGCTTCACCTGCGGGAACAATTTCCCCAGTTGGTTCGATTCCTGAATAGATCGGGTCACCTGCGATAACGTGGTAGTTTCCGGTTTCTTCATCGACCACGGCAAAGCGTGGCCCCTGCGACATAGATAAACGTGCGATCTTCATATCTCAAGACTATGCCAAAATAGAGTTATGCATGTTATTTCGTCCGAAGTGTGGTGGCCACGTGCGCTAGCTCATGCTCGCGCCGCGTTCGAACGTTCCCAGCCGCGCCAGGTCCGGCGGGCGCGTGGGGAAAAGAATGCGTTGGAAGATTTTTTGTGGGAATACTATCCGTTGCGCCCTGGCCGGCTCGCGGTGTGGCATCCTGGTTTTGCCGACGACGCCGAACCTTACGCACTCCTCAAGCCTGCGGACGATTCTGGTTCAGTTACTCCTTGGCAGCCCGGTAAAGAAATACCTGAATCACCCTTGAGCTGGTGGCTACATCACGCATCCCTCCCGTGGCACGTCACGTACGAGACTGAGGATGGCACGGCGATCGTCGTCGATCCTTCCCTTCTTGCCCACCGATCCCACGGAATCTCACACCTCACCGCGCTCAATTCGTTACTCCTTAAACGCGAAGCCACTTTCGGATGCTTGGGCTGGCACGAATGGGCCATGGTGTATCAGGTAGACGAAACCCGCCATCCGCTCCCCTTACGCCTTGGCGCGGCGCGCACGAATGAACTGGTAGAACAGGCTCATATTCGGTGTACTCATTTTGATGCGTTCCGATTCTTTGCCCCCGAAGCGATGCCGCTGAATAAAGTGCAGCCAACGTACGAAAGCGTGTTAGCCAACGAACAACCGGGATGCATCCATACGTCGATGGATATGCTCCGAACCTGCATCCAGCTTGGCCCGCTCGTGCCAGGTGAACTCACCATTCAAGCCTTCGATCTGGCCATGGAAGCCCGCACTATCGATATGGCCGCATCACCCTACGATTGTTCCTCACTTGGGCTCGCCCCGATTCCAATCGAAAACGCTGACGGGAAGGCCGAATATATAGAACGCCAACGCGCAGTGACCGCGAAAGCGCGGCCCCTGCGCGAACAGATACTCAAAATTTTGCAACCCTTATACGATAAAATCAGCAACATATACCCCCACATGAGGAGATAAACAATGATCGTGGCATTTTCTATCGTCCCTGAAGGAACCGGCCGGGCTGATGGGTCGGTTCATGATGCCGTTGCGGCGGCAGTCAAAGTAGTCCGCGATTCCGGGCTTCCCAACCGCACATCAAGCATGTTCACCGAAATTGAAGGCGAATGGGATGAGGTTTTCGCGGTGATCAAAGATGCCACGTTCGCTGTTGCCCCATTCGGATCCCGCATCTCACTTGTTCTTAAAGCAGACATTCGCCCAGGATACACCGGAGAAATGACCGGGAAACTAGAACGCTTGGAAAAGGCTATTACAGAGTTCGATTCCTAAAAACACTTGGGATCACAATCGGTTCATTACCGACGCATTGTCCCCATATACTGGGCGGCCTGCCGTTCACGGCCAAACTTTGGCTTACTACCGGCTGGTTCGCGAATTACGTGAGCGCTTCCCACATCTAGCGATCGAGAACTGTTCTTCTGGCGGCGGACGGGTGGATCTGGCGATCAGCGAAGTAACGGATTCCGTTTGGTCATCGGATTGTACTGATCCCGTAGAGCGGGTGGATATTCAGCGATTTTGAACGGCTACTTTCTGGGGCATGGGTGGCTCTTCACAACAACGTTATGGCTCACGGGGCTTTCCAGATATTCTATGGGGGTTGTGCCGATCCTGCGGTTCGCGTAGATGGGATAGTGAACGACGACGCGACGTACGGGCTCTTCTGTGTCGCTCAGTTAGGAACGTCTGCTGATTACCCTATCGCGCCTGTATGCTTGCCGGGACTACGCGACGATTTAGTGTATCGTGTTGTGCCATTCGGCAGAATGATGTGGTATAGCGATTCGGATGTTGATCGCCCTGCACCACAATGGTGGAATAATCAGGGTGCTCAGTTGCCTGGCCGTGTGCTTCGCACGTGGGGAATACGATCTAAACATGTGTTTCCAGGAAACGCCGTCCTTATTGAAGTGTGTAGCACTAGTCTAGAAAACAACTCATAGATAGCACAGGATCGATAACAGATGTGGCTTGGTTTCGATTAGACCTCTTAATAGATCGTCGAAACCAAGCCACATTTTCATAGCAACTTATGAGCTGACGTGTTTAGCTGTTCTTTCGTCTCATCACAAAAAGCACGCCACTGCTTATCATGCCAAGAGCTACAAGTAGAGCAGCCGTGACAGTCACACCAGTCTTCGACAATTGAGGAGTTTCTGGTTTCTTTGGCTTCACTGGCTGTTGTGGAGTCACATCCTGAGTATTCGTCACCACAACCTTATAACCAGTCTTTGTCACCTCAGTCTTCCCCACACTCGAAGAATAACCAGGAACAGCACTCTCCCTAACCGAGTAAGCAATCACCTTCCCAGCAGACGAGACCTTCGGCAACCCAGCAAACCGATACACCCACTGACCATCATCACCAGGCACAACCTTCACCACATCACCAACAGGACGACCATCAGCCAACAACTGAACACCAATCGACCCCGGAAGACCACCACGAACCGGCCCACCATCAGAAGAAACCCACTTCTTCTCAACAACCAACTCAGTCACATCCTGAGTATTCGTCACCACAACCTTATAACCAGTCTTTGTCACCTCAGTCTTCCCCACACTCGAAGAATAACCAGGAACAGCACTCTCCCTAACCGAGTAAGCAATCACCTTCCCAGCAGACGAGACCTTCGGCAACCCAGCAAACCGATACACCCACTGACCATCATCACCAGGCACAACCTTCACCACATCACCAACAGGACGACCATCAGCCAACAACTGAACACCAATCGACCCCGGAAGACCACCACGAACCGGCCCACCATCAGAAGAAACCCACTTCTTCTCAACAACCAACTCAGTCACATCCTGAGTATTCGTCACCACAATATTGTATATTTTTGTTCCGTCTTCACCTTGGGATACGTTCACATCGTATGCAGCGTTGTATCCTTTTACCGGAATTAGTTTCGAGTTCTCTCCAGTGTTTTCTAGCTGGCCCTCGACAACTTGGTATTCAATTGGCTCATTGAGATATGACTGTGGTAATTCGCTGAATTTATATGACCAGTTGTTCTTTTCGTTGAGTTCAACAGGACGTCCAATGTCGAATACAGATTCTTTTCCTTGTGTTGTAATCCGGCCTTGAAGCTGAATAAACAATGCGGAAGGTATTTTCTGTAGATCAAGCGGTTTCCCTGCTCCATCTCTCCATTTTTTCTCTACCGCAACCGTAGATAAGGCCTTTTTGCTCCCGATATTAACGTTGCCGTTAGAACCAATTCCGCCGCCCCGATAGGCTTTATTACGCGTGATCGTCAGTTTTGCCCAGCTTGATGCACGATCTTGATCTTTTTGTGCAGATTCGCCAATAAGACCCTCTTGGAAAAGTTTCTTTTTGTAATCTTTCCCGGCTTCTTTTTCTTTTTCAGGAACATCTTGATACACCTGCTCACGCCCAGGATTGGCCTGATCATACCGCTGATGCCCCTGCCCACCATCGAGATAGTATGCAACCGGGCCACCGCCTAACATCCTTCGTGCGAAATATGATTCGTAGGCACCGGCAGAACCGTAATTATCATGTGCAAATTCATCACCATAGTTTTTAGCTGTATTTCCGAAGAACGCCCCACCATCGGTGACGTTAATTGTGGCATTTCCAGTTGGACAAAGCCACATCCCACCGCCAATATGGGATGCCTCATTTTTAGTTGCAACTACATTAAACAAGTTTGCCGTATACGTGGCTGTTGCGACATAAACGCCACCCCCCTGGCTGCCACCATAATTATCGGAAATTTCACCGCCGTAAAGGTTTACACCATTAGAAACAACATTAACGCCTCCGCCTGTTCGATTGGCGCGATTTCCAGTGATTTTGCCACCATTCATAGTGAAAGATCCTGGAGATATTTTAGTCCATTGCTCAGTACTTAGCCCCGATTGTTTCCCATCCCCAGGGATTTCTTTCCATGTTGACTCCGCACCCCACACATAGAGATCCATTGCGTTCACGCCACCGCCGTTTGGCGCCGAGTTACGAGAAATCGTTCCGCCATTCATGGTGACATCGGCATTACCAAAAATTCCGACTCCGCCACCGCCAAAGTTTGATGTATTGCTGTCAATTAAGCCACCGTTGATGGTGATCTTTGCACGTTGTCCTAACGCGCGCTCTGGGTGCTTTGAGAGGTCCCAATCCCATGCCCAGGCTTGGAGTCCTCCGGCCCAACCGCCTTTATTATTAATAATTTTTCCATCATTAAGGACAAGACTTCCGCCATCCATGACGTTAATTCCACCTGTTTCGCCATAGGCCTGGTCAGTTCGAGTACGACCGTTACTGATCTCCCCGCCATTCATCACCATAGTGGCGTTCTTGGTTACCATGACATTCGCAGCACCGTATTGAGGACCGTTCGATGATAAATCACGCTCGTTATCAGTGACTTTGCCACCGTTCATAATGAAAGATGCACCTTCACCTGAGATAGTAACGGCTCCTTCATTAGTTTCTTTCATGTTACGAGCGCCGGTAATAGTTCCGTGATTGAGTACGAACTCTCCCTGGACCTCTATAACTGACTTTGTGGTGTTCTTTACCCACTCACCACGGCTAGCTACGATGACTTCTCCTCCACCATCATTCGCAGAAAACGTGAGTTTGCCACCTTGTTCTACTCGTACAAGAACGCCAGTAAATCCATCTTCACGGGTTAATCGAGAATCCGTGGTTCCCCAAGGAGCTTTCGGATGATTCACTAATGTAATATCCGCTTGGCTCGGGATGACGAGCGTCTTCGTGAGCAATGTATCCGTTGCACCAAGTTCAATCACAGTAGGAGTATTCGCCGCTTCATTAATCAATTGTTGAAGCTTAGTTTCCGAGCACGTGAGGTCTTGTTCCGGAATGTAACACTGAATTTTCTTGACGGTAGATTCACTTGAAGAATCTGCACGTAAAGAACGTGCTTCGTGTAATTGTTGTCCTTTTCCTTCTCCATGTTCTAGTGAAAAGGAGTCCTTCCCAGAAATCCCATCGGAAGCCCACGATGGCGTGATCGGAGAAAGGATTAGACTCAGAAAGCTCAATAAAGCGATCATTAATGGTGCAAATGATAATTTCTCTTTAGCCATACTTACAGGATACATAATTTTTCCGGATTATAACCCGGAATCAGTTATTTCGTACGAATGGCGAATACTCGCCTTAAAATATGAAACATTTCAAAAACCTACCGATACGTATTTTCCTCAGTTTACCGGTATACATTTACATAGAACCTGGGCCTGGGCATAAAAAAATAGGATTCTCATACCACACGTCCTTGACGTGTAGTAGTTCATCTGGCAATACGCGGATCGACTGCCTTCCAGTACACATATTCATTCGCTTCGTGTACCAGGACACGCATGAGAACCGAATAAAAAAATAAAACCGTTGATATATCAACGGTTTAAGAGTGCGCGAGGAGGGACTTGAACCCTCACACCCGAAGGCACCAGAACCTAAATCTGGCGCGTCTGCCAATTCCGCCACTCGCGCGTGCGTAGCAATTGCTACCGGTTCAGTTTACACAACTGGGCGCACCAAACAAAATGGTGCGCCCAGTTGTAGGTCACATTAACCGTGAGGTGGATTATTTATCAATCCCCAATTCGCGGCGCAGACGCGCCACATGGCCCGTGGCCTTCACGTTATACAGAGCCTTAGCAACAGTGCCATCCTTCGCTACCACGATCGTGGAACGAATAACACCCTTGATAAGCCGGCCATAATTCTTCTTTTCGCCGTAAGCACCCCAGGCGATCATCACGTCTTTTTCTGGATCTGATGCTAATGGAAAGTTCAAGTTTTCCTTAGCCGTGAACTTCTCCAACGATTCAACCTTGTCCGGAGAAATACCGATCACTCGATATCCTGCACTAGCAAGGGAGTTTTCCGAATCACGGAAATCACACGCCTGCTTGGTGCAACCAGGAGTCATTGCCTTCGGGTAGAAGTACACAATCACGCCTTTATCAGCCCGCTCCAATTCTTCAGACAACGTCACGCTACCGCCGCCCAATGTAGCCAACGTGAAATCTGGAGCCTTCTGGCCCTCACTCAACTGTGTCATGATAACCTCCCAAAAAATAAACGCTTGATGCTCAGTCTACTCACCGTTAAAGGTCACGAAAAGATCCAATGAGACTATCAGCGTAAAAATAATAAAACCGCAGATCATAGGAATCAGACCAAACGGTGTAGGAAACAAAATCCCTGCTCCCAACGCGGCAGTAGCACACACATTCAACGATTCGCGCCGCCAACCCCATACGCCAAGCAACACCATCAACGATGCAATAGACCCAATAATGAAACCAGTTGTGCTCCCTGCACCAACCACAATCGAATACCAACCGACCACAGCCATAACACACGTAAAAAGCAGAGCAACCAGCATCACCGGACGTTCAAAAACATGCATCTTTCTCCTCCATCCGCAACGCAACCACTCCAGCGTCGTCCCACACATCCTACCCTGTTCACCAGTGGCACAACATAGCGCACCCACTCCGCCCAAACTGGCACAATCGAACTATGAGTGACATTGCTTCTGAAGATATGGGCCCATGGCTATCCCCCGAAGAACTCGAATTCGTGCGGAACAAAGTGCCAATCCTTTACGTGGACATTCTCCCCGTACGCATCGATGATGCCGGCCGAATCGAAGCAATCGGGCTCCTCTTATCGGCAAAAGAGGTAGGGATTACGCGGTCGATCATATCCGGGCGCGTTCTCGTACACGAAACAATACGTGACGCGATTATCCGCCACGTTGATAAAGACCTCGGGCTCATGGCACTCCCGCAACTGCCTGCCAACCTCACACCATTTACCATTGGCGAATACTTCCCCACCCCAGGCGAAGGCTGGCACGATCCACGGCAACACGCCGTCTCACTCGCCTACATTATCCCGATGGCAGGCGATTGCTCCGCAAACGCGGATGCATTAGAGGTCTCATGGTTCCCACCACGAGACCTCCTTACGCGATCACTTCAATCCGAAATCGTTGCAACGCATCTACCGCTTGTGAAGCGTGCGCTCTCATACCTCGGGATCGAATAACACTTCGTCCTTGATAACCGGAGCCAGCGCACTGAAAGCCCGGCCGCGATGCGAAATCGCGTTCTTCTGATCCGAAGTCAATTCAGCCGACGTCACGTGATAACCATCCGGCTGGAAAATCGGATCGTACCCGAATCCGCCATCACCACACGGTTCATAGCGCAGCGTACCTTCCATCACGCCTTCGCGCACAAACTCACGCCCATCAGGCAACACCAGCACCGCCGCGCAGGTAAAACGTGCCCGGCGATGCTCCGGCTTCACGTCTGCAAGCTGAGCCAACAACAGGTTCAGGTTCGCCATATCATCCCCGTGGCCACCGCTCCAGCGCGCCGAAAAAATCCCTGGCGCTCCCCCGAGCACGTCCACACAAATCCCCGAATCGTCCGCCACCGCGGCAACACCTGTTGCTTGCGCTATCTGGCGGGCCTTAATCAGGGCGTTTCCAGCGAACGTGGTGGCGTCTTCGACGGGTTCGGGCAGGTCTAGAGCGTTCGCCGAGTGAATCTCATCTGACGCCAATTCCGGAATGAGCGGCGCTAAAATCTGGCGAAGTTCGCCGAGTTTGTGATTATTCCGAGTAGCAAGAATAAGGCGAGGCTGGTTCATAAATCCTCCAGTTAGTACCCGAGGGCGTCGTTTTGCTTGGACGTGAGTTCCTGGCATCCTGCCGTGGCAAGGTCCAAGAGCTGGCCAAGTTCTGTGCGATCGAACGGTTCGCCTTCTGCGGTTCCCTGGACTTCGATGAATTTTCCAGTTCCGGTCATAACCACGTTCATATCGGTTTCGGCGCGCACGTCTTCTTCATACGGCAGATCCAAGCATGGCACGCCGTCGATGATTCCCACCGAAATGGCGGCTACCGAGTCACGCAGCACCGGCTTGCCCGCGCGTGGCTTAATATGGCCACGTTCGATCCCCCACGCAACCGCATCCGCAAGCGCCACGTACGCGCCCGTGATCGACGCGGTACGGGTTCCGCCATCGGCTTGGAGCACGTCACAGTCCAGGACGATCGTGTTGTCACCTAGCGCACTCATATCGACGACGGCGCGCAAGGCACGCCCAACCAGGCGGGAGATTTCTTGGGTGCGGCCCGAGACTTTTCCTTTCACTGATTCGCGCTGGTTACGAGTTGAAGTTGCGCGGGGCAGCATCGAATATTCGCCGGTGACCCAGCCCAAACCGGAGTCCTTACGCCAGCGCGGTACGCCTTCGGTGAAGGAAGCAACGCACAAAACTTTGGTGTTGCCAAATTCCACAAGCACAGAGCCTTCGCCGGCATCGAGGAAATTGCGGGTGATCTTAACTGGACGTAGTTCATTGGTTGCGCGGCCATCTGCGCGAGTAAAAGTAGTCATGCATATCAGTCTACCCGTGCACAGGTGATACCTGCAGATTAGCGTAGGTTAAGACGTGGCGCACCTTCATCCGACAACCGAATCGTGACGGGCCGCTGTGCAACTATCTCAACCCATCCATCTGCTACAAGTTGTTTGATGTAACGGTTGATCGTGGGAGTCGATTTCTCAACGTACTGTTCTAATTCTCGACGTTCCATTGTAGTTCCGCCAGAAAACAACTCCGCTTGGGCAAGAATCCATAAAATCGTGGAACAATCGCTATCCACGTTACACTGATCTAGACGCATCTGAACCGAAAGTAAACGTTTAAGTGCTTCTTCTAGTTGAAGTATAAGATCCTGTTGAGTATCACGAATGAGATCCAAGAAAAACAGGATAAAGTGGGTAGCTTCACCGCGATTAAGTGGATGCTCTACTTCCGTAAACTGTTTATAGTATGTGTTTTTGTGCTGATTAATACGAGCCGAAAGGCTCAGCGCTGTTAGCGGCCATCCTAATTCAGCAAGTTTGCGAGCAAGAATAAATCTGCCAGTTCTTCCATTGCCATCATAAAATGGGTGAACGAGTTCGAACATAAGATGAGCGATAACCGCACTAATGATGTGTGACCCCGAGGGCTTCGTTAATTCCTGGAGCATCGCCTCCAGTCCTTCTATAATCTTCTGTTCAGGCTGGAAGCCAGTATGAATGACTTTTTGAGAAGCTGACATCACGTGCACTGGTTGAGAGCGGAATAACGTCCCATCCGGAGCGTCCCCCTCGTCTACTTCACCTTCAGTAACGATGTCATAGATAACGCGAATATCCGCAGGAGTCCGAAGCGGCAAATACCCAGGATTATCAGCCAAAGACGCAAGAAGATGAACAAGAGAAGAAAGCCTCATATTCGTATTTTTATCTGCATCATAGGCCGCCAACGCTTCTTTACGCGTTGAATAGATGCCCTCAATATTGTTAGTAGCGACTGTTTCATCTGCAATAAGGAGCCTTATATAGCGGCCCATGACGATATCTGGAAGTATCTTCATATATTTTTGGATCTCGCTAGCCATCCGAGAAATCTCTTCAACTTTCGACATCATAGAAGCACTCACCACGTAAAACATCGGGTAATCGCCAACAGAAAACCCCAATGTTACACACGACGGAGATTCAATTCTCCGGCGAAATTCTTCCTCATCAGCACTAGGATTCTGATAACTCAGTTTTCGCAGAATAGGATATTCGTCCACAGATCCTCTCCCGTCATTTCTTATATAAAAAATAGCATGATTTTTTATATAAGAACGGCCGAAGCTGGTTCTTATCGTAAAAAATGGCCTATTTTTATAATAAGAACCAGCTGGAGTTAGACACCGCGAAGCTTCGAGGAACAATTACAACGTGTAAACCGCTCCCGGCTTAGCCACCTGAATGTCCCCAGTAAATGCCATGCGAGCATCCGCCACGTTCTTGTCCGCGTTAGTCCACGGCTGTAAATGGGTTAGAACGAGACGGCGAGCACCCGCTTCCGCAGCAATCTCCCCGGCCCGCAGACCAGTCAGATGTACGCCGCGAACCGTATCGCGCCCTTCTTCAAACGCCGCCTCAGACAACACCAAGTCCGCATCCCGTTCAGCATCAGCCACACTCGGGGCCGTGTCCGTATCACCCGTATAGGTAAGCACAACGTCACGCCCAAGTTCCGGATCCTCCGATGGCCCGCTAATGCGCAACGCCAACGTAGGAACCGTATGCCACGCGGTAAAGAATTCAACCCGCAACGGACCAACATTCACCACGTCCCTGGCGTGAACCTGGTGGAAATCAAACTCGGTTTCGTACGTTTCTGCCGGATCGTCGTCGGAAAGCCCACGCGTACGCGCCGCACCATCTCCCGGCGAATACACTGGAACCTGCGGCAACGCGCCCTCTGGATACCAGCGGCGATACACTTGCATCCCTACCATATCCGCACAATGATCCGCGTGAAGGTGAGACAAAAACATGGCATCTACCCGCGCCGGATCCACGTAACGCAACAACTGCCCCATGGCACCTGGACCAAAATCAACCACGATCGAAAAAGTTCGCGTCAATCCATTTACGTCCAGCCCATCGGCTTGGATAAGATACGACGACGCGGCCGATTCCATACCAGACATCGAACCAGAACACCCAATGATAGTCAGTTTCACGCAGGATCCTCCCTAAACGTCACAACGATGATGAAGGTGTGGAACATCCACATGGGCAACGTCGGCAACTTTCGGCCCGATGAAACGCCGTGCCAACGTTTCAAACGAGCCACTTTCGCCAGTGACATTGAAGCTGTACAGCGGCGCACCAGATTCCGAAGACCGCAAAAGATTTTCTTCAGTTAACGCACGGTAGACGTCTTTCGCTGTTTCTTCAGCAGACGAGACAAGAAGAACGCCCTCTCCCATCACATACCCAATCACACCAGACAAGAACGGATAGTGGGTACACCCAAGAACCAGCGTATCCACACCAGATTCCTTAATAGGTTCCAGATACTCCCGGGCAGTTTTCAGCACAAGATCCCCCGTAGTAATACCCGCTTCCGCAAACTCCACAAACCGTGGGGCTGAAGCCGAAAACACGTTCACATCAGGCACTACCGCCAGAGCATCATCATACGCACCCGATTGAATGGTAGCCTGGGTAGCGATCACACCAATCTTGTTGTTCCGAGTGGCGTGCAAAGCCGCACGCGCAGCCGGCCGAATCACCTCAACAACAGGAATCCCCAACTGCTTTGTGTAACGTTCACGAGCATCATGAAGCACGGCAGACGACGCCGAATTGCACGCAATCACCAGCATCTTCACGCCAGTAGACACCAGATGATCCATGACGTTCAACGCCAATTCACGCACGTGAGCAATAGGACGTGGGCCATATGGGCAGTTGGCGGTATCCCCTACGTACGTGATCGATTCGTACGGGAGCTGATCGATAATGGCACGCGCTACCGTTAATCCACCAATACCTGAATCAAAGACCCCGATCGGAGCATCATTACGCACGTTTCCCATAGCCCCGATTCTACCCACGCAATGACTTGCGCCGAACCGCACTTATCAGTGACTCTTGCCACCAGGTCACCATAGCATAAAGCACGGCCATCATATCTTCTTGAGTTTCAATAGGAGGAAGGCCAGAATCATCCCGCGAATTCAATCCTGTGAAAATCCCCGCACGCTCATATACGCGCTCAGCATCCGCATCATCCGTGATTTCCAACCGCATTGATAACACCATCCGGATGTCATTCATCGCGGCCAGCCATGCCGGCGCAGCATCGTTCGTAATCGTTACATCCACGATGCCATCTGGAATCGACGTGAGCGTTTCATACATCGACACCAAGTGATCGATCTTCGCCGCCGCAATACTTTCCTCCGTGATCGCCCGGAGTTCCTTAGCCAGCTCCGGATCCTCACTCATATCTGGCAACAGCCGTTCCAGCGCATCATCAAACGGCAGATCGTGCGGCAACGTATCCGGCGAATGATCCGCCCCAAACGGATCATCCAAGGCACCTTCTTGTTCCACCATCTGCTCAATCGCCATAAACTGATCCTCAAAGGCTGCAAACGGATCTTCTGCAATCCGCTTCCGCCGATCAAGCTCCCGATCTACATCAGACCCCAAAATAAGAACCACATCTGATGCCAGACCGCGGATCATGTTGCGCTCGTCGTCGTCCAACTGGGATTCATAACCCCCACGAACCGATACAAAAGCTCTCACTTACGCCTCCTGCTCAATCGTTGCCCGCAAACCATACGTATGCATCGCCTGAACGTCACGTTCCATCGCCTCCCGGCCGCCGGCCGCAAGAACCGCGCGCCCCTTCCGATGAACCGCAAGCATGCGCTCACGCGCCACTGTGGACGTCATTCCAAAGTAGCTTTCAAACACCCACTGCACATATGCCATCAAGTTAACGGGATCATCGTGAACAACGGTAAGCCAGGCGGCATCAGAAAAAACTGATTCCTGAGCGTCCGTTTCTGAGCGCGGCGCGAGCGGCTGATTCGATTGATTGGACATACCTCCATTCTACGCGATACGAGGAATACACAACGTCTACCACCCAAAATGTGGAATTTTTACCTCATTCGTCCTACGGTTAAATCATGATATTTTCACAGAGCACCGCTCTCTTAACGGATATGTATGAGCTGACGATGATCGAGTCAGCTTTTGCGACGGGGCGCGCCGACGTTCCTTGTGTTTTTGAAGTTTTTGGCCGCCGGCTTCCTGGGCAGCGCCGCTACGGGGTTGTGGCTGGTACCGCCCGAATTTTGGAGGCGTTGCGTGAGTTTAGGTTTACTGAGGGCGAGCTGGCTTATTTGCGGGATGCCAACGTGGTTGGTGAGCGCACGTTAGAGTATTTGAAGAATTGGGAGTTCACCGGCGATATTTACGGGTATGCGGAAGGCGAATGCTATTTCCCGTATTCTCCATTGCTTACCGTGGTTGGCACATTCGCGGAATGCGTTGTGCTTGAGACTCTTGTGTTGTCCATATTGAATTACGATTCGGCGGTTGCTACCGCGGCTTCGCGCGTGACTATCGCGGCGCACGATCGGCCATGTTTGGAGATGGGGGCGCGCCGCACGCACGAATACAGCGCGGTTGCGGCGGCCCGTGCCGCTGTGATTGGTGGTTTTGTGGGCACGTCCGATCTGGAAGCTGGGCGCCGGTACGGGATTTCCACTATTGGTACGGCCGCACATTCGTTCACGTTACTTCACGAGAATGAGGAAGAAGCATTTGACGCCCAGATTTCTACGCTGGGCCCGAATACCACGCTTCTTGTGGATACGTACAATATTCCAACCGGCGTTGAGCGCGCGGTTGCGGCGGCCCGCCGGGCTGGCGGCGAACTTGGCGCCGTGCGTATCGATTCTGGCGATTTGGTTGCGCAGGCTTTCAAGGTTCGGGAGCAGTTGGATTCGTTGGGAGCGACGACGACGAAGATCACGGTCACCTCTGACCTGGACGAATATGCGATCGCCGCACTGAATGCTGCCCCGGTGGATTCGTATGGGGTAGGCACGAAACTGGTTACGGGCTCCGGGCATCCAACGGCTCAACTTGTGTATAAGTTGGTAGCCCGCCAGGATGATTCTGGCGAATGGGTACCAGTGCAGAAGAAGGCCGAATCGAAGGGTTCGCGGGGCGGTTTGAAAGTTGCCGGGCGCCGTAACGATGTGACCGGCCGGGCTACCGCCGAATTGATCGTGACTGCCGATAGTTTTGCCGAAGGCGTGGCCTATATTAAAGAACAGGGTGCTCGCCCACTCCAGGTGAAACTGGTTGATGGCGGCGTGATTAATGACGAGTACGTGAATGCGTCTGCTCTTGGGCGGGCCGCGGAACGCCATCGCAGTTCACGTGCTGCTTTGCCGTATGCCGCATGGCGGCTTTCAGAAGGTGAACCTGGATTGCCAACCGAATTCGTGGATCTGCACGCACAGTTATAACGGAAGCACAGGATTCTTGTACTGCGTTTCCTGCAAAGTCTAGGAATGTGGCACGGTTTTCGACTATATCGAAGGCCGTGCCCTATCCCTTATCAACGTGCAGGGGTTAGCTTTTATCCAGTAATCATGGATAGTAGCCGCCGGCTATTTCCGCCCCACAAACCATTTCTGAAGCTGCGCTATTCGTGCTTCAATCTGTTCAAGAGATGCACGCGCTACTTCTGGCCCGCCACAGGCGTTCCGCAGATCCGTGTGAATGAGCGCATGAGCACGGCCGGTTTTAGCCGAATATGCTGCCACGATCTTCGAAAGTTCTTGCCGCTTTTCCCGCCGCTTGCGCGAATTCATCACGGGAGCCGGGCCGCCAGCTGGCTTCTTAGCTGCCTTGCTTTGCTGATCTTGCTGGTGTTGGCGCAACAGTGTGGCCACATCGTCAGGTTCAAGCAACCCAGGAATGCCAAGGAAATCGGCTTCTTCGTCTGATCCGACTTCAGCCCACGAACCGAAATCGTCCCCATCGAACACAACCTTGTCAAAGGTGGCTGCGGCAGAAAGTGCGCGATAGCCTGGGCCTTCGAGTTCATCAGAAGCTTTTTCTTCCCGGTTTGCTTCAGCTAGGGATTCATCATCCCACCCTTGTTCAGAGCTCGGCTTACTGAGAGCATGATCGCGTTGGGCTTCTAGTTCACCGGCTAACCCAAGCAATCGCGGCACGGATGGCAAAAACACCGACGCCGTTTCGCCACGCTTGCGCGATCGCACAAAACGCCCGATCGCCTGCGCGAAGAACAGCGGAGTGGAGGCCGAAGTAGCATAGACGCCAACACATAAACGCGGCACGTCCACGCCTTCCGACACCATACGAACTGCCACCATCCATCGGCTTGTGCCAGCAGAAAATTCCGCAATCATGTCCGATGCCGTGGCATCGTCGGAAAGCACAACGGTAGTTTTCTTGCTCGTGATTCTGTCCAGGATTTCGGCGTAGGCACGTGCTGTTTTGTGGTCAGTTGCGATCACAAGGCCGCCGGCATCAGGCACGCTTCGGCGTACAACGCTCAACCGTTCATCAGCTGCTTTCAACACAGACTGAATCCATTCTCCAGAAGGATCCAGCGCGGTACGCCAGGCCTGCGCAATCAGATCTTTCGTGAGCGGCTCCCCTAGCGTGGCATCCATGATTTCACCGTGTTTGGTTTGCCATTGCATGTTTCCGGTGTAGGACATAAACATCACGGGCCGCACAACGAAATCGCGTAACGCTTCAGCATAACCGTACGTGTAATCGGCTTTGGACCGGTAGATACCGTCTTCGTCTGGTTCGTAGGTGACGAACGGGATCGCTGACGTATCTGAACGGAATGGTGTGCCTGTGAGGCTCAGCCGATGTTTTGCTACAGAGAACGCTGCTCGTATGGCATCGCCCCAGGAGAGGTTATCGCCTCCGTGGTGGACTTCGTCTAGGATCACCAAAGTTTTCCGGGATGCGATTCGCTGCCGATGGAACATTGGTGCACGCGCCACCTGCGCATATGTCACGCACGCCCCATTGAACGATTCGCCGAGTCCCAGGTTCGAATTGGAAAAGTCCGGATCGAGTTGGAGCCCCACACGTGCGGCTGCTTCTGCCCATTGATATTTCAAGTGTTCAGTTGGAGCGACGACGACTATTTCGTTCACTTCCCGCCGAGCCATCAGTTCTGTTGCTACTCTCAACGCGAATGTTGTTTTTCCAGCGCCGGGGGTTGCCACAGCCAAAAAATCGGCAGGCATAGAATGCATGAATTGTTCTAGGGCTGCTGCCTGCCATGCGCGTAAGGAACCTGCGGTACCCCATGCTGCACGCTGAGGAAAGACTGGAGGAAGATTTTCTGCCGCAGATACGGAGACGGATTGTGGCGGGTGCGCTGAGCCTTTCAGCTCAGGACTCATTGGCCACCTCCTGTGCCGTTGTTACCCCCATCATTGCCAGGGATGTTTGGCCCAAATGGCCACGCGTTGCCCATGTTGCCCATCTGTTCAAAGATGGCTTTGCATGTGGGGCACACTGGGTATTTATCTGGGTTACGAACTGGAGTCCATACTTTCCCGCACAAAGCCACAACTGGGCCACCTTCAACGGCAGACTGTGTGATGCGATCTTTGCGCACGTAGTGCGCGAATCGTTCATCATCACCTGGAGCTTTCTGTTCTTCAGTGCGTTCTAAGACAGCCGTGGTAGAGAATGGATCGAGGCCTGGGGTTTCTGGTGCGCCTGGTGCTGAGTATGGATCAGAAATAGACATGCTTTTAGTCTAGAACTCCCCTCCGCCAAAGTCTCATGCACACGACGTGAGGTATCCCCCTCGCATGCAACTTTCACAAAACTCACTTATTTCCGGTGATAGGCCTCTATACGGGGCTATCACCGGAAATAAGTGAGTTTTACGTCAATGCACGGTGGTATAAAGATGGGAACGTCGCACGACGTTCCCATCAGTTTTAAGGTTTACAACCTCACTTAGCAACAGCCTTCTTCAAGGTGGAGCCAGCAGAGATCTTCACGCCGTAGCCAGCTGGGATCTTGATTTCTTCACCGGTGCGTGGGTTACGGCCCTTGCGAGCTGCGCGCTCGGTGCGCTCAACAGACATGAGGCCGGTGATCTTCACGGCTTCGCCCTTTGCAAGAGATTCAACAAGAACGGACTGAAGAGCAGAGATTGCCTTGTCAGCGTCAGTTTTGGTGATGCTAGCTTCTTCAGCGATCTTTGCAATAAGTTCGGTACGGTTGAGGGACATAGTTCTTCCTCCAAATCGAAGTTGTTCGAACGGGCTGTTTAGCCGCTACCTAGAAATTTAGCTGAAAACTCGCCAAAATCTCGAATTTACGGGCGTGTTTCGCCAAAAGAATAGACTAGCTCACTAACTTTTGACCTCAAATTACCCATTTTTCGCATCAGTAACAGGTAATTTCTACCGTGGAGACGGTTTAGAACATCAAGATGAGCGATACGAGCACGATTTTCACGATCATTCCGAGCGCAAAAAGTGCCGCGTAGCCGCTTTCGATTCGTTCATCGTTTACTTTCGAGGATGCAAAAGCCAAAATTGCTGGCTGGCCGAGGATACCGGCCATTGCTCCAGCGGTGCGTGGAGCGGAGAGGCCAAGTAGTTTTCCGGCAAGGGCGGTGAGGACGACGACGACGATCGCGACAACTGCACCCAGCACGATGCCCTTGCCGCCTTGAGCTGTAAATGCGGTGTTGGTGAAGGCGGGACCGGAGGCGATACCGACAGCGGCTAAGAATAGGAGCAAGCCGAGTTGGCGGATGGTGAGGTTCGCTGATAACGGGAGTTGCCACACGAGTGGGCCTGTGCGTTGCAGGTAACCAAGGATCATGCCAACAAGTAGCGGGCCGGCCGCAGCGCCAAGGCTGAATGATGAACCGCCGGGTAGAGAGATTTGGATCATGCCAAGCAAGAGTCCTGCAACAAGGCCAAGGCCGAGGCCAATGGCATCTACTTCTGAGATTTTGCGCTGCGAGTTTCCGAAGTAGTTAACAATGGCTTCTTCTTCAGGACGTGGATATACAATAGCGATCCGATCACCTAACTCCAGGCGTAGATCATCGGCGGCTAGGAGCTCCAGATCTCCACGATTTACACGTGTGATCATCGCACCGAAGTGTGCAGGAAGGTTTAGTGAAGCAATCGATCTCCCAGCAAGTTCTTTGCGGGATACAACAAAGCTACGGAAACCAACGATGGAACGATCATCAGCTAGGTGTTCATCAACTTCAGTTCCTACGGCGTCAACTGCAGCTGTAACATCTTCTTCTAGGCCAACGATCACAACACGATCGCCTGGGAGGAGCACTTCTCCTGGGCTTACAACACGTTGATCGTCACCGCGGCGCAGGTAGGACATCCGAATCCGTTCTTCTTGCCATCCTGGAACGCGGCGGATTTCGCATCGCTTTTCTACGTTTGCCGTAACTGCTGCCAAATGTTTGCCGGCAAGTGATTCGGTGTCGTTTATGCCTTTCCATGGACGCCCGACAATCAACGCCACGAAGATAATGCCAAAAATAACGCCCATCGGGTACGCCAGCGAATAACCCACGGCTGGAGCTTCATTTCCTGTTGCTGCACTGGCTGCGGCCAAGGCTGGCGTGTTTGTGGTTGAACCGGCAAAAATACCTACCGAAAAATCGGGTTTAAAGCCGAGCGCGATCCCACCAAAGATGGTGACGAATGCGCCAACGATAAGCACTCCGATCGATGCGATCATCAGTTTTGATTGCCGAACCAGATCAGAGAAGAACGTTTGCCCGGCACTCAAGCCCACGGTGTAGACGAAGAGGGCGAGCCCTAGGTTCTGGATCATGCCCATCTTATCTGCCATATCTGGAACTGTATTGCCGATTGCGAGCCCCACAAAAAGTGCGCCTGCTGCCCCTAATCGAAGTGGCCCGAACGGAATAACGCCAACGATGGCGCCAAGAGCTACCACTAAAAATATTGTGAGTAAGGGAGAACCAAGTAGCAGGTCAGTCACAGCATGAACCTTTCAAAAGCGCTATGTACCACATATTTTTTACCGGCACATCAAGAATTTTATCAAGAAACTTTGAGACAATTCATTTATGGATTTTCTCAACGATATTGCGCTCATCGGCACAGTACCTGCAATATTTATTTATGTAGTGGCAGCGTTATTGACACTAGCCGTGGGCGTTCTCACGCTTCGACGAACGAGTGATGGGTCACGTTTAGGCGGCGTTATTGCTGTATGTGTTGGTGGTTTCTTCACGGCACTTGGGTGGGCTTATTTTTTCGTGTGGCCTCAACCGTATCCGGGGTTAGTTCCGTGGCAAATTTTTGTTGCAGGATTTTCTGCTCTGGTGGCTCTTTTGGGAATCTTTACAGTAAAAGGGCGAAGGCTATGGCTTGCGATTTTAATGTTGCTAAGTGGCGGTAATACATATCTTGTCGCTAACTTAACGTACGAAGAATATGCTTCTGTCGGATCCTTTTTTCCTCAAAATAATACGGTTTCCATGTCGTATGAGCAGTTCCTCGTTCGGAAAACTCCGCCTTCAAACGGTTCGCGCCCCGTAGGAGCGCTCGTATCTATTCCTTTCCATGGTGCAGAATCTGGACTAAAGGCACGCGATGCTGTGGCTTACATTCCGCCCTCCTACTGGACTAAACCGGAATTGAAACTGCCAGTTATCGTTCTATTACATGGGAATCCTGGTTCTCCTCAACGTTGGTTTGCTGTAGGAGATGCTGCTATACCAGCGGATCGCTATCAGCGCGAACATCATGGTGTTTCTCCAATACTTGTGTCAGTTGACGCAACAGGTTCGTGGACTGGAGATCCTGCATGTGTTGATGGGCCTGAGTTGAAGATGCAAACGTATCTTGCTCATGATGTTCCGCGTCTGATTAAAGAAAAGCTTCGTGTGGATACAGATCAAAACAAGTGGACGATTGCGGGCTTGAGCTACGGCGGCACCTGCGCTATGCAAGTTTTGGCTAATGATCCGCAGTCTTATGGTGGTTTCCTTAACCTTTCCGGTTATGAGGAACCTGCGTTGGGTTCTCGTAAAGAGACTGTTGATACGTTCTTCCATGGAAACGTACAGGCGTTTCTTGCAATCAATCCCAAGGACATTTTCGAAAATGCTATCAAGCAACAAGATCCGCGTTTCAACGGGAAGAAAGCAATCTTTGTGACGGGAGATAGCGACGTCCGGGCTCGTACTGCTCAACGTTTGCTTTCTCGCTTAGCCCAGCAGGCTGGCATGCAAGTGGATTCGCGAGTAATCCCCGGAAATCATGGGTATGCGACGTGGCGAAAAGGCTTCCGTGAAGCTTTTTCTGATCTTGCACAGTGGGGTGGCTTGGAACCCTAAGGCCCCTTAGAGAGTTAGAAGGCTCACGTGAAGGATCAAGAGAATGTTGGGATGGGCAACTTTGTTCCCATCCCAGCATTCTAGATTTCAGTTAGCTTCTCCAAAGCCCCCAGCAATCAGTTCTTGTAGAGCTGCCAGTGCTTCGTTTGCTTGTGCCCCGTTGGCGCGCAATTCGATTTCATCCCCGCCTTCAGTGCCTAAACCGGCGATTTCCATGGGAGATGTGGCCGGCACGGTTTCATCATCGAAGGTCATGGTAATCGTGGCATCGTATTGGGAGGCCAGGTGAACAATCTGAGCGGCTGGCCGGGCGTGTAACCCTTGCGGGTTCGCTATTCGCACTCGGGTTACCGATTCACCCGCGGGGGCAGGATCGGAGGTTCCCGTGGTTCCTGCCAGTTGTCCAGGACCAATATGCTTCAGTTTGGGTTCTAGGGCGTTGCGCGCCTGCCGGCACACATCTGCCACATTCGCCCCGGCCGCAGCCGTGACTATCGCAGAAAGCAAACCTTCTACAAACGGTGCCCCAACCAATGCAACGTCATCAGGGTTCCCTAGGAACTCCAACGCCATATCGGAAGACAAAATGGCTGAGCCCAGATCGGTGAGTACTACCACGCCATCACCGCTATTGGCTTCTTCGATGGCACCCATGATCTTCATGGCGTCCGTGCCCAAACCGCCGCCATCAGTACCAGCTGCAATCGCGATATGCGGCGGTTCCCCAGCTACCATCTGCAAGGCGAATTCCACGGCCGCCTGTGCCAGATCGTGCGAATGGGATACAACAACAATGCCTACGCTCATGCGTTTGCCTTTCGTACTACATTTACCAGCGTATCAATCAGAAGAGCAGACGATGCCGCCCCTGGATCCATATGCCCAACGGAGCGTTCGCCCAAGTAGGAGGCGCGCCCCTTTTTAGCGATCATATCTACGGTTTCATCGCGGCCGGTGAAGGCTGCTTTCTGGGCAGATTCAAGGGTGTCACTGATGGTTGCATCTGCGAATGCTTCCAGGGTGTCTGCTACCGGGATGAGCACATCGAGCATGGTCTTTTCACCGGCTTCGGCCTTGCCGCGAGCGCGCACCCCATCCACGCCTGCACGGAATGCGCGTGCGAGGGTTTCGGAGGTGATTTCATCGACGTCCCCGAGTTCTTGCCCGAAGCGGAGGAAGAAGGTTCCGTAGAGTGGACCGGAGGCGCCACCAACGTTGGAGACGAGCGCCATGCCTACGGTTTTGCCAAGGTCTGCGAATGAATCGGGATCGCTTTGGGCCAGCTTTTCCCATGCCACGCCCATTCCGCGGGCAATGTTTGCTCCGTGATCGGCATCTCCGATTGCGGCATCGAGTTGGGTGAGGGTTTCTTGGTTGTCTTTCATGACTTGAGCTGATTTTTCAATCCACCGAACCATCTGCTGTAAGGTGATTCCGTTTCCGGTTTCGGTTCTTTCGCGGTGTGTGTGGACGAGGGTTTCGTGGATGCCGGTAGGCTGTGCTTCTTCTGCCACGTGTGTTTCAGTGTGCGTAGAGGGCATAGTTTCTTCCACGGTTCCGCGAGCGAGCGCTGGGGTTCGTACAGGTTCGTCCCACAAGCTAATGAGTTCGTCTGATGCTTTAAGGACCGTGAGGGAGCAGCCGGCCATATCGATAGACGTAATATAGTTTCCAACGAGGTTTCGCACTACTTTCACGCCGCGTTGTGCGAGGAGACGTTCCACTTCCCCATACATGAGATAGAGTTCGATGAGTGGCGTGGCACCCATGCCGTTGAGCATAACGATCACCTTGGATCCGCTCACGTCAATATCTGCGCAGATCGATTCGGTGAGTTCTTGCGCGATTTCGTGGGCAGATTTCATGGTGATACGCCGACGGCCGGGTTCGCCGTGTATTCCCACGCCCATTTCTATTTCGTTTTCTGGAAGATCGAAACTTGGCGTACCAACAGCAGGTAGCGTAACCGAGGTGAGAGCCACGCCCATGGAGCGCCCGTGGGCAATCACGTGTTCTGCGATTTCTTTGACTTCGTCTAGAGTTTTTCCTTGGTTTGCTGCGGCACCGGCTATTTTTTCCACGAGTACTGTAAGGCCCACTCCACGTCTGCCAGCAGTGAACGACGAATCTTCCACGGCAACATCATCATTGACGACGACGGATTCAACCCTTATGCCTTCCGCCTGTGCGAGTTCTGCGGCCATGGTGAAGTTCAGGACGTCCCCTGTGTAGTTCTTGATAATCAATAAAACACCTGCCCCGGAATCTACTCCTTTGATGGCGGCATATACTTGATCTGGTGTTGGGGATGTGAAGATTTCTCCGGCAACTGCAGCATCCAGCATTCCGTGCCCCACGAATCCGCCATGCAGCGGTTCGTGCCCGGATCCACCGCCAGAGATCAACCCGACCTTCCCTGTGATTGGGCATTCGGAACGGAAAATCACCCGGGCATCCATATCGATGCGTAGTTCCGGATGTGCAGCAGCCATACCGATAAGGGATTCTTTGACAACGTTGCTTGGTTCATTTATAAGTTTCTTCATGGGTCCTTCGTTTCCTCATTAAAACGGTTCACCAAAAGTGGCCTAAATCCTATTATCGCAGGCATGAAGTTATGCGGGATAGAACTGTTCACCGCTAGCCTAACCTACGTTTTTTAATGCAGGTTAGGCTGCCATGCATCAGTAAGATCAGCACTAGATTATTCGAATTTTTAAAGAGATGACCGATTAGTAAAGAGGAGTATGCCGTGGAGAAACGCCCATGGGCCCCAATTATTGCGGCGCCTCCGGCGCACCATTCGTCGGTTGGTGTTCCTTATTGGCTGGTGAAGTTTGGCATCGGTTCGTGGTCTCTCATAGGTATCGGAATTGTTATCAGCGCAATCGTGCTGATCCTCGGTTCTGTCTATCAAGTGTTTTTGGGTGTGTTCTTAGCGTTCGTGCTCACAGCTGTTCTCCTCCCGGCTGTCAATTGGCTGTCTCATTTTATGCCGCGAGCTCTGGCAACCGCAGTGGCAGTCATTAGTGGTTTCGCGCTTTTTGGCGGGCTTATCGCCTACGTCGTGTCTTCTATCTTGCATGAATGGAACGATCTAGCTCGGCAATTTTCGCACGGTGTAGATAACATCATGAGGTTGCTAACTGATGGCTCCCTGCCGTTTACTTTGGAACGCTCCCAGGTATTCGATGTATTATCAAAAGCCCTCCAACAGGGCACTCAATATGCACAAAACCATGCCGGTGAGATTGCCCAAACGGTTGCATCAAACGCTAGCCAGGTGGCCATTATCCTCACGATTTTGGCACTCGCAGTTTTTATCACCGTCTTCCTCCTTGCTTCTGGCGCATCAATGTGGGCATGGTTCATTGCTCTCCTCCCGTCGCGCAAACAAGAACGCGTGAATGCGGCAGCAGAAGCTGGCTGGACCGCTTTTTCTGGCTACGCGGCAGGTACCGTGATCATCGCGGTTACCAATGGCGGTCTTTCGTTTATTTTCTTGTGGCTCTTAGATCTTCCTCTTGCAGCCCCTCTAGCAGTGCTCGTCATGCTTGGTACGTTTGTTCCGCTTGTGGGTGCCCCGATCGCAATGTTTGTGGCTATGTTCGTGGGGCTAGCAACCGATGGCCTGTCTATGTTTATCATCATCGGCTTAGGGATCGCTGGAATTGGCCAAATAGAAGGGCACCTTCTCCAGCCATTGATCATGGGGAAGAAGGTGTCCGTTCACCCGGTTGCCGTAGCCGTTGGTGTTTCAGCTGGTGGCTTCGCGGGTGGGCTGATGGGCGCGGTTATCGCAATCCCACTCATCGCAGTGATCTGGTCTGTATTCCGCACGCTCCATAGCCCTGAGATTTCTCCAATCACGATCCCTGAATAATTATTTCCACCAGGTGTCAGATGGCTGAACTGGCATGGCGCGCTTGTGCCGTGCTCGCATCCACTTCGTTTCTAGGTTCGCCTGAGCTTCGGCAGAAATCTGGATCCCTTCAAGGAAGTCATCGATGTCGTCATAGGTAACACCGAGTTCATCTTCATCCGTGCGTTGCGGCTTGTTATCCAACAGATCAGCGGTTGGGATCTTCTCCCACAAATTCTGTGGTGCCCCTAGGTATTTAGCGATACTGCGAACTTGGCGCTTGTTTAGGTGTGCAAGTGGAAGAATATCTGCTGCTCCATCACCGAACTTGGTGAAGAATCCGGTGAGGTTTTCGGCGGCATGATCTGTTCCAATCACCAACAAGCCGTTGTCACCAGCAATTGCGAACTGGGCAATCATGCGCATCCGCGCCTTCACATTTCCTTTATTAAAATCTGTGAGAGCTTCTCCCATGCTGTTTTTATACGTCGCATGAAATGCGTCTGTTGCATCTTGAATATTTATCGTGATGCACCGATCTGGTTTAATCCAATCAACCGCAGCCTGAGCTTCGGCTTCATCTGCCTGTACCCCATACGGCAATCGAACCGCAATGAAAGTCGCAGAGTATCCCTCACTCCTCAGCTTTTCTACGGCTAACTGGGCTAAACGGCCTCCTAACGTGGAGTCAACCCCTCCAGAAATACCTAGGACGAAACCTTTAGTTTTTGTTGCTCGGGCATAATCACATAGAAAATTAACCCGCAAAATAACCTCATCACTAGGGATAATATCTGATGCAACGCCTAATGCTTCAATAATCTGCTGTTGGTTCATACTGCACAGACTACTCCAATGTGTTCCACAGGACACAATTACTCTATTGCTAATGATTCTCATTAGCAATAGAGTAATTGTGTCCTTATACTTAAAGATCCGCACCGGCAAAATTTTCCGTTGCATATTTGAGTTTATCCACCGCACGAACTAGGAAGTTACACATGAAACTTGTACATGTGCGTTCAACAGTTACTGCTATTGTGAGCGCATTCTTACTTATGTTCCTCACTCCAGCAGCCCACGCATCTGAAAAAGTCAATCTTAAAGAGGGGCACGTGGATGCTTTTCACGTTATCTCTTCTGAAGACTCCCTCACAGTCAAAGTACGGCACGGGATCCAAAACAATCTTTACGATCCAAACAACACAACATTCACCATTGATCCGAGCACATACAGTGACGATCATGAGTTCACGTTCCTCAAGCATGGAGGAACAACAGGCCACTATACAGCGAATGCCGATAGATACTTCGAACCAGGCTGGTCTTTAGATAATCCACAAAAAGCCGTATCGGATGTTGCCATACATTTCACCAATGTTTCTGGCCCCGGACATATCGCCTTGTTCGGCAATAGCTTAGAAGAAGACAAACCGGCACCAGCGTTCCTTAAAGACGGAAAGTATTACGTCGAAAAGGACACTGTTTTGCCAGTACCTGGCCATCAGCATGCTCATTGGTTCTTTGATAAAGCCGGCACTTACACCATCACAGGAAAAGCGACCGCACGCAAGGCAGATAAAACCATAGAATCCGCCCCATTCACGATCACATTTAACGTACTTCCCCCTAGCGAAGACTCTCGTCCATCCGACACCTCCGACGACGATTCCGACGATGCAGACGACGATTCTGACGGTGCAGAAGAATCCGATGGGCATGTGAGCCAAGATGGTATCTTGACTGACCCACAAACATTCACCTCTGGCCACATGGACGCATTCTATGTCCTAACTAGCGGCGACAAGCCTCGGCTCTCCCTTGTTGAAGACGTGACTCGCAATCGCACATTCCGCAAACCTGCCAGTGTCACAATGAAGTTCGTTAAAGAACGCTATGACACCACGATGGGAGATTACAACGGTAGTATTAAACATTCAAAAGGCTACTACTCGAACAAGATTAGCCGAGAGCTTAACATGTTTTCGCCCGGCTGGTCTGTTGATAACTACACCGATCACGGATACAAAGATATCCATGTGGAATTTACTAAAGTAGATGGCCCTGGAGAGATAGTTCTCGCACACACGCCTCTAATTGACGGAACGCTCAAGGGAGCACTTTCTGGCGATAAAGCATACCTAACTGCTGGATCCACCTTGCCTATCGCAGGCCACACACACGGATTTTGGATGTTCACCCACCCAGGGACATACAAAATAGAGGCACATGCAGTTGCAACCAAAACAACCGGAGAAAAACTTACCTCCGATACTGAAACCTACACGTTCGTCGTCGAACCAAACCCAGAAGATCCAAACAGCAAAGAAGATCCAAACAGCAAAGAAAATCCAAACGACAAAAAAGATCCAAACAGCAAAGAAAATCCAAACAGCAAAGAAAATCCAAACGACAAAGAAAATCCAAACAGCAAAGAAAATCCAAACGACAAAAAAGATCCAAACAGCAAAGAAAATCCAAACGACAAAAAAGATCCAAACAGCAAAAAAGCACCAGAAAAGAACACTCCTGCTTCCCCAACCCAACAAGACATTTCCGCTTACGTTGACGCAAAAGAGAAAGTAGAAATCAATCACGGCCATATCGACGTTTTCAACGTCATGGCCCGCGAAGGAAAAATTATTCTCGTTGCCAAAGACGAATCCACTGGCAAAAGCATCCTACGTGATCCCGCAGATGTCACATTACGGGTGACTAATGATGCACACACCCCTTTGCCAGAAAGCCTTACTCATATCCCACAAAAAGAAGGCTACTTACTTGACGATAACGGGATGAACCAGCAAAAAATCCTCTTCCCAGGATGGGACACCAACAGTGTTCGTCCAGATTTTGGCGCAACCGACATCACTATCTCTCGTATTGAGGGCCCAGGCGACGTCTACATGTTTAACACCGCCCCAACGGGAGGCATCGTCCCCGCATTCACATCCGGAAAATATCGTGTTGAAGCAAACTCTACAATCCGCCAAGAAAATCCAGCACACGCCCACACAAATTGGTTCTTCACAAAACCAGGCGTCTACACAATGACCGTTCACGCTACCTCAACCCCAACCGCAGGTGGAGCTGCAACAAAATCTAACACTGCAACCTACACATGGCTTGTTGGCAATGACACGAAAATTACCGACAAGAAGCAACCAGAACCACCAGCACAAAACGAAATGCCAGGAAACGGCGGTTCTGAACCACCAGCGTCACACGAAACGCCAGGAAACGGCGGTTCTGAGCCACCAGCACAAAACGAAACCCATGGGCATTCTGCTGCGTCAACACCAGTAGCAAAATGTTTCCCCAAGAAGGTCGGCGGCAAAGGCGAAGATACCCTTATCCCACAAATAAAAGACGACCGTAAAGCCCCCGCCTCATGGGTTGATCCAAAGGCACTATCCTTCGCAATTGGTAACGCTGGAAAAACCACTGCCCCAAGTGCTATCGGTTCAATACCAGCAAATGCACCAGTGTGGATGATTTCTGCAACACAAGTTAAAGGAGTTCCATGGGTTGGGGCAAACACGATGTCGCCATCGCTGTTAGAAAAAACAACAGGACCAACCACTTTTGCGTTAACGTCCTTCTCCGGCCCTGGAACCATGGAAGTATTCACCAACGGCCAATTCGGCACACTGGTTGGGAAAAAATGGTTCACTGGTCAAGGCACGTCCGCCTCAGGCTCAGTCACATTGGATCCTAATAGCCACGTTCACCCCAACTGGGTATTTAGCAAACCAGGAACGTACAAGGTGGGGATCACAATGACGACCACCGCCAAAGACGGAAAGAAACTGACCGGCACAACTGTTCTCACATTCAACGTTGATTCAACGAAGGGTGCAAACGATGGGCACTTCGATCTTGGCCCCACGATTGGCGCAGCAGGATCAAAAACTGTCTGGCTTGACGCCAACGGCAACCCCTGCACACCCACCGACGTTGACTTAGCCGCCGCTGGACTTGCCAAAACTGGTATAGAATCATTGGCCGCAATGGGCATCGTTGCCACACTCTTTACCGGGCTTGGCCTTATGGCAGTCATGACACGCCGTACGCGCAACACAGCCGATAAAGTAGCGTAACCTCGCAACCGGCATGAAGGGATAGATCGTTGAAAAACACGATCTATCCCTTCACGTCAACGGACAAAAGTGACGAACATTCACATCGTAATATTCACCCACGCGTAGATCCATAGACGACCACACAACGAGCGTTCCAGCTTCCGTTTCTACATCCACAACATAGTGCGAACGGGCAAAAACAGATCGAATAATAAGCCCAGTTTTCCCAAAAACGTCCCGGTTGATCGTTGGTTCCAGATCGATTCGAGAAGGCGTGATTGCATACGATTCTGCGCTACCGCTTGCCCCTGGATCGATGATGTTCAGTTGGTCGCGTGAAAGTATATTTGGCACTCCCATCAGCCGCGCTACCACCGCAGTGCCAGGCGAATGGAAGAGTTCGTATGGGGTTCCTTGTTGAATGATTGTTCCATTATCGACGACGACAATACGATCGGCCACCAGGCACGCGTCAGTTATATCGTGGGTAACATAGACGACGGCGAGGCCCAATCTGCGAACGTGATCTTTCAATTCCCGGTGTATATCGAATCGTACAGCAGATTCGGAGTGCGCCAGCGGTTCATCTAAAAGGAGCACGCGTGGGCGGCGCACGAGCGTACGTGCCAAAGCAACACGCTGAGCTTGTCCACCAGAAAGTTGACTCGGATGCTTATGTGCCAAGCCTGCGATATTGAAAGACGACATCATAATGCTCATCATATCTGCCCGCTGTTTATCGCTTTGCCGAACATCATCCAGCCCGAATTCGATGTTGTCTGCCACCGGCATGTCGAACAACGTTGGACGTTCCAGCATCATGCCTGTAGGACGTTCGTTAACAGGCACATCCGTAATCTCCTCACCATCAACACTCACCGTACCGGCATCAACCTGAATGAATCCGGCCAGGGCGTTGAGCAACGTCGTCTTCCCTGAACCAGAAGGACCAATCACCGCAACCGTCTCGGCGTCGTCAACCCTAAACGACACGTCACGAACCACTCCCGCAACGCTCAACGAACGCACAACCAAACTCACAATCTCTCCTTCGGAAGCCACAAACTGCGGCCAAAAAATCCCAACGTCCCAATAACCATCAGCACGGCAGCAATCCCACCCGCCGACAACGCAGCCGCATAAATCTCCCCCACGCGGCCATGCTCCGCCAAACTCACCATGTCACGTGCCGAAACAGCTAGATACGCAGGCTGAACGAAAGCCAACGTGGCAGTCTGAGTTAACGTCACACCAAACACAACGCTGGTCAACGCAACAAGGCGCCCTCTTGCATGGGCCAACACCACAACCAACGTACGAACCCTACTCGCACCCAAATCCCGCGCCACCTGCGCCACATGCATAACAGGCCGAACACTCAAAATCGCAAAGAAATACGCCAGCGGAATTGCCACCGCCAAATACGCAACAATCACCGCAATACTTCCACTACCAAACGAATAACCACCCACCAACGCTGGGAAAACCGGAACGCCACTCACGTCAACCGAATGGCGAAACAGCATAGTCATCAACAAACCAATCCCAATTGGCGCACTCAACAACACGAAAACCATCACCGCGTGAACTCGATTCGGATGCACCCACCCGCGAATCGCGAGCGCAACCCCAACCACCACAGCAACACACGTGACAGCCACGCCAAGCCACAACTTCACACCAAGCCGAACAAACATCCCGTGTGACACCGCAGCCGTATCGATCTCCTGCCACATCACCGCCACAACGTACACCATCAACACAACCCACACCACTACCACAATCGCAAGCAGAGCACGCTCGCGAGCAAAGAACCGCGCCAAAAAACGGTGAGGCGCACACGAACGAACAACAACATACCGGTGCGAAACTGGGAAATATGTGAGCGCTACCCACGTCAAAACCGCACCTGCCAACGCAAGTCCGCCACACGCAACCAACACCGCAACAGACGCCTTCGTCCCCAACGGCAACGCCGATAATGCCATGTTAATAAACGCATGATCGCGGCCACCATACGCAGCACCCGCCGAATTGTCATTCATAAACCACAACGTCACGGCAGCAATACTCACGCCCGCCGGCGCCCATAAACGCGGCACGTACAAGCGGCGCAACACATAAGTGGGCGACGCCCCCGCATCCGCCGCACTCATCACCAGCGATGTGGTGATATTGCTCGTAAGCGCCAAGAAAATCACGAACGCCAGCGGCGTTCCACATATCGCAAACGTGGCCACCACAATAGGCCAATCGTATGGGTCCAACGCCAAAGGCGATTGCGTGAGCGCGGACGAAATGGCCACCGATGGCACCAAAATCGGGCCGCACGCCGCAATGAGAATCAAGATTCGGCCACGCAAATGAAGGCGATACGTAAGAGCCAGCAAGCCACCCACAAGAGTCGCAACCAGCGCTCCCCCAAAACTCAACCTCAACGATCTCCACAACGGGCCAACCACCCCATCCGGATACATGATCTCATTCGCATACTGGGTGAGAAGGCGCTCGCGGATCGCCGCGTTTGCCACGATGTTTTCGGTGTATATGCGGGCTGGATAATGAGCTAGACGCCGTGAGAGATTATCTGGAAGGACTAGCGAAACAGGGTTCTGATTTTCGGCAGAAGCCGTTATGTGTTGGCCTTCTTGCGACACCACGTAGCTCAAGAAATCGCGGCCGGCGGCGTTGCGGCCGTGGGCCAGGACGGCACCCGCGCCCACTTCATAGCCTGTGCCATCTTGAGGAATGATGAGGTGAGGGGCGCGGGGGTTTGACGCGTCTGTTGGGCAGTAGGCTTCGAACGTAACTGCGGCATCCACCCTGCCGAGTGCTACAAGCCGGGCAGGATCCGTGCCAGATGATGTGTAGACGGTTGCGTGATCGTGCAATGCGCGAAGATAGCGCAGATCAGCCCCACGTTCATGCTGGATAGTGAGCATCGTTGCTGCTGTACCTGACGTGAACGGGAGCGGCAAAGCCAGGCGGCCAGGATAGGCGGCCAGATCGTTCCACGTATGCGGGGTGGGCGAATCTGCGCCAACACAAAAACTGAGCACGCCGCCGTAGGTGCCAATCCACGTTGGGGAGGTCATGGACGCTGGGATGTGGGACGTTTCGATGTTGTGTTCTGTTAAGAGGCCATCCCGATCCGCTAAGACGTAGGCTTCGGCAGGGCCACCTACCCACACGTCAAACTCTGATCGATCCTTGCTGGAGCGCACATATGCGAGGGCTTCCGACGTAGGCATACGCACTACTTGCGTGCGCACCGAATGGCTTCGTTCATAGCCTCTCACCAAGGCGTGGCACGTATCTTCGTTGTTCGAACACAGCACCATAAGTTGCGGCGCAAAATCTTGGGACATCCTGATCCCGACAATTCCGAGCACCAGAACAACCACCACGACGATAAAACGTGGAAGGTGCCGGCGGAGCCACAATGAGGTCATGACGTCCATTCTATTATGGGGGGCGCAATGTTGAGGATGGTACCTGCACTAGTGCGCTTCTGTGCGGAGCACGATGCGCGACCTACGGTTCGATAATAGGGCACGACGCGCTACTCACTACCTGTGCACGGCACGATGCACTGCCTACGGTTCGGTAATGCTGACCATTACGAGAATAGTGGCAATATTTGCCACTATTCTCGTAATAATCAGACTCGGCTACGAATCAGACTCGGTTACGAATCAGGCTCGGCTATACAAAGCGAGCTTGCGCTATGCAAAGCGGGCTTGCGCTATGAGTGACGTGCAGAATGTTCTTCCATCAAGCGGCGTTCATCCTTACCCACGATCCACATGAGGATGAGGGAGAGAACAACAACCACGAGGAGGACACCGTACGTCACATTCCATCCGAAGTAGTGGATGAGGATACCAACACCGGAGGAAGCAAGGGTTGCGCCAAGGAGGTATCCGAACAGGCCAGTAAAACCTGCTGCCGTACCTGCAACGTTGCGTGGAGAAAGATCGATAGCCTGCAAGCCAATCAGCATCACTGGACCGTAGATCAAGCCACCAATAATACCGATGAGCACGTAGAAGATCCACAGCGGTGCAGTATTTGGAAGCAACCAGTAGATCGCGATAGCGATACCAACGCCGCCCAAGAACAGGAGGCCAGCACCAGAACGCCATCCCTTAAATACTTTATCGGACACCCAACCACACAGGAGCGTACCGATGATGCCAGCGCCTTCGTAAATTGCGAAGCCGATGATCCCTTCCTTGATGTTCACTCCGTGAATTTCTTGGGTGAGGTATACGGGGATCCAGTTGAGCACGCCGTAACGGAGCGTGTAGACGAACACGTTGGTTACTGCAAGGAGTACGATAACGCGGTTGGTCAGGACGTGCTTGAAGAGCATGTCGTTCCAGCTCAATCCTTCAGTATCAACAATTTCAACCTTGGCTGGATCGTTACGGTATTCTTCGATTGGAGGTAGACCAACGGCTTCTGGACGATCGTGGATGAGAACGAACGAAATGGCTGCCACGATAAGAGCGACGATTGCTGGCGCCCAGAATGCTGGTGTCCAATCAGAACCAGAGGTAGCGAAGTTGCCCAGTGCCCAGGCAGCGATGATGCCAACGCCTGCACCGCCAACATTGTGGGCACAGTTCCAGATCGAGGTCTTCCAACCGCGTTCGTTCGTCGAGAACCAATGAACAAGTACGCGGCCTGATGGAGGCCACCCCATGCCCTGGAACCAGCCGTTAATGAACATCACGATGGCGAATAGGCCAACTGATGCGGACAAGACTGGAACGAAGGCGATGAGCAAGTTCATGATTGCCGAAAGCGCCAGCCCCAATGGAAGGAAATAGCGGGCGTTTGCACGGTCAGAGAGCATAGCCATGAAGAACTTGGACAGGCCGTATGCGAAGAGAACAGCGTTAGCAACGATACCGATGCCAACGGTGTTCATGAGATCGTTTTCTTTTAAGATTGCGGCAACCAAGGAAACGTTGTTCCGAATTAAGTAGAAGCCTGCGTATCCAAGGAAGATTCCGGTAAATACCTGCAGACGCATGGAACGATAGGTTCCAGGAATCTTTTCTGGTGGGAGCGGCGCAGCTTTTGGCGGAGCCGCGAGGAAGCCGAGTGACTTCGATTGCGCGGACATTATATACCTCCGAGTATCGTCATTGATGTCTCTTATGCCACTCATCGTAAACATTACTTGGTGACAGCGTCTCCATCTTGAGTAACACTTGGTAACACGTTGTTACCAAACTTCACTGCAAAACGTCGCTTCCAAGTGGATTGCGCCCCGCACGCTTGTTTAGCAGTTCTGCTAAAAGTCCAGCGAATACCCCAATCCGCGATGACTCCGCACAATCCCCGGATCGATTCCGGCCGCCTCCAGATGCTTCCGAAGCCGGTACACGGTAGTCTTCACCATCTCCCGCCCGCCGGAGTGGACGTTCTTTCCCCAGGCAGCAGCAACGAGATCGCGAGTTGCCACAACAGCATCCGGGTTTCGAACAAGTACCCCAAGGATGGCCACTTCTGCTTGACTTTCGGTAATCAGCGCATCGTTGTACCAGGCGCGTCCGGCGTGCAGATCTACGCGCACAGGCCCCACAGTTATATCGGTCACTTCTGCTTGAGGCGTAGCACGGCGCACGATCGCCTGCGCACGTAATGCCAGTTCGCGTGGGCTAAATGGTTTGGTCACGTAGTCGTCGGCACCGGCTTCGAGCCCCGCGATCCGATCAGATTCTTGCCCAAGCGCGGTGAGCAGTATGACTGGCGTGGCAATCCCAGCTGCCCGCATTCGTCGCGTGATGTCGATTCCGGAGCCTCGTGGCATCAACACGTCGAGTACAACCAGATCGTAGTGATTACGTTGGAGAAGTTCCCAGGCGCTTGCGGGAGTGGTGGCACTTTCGCACGTGAAGTCTTGAGTTTCTAGTGCGAACGTGACGATGGAGACCATTTGGGCTTCGTCATCCACAACGAGCGCTCGTGGTTTCACTGTTCCTCCTTGGCTCCGGCGGGTAGAACAACGTGGATTGCTGTTCCGTGCATGGATAACGAGTCTACCAAGATTGATCCGCCGTGGGCGTGCACGATGTGTTGGGCTACCATCATTCCGATTCCGGTTCCGGGGCGTCTGGAGGATCCGGTGCGGAAGGCGTCGAACATGTGCTCTTGGTCTTCTGCGGAGATTCCGTCGCCGTCGTCGGAAATAATAAGGAGTGCTCCCCCGCCTTCTGCGTTACTGACGCGTACATTAACCGTGGCGTCTGGGCCTGCGTGGCGGGTTGCGTTGTTGACGAGGTTCCACACGAGTTGTTTGATGAGTCCCGGATCTGCCCAGATTGGCAGTAGGCCGCCTGCCGCGTCTACGTAGATGGGGACGTTCGTTATGCGGCGCATGTGCCGTGCCGTTTCGGCTACCACCGCGCGTACGTCCACTTCTTCCCGTTCGATCGGGAGTGATTCTTTGAGTCGCGTATCGATGAGGAAATTTTCCGCAATATTGATGACTTGCGTGGTGTTTTCGGTGATCGTTGTGACGAAGGTGCGTTGTTGTTCCGTGAGTGGCCCCGCCAGGCCTTCCGCAAGCAGTTCCGCGGCGCCGTTAATGAGCGTTAGTGGCGTTCGAATTTCGTGGGAGATGATCGCGGGGCGTTCGTTTCGCGCGTTCAGTTCCGTTTTCAAGCGGGAGTTTTCGCGTAGCAAGTGCCGCACGATCAAGAAAAGAAGCGTAAGAACGATAGTGACGACGACGGTGCCGCTGAGCCCGAGATAAACCCACAGTTCTTCCATGGGTTTAGTTTATCGTGTTTGCCTTCGTTGAACGGTAGACGCTGGCCAGGATACGCCCAGCGGCATCGGTTGAGTCTGGCGGTGTGATGCTTAGGAAGTGTTGACCTCCCGCGTTCAAGAATGCTTCTTTATTGAGAAGGTCGATTTCATCGATCGTTTCGATACATGAAGAGAAGAATCCTGGCGTAACCACAAGAATTCGCCGCGCTCCTTCTGATGGAAGTTGTGCCATCCTACCGATTGTGGCTGGCTGGAGCCACTTTCCTGGCCCAAATTTGGATTGGAAGGTCATTTCCCATTGCACGTTCCCCACTCGATCCATGATGGCGTTCGTAGTTACCTCGCACTGATCGTGGTATTGATCAGGGCGATGAGCGGGCCTGTTTGGTACGCCGTGGAAGGAGAAAATGATCTTGTCATACGGCTGCGCGGCAGAATCGATGGCGGATCGGATTTCGGCTGCATGCCAGGTGATGTATTCCAGATCGTCATACCAGGATTTGGCACGAATAATGCGTGGCGCTCCTGGGGTTCGTTCCACTTCGTCAAGTTGCCGCCAGATATCCGCCACTGTTGATGGCGTGTATTGCGGATAGAGAGGAATCACCACAAGTTCATCAACGTCCATCTCTGCGATCACATCTGAAATTGCTGGCTGGCTGTATGTGGTAGCCCAACGAACCACCACGCCATCAAGATGTTCTTGGGTGTGGCGTGCTTGGTTGATGGTGTGGACTCGTAGCGGGGAACCTTCAGGAGTCCATACGCGCTCATAAATAGGAGCAATCTTGGGTGGCCGGAAACGCAGAACGATCGAATTGAGGATTGGCTTCCATATCCAACGCGGCATATCAACAACTGCAGGATCGGATAAGAATGTGCGCAAAAATGCCTTAATATCATCCACAGCAGGGCTTGCCGGCGTTCCAAGCGCCACGATTAAACATCCACGTTTCATAAGATATAAGAGTAGCGTCTCAAACTTGTTTATGCACATTCGTTAGATTCTGTGGACAAATAAGCGAGATGAACCTTTTAAGTAACACCCACGTCTCATAAAATCTTGTAGCAAAACATTGATACAAGAGCGGATGCAGATATGCTCCGGAAGCGCTCACTCAACGAAATCGAATTACGAATCGATCCTGGATCGGCAACCCCTGCGAACGAACAACTCACCCATCAGATTAGAGGTGGCATCGCACATCTGAATGCCATAAATAACACAGACTAATGCCTTCTCTCCGATTCGTCAGAGCTCGTCATTTTCTGGCAGAATACTTGCTGGCACACCGCGTGGGGCAGCACGTGAGATACGCGCCGTAGAGGTAGTGAGAGCGTCGCTGTGTCAGTTATTAACCGATTAATAAGGAGAATTCATGACTGCCACCAAGGCAAAATTCGCACCAACTGGAACCGGCCTTTACCCAACATTCGTTGCCCTCATGGCGGTCGTCCTCATTCTGTCCAACATTGGCGCATCCAAGCCAGTCACGTTCGGAAGCATCGTCACAGATGGCGGATTTTTCCTCTTCCCGCTAGCCTACATTATTGGCGACGTCGTCTCAGAAGTCTACGGCTGGAAAGCATCCCGCCGCGCAGTCATCGTCACCTTCTCCCTCTCAGTCTTCGCAGCACTCTGCTACTGGATCATGATTGCCCTTCCAGGAGCCGATTTTTACGACGGACAAGATGCACTCGTACGCACGCTCGGCCCAGTCTGGCAGATCGTCGTCGCCTCACTCCTCGGCTTCCTCGCAGGTCAGCTTTCCAATGCCTTCACCATGGTCCGGATGAAAAAGCGATCCGGCGAAAAAATGCTTTTCGGACGCATGGCGGCCTCCACCGTCGTCGGCGAATTCGTTGATACGCTCGTCTTCTGCGTACTCGCAGCCCAGGTACTCGAAATCCCAGACTTCGCAACGTTCCTCAACTACCTACTTGTAGGATTTACCTACAAAACACTCGTAGAACTCTGCTTCTCCCCCATCACCATGGCAGTCATGCGCATCGTGAAGAAAGCCGAACCAGAATACGGAATCCACGCCTAAGCGCGCTCCGCAAGGAACTTCACGGGCGGATGCGCTGCACGAAAATCATTAATCGGCGCATCCGTCCCGTATCCCAACGCAAAACCCGTCACTAACGCGTAATCTTCCGGAACCTCAAACACCTCATCCGCAGGCCTGCGCCACCCAGCCAACACGCCCAACGGGCACGAATCAACGCCACGCGATTGTGCAGACAAAAAGATAGTCTGCAACACAAGCCCCGCATCCATCGCAGAAAACGGCAAAAAATCGCGGTGAATAAACACCAAACCAACAACCGGAGCACCAAACGCTTCAAAATTGCGCCGCATCTGCTCCGCACGCCCCGCACGATCATCGCGGGCAATACCAAGATGCTGATATAACCCAACCCCCACCTCAATCTGGCGGGCACGCAACTCATCCGGATAACGCGCGAAAATATCGTAATCCCCGTCAATATCCGGGGCCACCTTCTCAGCTTGAGCACGGCTCATCGCCTCAAACTCACGCACATACGCATTCTTCAAGCGCCGCGCGGTATCCCCCGATGCCAGCGCAAACCGATACGGGCGAGTGTTTGACCAACTCGGAGCACATCGAGCATCCTCAAAAATCTCCGCCAACACATCATCCGGCACCGGCGCCGAATCAAAATCCCGAACAGTATGACGCGCAGAAACAAGCTGAGAAAAATCATTCATGGCATCATTTTACGGCCCACCTCCATTCAAACGCTAGAGTAGAGAGCATGGCTAGACTTATTCCTCCTTGCGTTAAACCTGGCGATCGCGTTGCCGTGCTCTCCCCTGCGTGGGCCGCACCTGCCTACTTCCCGCAGCTCCACGAACAGGCGCTCGGCCGGATCCGAAGCGAATTTGGGCTGGAACCGGTGGAATTTCCGACCACGCGAGCCATGGGGGCGAGCGTGGCAGAGCGCGCCGCAGATGTGAATGCGGCATTCGCCGATCCGAGCATCCGGGCTATTTTCACCACCGTTGGCGGAGACGATCTGATTCGCGTGGTGCCGCTGCTTGATCCCGAGTTGGCGCTGGCCGATCCCAAGCCATTCTTCGGATATTCCGACAACACCAACATTCTTGCCTGGCTGTGGCAGCACGGTATTGGCGGGTTCCACGGCGGCGGAACACAACTTCACCTGGGGTCTGGCCCGGGGCTTGATCCGATCCACGTTGAGACGTTGCGGGGTGCTCTTTTTGGCGACGATGTGGTGGTGGAATCTGTTGATGCGTCTGAAGATTACGGGCTGGATTGGTCTGATCCACGGGCATTAAGTGAGGCGAGCGTGCGCGAACCCGCTATGCCGGTGGAATTCTTTGGGAATGATTCGATCGTTCGTGGCCCAACGTGGGGCGGATGCTTGGAAGTGATCGATCAGATGGCGTTGGCTGGACGATTGCCTGACGCGAGCGATCTTGCCGGGCATGTGTTGATGTTTGAAACGTCGGAGCTGCTGCCGCCGGCGGATTATGTTGGGCGATGGATCCGGGCGTTAGGCGAACGCGGATATCTTGAGGCGGCTAGCGCGTTGATGTTTGCTCAGCCTGTTGTAGACGATCGGGACGCACCTGCACCAGATTACGTGAAAGAGGCTAGACGGATGGCTTATCTGGAATATGTGTTGTCCAACATTAGTCAGTATCGGAATGATCTTCTGGTGGTAACAGGTGTCCCGTTCGGGCACACCCGCCCACAAGCGATTCTTCCATATGGCGGCGAGGTGACGCTCGATCCTGAAAACGGCACAATTACGGCGCATTTCTCCAGATAATAACCCTTACCTAACTTTATATGTCGCTAACATCCCGGTAAAATATGAGAGTTCGCACCAAAAGAGCTCAGCTTACACCTAAGTTATAGCTCAACATGAATGAATTTTCTTAGCACCAAATCGGAAAGTGTCGCAAACATGAAACGCTCGATCGTCATCTACTCCTCCATCACCGGATTCGCCCGCACCTACGCCCAGTGGATCGCAGAAGAATTGGATGCCGATCTCTACACGCTCGCCGATCTGATTCCAGCCGTGAAAAATGGCAGCGTGCGGTTAGCAAATTATGATCTGATCGTTTACGGAGGCGGCGTGCGCATGGGGGTTATCCGCGGATTCGATACGTTCCGCAAGATGATCAAAAAAGCTGGCCTAGCCACGTCAAAGAAGATTATCGTGTGGGCAAACGGCGGCACACCACAGCACCCAGATCGCGATTATCGTTCGGCAGCCCGCACCTTCAATCGCACCGAACTTGCCCGCGAAGATTACTCCTATTTCTACTTTGAAGGCGGAGTCCGCTACGAAGGCTTAAACCCTATCGAAAAGGCTCTTCTTAAAACGTTCGCCAAGCGCATCCAGAAATACCGCGATCGCGGAGAATGGGCTGTGGCCGTAGCAGACCATATCGCTGAAGGTTACGACCACACCAACCGGGATGCTATCGCGCCACTCATTGCCCGCAGCCGTGAAATCCTTGGCTAAGCCCACCATATATGCCGGCCTTATAAGAACGTGAGACCTGCACAATGATGGGGAATACGGCACGCCCTCCGAATATATCGGGAGGGCGTGCCGTATTTGCATAGTTTATGCAGGCGTTAAACGATCACTTGCCGTCATGCATCTTCTTATCTTTCATCTTGCCGTCATGCATCTTGCCATCATCCATCTTGTCATCAGAACCGCATGCAGCAAGGCCAGCCATCAACGCAACAATTGCACCAGCAAAACGACGAGCCTTCATATTTTCTCCTTCAGAGATAGTTTTCCTTCATCAAGCCCAACCGGCTCACTTTCACACATTATTCGGAGCCGATGCCATATCAGAATGGAGATATTTGTGTGGCAGAAGGCGCCTCGATTCGTGGCCGAACGAGGGTTGGCTTGTGACGATCGCGCGCCGGCGGATTGTTGACCGTGTCCGATCGGCCCAGGCCGTCCGCGTCCACAATCAAAATCGGTTTTATACCGGTTTGACGTATCGCGAGATTGCGGAGCGTCAGCAGGTTCCATTGGGCACGGTGAAAACCCGGATTCGGGATGGTTTGGCACGGATGAAGAGAATTTTGAAGGAGGAGTGATAAAGAAGAAGGCTCCGAACGTTGAAATACCTGACAGCGTTGCAGAGTTTTTGGGGCTGGGCCGGTATCGCCTTCTGTTCGTGATTCGTTGCTGGCACAGCTTGATTCGGTGCCGCAAGAAGAGGTGCCGGTGGGCACAGAAGCATCGGGTTTGCGTGCGGTGCCGGCGGATTCAGTTCCAGCCGCCGCCCAGCCCACCAGTGATCCGATACGTGGAAGATTGACGACGACGGGGCTACCACCCCAACCGCTCCCCAGTCTCATTCATGGACTTGAGCGATTGTTGAACCTGCGTAGACCCTGACCATAATCGAAATAGTGGCAATATTTGCCACTATTTCGATAATAATCAGCATTACCGAAACGTAGGTACTCAAAAGGCTGGTTGGGAGCACCCCGCAGTGCTCCCAACCAGCCTTAACGCCAGCCCCTTACAACATTTGTGCAAAAAGCCGGTAGATGCTCAAGTCTTCATCGAGTTCTGGATGGAAGGTGGCGCCGATCTGGTTGCGGTACCGGGCAGCTACGGGGGTGCCGTTTGGCAAGGATGCCAGTACGTCTACCCCATCGCCGAGTTCGACCAGGTGAGGAGCCCGAATGAAGGTCATCGGGATCTCGGTTCTGCGTTCGCCATCATGCAACACACCGTCAGTGATGTGAAAGCTACCTAACTGCCGCCCGTAGGCATTGCGGACAACACTCACCGGCATAGTGGCAAATCCATGAACTTCTACGCGGGACGTGGTTTCGGCCGCGGCTTCAACACCCGCAACTGGCCCATTGGCAACGTGCTGTGCCAGCAAGATCAGGCCTGCACAGGTTCCGAACACTGGCATGCCATCTTCAAGTTGAGCCCGCAACGGATCGAACATGCCGAGTTCGCGAAGAAGCTTCGATTGCACGGTACTTTCTCCGCCTGGCAGTACTAGCCCGTCCAAGCCATCGGCCACATCTGCGCCTTGCCGGAGTTCAACAGCACGTACGCCGAGTTCCTCCAAACGCCGCGAATGTTCAATGAATGCGCCTTGAACGGCCAGTACACCAACGGTTTTCACGCCTGCCACCCGATCACTTACCGCGTTCTGCCATGAGGAGATCGATTTCGGATTCGTTGATGCCAACCATAGCTTCCCCCAAATCTTCGGAGAGTTCAGCGATCAGCTTCGCATCTTCAAAGTTGGTTACAGACTTCACGATTGCTTGTGCGCGCTTGGCCGGATCGCCAGACTTGAAGATGCCCGATCCCACGAACACGCCTTCAGCACCAAGCTGCATCATCAACGCAGCATCGGCAGGGGTAGCAACGCCGCCTGCCGCGAAGTTCACAACTGGGAGCTTGCCGTTTTCGTGCACGAACTGGAGCAGATCAACTGGCACGGCCAACTGCTTGGCTTCTTCAAAGAGTTCATCGGCGCGCATGTTCATAACCTTGCGTATCTGCGATTGAATCAAGCGCATGTGGGTGACAGCCTGAACAACATCGCCAGTGCCAGGTTCGCCCTTGGTGCGGATCATGGAGGCGCCTTCAGCAATACGGCGGAGGGCTTCGCCAAGATCCTTCGCGCCACACACGAATGGCACAGAAAAATCATTCTTGTTGATGTGGTAGACGTTATCGGCTGGGGAGAGAACTTCGGATTCGTCGATGTAATCGATTTCCAAGGCTTCCAGGATTTGGGCCTCTACGAAGTGGCCGATACGTACCTTGGCCATGACTGGAATGGACACTGCGTTCTGAATTTCCTTGATGAGGCGTGGATCGCTCATGCGCGATACGCCACCTGCTGCACGGATATCAGCCGGGATACGCTCAAGTGCCATCACTGCGCAAGCTCCGGCTTCTTCTGCAATTCGGGCTTGCTCTGCATTAGTGACGTCCATAATCACGCCGCCCTTGAGCATTTGAGCAAGTTGCTTGTTTAATTCGAACCGTGAGTTCTGAGTCATTACCCTTACCCTTTTAACGTTTTGGTATTTCAGAAAACACTATACGCGAGCTCACGTCCCTTGACTAAGAGAGTCCATTATCAGCTTACTTGTGAAGAAAAGCACCTTTGTTAGAGCACGTGTTGAGGTACCGACGCCGATGTGGCGGATGCGTACCAGCTTGCGAATCCGTTGCATCTGGGATCCCTACAGTTTTCTGCCCTATCGATCTGATAGTGTTCTTGGCGAAAGCCGCTATCTCTTGGAGCTGATATGACAATCGAAGCCGTTCATGACTACGCCTACCGTATTTATGCTCAGGATAAATCCGGGCACGGCATGGATCATATTAACCGAGTAGTGGCACTGTGCCGGCACATCATTGCAGATATGCCAGCAGATGCTGATATCGATTCGGATATCATCCTCACTGCAGCCTACGTTCACGATACGATCGATCCCAAGGTTGTCTCGGACGTTCCGAAAGCCCGCCAAGATTTAATAGAGTTTCTTGAGTCCCAGAATTATCCTGCGGAACAACAAGCAGAAATCTTCCACATTATCGATCACATGTCATTTTCAAAGAACCTTGCCCAACGCCAGGAGCTCACCCTCAACGGTCAGATCGTGCAGGATGCCGATCGGCTCGATGCTATCGGCGCCATCGGCATCGCTCGCGCCTTCTACTACGGCGGTTCGTTCGGAGATGATCTCTACGATCCAACAATCGCACCACGTGACCTCACAACCGAAAAGAATTACCGCACTCATTCCACCGTGATCAACCACTTCTATGAAAAACTCTTCACGCTCAAGGAAGCCCTCAACACACCGGCGGCCAAGAGAATCGGTGAATTACGAGACGAGAGAATGCGCAGTTTCGTCGTCGATTTTATCTCCGAATGGAACGGGCGCCCGTAAGCAACCGGCCCATCCCCAAACCATGCGGCGAAAAAACGTACACGATCGCAAATACGCATCCGTGTGCCAACACAACCGTGGCGCCTGACGCCATGTTGTACCAGTACGAAACGTAAATCCCGATCGTCACACTCAACGCGGACGTGAGCGGGGCAATCCACAGCATGCGGCCAAACGATTGCGTCAACAAAAACGCGGTAGCGCCCGGAATAATCAGCAACGCGACGATCAAAATCGCGCCCACTGCCTGCATCGCAACCACTACGGTCATCGCCAAACAGATCAGGAGCAAGGCGGAAAGACGCTTCGTGGACAAGCCAATCGCGCTCGCGTGAATCGGATCGAACGCAAACAAGGTAAGATCCTTACGTTTTACAATCACGATCACCGCTGCCAACGGAGCCAACACCACAACCTGCCACAAGTCAGCCTGTGTGATGCCCAGTAAATCGCCAAAAATAACATGCTGCAAATGAATATGGCTTGGGAACACGGAAATCAACACCAAACCCAACGCGAGCATCGTGGTAAACACAACGCCCATCACCGTATCTTCCTTCAGCCCCGAACCGTTACGCACCACTGCAATCAACGCAACGCACACGATCGCAGCAATAAACGCACCCACCGAAAACGGTAAGCCCACGATATACGCCAACACGATTCCCGGCACCACGGCGTGAGAAAGCGCGTCCCCCATTAGCGACCAGCCAACCAACACCAGCCAACATGACAACAGAGCGCACACCGACGCCGCCAAAATAGTCACAGCGAAACCACGAACCATAAACGTATGGCTCCACATTTCAACGAATGTGGCATAAAACCACTCCAACGTCATCGTATGTCCTCCGCTTCAGGTGTTGTGAAAGCCAACGCAAGATTGTGCTGGGATAAGGTGGCTGTCGGTTCTCCCCTGCCTACGATCTTGCGGTTCAACAAGGCCACTTCATCTGCGAAATCTGGGATGGTGGACAGATCGTGCGTAGACACCAACAACGTGGTGCCCGAACGCGCTAACCGTTGCAACAATTCAGTAATCACAGCGGCAGACGTGAAATCCACGCCGGCAAATGGTTCATCAAGCAGCATGACTTCTGCGCCTTGGGCAACTGCGCGGGCAACGAAAGCACGCTTTCGTTGCCCGCCAGACAGAGCGCCGATCGGACGGTTTTCTAGGCCGGTGAGGCCAACAACGTCTAAAGCCTTCGCCACGGCATCTTTATCTGTTTGGGATGGTTTGCGGCGCGGGCCCATCAGCCCGTAGCGCCCCATCATCACCACGTCATAGATAGAGAGCGGGAAGCGCGGATCGATTTCCTCATTTTGTGGAACATAGCCAATTTTTCCTGCTTTGCGGGCTACTTTGGGTTCTTGCCCGGAAACCATGATCGTCCCCTGGGAAATTGTCACCAAGCCCATGATTGACTTGAAGAACGTGGATTTACCCGAACCGTTCATGCCTACGATCGCGCAGATTTTCCCTGGCCCTATCGAAAAATCGATGCCAGTAAGGGCACGGACATCCCCGTATGAGACGTGGACGCCCTGGACGTCAAGTGCAGCTTGTTGCAGGTTCAATGTTTTCCTTAACTGCTCACGTGTTAATCAATTCCTCTACAAAGTTTATCCCACCAGCATGCCAATATTAATAGAAACTCACATTAAAGTCCGTCACATCAAACTTTTAACTCCACGATCAAACGTCTCACAGAACAGCATATGGGGTACAAAGATGGACCTGCGGCCAGAATGTGAGATCCCTACTCTCACGTTCTAGCCGCAGGCCCTATTGGAGGTCCATCACAGCGTAGGTGTTCTTAGTTAGACTTCCCAGTCAAACCTTTTGTGATGGTCTCTGCGTCGTAACGCAGAAGATCGAGGTATGTTGGCACGTCACCGTCCGCTCCTGATAAGGAATCGACGTAGAGGACCCCACCAAACGGTGTACCGGTGGCTTCAACAACTGGCTTCATCTTGTTATCAACAGTGGATTCGCAGAAGACCGCTGGAACTTTCGATTGCTTCACAAAGTTCTCCACGTCCGCCATACGTTGAGGAGTAAGTGCACCTTCAGCATTCACGCCCCAGAGATACTTTTCCGTAAGCTTCATATCACGAGCGAGATAAGAGAAGGCCCCTTCGCAGGTAACGAGCGCGCGATGTTCAGCCGGAATGGAAGCCAGTTCGGATTCCATCTTTTCCTTCACACTCGCGATTTCCTTCTTATATTTTTCGCCGTTTTCCTTATAGAATTCCGCGTTCTTCTTATCAATGGAAGATACGGCCTTCACAATGTTATCGACGTAGAATTGGGCAGCCGTAGGAGACATCCATGCGTGTGGATTCGGCTTTCCTTCGTAATCACCTTCCGCAATGGCGATTGGCTCTACCCCTTCAGAGAGATCGAAGTGCGGCACCTTAGTATCGGCAACGAAACGTTCAAACCAACGCTCTAGGCCCAGGCCATTATTAAGGATCAGATCCGCTTTTTCAGCTTTCTTAATATCGGCTGGGGTTGGCTGATAATCGTGGATTTCCGCATCCGGTTCAGTGATCGAAGCGACGGACATCTTATCCCCCACAACGTTATTCACCATATCTGCGATAACCGTGAAGGTTGTGAGAACAACAGGTTTGCCATCTTCCTGAGTGGACGACGACGTGGCCGATTCTGCCTTAGCAGCTGGCTTTTCGGATGTTGAACATCCGCCGAGAGCGAGTGCACAACTTGCAACAAGTGCCGGAACAATACGCACGAACTTCTTGATATTCATAACCATTATCTTAACTACGCACACGTCCTACTTACAAGTTCGCAAACTCAAACATTTCGTTCCGCTAATCACGCACTCTCGACTGAAATGATACAAACTCCCCTCCCCCAGTCCGATCCTCATTTCACGATAGTATTAGAGCCATGAAAGAACGTGTAGTGAGCCTTTTAGCTGTAGCCACCGTTTTGTCTACACTGCTAGCTTTACCTGCTAGCGCGTTCGCCTACTCCTTGTCCAGTATTACTATTGACGTCAAACTAGATGCCCACGGCAACGGATTGATTTCCGACGCTCGCACATTCGAGGCATCTGATTCGCTCAATTTCACTACCAATGAATTGATTGCTCGCGCTACCGAGGGTTCCACATTTGCTACAGGTTCGATCGAATCTGATCCGCCTCCTTCGTGGCTTCTTGCGCTCTTGATTGGTAGCGGAATCGTTGGTGCGGGAACAATCGTGACAAGCATAGTTAAGGCGGCACGTAACGCTCGCGTTGAGCGTGGGGATGGAACATATTGGCCTTCGATCCCGTTTTGCGAAGATCCTCAGCTTCTCACCGAGTTGATGGGGTGGCACGATGGTGTCTTTTTACCCGCAGTTACGTTGGATTTGATTCGTTGCGGGGCGCTTTCATTATCGCCATCATCAGTGGTAGATGACGACGACGAAGCTACCGCCAACTCTATGATGACGCTCGATATGAGCAAGTGGCCAACAAAAGCGGCATCAGATTCACTCTTGTTGGATATTTTCACTCGTGCTTTTAACGGCAATACGATTCGCAAAGTAAGCGATATTCACGACTACATTGACGAACATTCAGACGACGTGGATTCGTGGATTGAATCTGTTCGAACCGAATCGCGCGACTATTTAGCATCACATCTTTATACCCGCACTGAAGAGAAACGATGTATTTTCTCCTCCACGGCAACTGTACCAACTCCTACTGGAGAGCTTCTCAAGGAACACGGTTTCAAACGCTATCTGGCACACTATGCTGACCTGACTGATGATCGAGATATCACTACAGATTTATGGGATCGCTACATGGTGTGGGCTACCTGGCTAGATATTAATGAAGATGCACACGAAGAAATGGAATCGTTTACCACCGAGCATCCTGAACACTCGTCCATTCTTCCTTTCATGATCTACAATTCACACACCCACAACGTCCAGACTCTTTTCAACAATGATTCCGCAGCTGCACGTCATGGTTTGGGCGGATCAGCATCATTTACTGGTGGCACAGGTTCGTTCGGTGGAGGAACCGGAGGGGGTACTCGCTGATGTCGCTTTCTTATCCGCGCCCCTCAACTCCCCCGATATATTCTGCATCCGCGTATCCTTCTACTCCTTCGCTTCCACGCAGGTCATTCAGTCAATTCATTGCAGCTGCCTTCTTTGTGATTGCGCTATTGTGTGGAGCATGGCTTATGGTGCTGATTGCCTTTCACATCACGCACGGAGCATGGTTTACTAACCTCATTATTTTCTGGGGAGTTCTGACCTATCTTGTTCTTCCCCGATTACATCAAATATTCACGTTCCTCTATGTACCCGATTATTTCATTGGCAGAACACGCACTAACGATGGAGTACTAGGGGATCCAATAAATCTAGCTTTCGATGGCAGTGCAGAGGATCTGTGTGCAGCGATGGAACAAGCCGGATGGGTACGTGCCGATCCTATTACGATTCGTTCCACTATCGGAATTATCATGTCCACGCTTAAACGCTCGTCGTATCCAAGCGCCCCAGTCTCCGATCTGAACCTGTTTGGGCGAAAACAAACATATGCATTTCAACAAGATGTGGGCGGGAATGCGATCAAACGCCATCACATTCGCTTCTGGCACGTGCCTCATGGCTGGCGTTTGCCTGGAGGAGAAAAAGTTTCTTGGGTAGCTGCCGCCACATATGATCGTTCGGTTGGTCTCAACTTTTTCACCCTCCAGGTAACGCATAAAATCGACGCGCATATTGATGCTGAGCGTGATTACGTTATCAATACTTTGCGCTATGCTGATCCTTCAATCTCAGTACGCGTCATCAAAAACTTCTCTACCGCATACCATTCATGGAATGGCGGCGGTGATCCAATCTATACAGATGGCCATATGCCAATCGTTGATGTGCGTGGAACAGCTCAACGAAACTCCTATTCGCTCCCGCCAAAGAAACCACATTCACACGCTATCCCTCCAGCTCCTTTATGGTTTTCTACAATTCTTGTGGGTCTTTTGGTGACTAACGCTATCGCGATGATGGCCGATGGCAACCCGCTAGGTTGGACTCCTGCACTAAGCGCAGCCCTTACGTCCGTTATCTTACTTTTCACTTTTCAACGAAAACGTTGGGCATGGTTACTGTTCATGACGTATTCCACGCTCCTATGCGTTGCCGCACTCTTATCAATCACTACTTTCTTGCCACACGACGAAACATCGTTTGTTGTGGCAGCGCTTTCGGTACTCGTCCTCGTGACAATATCGGACGAAAAAGTTCGACGATGGGTGAACACTCCACGAAAAACACGTTAAGTATTCCAGTTCAGCTTTGAGACTGGTAGAGTCAAAAACCCGAGCATTCGGTCCACCCAACCATCTCTGAGAGGGAATCGATGAATCTACGTCGAATCTTAGCTACGTCCACAGCCGTGCTCACATTAGGGGCACTCACTGTTCCTGCCGTCGCTGCTGAAAAGCCGGCAAGCAACGTCGTCGTCGCAACGTTTAACGCAAGCCTCAACCGCGAAAGCGAAGGCGAACTACTCAAAGATCTCGCGGCACCAGGAAACCCGCAAGCTAACAACGCAGCTGAAACAATCCAACGAATCAACCCAGATATCGTACTCGTGAACGAATTCGATTACGATCCCGAACACAAAGCGATGGATCTTTTCCGGAAAAACTATCTGGAAGTTTCCATCAACGGATCCACTCCCGTAACGTACCCATACGCATGGACCGGACCAGTCAACACAGGTGTTGATAGCGGCTACGATCTAGACCACAACGGAAAACTAGGCGAGCCAAGTGACGGCTGGGGCTATGGAAAATTCCCAGGCCAATACGGATTCGTGGTTTACTCAAAATATCCAATCGATGCGAACTCCGTACGTACGTTCCAAAATTTCCTCTGGAAAGACATGCCTGGAAATAACCTGCCAGTCGCAGAAGATGGAACCCCATGGTACAGTGACGAAATCCTTGAAAAGTTCCCACTTTCCTCCAAGACTCACGCAGATATTCCAGTAAATATCAACGGAACTACCGTGCACGTACTCGCCGATCATCCAACCCCACCAATCGATGGCAACGGGCCAGAACGCAGAAACTCCCGCCGCAACTTTGACGAAATTCGTATATGGGCAGACTACATCTCTGGCAAAGCTGACTACTTGTACGATGATGCCGGCGTAAAGGGTGGCCTCGCGGACGGCGCAAACTTCGTCATCGTTGGCGATCACAACTCCGATCCAAACGATGGCAATTCATGGCCAGGAGCAATCCAACAGCTCCTCGATAACCCGCGTGTTGTGGACACGAAGCCATCATCAGAAGGTGGCCTCCGCGAAGCAGAACTTCAAGGCGGCGTTAACCGTGAACATAAGAGCGATCCGCAACTAGATACCGCTGATTTCGCTGAAGGAAAAGGCCCTGGAAATCTCCGTGTCGATTACGTGTTGCCGAATTCCGGAACTGACGTACTTGATTCCCGCGTGTTTTGGCCAACACGTGATAATGAATATTTCCGCCTCACGGGGCTGCACCCATTCCCAACATCTGATCACAGGTTGGTCTGGGCAAAGCTTCACTTCCCTGGCATGCCTGCCGAAGAAACTCCCGCTGAAAAGCCAGTACAGAAAGAAGCCAAGCCAGGCGAACTTGCCAATACAGGCATCTCTGGATTCTTGCCAGTGGCAGCACTTGCCATCGGCTTAATCGGTGCCGGATTGATTACTGCTCGTAAGCGTTCATAACGCTCGCATATACACTCGGTTTGGGGGCGTCCCGGCTGGGGCTGTATCGCAACAAGCGATACAGCCCCATTTTTATACCATCTTGTTCTATCAGCTTGCTCTATCGCCTTGACGAAACTCACAAAACATGAGACTGTATTACTGTATTAATACAGCGATACAGATAGGTGATTATGTCAGTCGACGACTCTCGCCCCATCTGGATCCAACTAGTCGATACCTTCAGCCGCAATATTGCGGCAGGAGATTGGCCAGCAGGAACCAAAATACCCAGCGTCCGCGAACTCGCACTCGCGGCCGAAGTCAACCCCAACACGATCCAACGTGCACTCACACAACTCGATTCACTCGGCCTCACAACCGCTGAACGAGCACAGGGCCGTTTCGTCACCACAGATACAGCCCTGATCGTGCGCGCCCAACACGATCTTGCAACAGATGCAACGGACGCCCACGTCGTCGCCCTCTCAGCACTCGGGCTTTCACTCAACGATGCACTCGAACTCTTACGTAGCCGTTGGGATCGTTCATCGTCAAAGGAGAATCATGAATAGCACACCGCTCATTCGCGTAACAAACCTGACAAAGATGTACCAGCATAACGCGGCACTCGATAATCTTTCACTCACCATTAAACGCGGAAAAATTGTTGGCCTTATTGGAAAAAATGGCTCAGGAAAAACCACCCTTCTCAAAATTCTGGCCGGCCTACTCGCTGATTGGAATGGGAGCGTAACCATCAATGGAATCGCGCCAAGCCCAGAAACCAAAGCCCACGTCGCATTCCTACCATCAACACAATTCCTCGATCAAAAACTCACTATCCCCGAAGCTATCGCACTCTTTGAACGCTTCTTCCCTGATTTCGATCCGGAAAAGGCTCGTACACTCATAGAATTCTTCCAGCTCCCCCACGATCGTACGCTCAAAGAAATGTCCAAAGGCATGAGCGAAAAAGTGCAGATCTCACTGGTCATGGCACGCAAAGCAGACGTCTACCTCCTAGATGAACCCATCTCAGGCGTTGACCCCGAAACTCGCACAATCATACTGAACGGAATTTTACGCGATTTCTCTGACGATTCCCTCCTCCTTATCTCCACTCATCTTGTAGCAGACGTGGAGGCGATTTTAGACGACGTGGTGATCCTCGATAATGGACGGCTCATCTGTCAAGCGAACGTAGACGATCTGCGCACCGAATATGGAATGTCACTCGATCAGATCTGCCGGAAAGGAATTCTCAAATGATTCAGTTACTTCGCCAAGAATCGATAGCGCTTACTCGAAACATTCTCTCCTACCTCGGCATCATGCTCCTGGTAATCACAGTTTGCTTCGCAATCAGTGCAACAAGCCTTCCGCTCTTATCCGGCCTTGCAACAACAACCATCATCATCGTAACCATCATTACCCCTCAATTGGCGCTCGTATACCTCGCCACTCGCTACTGGGCAACTATGCATGGCGATAGCGGCTACTTCACTCACGCAATCCCAGTTAGAGCATCCACCATTTTCTGGGCAAAAACGCTCTACGCAATCGTTGCAACATTCCCTTCTCTTATCGTGACGATCCTGGGCGTATGCGCGTTCTTTATCTCACGCGGTTGGGCGGCGGGCGCAACAACACAAAGCATCTGGTCTGGAATGGTCGAAACATTCGAGGCCCTCCCCACCTCACTGCTCCTTGCAGGGGCCTTCCTTGCCATGATTACCATCATCAACATTGCTATCAGCGTGGCGGGAACAATCAGTTTCTGCGCTCAAGATAAATACATCCGGCACGGATTCGCAGTACCTACGATCGGACTGGTTCTTTACTACTTCGCCTACCAGATCAGCGGCCTTCTTGGCGCACTACTTATTCCTGGAAGTATCAACGTATCCAATGGTTCGTTCACATGGCAGCTCATGCTGACGGACTTCATCAACGCAATACAACACGATCAACAGCCACAGGTTGTGGGTATAGGAATAGTTCTCACATCTACTGCCCTTACAGCCGTGATCGCGTGGCTCGGCATTCGTTCGCTACGGAACCATCTATCACTACGGTAATGGTGGCGCTATAGTAGCGGTGTATTGATCGGCAGTGCCACATAAGGCCGCTGATCAATACACCGCTATTTCAGCTCTATTTCAGCCCCGCACTCCTGCGCTCCTACGCATCAAACACCTGCCGGAACTTCACAATGCGCTCCTGATCCGTAGAAAAGAACTCGGTAGCGCACCCATCGAACCCAATCACACCATCTTGCATGAAGATAATGCGATCAGCGATCGTCCGAGCAAACCCCATATCGTGAGTCACAAGAACAATAGCCGTATCGCCTTCGGCAACACGCTGCAACACTGTACGAACTTCGGAGGCGAGCTCGGGATCGAGAGCCGATGTTGGTTCATCGCACAACAAAAACTCTGGTTCCATTGCCAACGCGCGAGCAATTGCCACACGTTGCTTCTGACCGCCTGACAGCTGGTACGGGTAAGCATCCTCACGGCCACTCAACCCAACCGTGGCGATCAGTTCACGCCCCAACGCACACGCATCTTTTTTTGCCATGCCGCGAGCCTTAATCGGCCCTAGCGTCACATTTTCTAGCACAGTCAAGTGAGCGAACAGCTGAAAATCCTGGAACACCATCGCGGAGTGGCTACGGACGGTACGCTTATCATCCTTCGTAAGCTTCTTCGAAAAATCCACCGTGCAGTCCGAAACGCTCAACGTTCCACTGTCTGGAGTTTCAAGCAGGTTGAGCGTACGTAACAACGTAGATTTTCCAGAACCCGATGGCCCTAAGATAACTGTGGTTTCGTCCGGATCAAAATCGATACTCATGTTCTGAAGTGCGGTGACCTCAGAACCGTCCTTCGCAGTAAAACGTTTAGTCAGCGAATCAACGCGTAGCATCAGTTGGCCTCCACAAACTTCGAAGTCCGCTTTTCAAGCCAATGCTGCCCAGCGGTCAAAACGGAATTGATCATCAAGTAAATAAAGGCAACTTCCACATACAACAGCAATGGTTCGAAGGTGACAGCCGCGAGCTGTTGGCCTCGCAAGAACACATCCACCAATGTAATCGACGATACTAACGATGTCCCCTTCACCAAATCGATGAAATCAGATGACAGCGGCGGAATCGCGATCCGGAATGCCTGCGGCGCAACAATCGACCACAAGATCTGCCGATGCGTCATATTCAGAGATTGCCCAGCTTCCCACTGACCACGCGGCACGGCTTTCAACCCTGAGCGGAGGGCTTCGGCGGTGTAGGCACCGGCGTTGAGCGCGAGGGTCATGATGGCCACCGGCCAGGCGTCAATCACAATGCCTGCACGCGGCAACCCGTAGAACACGATGAAAAGCTGTACGAGTAGCGGCGTGCCACGGAAAATCCACACATATACGGCACCGATCTGGGCCAATACTAAGATCCGTTCGAATCGCACCACGGCCACCAAACCGCCAAGCACAAGCGCAATAACGAACGAAATCAGTGCCAGTGGAATCGTCACAGTGACTGTGGCAGCTAAGAGTGCGGGGAGTGAATCAGCCCACAGGCTCAGAGCGTCGGTCATTTGGTACCTGCTTGTGGTTGTGCCGAGATGTCTTCACCAACGTATTTTTTGGTGATTTCTGCGATGGAGCCGTCTTTGAGGCGTTTGGTGATTGCAGCGTTGAGTTCTTTCAGGAACGCGTCTTCACCTTTTTTCACTAAGATGGAGCAGCATCCTGGAGTTTCGACTTCCCCATCGAGGAGCCGGATTGCCGATTTGGGGTTGTTTTCTGCGTAGAGTTTGAACGTGACGAGCGAGTTGAGCGTGGTGTCTGCGCGCCCTGCCGATACCAGATCGATTGCTTGGACGAAGCCTTCAACGGGAACGATGTCTAGTTTGTATGTTTCTTTGGCGAGCATTCCCAAGTTTGAGGTGGTGCTTTGGGCGGCTTTTTGGGTTGTGAGATCGTCGATTGAGGTGAGTGGCGAATCGGCTCGTACGGCGAATTTGGCCACGTCACGCGTGTATGGCACGGTGAAATCGTATTTTTCCTTGCGTTCGTCTGATACCGCAAGGTTGTTGATTACTACGGGGTATTTTCCGGCGTCTACGCCCGCGATGAGGCCGTCCCATGGGGCAACAGTGAATTTGACGTCCGCTCCCAGATCTTTCGCCAAAAGTTTCATAATATCTACTTCGATTCCGGCTAGGTTTCCGGATTCATCAGTGTAGGAGTATGGACGGTAGGTGCCTTCGGTTCCCACGGCAATAGTTTTAGTTGCTTTTGTGGTTTCGAGGAGCTTTCCGGCCGGCGTTGCTGTCGTGGTGGAGCAGGCGGCTAGCATGAGGGTTGCGATAGCTATGGCACTGATTCGTTTCGTGGCGGACATAGGTCCCTTCCTTTTATTTTTCGACGACGCCGGAGCGTTCACTTCGTCATTTCTTGTATGCAGAGGTAAGCGTGCGAGCGATGCTCAAGCACATTGGCGACAACAGCACGATGCCAGAGAGGGACTGCTCTTGACCAAAGAATGTGAGGGTACATATTTCTGCATATTTTAATTTTCAAATTATTTGTGGCAATGTGTCAATTGGCAGGCTTATAATGAGAGGCATGATACGTCAAAATGATATCCATGTAGCAGTTAATGTCCGCGGCGATCATGTGGGAGGCGGTCTAGGCAAAGCGCATACAATGGCCGTTGCCACGGTTGCCGATGGCGCGATCCTTTCTTGGGAAGAGATCCACGTGGGCTGGGATCTACTTCATGGCCAAGGGCCGGAAGGTACCCATCATGGCCGGATCGTTCGATTTATGCGTGAGCATGCCATCTCGGTAGTTGTCACCGGGCACCTTGGCCTTCCTATGCGTAACACGCTGGGTAAGTTGGGCGTGCGGGTTGTGACTAGTGATGGTATAGCGAAAACTGTGGCACTGGAGGCTTGTAACGTATCTGCGTGACTTTACGCTTCTATCAACACTGGTTTCTTAAAAAACACGTCAAGAATCAGACCGATCACCAACCCAGCTAGTGCTGGAGCAACCCACGCCATCTGCAGATACCCCATAGGGAACACGTCAAGGAAGATGCGCAATGATTCGAACATCTCAAACCCTGTGGAGTAGAGAGCTTCGAACACTGCCAAGAATCCTGCGATCCAGGCAGATACCCGATAGCTCCAATAAAGCTCTAGAGGCATGATTGCATCTAGCAACGCCACAAGCACTAGGCAGATCACCATCGGATAGAGTAATTGATTAAGCGGAGCAACAACGGCAAGAATACGTTCCAAGCCTAGGTTGGCCAGCGCAAATGATACCCCTACACACATCAGCAACCACGAGTGCGCCGATATCTGTGGAACCAAGGTGTGGAAGTAGTGAACGAACGCAGCGATAAGGCCCAATGTTGTGGTTAAACAGGCCAGTACAACGATAGCTCCGAAGAGCATCTGCCCTGCTTTTCCGAAGGCACCATGTGCCACACCAGAAATGACTGCGGCACCGTTCGAACCGGTCCCCACCAAACCTACGCGAATCAGGCCGAGGTAAACAATCGTCAGTAGCATTCCTGCAAAAACGCCAGCTAATGCCGTTGAGCGTTGGAGTTGCCGATCTTTGTGCCCGGCCGCGGCAAAAGCCGCCACTATAACGCCGCCAAAAACTAGAGCAGCCAGCGCATCCATTGTAAAGTAACCTTGAATGAAGCCTCCTACCACTGGTGATGTTACGAACATGTCTTTCGGTTCAACATTAACTTCTGGCAATGAGAAGGACGCAATAACTAAGGCTAACAGCAGGGCAAGCAGAGCTGGGGTCAGCCACGTTCCGATGTTGCGCACCATCTGTGCAGGCCGGCGGGCAAGAAAATATGCCACGGTGAAGAATCCTGCCGAATAGGCCAACAATGCCAGCTGGCTATTCCCCACTATTGGCGCAGCAGCGAATTCGAAACTTACTGCGCCAACGCGTGGAATCCCGTAAATCATGCCACAGGATAAGAAAATAATAGTTGTCAATACAAAGCCAACTGGGGCGCCTAAACGATCCGCGAACCGTTCTTCTTCTGGATGTTTTGTGGCTAGAGCGATCATCGACAGGGCTGGCAATAAGACCCCCGATGCGATGAACCCAATAGCGGATACCCACGATTGGGTTCCGGCATTAACTCCGATCATCACAGGAATAATCAGGTTGCCAGCGCCGAAGAACATTGCAAATAAGGCAAGCCCTGTCACAAACACGATCCGGTTGGATTTCATCTGGCCTCCAGAGCGGTGGTAGAGCGATCACTTGTTATATCAAGGATAATTCCAGTGCCTATTGCAACCACAGTTGGCACAACCCATGCCATCTGCAAGTGCCCAATCGGGAAGATAACAAGGAATTCGCGCAACGGCCCAAACATACTAAGTTTGGTTGAGTAGAGTGCTTGCGGGATTGCCATGATCACTGCAGTATAGGTTCCGAGGCGGTATGCCCATGCCAAACGTCGCTTCCCTGGCATGATTGTTTCAATGAGTGCCACAACGATCAGTGAGATCGTGATTGGGTAGAGTAACTGGTTGATTGGCGCTACCAGGGACAGGATCGTTTCCAGCCCCAAGTTTGAGAGTGGGAATACTACCGCTAAGTGGATCAGTAACCAGCCATGTTGCGAAATTTTGGGGAACAGTTTGTGGAAATAGTCCGACGACGATGCCAAGAGTCCCAGCGCGGTAGTTAAGCAGGCGAGGAAAATGATCACGCCGAAGACGAGCTGCCCAGTTCGCCCGAAGAGCTGATGCGACACTTGGGTGATGACTACTGCCCCGTTTGGCCCATCTCCTACTGCACCTAAGTGGATGAGTCCTACATAGCAGATGGCTAACAGCGAACCGGCAAGGATGGATGCCCATGCCATTCCGCGGCGCAGTTCTTTTCCGACGAATCCTGATGCGGACAGCGCCCCCAAGATGACTGGCCCATACATGAGGGTAGCCAGTGAATCCATCGTGAAGTAGCCTTCGATCAAGCCGTCAACGAACGGAGCGTCAATATACGGTTCAACGGTTGGGTGATCCAGTTCAGGAAGTGCATATGAGGCGACCACCAAAATGACCAAAAGAATCAGCAACACTGGCGTGAGGAATCCGCCGATGCGTTCAATGATTTTTGCCGGCTGGCGCACTAACACATAACAAATCCCGAAAAAGATCACTGTGTAGAAAAAGAGTTGGAGATGCCCGGAACCCACCAGTGGAACTGCAGCCATCTCAAAGCTCACTGCCGCTACGCGAGGAGTTGGGTAGAGCATTGCGGTAGCAACGAAAAGAATGGTTGTGAAAATGAGACCGAACCGAGGCCCTACACGATCAGCGATTCTCTCTTCGCCTTCACGCAACGTGCCCGCAGCGATCATACCTGCAACAGTTAGAACCGCGCCTGTAAGCACAAATCCAAGCACCGCTACGTATGCTTTATCCCCTGCTTGAACACCTATCATCGCAGGTAGGATCAAATTTCCGGCACCAAAAAACATTGCAAAAAGAGCGAAGCCGGCAAAAATAATTGATTTTGTAGAGTGAGAAACCATGGAACAACCTATTTTCTTTAACGTGGATCGACGCCAGTCATGGGTTCATGACCAGCCGCGGAGGCGGGGGCTAGAGCCCCTTCGTAAGTCGACCACGGTAGACGTCTGCCCCCAGCCCGATGAGGAATGCAACACCGGCAGGTACAATCCATGCCATCTGTAAGTGCCCAAATGGGAAAATATCGAGGACAGAACGTAGCGGCAAAAACACCGATAACGACGTAGAATAAAGCGCTTCAAGCAACGCCAGGCCAGCCGTAATCCACGCAGGAACACGGTAAGCAAAGTACAAGCGGTTAGGTGTAGCCAAATCCAGCAAGGTAGCCACAACAAGAACCATCACGATTGGATACAGAAGTTGGTTAGCTGGTGCAACAACTGCCAAAATACGTTCCAGCCCCAGATTAGTGAGCACAAACGATACGAGGGTAGCAATAATCAGCCAGCCTTGGCGGCTCACCTGTGGAACCAGTTTGTTGAAATAGTCAACAGATGCGCCGATTAAGCCGAGCGCCGTCGTCAAACATGCCAACACAACGATTAAACCAAAAAAGGTCTGGCCAACCGGACCAAATAAATCGCGTGCTACACGAGCCGTGAGTGCGGCACCGTTAGAACCAGTGCCAACTTGCCCCACACGCACCAAACCAACATAAACGAACGTAAGGAAAACGCCAGCCATCATACCGGCGGTCGCGGTACCGCGGTGAACCTGCTGAGAATTAAAACCGGCAGCTTTCAACGACGAAATCACAACGCCACCGAACATCAATGCTGCCAGCGCGTCCATCGTAAAGTAACCCTGGATAAAACCGGCAATCACTGGAGACGCAACGTATAAACCCGTAGGTTCAATGTGAGTCGCAGGCATCGCCCACGCACCCGCAATCAATACAACTAACAACACGAGTAATGCGGGAGTCAACCACACGCCGATACTGCGAATAACCATCTTCGGACTACGCACGATCGCAAACGCGCCAGCGAAGAATAAAGCCGAATAGACAGCGAGTGCCGCCTGGGACGTAGACTCTGACGCGGTCGAAAGATACGGACCAAATGCCATTTCAAAGCTCACGGCGCCCACGCGCGGAATCGCATAAAGCATTCCGGTAAAGAGGAAGATCAGTGTTGTAACAATCAATCCCATCCTCGCACCAAGGCGATCAGCCAGGCGGAGTTCCCCTTCGCGGAGTGTAGACATCGCCACCATTGAAAGGACAGGCAATAACACGCCCGTGGAAACGAAACCGATTGCGGCGCTCCACGCGGTGATGCCCGCGTCTGCACCAATCATCACGGGGACAATGAGATTTCCAGCGCCAAAAAACATGGCGAACAGTGCCAAACTGGTGACCACAAGAGTTCGCATGTGTGCCGACATCACATCACCCCATCTCTTACGCACTAGAAGTAACGTCAACATATAGTTAATTAGCTTTAAGAATAAGGATAGAAAAAGCGAATACCCAAATTAATACCCACGTTCGTGACGTATCGTTCACATTCTGAGATGCGGTAGACGTGACAGCTCACATTTACTCGATATTGACCATTTGCTGATCGCGATAGCATATTCTTTGCCAGCTGTCCGATTCTGTTGTCCACATTTTTCACGAAAAATAGGTTATCCACAGATTTTTCTTCCTACCGCGAGCGCTTGTGTTTACCCGCTACGGTGGAGATCAGAAGAAAATTCGAAAGGAACACTGATGAATGTACTCGACCGCCCACGCTGCACCTGGGTTAATCCCAAAAACCCGCTATATGTGAAGTACCATGACGCCGAATGGGGTCAGCCTCTTCAACATGACGTTCAACATTTTGAACTCCTGGCTTTAGAAACGTTCGTTGCAGGACTTTCATGGGAAACGGTGCTCAATAAGCGGGAGGCTTTTCGGGAGGCTTTCGATCATTTCAACCCCGCAACGGTGGCATCGTATGACGACGTCGATGTCTCACGTCTCTTGAACAACCCACGTATTATCCGCAACAGGAAAAAGATTTGTGCGACAATCAGTAACGCTCAGGTTTTCCTTGGCGTTGTGAACGATTATGGATCGTTTGACGCATATATATGGAGTTTCTTAAACAGCGATCATCCTGTTCACATGGATTCAAACATCACCATTTCGCCCGAATCTACAGCACTAGCGGCAGATCTCAAAAAACGTGGGATACGTTTCTTTGGTCCCACAACTGCGCATTCGTATTTGCAGGCTGCAGGCTTCGTTATTGCCCACTCCCCCGGATGCTACTTATCAGAAAATCATTAATCTTGTAATCAATTAGGCCATGAAGTTTCTGCAATTGTCCGAGCTGTATACGCCCCTAGATCACGGTCCTGGAAGACTCGAGCTAGCACGATAGAAGAAATTTCGAGCGTATAAATTGGATGTTCCAAAGCGCTCTAACTCGGGCTGTAAAAATTACACTACGCGCGTAGTCTACGCGCGTCAACCAGTTTTTCCTCTCTTTTCCTCTTTCAAAGATGTACCATGTGCAGATAGACGAACGGAAAGAAGCCTCAAATTATGTGGAACGTACTAAATATGGAGCAGTTTCTCTCTGGCGCAGTAAGTTTGTTGATAACAACCGTGCTGTGTTTCTTGTTGGGAGTAGAACGCTACTACCACAATAAGGATGCTGGAGTGAAAACCCACGTACTCGTGGGAATGGGTGCCTGCCTGTTTACTCTTGTTTCCATTCACGGTTTCGCTTCCACAACAGTTCCCTTAGATCCCTCCCGTTTAGCAGCACAAATCGTTTCGGGCGTGGGCTTCTTGGGTGCTGGGGTTATTTTCGTCAATAACGATACGGTCAAAGGTCTAACCACAGCCGCGACTATCTGGATTTCCGCAGCTATGGGTGTGGCCTGCGGCGCTGGCATGTCACTTCTGGCCCTAGCCACACTGATTATTCACTACATCCTTATTTTCGCTATCGGCCCCCTGACCAACCGCATTCCTTCAACGCACCATTTAGACCGCACTGTTGTGGAATATGAAGCAGGGCGTGGCGTTATGCGGCGGATCCTTGTTGCAGCCACGAGTTTAGGCTATAAAGTTATGGTCAATTCCACCACGGTTATCGAAACTGAAAACGGTACGGGTATGCGTGCCGTAATGAAGTTTGATGGCCCCTACCCTCGCCACGCACTCCATGAAAAACTCGCTGCTATTAAAGGAGTGAATGCAGTTGACGAAGTTAGCCGAACAGCATTGGATTGATGCCCCGCAACGTGCACGGTTCTGTGCGGCTCTATTTTTCTGTTTCCTTGGCCTACTTGGTGGAATCCTTATTGGGCTAACGTTACTCAATTTGAATGAGACCCAAGGATCCATCATCTACACAGTCTCAGTTCTCTCTGCCGTCCTAGATCACGCAGGCGGGTTTTCCGCCATATCGGCATGGGCGGCCACGCTATTCTCTGACATCGTTGAACTCCAGTGGTTATTCTCTGCAGCAGTTAGCACACTATTATTCGCTATCGCAGGCATAGCCTCCTGGAAGAGAATTCGTTACCGAATGCGTTATACGACATGGTGGACTATCCACCTGTATCTCTATCTCGCAGTGATCTTCTCGTTCATGCACCAAGTATCGTTAGGTGGCCCATTTGCTCGTGGATTAGGAAAAGCGCTGTGGATAGCATGCTTCAGTATTCGCTGCCATCATATGGTACAGAATCGCCGTCCCGGTATGGAGATCGGTTCGCGGCCACGTCGTCGTCACAAAAATTATCAAAGAAAACTCGCACGTGACGTCCGTGATTGTTTCGGGAAGAAACCTAGAAAAAATCGCCACTGCGCCAGGTCAGTTCTTCTACTGGAGATTCGGCACCCCGGGACTCATGTATATGGCACACCCATCTTCCGTATCGGACTGTTCCACACCAAATCAGCTTCGCATATCAGTGAAAGGATATGGCGCCGCATCAAAAGCACTTGTCAATTTGCGCCCCGGAACTCGCGTGTATATCGAAGGCCCCTACGGGGTTTCAACGTCAGAAACCGCAGCGCCCCAATGTTACGCTTCATCTGCTCGCCGGATCACGAAAAGTGTATCCGCTAGATGCCAGAATGATACGGGACATACTTGGGGACGTCACAGAGAGCACAATCCACCTGTGTGGCCCGTCTCGCTTCATAGAACATGTAACTAAGGGGATGCTAACCTTGTCTGCGGATCGGGAACGCATCCATACTGAATACATTGATTGGTAAAAGAAAGAAAACCATGGCATCTTCAAAGAAAGGCATCGCGATCGGCGGGGCAACACTCATTGGCATTGCTGGAGTCATCAGCACCAGTATGTTTCTCAACTCCTCTGCTACTCCTGATGAAAAAGCCGCCCCTGATGAAAAGGCCGCAGAACAAAACACTGGGCAAGCCTCCGAAGCAGATTCTGGCCTCATCGGCGTCTCCGATAACCCATACGGCACTACCCGCCTCAAAGTAGAACTAGATGGCAAAAAGATCGTCAACATTGACGTGCTCGAAGTGCCCGATCATGAAAAATCACAAAAAATCAACAAGCATGCAATGCCTATCCTCATTGAGGAAACGCTCAAAAAGCAATCCTTGGACGTCTCAGATATCTCTGGGGCAACTTTCACTGTAAAAGCATTTAAAAAGGCAATGCACGACGCTCTAGATGGCAAGGGAATTATCTAAGTGACAAGCCATACCAATTCCCCACACCTACTCCATGAGGTGTGGGGAACCGTTGTAACGATAACGATCGGCTCTAGTGTGGAGCCGCATTCACACCAGTCCCCGCAGTTCGATCCAGTTCTTGCTGCCTGCCGTGATTTCATGGATCGTATCGATACTATTTTTTCGCCATTCCGCCCAGAGTCCCTTGTCACTGGTTATCGAAGTGGTGCCATTCGTGAATCGGAGCTTCGCTCTTATCACCCCGATCATGCCTTGTTGATCGATGTGATTCATGGATGCCGCACTGGAAAAACCATGACTAACGGCGCGTTCGATCCATGGATCGTGCCTGGCGGTTTCAATCCGTCTGGCTATGTCAAGGGTTGGGCGTGCGAACGAATGGCACGTATGCTTAAAGATGCCAACATTAATAATTTTTGTATCAACGCAGGCGGAGATGTGCTCACTCGTGGGTATTCTTACCGCGATGTTTCCACCAGTAATCCATGGGTGATCGGAATTCGGCATCCGCATGATCGCGACGCACTGGCCACTACTTTTTCGGTAACGAACGGGGGCATCGCCACATCTGGCACGTACGAACGCGGTTTTCATATTGTTTCGCCTCACGGCGGTGCAAATTCTCTCCCTGGCTCCGCAGCGAATGGAGCTTGTTCAGCTAGCGTGGTTGGCCCCGACGCAGCGGTGGCTGAAATTCTTTCTACTGCGCTAGTGGTTGACGGTAGGAAGTCGCCGGCTTGGTTTGCAGGTTTTCCGCAGTATAGCGCGTTCGTGGTTGATCCTATGCCTGCTGATTCTTCACACGCGCCTACCGCGTGGCGCATCCCTGCCCGTTTCTAATCGTTCTTCGTTTGGTGGCGGTACATAGTATTGTTGTACCGTCTAGAAAAATAGGAACGATGGAGACAACGATGTCAGCAACGTTTATTAATGCATGGGATGATATTGAAGGCGTGCGCCGGGCGCGCGATCTTTTTGTGGATACGTTTGGGTGTGAACCAGATAAGGTGGCGTGTGCTCCAGGCCGAGTGAATTTGATTGGTGAGCATACGGATTATAACGACGGCTTGTGTTTGCCTATCGCCTTGCCGCACCGTACGTTTGTGGCGTTGAGGGAGCGGGAGGATTCACAGCTTCGTCTCACGTCGGATCAGGGTTCTTTGTGGGAAGGTGCGATTGCCGATATTCGGCCTGGCATGGAAACGTCGTGGGTGAATTATGCGGCGGGGCCTGCGTGGGCACTGGGTGTTTCGCATGGTTTTGATGCTGCGTTCGTGTCGTGTGTTCCGTTGGGTGCGGGCCTGTCGTCATCTGCTGCGATTGAATGCGCGGCGGCTGTGGGGTTGAGTAACGCCGATGGTAAGAAGATCGTTGCGGCGTGTATTCGTGCGGAAAATGATGTTGCGCAGGCGCCCACGGGTGGTATGGATCAGACTGTTTCCGTGTTCGGTGAAGCAGGCATGGCTGTGTGTATTGATTTCTATGCGCATTCGCAGCAGTTGGTTGCGGCTGATTTTGGTACGCATGGCTTGCAGATTTTGGTGGTTGATACGCGGGCGAAGCATTCCTTGTCTGATGGTCAGTATGGTAATCGCCGGGCTGAGTGTAATGAGGCGCGTGATCTGTTGGGCGTTTCGTCGTTGCGTGTGGCGCGTATGGATCAGCTTTCCGTGTTGCCAGAGCTTTATCAGCGCCGGGTTCGCCACGTGATTTCTGAAAATGAGCGTGTTGAGCGTGCGGTTGTGGCGATGGCTGCGGAAGATTTTGTGGAGTTGGGCCGGTTGTTTACTGAGTCGCACGTGTCGTTGCGTGACGATTTTGAGGTATCGTGCATTGAGCTTGATTGTGTTGTGGAGTCTGCGTTGGCGGCGGGCGCGCTTGGCGCTCGTATGACTGGCGGTGGTTTTGGTGGTTCTGCGATCGCGTTGATTGCTGAAGATAAGGTTACGCAGGCGATGGAGGAGATTCGTGCAGCTAGCGTTGCGCGCGGTTTCCCGGAACCAGCGTTCTTGGTGGCAACGGCTAGTTCCGGGGCGCGCGTTCTTTAATTGTAGGTTCCGCGTAGCGTGAGTACGTGAACCACGTGCCCATCTGCGATTCGCCAGAGGGCCAGGTTGCGTTGTTGAATTCCGGCTTCCTCCAGATCGATAAGTTCTGGAGCGGAGCCGAATTCGTCCATAATCCCGAACGAATCGGCGCCTTGCGGGAACGCTAGGTAACGTTCGCCGTGTTTCAGGTATGCATACCCTTCCGGGGTTGGGATAAGGTCCCAATTTTCGTGTGGAAGTCCCGGTATTGTGAGAGAGATTGGGAGGGACGACGACGCTGCGGCCGCAACCTTCTCCTTTAAATCTTCGTGGCTCATCGGCGATTCGGTGAGGGTTCCTGCCAGCATCCCTAGTGTGTTGATTGTGTCTAGCGCGCTCAATAGTTCGCTGTTTTCGGAACGTGAATAGTAGAAACGTTGTGGCACGTTGACGACGGAGTGCCCAGCACGGGCGATGTCAGCAACTGATACCCCGGCCAATATTCCACCAAGATGTGCGGGCTTCGTCAGAACTGACGGACGGCCAACCCGAATCGATCTTGACTTCCCGCACCAGTTCATTCATTCCGGCTCGCGCCATGCTCTTAACCACAGCGCGCATCCACTGTTCCGCATTCGGAACAGTGGATGCGCTGATGGTAAGACCAATGCGAGGGTTACTCGATTGGTTCATGGCCCTTTAGCTCCGGAACCCGTTCGGGTTTTGAGTCTGCCAACGCATGGAGGATTCGGCCATATCTTCCATCGTGTGGGTGGCGTTCCAATGCAATTCGCGTTGTGCCTTTGATGCATCCGCATAGCTCGATGCCACATCGCCTGGGCGGCGATCAACGATCTGGTATGGGATCTCCTTGCCAGCAGCCTTTTCGTATGCTCGGATAACTTCGAGTACCGAATAGCCGTGGCCTGTGCCTAAGTTGTAGACAAACACGCCTGGTTCTGTGAGGGTGTCAGTTGCTGCCACATGGCCACGGGCCAGATCAACAACGTGGATGTAATCGCGAACGCCGGTGCCATCTGGCGTATCGTAATCGCCGCCGAACACCTGAACCTTGTCCAGTTCACCCACAGCCACCTTGGCAACATACGGAGTCAGGTTAGCTGGGATGCCCTTAGGATCTTCACCAATCAAACCGCTTTCGTGAGCACCAACTGGGTTGAAGTAGCGCAAAATAACAATCGTCCAGGATGGATCTGCCGCAAACAGATCCTGCAAGATTTGTTCTTCAAACACTTTGGTGCGGCCATACGGGTTGGTGGCCAAACCAGACGGCGAATTTTCAGTCAACGGCAAATCAACCGCTTCACCATACACCGTTGCCGAACTTGAGAACACAAACTTCTTCACGTCATGTTCACGCATAACTTCCAGCAGTGTGAGCGCGCCACCAATATTGTTGTCATAGTATTCGAGTGGCTTAGCAACAGACTCACCTACCGCCTTGAAACCAGCAAAGTGAATCACCCAATCAATCGAGTTTTCCGTAAACACCTCAGTGAGTGTAGCCCGATCACGAATATCGGCATCATAGAAGCGAAGGCTCTTCCCCGTAATCGCCTCAACACGTTTAATCGCTTCAGGTGACGAGTTAGAAAAGTTATCGACGCACACAACGTCGTATCCCTTATTCAACAGCTCCACAGTTGTATGGCTACCGATATATCCGGCACCACCAGCTACCAACACGGTTGTCATAATGATTTCTCCTTAACCATCAATGTGAGTCTTACTGGCCACGCACAAAGCCAAGATCTTCAATAAACTTCTCAAACCGCCACTGGTCCTTGAACACTGCGGTATTTTCCAAAATACGTTCGCATACAGAACCGAGTTCTTGGCGAATCGCTGCATCAATAACATCCCGATCGCGACTATCCCCAACGATTCCACGAATCTCCGCATCAACCATCTCAAACTCCGCCAACTCAGCAGGCAACGAATCCCCCGCCTCGATCGCATCCGCCAACTCACCCAACTGGCGTTGCAAACGAGCCGGCAAAATAAACAAGCCCTGAGCCTCAATCAATCCAATCGATTCCTGCTTAATCGCAAAGAACTCAGGATGAGCATGGAACACACCGTCAGGGAACTCCTCACTGGTCACGTTCGAACGGAAGATCATGCTCATCTCATAACCCCGCCCAGTCACAACACAGGTTGGAGAAACGGCCGAATGCACCCCGTCGTCGTCACACGGAACAATCCCAATCTCAAGGTCAGAAAACGCCACCCAAGAATCTGCGATCTGGGCACTCACCTGGGCCACAAGATCACGATCCTGGCCCACAACACGCACCACCGTGTTGTGCCAATCCACGATCTCAACCGCAACCCCGTCCGTACCCGGAACCCGGTACGTGACGCGAGTGGCAGCCTTATGCATCGGCAAAACCTCACCACCACCCTGATAGTGATCGTGGCCCAAAACCGAACCACCAATACGCGGCAACGCAGCGTTACACCCAATAAAGTACTGCGGGAACTGATCCACAAAATCCATCAAACGATAAAATGTTCCATGATCCATGTGCATCGGCGTGTGCTCCATATTCACCGCGATACCATGCTGATCAAAGTAGCCATACGGCGAAAACTGCCAGAACCACTCCTGGCCACCCAACGTGATCGGAACCGTACGCAACGTACCCTTCTGGCGCCCCGCAAACCCTTCATTCTCATGACAAATCGTGCACGACGGATACCCACCCGCCACCGAATTACCAGCCGCAGCCTTCTTCGCATCCCTAAATTCAGGCTTCGCAAGATTAATCGTGATCGTCAAATCCCCCACATCAAAACGCGGATTCCGATCCAACACCGCACGCTTCACATAATGATTCGCCACGCAATACTGATAGAACCACGCCATCGCCGCCGTACCACCATCGCGCTTACGGATCTCATCAAAACGATCAATTACCTCTGCCGGACGTGGAGTAAGCAAACCCATCACCTGATCCGCGAGCGCAGCCTCGCCTTCCACGCCAATCAACCCGGCATCCACACACGCCTGCGTAAAACGCGCAATAACTGCATCTGGCACACGATCATCACATGTAGCTCCCGTGGGGGCATACGAATTCAAACCAAAAATAGCGAAAATCGCATTCCGGGTGAAATCCTCATTGCGCGGATCCAGCTCCAGATTCTTGCGGGCGTAATCAATAAGTTCGTCAACAGCGTTGTAGACGTTCGTGGTCATATTTGTGTTTCCTTCACACGGTATCGTGACGTTCTTTGACTGCTGGCCTGGCCTCATTGCCAAGCAGCGCAACCACGTCAATTATACGCACATCATCAGGACCTCCCCACATCCTGAACAAGATTCCTTTGATCATCAATGCCCGCGAACCGATATGCTATAGACCATGAGAATGCAGTTGAGTGACATGCACCTTGTTCATGCACAAACCGTCCACCGTGCCCATGCGATCGGCGGCGCGATTGTTGATTGTGGAAACGAACTGATCGATGCTATCGCCACACAACTAGCCAACCACACGCCTACCCCGCCGCGAGTCTATGCCACGCCTGCAGGGATGCGTTCCGTTGAAGAAAGCGCAAAAATGTTTGCACTCAACCATGCTCATGAACGTGTATTAGGATTACTAGCTTCGTCCCGTTTTGATGCCTGTTCATCCAGCTGTTCCTGAGTTGCACGTTCTGCAATCTTCGCCAGTGGTTCTGGATCAACATCTCCCAAGATCAGGTGGCCAGATGCATGATCGCCGCAGGCCTTGAGCGCAAGGCGCCCGACTAACTGTTGGTTGGTTGTGGAACGTTCGGAACGCCTGTGAGAAAGATAGCTGATCGCCCAACGCATCAATGTTGAAAAGCGGGTCTTAAAGCCAGATAGCGTGAGGATGTGGAGCACACACCATGCCAGCCACGCCACGAAGCCATCAAATTCCAGCCTGCCGATCTTTACAACGGCCTTGGACTTAGCGATGGTTGCCATCGACCCCTTATCGTTGTACACGAACTTAGGGGCGCTTGGCTTGCCAGCGAGGCGATCGATGATCGCGCGTGCTGCGAAGCGGCCCGGCTGGATCGCCCCCTGTGCCACGCCTGGCACGCCATCGAGCGACATCATATCGCCAACAACGAAGATTTCTGGGTGGCCTGGGATCGTGAGATCGTCGTTCACGCGGACTCTGCCAGCACGATCGAGTTCCACACCGGTTCGTTCTGCCAGTTTCTTGCCCAGTGATGACCCCTGAACACCGGCAGACCAGACTTTACAAATGGTGTTGATGGTCTGTTCGTTTCCTTCGCGATCACGCAAGGTAACGGTACGATCAGTCATTCCAATAACCATCTGCCCCATCATGACTTCGATGCCCAGCTTCTCTAGAGCCTTGCGGGTGCGCTTGCCAAGGCTTTCACCGAATGGAGGCAATGGGTAATCGGCGCCGTCAACAAGAATCACGCGGGCTTCGCGTGGATCGAAGTTGCGGAATTCCTTGCGGAGAGTTTTGGATGCGAGTTCGCGGATCTGGCCTGCGACTTCAACGCCGGTTGGGCCTGCGCCCACAACAACGAACGTGAGGATGTCTTTTCGCATTTGTGGATCTGGTTCGAGTTCTGCGAGTTCGAACGCACCGAGGATGCGTGCACGGATTTCGAGTGCATCATCGATATTCTTCAGACCTGGTGCGAAGCGGGCGAATTGATCGTTTCCAAAGTAGGACTGATCTGCACCGGCTGCCACGATGAGCGAATCGTATCCGGTGCGCATTTCGCGGTTGTGGTAGCGCCAGATGACTTCTTTCGCGTCCACATCAATATCTTCCACGAGCCCAAGGAGTACGGATGCGTTTTCTTGGCGGCTGAGGATTTCACGTGTGGTTGGCGCGATTTCCCCTGGGGATAGGATTCCGGTTGCCACTTGGTAGAGCAATGGTTGGAAAAGGTGGTGGGAGGTTCGTGAGATCATGGTGACGGAAACATCTGCTTTCCGTAGCGCCTTGGTTGCGAATAATCCACCGAAACCAGAACCGATAACAACAACGTGATGTTTGGACACGCCTTCTCCTCGTGCTAGAGCATTTTCTACTTTTCTAAGTTTACCTTGATTTACATACTTCAAACGTTGCGTAAATTGTTGCAGTGGTTACGTTTCACGATTTTCATTAGGTTTCTTGTGGGTTTTTGGGAGGTTCGACGACGCGGATTTCACCCTTTACTGACCCCACAATAGGGACGTTATTCCTATGTAATTCTATTTATTGACAAATTGGAAGAGTTTGCCAATAGAGCTTCCCCGCATCCAATTGACACTATGTCAACACCTTTTTACCCTTAAAAAAGGAGGTCACAATGCCCCACAACCGCACACGAAACACTATCCTTGACGCCACTCGCGAAGTCATCATACGCGAGGGAGCCACGAAACTGACCGTCTCCGGCGTCGCCAAAACCGCAAACATCACACGCTCACTCTTCTACCACTACTTCGCCACAAAAGAAGAAGCGATCGAAGCAGTACTCGACCATGTTATCGACGATTTCCTATCCGAACTCAAAGCCTGGAACGATGCGCGCGAACCAGGAAACATCGACAAAGCGCTCGAAGAAGCAACTGCGCTTATGCGAAAAATACTCAATGACGACGGCCCTTTCGCAACCAGCCTAGCACGCACCAGAAACGCCGAACTCTACCTCGAATTCACCGACCGCGCCGCGCGCCGCATCTCGCACTACATCTCAGAAACCACCGTACGTGACTATAAAGAAAAACACCCGGTCCATATTACGCACGTCGAAGAAACGTTCTACATGCTCCTCACAGGACTTACCGCACTTATCCGCACCAACCCAGACATCGACGATGCCATAATCACCCACCTCATCGCTCAGACACTTCACATCGACGAATATTTATACACCCCACTCAGCTAGAAAGGATGAACAATGTTGTTCAACGTCTACGGGGATACCGCAACCTACCAATGGCTAGGCTGGATCCTCGTATTTTGCAGCCTACTCCTCACAAACGAAATCGCCCGCAGAACCAAGCAAGGCGGCATATTCTTCTTCCTCATCATCCCTGCACTCCTCAGCGCCTACTTCATTGTGATCAACGTGGGGGCATGGATGGGAGCATCGTGGGCACTCACCAACCCAACAATCGAGCACATGGGTTCGTGGTTCCACTACGCAAAACTCTACGCAGCAACCGCCGGCTGCATCGGCTTCATCATGCTGAAATACAAGTGGGGCAAGATTGGGAAAGCCGATTGGTTCAAGGCCTTCCCATTCGCGATCGTGGCAATCAACATTCTGATCGCCGTGGTTTCCGATTTCGAATCCGCCATCCGCGCATGGAACACCACATGGATCTCCGTTGAAGGCGTCACGCTTTACGGCGGCTGGCACAACGTACTCAACGGAACTGCTGGATTGCTCAACATTTGCATCATGACAGGCTGGTTTGGAATCTACATTTCCAAGGGCGGAAAGGATATGCTCTGGCCAGACATGACTTGGGTGTTTATCATCTCCTACGATCTGTGGAACTTCGCCTACACCTACAACTGCCTACCAACTCACGCCTGGTACTGCGGCCTTGCTCTCCTCCTTGCACCAACCGTAGCAGCGATGCTGTGGAACAAGGGTGGCTGGATCCAGAACCGCGCATTCACGCTCGCGATCTGGTGCATGTTCGCCCAGTGCGTGCCGATGTTCCAAGATTACTCAGTATTCAGGGTCGATTCGGTAAATAATCCGAACATCAATCTGACCGTATCTGCTATTGCACTGGCCGCTAACATTCTCGGTGTTGGCTACGTGATCTACCGCTCCCGCAAGCTCAACGTCAATCCATACACCCACGAAGTATTTGGTGGAACCCGAGATTTCGAAGCAGCCATAGCACGCCAAGATCCGTCAAACACAAGTGAACCAGACTCGGGCCAAACCTGGGAAAATATCCGAAATAGGTGAGCCTTAATAACATTAAGGTACGTGCGCTCCTCGTCGTTTTCTATGGAAACTTTGCTAAAAGATTTGCTGCACTACGGATGCGAATAAGAATTCTCGATTACCGGGAAAGCAGCATGTCACGTTTCGATCTTTTAAGCGAACTAACCATCTCCGAAACTCGCCCCGCACGAGCTTTTTCACTCCGCAGGTTTCGCACGTTAGTCTCTTCTATAACATGCCGCTGCTCCCGTGAGTCATGAAGCAGCTCACTAATGTGAACTCATCTTAAAGCTTGCACACAATAACCACAGGGGTATAATTATTCCCATTAGCGCATCCATATACACTATGTGCCGGGAGGAAATCATGGCAAAAGAACGGATCTTACTCGCATATTCTGGTGGACTTGACACCTCCATCATCATCCCATGGCTTAAAGAACACTACGATTGTGATGTGGTGGCAATGGCAGGAGACGTCGGAATCGGCGTCGATAACGAAACCCTCACCCAAAAAGCACTCGCGTGCGGCGCCGAAAAAATCTACATCGAAGATCTCACTTCCGATTACATCGCCAACTACATCTACCCCACACTAAAAGCCCAGGCAATCTACGAAGGCAAATATCTTCTCGGCACCTCCACAGCCCGCCCATGCATCGCCAAGCGCATGGTAGACATCGCCAAAGCAGAAAATTGTACCGCGATTGCCCACGGCTGCACCGGTAAGGGAAACGATCAAGTCCGCTTCGAACTAGCCATCAAGGCGCTCGCTCCCGGAATGAAAATTATCGCCCCATGGCGGATGTGGGACATCGCCTCGCGTGATGAAGAAATCGATTACGCACAGGCTCGCAACATCCCGGTTCCTGTAACCAAAGAGAATAATTATTCAATGGATCAAAATATTTGGCACCTCAGCCACGAGGGCATGGATTTGGAAGATCCGGCGAATGAGCCTCAATACGATTCGCTCCTCCACCTCATGAACTCGCCGCAACAGGCCCCAGACGAACCTGAATACGTCACCATCGATTTCAAACATGGCATACCAGTATCCGTTGATGGCGTGACCGGGGACGTCGACATGCTCACCTACCTCAACAAGAAGGCCGGCAAGCACGGGGTTGGTATCGCAGACATCGTCGAAAACCGCCTTGTTGGCATGAAATCCCGTGGCGTCTACGAAACCCCAGGCGGAACTGTATATTATGCAGCACACCGTGAACTCGAACTTCTCTGCCTGGAGCGCGATACGCTCCATTACAAGGATCTTCTGGCACAACGTTTCTCAGAAGTCGTCTACAACGGCCAGTGGTTCCACCCGCTACGTGAAGCCCTGTCTGCATTCATGGATTCGTGCAACGAAACCCTAACCGGCACCGTGAAACTCAAGCTATACAAGGGCAACGTCACCCCTGCCGGCATCACGTCGCCCCACTCGTTGTACGACGAAGCCCTCTCCACCTTCGATGAAGACGACGTCTACAACCAGTCCGACGCCACCGGCTTCATCAACTTGTTCGGCCTGCCAACCTCCGTAGTTGCTTCCATGAAGCACCGGAACAATCTTATGTAAGGATTTCTCGTGGCAAAAACAATGTGGGACGGCAGGTTCTCTAAATCTACGGCCGATTCAGTTGCGTTCATGAATTCGTCGTTGCGTTTTGACCAGCGGCTTTACGCACACGACATCCGTGGCAGTATCGCTCACGCAACGATGCTTGCACGGATCGGCGTGCTCACCGATCCTGAGGCCCAGGCTATCGTGGCCGGCTTGGAATCGATCAAAGCCGATATCGAATCGGGCGCGCTCACGTTCGATTCCGCCGCAGAAGACATTCACATGTTCATTGAGGAGGAATTGACCGCGCGGATCGGCCAACCTGGCAAGAAGTTGCACACGGCCCGTTCGCGTAACGATCAAGTTGCTACCGATATGCGCTTGTGGGTGCGTGACGAAATTTCTTGCGTGACGTCCATGATTGAATCTTTGACGATGACAGTTTGCAACCTTGCCACCCACCACACCACAACCGTGATGCCGGGCTATACGCATCTGCAGCGTGCTCAACCGATCACGTTCGCTCATCACCTGATGGCGTACGCCCACATGTTCATGCGGGATATGAGCCGATTGGACGATGTTGCTCAACGGATGAACTATTCGCCACTCGGTGCGGCCGCTCTTGCCACCACCACGTACCCGATCCAACGCGATATGACTGCTGACCTCCTAGGATTTGCCGGAGTGATGGAAAATTCGCTTGACGCGGTGGCTGATCGCGACTACCTATTGGAGCTCAGCTCCACCCTATCAATCTTCATGATCCACCTATCTCGAATGAGCGAAGAAATCATTCTGTGGGCATCGCAAGAATTCAGATTCATCGAACTAGACGATGGGTACGCCACCGGCAGTTCGATCATGCCGCAGAAAAAGAATCCGGACGTTGCAGAACTGACCCGCGGCAAAACCGGCCGAGTCATCGGCCAAGCTGCCACACTTCTTGCCATGATGAAGAATCTGCCACTCGCCTACAACAAGGATCTGCAGGAAGATAAGGAGGCGATCTTCGATGTCGTCGATACCGTCAAACTCTGCATCCCCGCGTTCGCTGGAATGATCGCAACCCTGGGCGTAAACGCGGATCGGATGCGCCAAGCGGCCTCCGCGGGCTTCACCAACGCAACCGACTTCGCAGACTACCTGGTAACCAAAGGCGTGCCGTTCCGGCAAGCGCACGCAATCACAGGAGAAATCGTCCGCTACTGCATCGAACACGCAACCGCGCTGGAAAATATAGACCTCGCAACGCTCCGCGCCCACTGCGACCTGATCGACGCGGATGTGTACGATGCACTCGATATCGATCAATGCGTGCAACGCCGAAACGTGATCGGCGGGCCCGCGCCCGAAATAGTCAGTGCGGACATTGATAAGATAGTGCATGAACTACAGGAGCGTCAATCATAGGAAGAAGCCATGCCTGTCAACGAAGAACTCATCCTCAAACCCACCACCGAATCCGATCGCACCTACGTGTACCGGCTCAACTTCCTCACCGAAACATTCGGCGACGAACACGGGGAACTAGAAGATAGTTACGACGAATGGGCAGACTACTACGCTGCCGAATGGGAACCCGAAAACGGCGGATTCACCGCCTGGATCGGGAATACCCCGGCCGGTGGCGTGTGGCTTCTGTGGGGGCGCGACGATCGGCACGGGTATGGGCACGTCGCTGATGACATTCCCGAACTCGCGATCGCTGTAGAAGAACGTTACAGCGGGCACGGCATCGGGGGCGCTCTGCTCGATGCGGCCACAGAACTAGCCCGTGAGCTGGGCGCGCCTGCCATCTCCCTTTCAGTAGATCCGCGCAACGCCCGCGCCGAATACCTCTATCTAAAGAAGGGGTTCGAACCAACCGGGATCGAACGACACGGGCACAAGGTGCTTAAGCGGTCGACTGCGCTCTGAATCATCAAGCGCGCCATTTCGGCGCCACACAGCTCAGGAGTGCCATATATGGCACTCCTGAGCTGTGTGGCGCTTATTTAGCACCGAGTCGTTATTGATCGACCGGCGGCTTACACCGCCAGAATCGAATCTCCCGGTGCAGTTTCTCCGATAACACCGCGAACAACGCCTAGATAACGATCAACTTGTTCTGGGCAGCGGCCGATAAAGGCCGCCGGATCAAGAACGGCAGCAAATTCATCATCGTTCATGTGAAACTCCGAATGAGTTGCCAGTGCCCCCAGCAGATCAAACGGTTCGCCATTCTTCATCAATGCGGTAGCCCACAACGATTCCTCACGAATAATCTCATGTAGTTCTTGGCGGTCTCCCCCGCGCTTCACGCCTTCCATCAAAATGTTTTCGGTGGCAATGAATGGCAGATAATCGCGCACAGCCTTGGCCACGATCTTGTCATTCACATGCAGATTGAAAGTCACGTTCATACACAACCGCAAAATCGCATCGGTAGCCAAGAAGCCTTCTGGCATGGAAATACGGCGGTTGGCAGAATCATCCAAGGTGCGTTCAAGCCACTGGGCAGAAGCAGTCATCGCCCCGTTCATGACGTCGGCCATCACGTACCGTGCCAGCGAACAGATGCGTTCGGTACGCATCGGATTCCTCTTATACGGCATCGCGCTAGACCCAATCTGGTGCTCCTCAAACGGTTCTTCCACCTGGCGATCGTGCTGCAACAGCCGAATATCTTGAGCCATCCGATAAGCGCTCTGCGCGATAGAAGACAAACAATTCAAGATTCGAGTATCAAGTTTGCGCGGATAGGTTTGGCCGGCAACATCAACGATCCCGTCGAAACCAAAATCGCGCGCAATCATCGCGTTCATCTCATCGATACGTGCCGTATCGCCGTCGAACAACTCAACAAAGCTCGCTTCGGTGCCAGTGGTGCCGCGGCTCCCCAGCAAACGCAACGAATCCAACACGAAATCAATTTCGGCAACGTCGGCCATAAAATCTTGTATCCACAAGGTGGCGCGCTTGCCAACCGTCACCAACTGGGCCGGCTGATAGTGCGTGTAACCCAAGGTGGGCATCGCCTTGTACGTTTCGGCGAACCGCGCCAAGTTCGCGATGGTCACCAAAAGTGACTTCCGTACATGACGCAACGCGTCCCGGTAAATAATCAGATCCGCGTTGTCCGTGACGTAGCAACTGGTGGCACCCAAATGGATGATGCCAGCCGCGTCCGGCGCAACCTGGCCAAAAGCATAAACGTTCGCCATCACGTCGTGGCGAACTTCGGCCTCACGCGCCACGATCGTATCCCAATCGATGTCGGCTACGTGCGCCTCCAACTGCGCCACCTGCTCCGGCGAAACAGGCAAACCAAGAGCGGATTCGGCCCGTGCCAACGATACCCACAACTCACGCCAAGTCCGAACGCGCGTGCGCATCGAAAACTGTTCAACCATGAAATCTGATGCGTAACGGCTGGTCAGCGGGCTAGCGTAACGGTTCTTATCGGCATGCTTCTCCACGGGCCTCATCCTCTCCTGTTGCAAAAACTACTCAGCGTTCAATGTATGCGTCGCGCTGCGGGCCAACGCTCACGAAACGAATGTGGCAGCCAATCTGTTCTTCCACAAACTCAACGTATGTACGTGCTGCCTCAGGAAGTTCGTCCCACGTGCGGCAACCGCTAATGTCCTGCTGCCATCCTGGCATCATCACTTCAACTGGACGGGCCGCATCCAGATCGGCTGGGAACGGGAACTCTTCGGTCTTCTCCCCGTGCACATCGTACTGAACACACACAGGAATCTCGGCCATGTCGGAGAGCACGTCCATCTTGGTCAACGCGATTTCGGTGGCACCCTGCATCTGCACGCCGTAACGGGTGGCCACGATATCAAGAGGGCCTACGCGGCGCGGACGCCCCGTAGTTGCACCGTATTCGCCGCCGGCATCGCGCAACTTATCGGCCTTTTCGCCGAACCATTCACAGGTGAACGGGCCAGCGCCCACGCACGTAGAGTACGCCTTCACAACGCCCATCACGCGCTCCAACTGGAGGCTTGGCAAACCGGCGCCCACCGGCGCGTATGCTGCCACTGTGTTAGATGACGTGGTGAATGGGTGGATACCGAAATCGATATCACGCAACACGCCAAGCTGGGCTTCGAACAGGATTCGCTTGCCTGCCGCACGTGCCTTAGAAAGTACCGTGGCCGTGTTCGCCAGATACGGCACCAGGCGCATTGCCCACATGTTAATCCAATCCATCACCTCGTCCAGCGTGACTTCAGGAGCACCATACACCTTGGTGAGCGTGAGGTTCTTCCATTCCAGCAGGTCCGCAACGTGCTGGCGAAGGCGCTCCGGGTGGCGCAGTTCGCCGGCAAGGATCGTCTTCTTCTGGAACTTATCAGAGTAGAACGGGGCGATTCCCTGGCGGGTGCTGCCGTACTGCTTATCGGCCAAACGGGCTTCTTCCAAAGAATCCAGATCGCGATGCCACGGCAGAAGAAGCGAGGTGCGTTCCGAAACAACCAGGTTTTCTGGCGTAACGTTCACGCCTTGCGCCGCGATTGTTTCGATTTCGGTGAAGAGTTGTTCCGCGTTGAGCGCCACGCCGTTGCCCAGCACGTTGAGCACGCCTGGATTGAAGATCCCCGATGGCAACAGGTGAAGTGCAAACGTACCGTAATCGTTCACAACCGTGTGGCCTGCGTTGCCACCACCCTGGTATCGAACCACCACGTCATATTCTGCGGCCAATAGATCAACCATGCGGCCTTTGCCTTCGTCGCCCCAGTTGATGCCGACGATCGCTGCGCACGAATCAGTTTTGCTCTGCTCGCTCATTTTCTTTCTTCTTTCATTTGTTCAAAAAGGGACGAAGCCTCTGGTGATACCACCAGGGGTGTCACCAAGAGGTTGGGACAGGCGCGCCTTCGCGGTATCCCGACGACGATTGGATGCCAACAATTGCTCGTTCCGCAAACTCGTCAATTGTTTGCGAACCGGCATATGTGAAGGAGGAACGCACGCCTGAAATGATCTGATCGATCAGATCTTCGACGCCCGGCCGCTCCGGATCAATAAACATGCGGGCTACTGAGATTCCTTCTTCGAAGAGTGCTTTGCGGGCGCGATCGAATGCGGATTCGGTAGCGGTACGGTTGCGCACTGCACGCTTGGAGGCCATGCCGAAGGATTCTTTGTATGGCCTTCCATTCGCATCATACTGGAGATCGCCTGGGGATTCGTACGTTCCGGCAAACCAGGAGCCAACCATAACGTTCGAGGCTCCGGCCGCGAGCGCCAGGGCCACGTCACGTGGGTGGCGAACGCCGCCGTCGGCCCATACGTGCGCACCGTATTTGGCTGCTTCTGCAGCGCATTCGAGTACGGCGGAGAATTGTGGGCGCCCCACGCCGGTTTGCATACGGGTGGTGCACATTGCGCCTGGTCCCACGCCAACTTTGACGATTGATGCGCCGGCTTCTACGAGGTCACGTACGCCTGCGGCAGCCACGACGTTTCCGGCCACGATCGGGAAGCCTTCTGGGACTGCTGCGCGTACGGAGCGTACTGCTTCGATCATTTTTTCTTGGTGGCCGTGTGCGGTATCTACCACGATGAGGTCTACGCCTGCGTCCACGAGTTTGCGGGCTTTTCCGGCTGGGTCGCCGTTCATTCCGATTGCGGCGCCGATGCGGAGTTGACCTGCTGCGTCTACGGCTGGTTTGTAGATGGTTGCGCGTACTGCTCCGGCGCGGGTGAGTACGCCAACGAGCGCGCCTTCCGCGTTCACGACTGGCGCGAGTTCGTGATGGGTTGCTTTGAGGGTTTCGTATGCTTCGCGCGGATCGATACCTTCTGGGAGAGTGAAGAGTTCGGTGGACATAACGTCACGCACTTGCGTGAAGCGGTCCACTCCAGTTACGTCTTTTTCCACCACGAGTCCAACTGGCACGTTTGTTTCTGGATCGACGACGATCGCTGCCTTGTGGGAACGTTTTGGCAGGAGGCCAAGTGCGTATCCGCAGGTGTGGTGTGGTTTGACGACGACGGGGGTGTCATACACCAGGTGGCGGGATTTCACTTCTGCAACGGTCTCGATAACGATGTCTGTTGGGATGTCTTGTGGGATGATCACCAGGCCGCCGCGGCGGGCGACAGTTTCTGCCATGCGCTTGCCGGCAATGGCGGTCATGTTCGCAACAACAAGTGGGATAGTGGTTCCTGAACCATCGTTGGTTGTGAGGTTAACGTTGCTTCGGGAACCAACCGCAGAACGGGACGGAACCATGAAGACGTCATCGTAAGTTAGATCAAAAGTGGGCACAGTGTTGTTTAAGAATTTCACTAAAAAACTCTATCGATGTTGAGCCCCCAAAATCTACACTTTAACGAATCTTCTCATATATTAAGAAATATATAGTCCATATTTTGAAACATTGCTGGTGGTGTGAAAGAACCTCGCACCGTGCAAACATACAGATTTCCGCAAGATAGCATTAGAAAATAGTTCCATGCGGCGGGCGCACTCCCAGCTCTAATGCCTGGATAATAAACTCCACCTTCGGCTTTACAAGATCAGCGAAAAGATCAGTACTTGTTGTCAGACACGTCAGGTCTACGCCTAGTTGCTTATTCGTAATCTCTAGATTTTTCCGAATAAGCTCTCTGCCCGCAGGTGTCGATCGATCAAACCGGTAACACCCCACACCCAGATGAATCGTAATCGCAGTATCTCCAATAAAATCGAGCGCAAATAACGTTGTTTCTTTATCCAGCCCTGCATGTACGAAATCATCAATGATTCCTGGTGCTGCCTCCATGAAATTAACCTGAGGGAATGGGTACGTATACAACGTCAGAGCAAACCCAGGATACTTTTCACACAGCTGCCAGCAGTAATGAGCCCAAAACCGTAACATGTCTGGCCACGCAGTATGCTGCGGAGAAACCCACGGCTCACGCCGAGCGATCTCCGCCAAGCACTCCCCCACCAGATCTTCACGAGATTCATAGATTCGATACAAGCTGGGAGCACCAACTCCCACCTTTTTTGCCACCTGGGCCATCGTAAAACGATCAAGCCCGATTTCTAGTACTGCATCAATAACATCAGCAGCAGAAAACTTTGGCTTTGGACCAGTTTTACGCCCAAGTGGCACATGAATCATGTAAGCGACCATCCCTTCGCAGCATGCCGTAACTCCCAGAACTCCTGATACGTTCCTTTTTGTGCAATCAGTTTATCGTGAGAACCAGTCTGCACAATACTCCCGCACGAATCGAGAACAATAATCTGATCTGCAGTTTTAATCGTTGAGAGCTTATGTGCAATAACAATAAGTGTAGCCCGCTTACGCAAATAATTCAGAGACTGTACAACGTGGCCTTCATTCGCCGGATCTAATGCGCTCGTCGCCTCATCAAAAAGTACAATAGGCGCATCTTTCAAAATCGCCCGAGCAATAGACACTCGCTGGCGTTCTCCGCCAGAAAGCGCACGTCCGCCTTCCCCTACCCTTGTCTGCCATCCATGCGGAAGCCTATCTACGATTTCGGTAACTCCAGCAAGATCGGCAGCATGCCGAATTTGGGCATCTGACGCTTGCGGGTTACCCACCCGAATGTTTGCTTCTAACGTATCGTCATAGAGATAGACATCTTGGAATACCCACGAAATCTGTGCCATCACATCTTCAATACGTTGCTCTTGCACCGGAACACCACCGACTAAAACGGTTCCTTCCTGCACGTCATAGAATCGTGCAATAAGCCGTGCCAACGTCGTCTTTCCGCAACCAGATGGACCCACAATTGCAGTAAAAGAACGAGGAGAGAACGTGTGGGTCACGTCGTTAATAACCGGTACGCGCGAATCGTAACCAAACCTCACGTTACGCAACTCAACCTTCCCGGGCACGGAAACAGGACGCGGTTGTTGAGGGTCTGCCATAACAGGCTCGTCCAAAAGTGCCGTTACTTGATCAAGCAATGGACGCGAAAGTTCTAATCCCATCACTAACGTTCCAGCTTCAGAAAGTAACGTAGTAAAGCGAAGCATAATGCCAATAAACACAATGGTTGCAATCGGATCGTCAAATCCGAAAGTGGCACTGACAGCCAAAACCATTGCGCCAACAGCGATAAATTGAGTTGCAGTGCCCACTACGCTTTGTCCTAATACAGCCCACCACATTCCACGAACTGCAGATCGTTCTTGCGCGATCGTCGCAGCTATAAGAGGCTGATAGGAACCCGCTTGACCGCACGCACGTAGAATTGGCTGATTTTGTGAAAACTCAACAAGTCGCATCGATAATTCTTGAACTGAAGGCTCTTGCAACGTGTTATCTAGTTTTCCACAACGCCGCGCTATCCAAACTGCTAATAACATCAACGGGATGCTCAACATCAACAGCATTCCCATCAACGGCGACCACACGAAACACCCGATTAAGAGCGTCAGCATGGTCATCGTATTCATGATAATGGGCGCAAGCATATGAGCAAACGATTCCCCAAGTTTAAGCATGCTAGCCGATACCAAGCGAGAGAATGTTCCTGCCGTTGATGCAGAAAAATATCCCAATGGTAAACGTGCAACCTGATCTCCTACACCAATGTGTAGCATCTTCATAGCGTCAAGGGCCACCCCATAGTTGACCATAGCCAACCGGTATTCGAGGATCAAAGAAACTAGTGCTAGCCCCGCCAACACGCCTAACCATCCACTGATCGTGCACCCCCATACTGGCTGGTTTTTCACCATGCTTGCAACGGCAGGAAGAAAAACGATCAAGGCAAGCCCTCGCACTGCTCCAGCAGCTACAGCGTATGCGATGGACACGCGCAGTTTGCGTTGCCCCTTCGAGCTCAGAAGTCTAAAGATTTGGTATGTAAAACCTCGTTTTTCGCGTGTCATTCGCTCGTCCCTTCTGCAAGCGCCGCATAAATTGGGTGTTCAGTGAGGCTTGTTGGACTACCAACAGCACTGAGTATTCCTTTGTCTAAAATCGCTACTTGATCTACTCCACGCACCGATGCTGGGCGGTGAGCAATCGCCAGCACCGTTCTTCCGCCAGCATGGGAATGGATCAAACGAGTTAAGGCCTGCTGAATAAGCGCCTCTGATTCTGGATCCGCAAATGCAGTTGCTTCGTCAAGAATCAAAATTGGCGGATCAATAAGCAAAGCACGGGCAATGGAAAGCCGTTGGCACTGTCCACCAGAAAGATACGTATCTACTCCATAGATCGTATCTAGCCCTAAGGGAAGCGCTGCGATATCATCAGCAATCTGCGCCTCCCGCAGCGCCTCCCAGATGTCATCATCCGATGCCTTGGGGCATCCCAACCGCACATTTTCGCGTAGAGAAATGCGAAGGATTTGCGGATCTTGTAAAACAAACCCTACTGTTCTGTAAAGGTCAGCATCAGAAAACATCCTGATATCAGTTCCACCAATCGTGATGCTTCCACGATCTGGATCGGAGAATCGAGCAAGTAGCGTGGCAAGAGTTGATTTCCCACCACCCGATGGCCCAATAAGTGCGGTAACTGTTCCTGGCTCCAATGTCAGAGAAACTCCATCTAGCGCTTTCGTTTTACCATAACTGAAGGAAACATCAGAGAAAACAACCTGAGAAACTTCACCATCATTCAACGGGTGCCCTTGCGTGCTTTCCACACTGGAAATCTGTGGAATGCTCAGCACTGATTCGATACGTAATGCCGCTGCACCTGCCAGCTGCAATGCCCACGTCATATTGGCTAACACTTCGATTGATTGAGGAATCGTCAACGCAATAATAGAGATTGGAATGACGTCGGTTGCTTCCGCATACCCCGCATTCACGATAAGCGCACCTAGGCCCAAATTCACGATCAACAGAACCGATGTAGAAATCGTGGAGTAAGCGAGCGCTGACATCCGGAGCATCGGCCCACACCAGGCCAGATAAAACCGATGAAATTCTTCGGCTGCACATCGGTAGCGATCATGTGCCTTGCCTGTTTGCCCAAAAGCCTTCACCACGCTGATTCCGGTAACAAACTCAACCATCGTGGCCGAGACAGCTCCGAGCTTAGTGTCCATCTCGGCCGTCTTCTCCCCCATGTCACGCATCATGAATGCCATAGCTCCCATATAGAAAGGAACGGTTGCGATAGCCACAAATCCAAGGATCCAATTCACATAGAATGCATAGGTAAGCAACACGATTGGACTAATGATCGCCACTAGATTATCAACAGGAGCGTGCGCGATAACGGCGTGGATATCTGTAGTATCGTCCTGGATGCTTTTCCGCACCAGCCCTGAATTCGTGTCAGTAAACCATGCAAGTGGAGCTCGTGACATCCGTTGCGTTATTCTCTGCCGTATGTCTTTCCTTAAAGCCACATCCGCAAAATGAGTAATTGTTAACGCAAGGACGTACAAAAACAGGCGGATAACAAACAGGCATACGAGCACCATCAGCGCCCTAAAAACCGCATCAGGATCGGGATTGGTATGTGCCTGCCACGCTGAAACAAGAATATCGGCCAACCATACGAGGGCAATAAAAGGCCCAACAGACAGGATTGCGGATGCCACCGCAAGCACCTGTGCAATTTTTATACGTCCAGATACTGGAGAAATGAGTTTTTTGAACGCGGCTCTCCCCGCTTTGTCTTTTTCTTTATTACTTAGTTCAGATGTGTCGTTCATATTCATCCTTATGTGATAGAGCAGCACGCGTTTCGTGGATTGGCATAATGTCAGTCACGAGGTCTGCACAGGTGGCAATAAGTTCTTGATCGTGGGTTATGACCACAACGACGTGGCCTTGTTGCGCAAGGCTTCGGAAGAGGGAACCGATGGATTCTAGTTGCCGATAGTCCACCCCAGACGTTGGTTCGTCAAAAAGAACTAAACGCCGTTTGGTTGCGAGTGCCGCCGCGATAACTAATCGTTGTTTTTGCCCTCCAGACAGGCTTAACGGATGTCTGGAGGCAGTGTGTGTAAGGTCCAGTTGCGCCAGAAGCGCTTCCGCGTCCACATCGCGATCTGCTCCCAGTGCAATTTCGCCAACAACGGTGTCTGAGAATAGTTGACGGTGGACATCTTGCATCACAATTGACGTCTGGTTGGTGAGTTTACGTGGCGACATCGCGTTTCCATCAAGGAAAATTTCCCCCGATTCAGGTTTCAGAAGGCCGCAGAGTAAACGAGCGAGCGTCGTTTTTCCCGCCCCGTTTGGCCCTGTGATCGCAGTTATCGCACCGGCCGGAAAATCAGTTGTTACGTTGTCTAAAACGAGGTTTTCTTTGTACGAAAATCGCACGTTTCGTAACGAAACTCCAGAAGAAAGTGGTGGTTCGACGTCGCTCTGTTCGCCCGACACTCGCTCATCCGTCTCTTTCTGGTTGAGAAATACTGATGGAACGCACCCGCTATCAGGGCGGTGAAGCGTGCGGATGCCGCGAGCGCGACGCTCCGATTCTGTGATGCAAAAGAACTTTTTTCCATCAATGATTTCAGGGCGTTCACCTGGATGGAAATACACCACCTGATCTACCAGATCCCGCAGGAAATAGAGTCGGTGTTCTGCGATGACGATAGTTTTTCCGGCGCTCTTTTGTTCCGCCAGAAGCCGGGCGAAATTGGTGATCGCTTCGGGGCTGAGATTCGCCGTGGGTTCGTCAAAAAGCAGGACTGGAACGTGGGCGGCCAACGCGCTCGCTTCGGCAACCGATTGAAGCTGGCCGCCTGACAGGGTGTGGAGACTGCGATTGAGCAGGTGAGACACGCGGGTGTCATGCGCCGCCCTAGTTATCCGTTCCCACAATTCATCTGGAGGAACCTGATAGTTTTCTCCAGCGTAGGCGATTTCGGATACAACATGGCTGCTGAAGAATTGAGTTCTCGGGTTCTGGAAAACGGTAGCACTCATCCGGCCAACATCAACGATATCAACCGTTTCGAGGTCTATACCATTCACCTTAATATGCCCACCAAGATACCCGGGCTGCAGTTGAGGAATGAGCCCGTTGAGCATTTTCAACGCAGTAGATTTCCCGCTCCCAGAAGGACCACAGAAAAGAGTACAACTACCTGGCGGAATATTTAACGTAAAGTCCCGAAACACATACGCCGGCTGTTCTCCTTGTGGAACTGGATAAGCGAACGACGCATCAACGAAAGAAATACATCCTTCTTGCATTTCCATCACTGGCCTCCTGTAACGAGCACGAAGATCGACGCAGCGTCTGGGTTACAGATCCGCACAACAATCAGCGTCGTGGTGATGACGATAAGAACGGCGTCGGATACGCCCATTGACGTTCCGCACAATGGACGCGGGCGTTGCGGGCCACCCAATCCTCTAATCACTGCCGACGCGGTAAGATCGTCGGCAATTCGTAACACTCCTGCCAGGAGAGGAACGATCAGGTATTGCACCGTTTTTAATGGGTGAATAATGACGTCTCGCCCCATGAGCTGTATTCCACGAAGTTTCATGGCTTCTTGTATCGCTTTAAACTCAGCAAACACAGTAGGAACGAAACGCAGCATCACCAAAATGGCAGAAACAAGCGATCGAGGCAAGCGAAGATCGTAGAGGGCAGCCGCCAATCGTGCCACGCTCATCGAATAAATCGCATAGATACCGATCGTTACAGTTAATGTAAAACGAGCCATCCAAAAACTCATACCGACCATGAATGCCACAAAGCCTTGCGTTCCCAAAAACGCTCCATACGAAGTAAAGAGCAGAAATACACCTTCAAGAATCACAAAAGTGAGGACTCCCCTACCTGTTGCCACCGAAGCGAACAAAAAGCCAACAAGTAACGATGCTGCGATCAATACCGGAGTACTAGCGCTACCCATCACTACCGCATTGATAGCCGCAACAATAAAGAGCGTGGTTCGTGGATCGTTGCGCAAATATCGCACCGGTTTCCAGGTTAACGATAGAAGAGCCAACCGATTCTCATGGGTGATTGGTGCATGTGTGAACGTCGTCGTCATCTGGCACCAAATTTCAGGCGATTCCTGCTTTATTGAAATGCTTCTGGAGCAATACTGTTCCAATCCACCCACCAACGAGCGAAAGGAAGAAATCAATGATAAGGAAAATAATCAGGATCTTCGGAGTAAAGAGAGCCTGCATCTGGTCTGCATATTCTTGCCCCATCTGGCTGGCGATATCAGCGAAATAAGCGTCGGCAGCGTAGAAAATTGGGAGCCACGCGCCGATGTACCACAGCTGCAAAATAGCATAAGCGAAAATATTCTTCCCTCGGTTTACATATCGGCCAGTCCATGCCAAAAGATCGCCCAAGAAGGCCATAACTGTTGTAAACAAAAGCGTGGTCCAGCTATGCCCCGTAAGCAGCATCAGTAAGCCGATAATGATGCCAAGTGCAGTCAATGCTCCGAACGATTTAATTTTGTTAAGCATAAGAATGATGATCGTTCCTTCGATAAGGAACGCAAGCGGCCCAGACACGAGCATAAATTGCGGACCGAAAAATCCCAGCATGCCGATCGCAAAAAATATCACGAAATATATCGCCGTAAAGACTCCGGTGTAGACGACCTTATGAGCAGATACACCAGATTGTGATCGCGTTTTGTACTCTGGCGTGGCATTTTCTTGTTGATTATCAATAGACATGATACACATCCCCCTATACTGAATGACGTTCATAATTAGGTTAGCACACCCTAATACTGAATTATATTAGGCTTTAGTCACATAAAAACGTGAGCGCGTTTCACTAAAGAAAATCAGAGAGAAACGCCCTAGATTTAACACGCAGCGACAACATGAGAAGGCGATGGAGGCTTCATGAATACTCAGGAAAACAGCACTGTTTCGCGCTCACAGCATCACCGATTATCTATCTTGGACGTCACCACGCTATCCGTCATCGGCACATGGCTACTCATCCTCGCAGCCAAAAACTTTATATCTTTCGCGCAATCCACACCAGAAAATTCACAATATTTTTCCGATGGCCTTACATATCTCTGGGGAGCCGCAATAATTTCGTTTCTTTTCCACATGCTCTCATCCGCCACATCCGTAACCACAAGCAAAGTGATCACGCTGGGTCTGCTTGTTGCAACGGCGGCGAACCTACCAGATACTCTCACAGAAATCTTATATTCAAACGCAACACACAGCTTCATAATCCCCGCACAAGGCTTGCTATCATCGCAGGAATCACAATCGCAGCCCTCAGCCCACGAATCGCAACCTCACATCATCACTGAACGAAAACTGCGGCACCGCTGGCTGCCACAGCATGTTGCCATAGTTCTGTATAAGGTGCTCGATCGGCGGCTGGGAGCACAGCAGTGCCATATACGGCACTGCTGTGCAGCTTCCCGCTCATCTGGCCCCCTATCGCTTGTTATACTTGACTCTTACGCCACGTCAGGCATCAAAGTAGAGATATGAGCACAGAAAAACGAACCATCGGGGAAACCGCGCAGCTCCTAGGCGTTTCCATACGTACGTTGCACTACTGGGAAGAGCGCGGGATCACGCATCCTTCCCGCGAATCGTGGTCGGGGTATCGCCTCTATTCGGAGGCCGATATCACCCGCCTTCAACAAGCGTTGGTGTATCGCGCTACCGGCATGGATTTAGACACCATCGTTGAATTACTTAATTCCAACGATGATCCCGTGGCTCACTTTCAACGTCAACGAGACAAGCTCATAGATAAAGAACACGAACTGAGAGCAATGATAGAGGCTCTCGATCATCTATTGGAGGATGCTATGACGGATAAAAAATTATCAATTGACGATATCGCAGACGTTCTCGGAGATGCGAATTTCGCAACTTACCACGCCGAAGCGGAAGAAAAATGGGGCGATACTGACGACTGGGCAATTGCTCAGCGCACCAGCGCCAAGATGAGCGCGGACGATTGGAAATCGTTAAAGGAACGCACCGACGCCATCGAAAATCGTCTCGCAACGGCAATGAAGCAAGGCGTTCTACCGGGAAGTCCAGAAGCAAACGAACTGGCGGATGCCCACCGCGAATTGCTTTCCGAATCGTTCCCCGTTTCGTACGCTAAACAGGTGATTCTTGCGCGTGGCTACGTGGAAGATCTGCGATTTACGCGTCACTATGATAGCCGTGAAGAGGGGTTGGCACAGTGGCTCAAGGCGATAATTGACGCAAATGCGCGGGCGCACGGAGTCGATCCGAACAGCGCAACGTGGGAGTGACACGACGTGGGGCCGCGCGCGTCAATCGCGCGGCCCCAGTCTCCGCATTCGAATGTATGCCACCACGATAACTCCGCCAAACGCCGATGGCTTAAAAATGCGAGGCGTTCGTGGGAGTAACTTTAACCAGATAATTAAACGCGCGCGGGAAGCGACGGGAAGCGGACCAACAAAATCGCAACCAAACCTATGCCCCACAACAGCGCCACCCAGCGAACACATCGCGTAATGTTAAGTTCACTTGACACTCCCAGGCCACACCCGTAACGTAAGGACTGCAAGAAAGTAAAGGAAACTTTACAGCGCGACAATCACAACGGAGGACTCTCATGAACGCACAACAATCACGGTGGGGATATCTTAAAAACTCAACACGGTCAGCTTTAACGGTAAGCATCCCCGGCGGAGCACTGATCACGGCGCTTACGGGTGGCGGTATCGCGTTTTCTGGCCTAATCAACGGCCCATTTTGGCTTATTTTTACCGTGTTTTTCGCGTTCCAATTCCCGATTTGGGTTGCGATCGTCTGGGCACTCGCCGTAGACCGCAACACGATCACAGGCGCAGTCCGCGACCCCGACAACAGCATCGAAAACGCATGGTTTACGAGGGCTGGGAACAACACACTTTTTGCGACCTTCCCTGTAGTGGGGATTGGTTCCGCAGTCTTTCAATTTTTGGATTACGACGCCGTTGCCATAACTCTCACTGGAATCTTTATTTTCATGTCACTCACCTTTGTGGCATGCTACGCCTTTGAAAAGTATCGCGGGTGACGAACGATGAAAAACAATGTGAGCGCTTTGCGCGCCGAACATGGATTCTCTCAACAAGTACTTGCAGATAAGCTCGGAGTGAGCCGGCAAACCATTATCTCTATCGAAAAGGGCAGATTCGATCCATCGCTCCCCCTGGCCTTCGCCATGGCAGCCTTGTTCAATTTGCGAATCGAGGATATTTTTTCGCCGGATGAAGGGTGAGACGACGTGTCCCGCCGACCGTTCATAATGAACTAAACTCGTACAAAATGTCTCAACGATCTGTAGTTGATTCAGATTACCGAGATTTTGCCTGCACCCCATCATTGTTCGACGCGATTATTATTGCCATAATAAAAGAGGAAATAAACGAACCACCCAACTCAATGCCAGTATATGGAAGCAGTCATCCTCTCCCGCATCGATGCCCGCATCAAGGCTGGATTGAATCCGCCCGGTCTTATTAACGCCATTATCAACGTCACGCAACTTTTGATTGCCTCGAAAATTCGAGCTACCAACAGAAATACGTAGCTTTGCAACACCAGGTTGCGCGATAGCCATTGGGGATGGCTACCCAGAAGTTGAGAAGCTAGTGACACTAGCGCAGACATTAGAGATATCCCTTGATAGTCTTTTTGCTCTTCATCAAATTTCAGAACCCCACAAAGCAGATACTAAAGAAGAATCTCAGGTTCACTACATTCACATAAAGCAACCTTCTGACCGCATTGCTATAACTTCTTTTGATAAGAAGAAATTGTTATTGTGCTACGAAGTACGCGCAACTCCGTCGATAGGCACAGGGAAAATCAAGTACGCCCTCCTTGGAATCACCGAAAAAGGTTTTTGGGGCAGAAAAGAAGAAATCATCGGATGGTACACGGATATCGATAGTATTAATAAGGAAATTAACGCGGTAAATACTGCAATCGCGGCTGGCGAAGCTCATTACGAACTCCAATTCTTCGTCAAAGCAGAACTCAAAGGTCTATTCAGTATCCCGAAAATTATTGACGCATAACATCCGGGACATCAACATCTTCAAAGATCGCGCTAGTTAACTACAACGATTCAAACTTACTCAGCATCGTCGTTTTATAAGAAAAATAAGAAAGATAAGAAAGATAAGAAAGAATAAGAAAGTTATACTAGCTGTATGAGAAAACGCAACCCTTTCAAAGCCTCGCTAGGCTCGACACCTCCACTCCAGGACGCTCGCACATCATTGATGATTTCCAGCAAGGCATCATAGATGGCCCGGGCGCACACGAGCGCATTTCCCTAGTGACAGGCCCGCGAGGAATTGGAAAAACAGTCATACTAAATGAGTTTGAACAGGTCGCCCTCAATGAAGGGTGGACGGTGTTCAGTGAGACAGCAACGCCCGGCTTCACTGATCGACTCACTCGGGCTATCCTTAAAAAACTAGATACGGATATCCGTCTTACAGGTATCGATTTCTCCATATTAGGAGCGGGCTTCGGCACACAGTGGGTAGCACAAACGTACAAAGAGCCAACTTTTCGTGAAGCTGCAAGCCTTCTTCTTGATGCTCTCGTAGAAGTGAGCCATAAAATCAATCAAGAACCCACAGGTATTCTTATCACCCTTGACGAACTCCACCATCTTCATGTAGACGAGATTATTCAATTTAGTTCCACGGTCCAGCATCTGGTGCGCGAAGACCGACAGATTGCAGTGGCCATGGCAGGAATTCCATCATCAGTTAAGCCATTGCTGGCAGAAAAAAGGGGAACGAACCCTGTTACTTTTCTTAGGCGCGCAAAACGATGGCCCTTCACAAACCAAGACTATTGCGCAAGGTCTTGACCCAAACACCACAGTACGCCAACACCTACCGCAATCGCCTCATTGAAGCACAAATGATTTATACGCCTAGGACAGGCTACGTAGACTTTGAGCTCCCATACTTACGTGAATACTTACGCACCCACGCCGCCTCGCTCATGACACTTACAACATACTAGAGCTACTGCCGGATACGTGGACTTTAATACTCACGCCAAAGCCGCTCCACGTACAAGATCTGATCGGGAAATCTTCATACAGGCAGCTTTTTCATCAAGAATGACAATTTACGATAATAATATGGATTCAATCGCGCACCAGGCCTAAAACGCCACAAAATCACAGCGTCTCATTTTCTTGTCGGACCCCGGGGTTACAATCGCACTATAAGGAAAGTCGCCTACACACCGGAAAGAGAAAGGACTCTCATGGGTTGCACCACTATCCTCGTTGGTAAGAAGGCCTCGAATGACGGCTCCACGATGATCGCCCGCACGGATGATTCAGGTTCGGGGAATTTTGAGGCGAAGCGCTTCGTCGTCGTCGCGCCAGAAAACCAGCCACGAACCTACGTTTCCACGCAATCGCACGTAACCGTGAAACTTCCGGACGATCCGATGGCGTATACGTGTATGCCGGATGCGGTCCAACACAAGGGAATCTGGCCGAATGCGGGAATTAACGCGGTGGGCGTGGCGATGTCGGCAACGGAAACGCTAACAAGCAACGAACGTGTCTTGGCGGCAGATCCGCTAGTGGAACTCGTGCCTGCGCGCGGGACGGAAGGCGATGCTGATTACGAACCCGAACGCCCAGGTGGTATCGGTGAAGAGGACCTGGTGTTGCTCGTCTTGCCATATATTCGCACGGCACGGGAAGGCGTGACGCGGCTCGGCACGCTGCTTGAAGAGTACGGCACGTACGAAATGAACGGCATTGCTTTTGGGGACGCAGATGAGATCTGGTGGCTCGAAACGATTGGCGGGCATCATTGGATGGCGCGCCGCTTGCCTGACGATTCGTACGCGATTATTCCTAACCAGCTCGGCTTGGATGAGTTTGATATCGACGACGCCTTCGGCGAGCAACACAACTACATGTGTTCGGCTGATATGCGCGAGTTCATCGCGGACAACCATTTGGATCTTGGCACCGGCGGCGCGTTCAATCCGCGTCATGCCTTCGGTTCGCACTCCGATTCAGACCACACATACAACACGCCTCGCGCGTGGGGGCTCCAGCGTTACTTCAATCCACGTTCGAACGTGTGGGACGGGCCGGGAGCCGACTACACTCCAATGTCCGACGATCTCCCCTGGTGCCGCGTGCCGGAACACAAGATTCCGATGGAAGAAGTCAAGTACGCGATGGCCTACCACTACCAGGGCACCGAGTTTGATCCGTACGCACGCCACGGGCTTGATCGCGGCAAGTACCGGACGATTGGGATTAACCGGACGACGTCGGTGGGCGGGCTTAACGTGCGCTCTGGCGCCGAACCGCTGCACTGGGTTGCGTTCGGTTCTATGCCGTTTAATGCCATGGTGCCGTTCTATGCTCGAGTGACAACCACGCCGTCATACCTTGCCGATACCACTGGGCGCGTGACTACCGAAGCGCACTATTGGCAAAACCGCATTATTGCGGCGCTTACCGACGCGCACTATCACGAATGCATCGCGCATGTGGAGCGCTACCAGCAAAAGGTTGGCACGCTGGCGCGCATCGTTGTGAAAGAAACTGACGTGCTGCTTGCTGGGCTTGGCGGAATGGATGGCAACGGCGAAGTGGACGGCGGCGTGAGCGCCGAAGCGCGTCAACTCATGGAGGATGCTAACCAGCGAATCGCCGATATGCTGCAACGCGAAACCGACGAACTCCTGGACAAAGTGCTGTTCGATGCCTCGATGAAGATGCGCAACGCGTTCTCACGCGACGATGCGTAAGATTGCTGGGCGAAGGCTGGGGCCCTCTTTCATATGAAAGAGGGCCCCATCTGATCTACCTACGGTATTGACCGTAATAGAAACACGTGCGAAAAATATCTGAGCTTTCTATCCGGGCATCTAACACTAGGGACACCTGACTCCTGTTATCTATTACGATTTACAGTGACTAAACAACACCTCAGAAAGTTTCGATTCAAAGATTTCAAAGCCACACTCGTGTTTTAAATGTTCACTACGATTACTCTATGGGAATTTGGAAACGCTTACTCTGCAAAAATGACGAGCCTCAGGCAAAAGATATAGATAGTTATTATCGCTCATCCATTGGCGCTACTTCTAGGCGGATTCATTTTCAGCAGGAGTTTGTGTAAACCTACCCAGTTGGGCGCAAAATCGCGGTTCTCATGCGCCCAACGGTTACCTAGAGTTTCATCGGAAGATCTCATCAGGAGTCCCGGTGCGAAGGAATATGGCAAGATTGTCGGACACCTGCCAGACGCACAACCAGTCACCTAAATTAGCAACGTGACATTCTTTGGCTCCAGCCCAGTTGCCCTTGAGCTCATGCATCCGATGACGGCGGCGGAGTTCAGCCAACGACTCTTCATCGTTGCGCACCACGAGTCGGATAACTTCCTTGAGCAGGCCCACGTCGGCATGCTTCTTCTTGAGTCGCTTGACGTCCTTCTCAAACCTGGTTGTATATTCCGGTGGCCCGGGCTGAAAAAACTAGACCATCTGGCTTGAGAGTGTCTTCCGTGACAGCCCCGGTTGGGGCAGGAAGATTGGAGAGCATGAAGAAGTTCTCGAAGCACACACCCGAACAAATCGTGGTGAAGCTCGACAAGGCCAGGTCCTTGAAGGAATCTGGCAGCACCGTGGCAGAGGTTTGCCGTGAGCTTGGCATCAGTGAGGCAACGTATCACCGGTGGCAGAGACAGTACGGCGACATGACTCGCAGTGAAGCACGGCGGTTCAAGGAGCTGCAGGAAGAAAACGAGAAGCTCAAGCGGTTGCTTGGGGAGGCTGAACTCGAAAAGTCGCTGCTTAGGGAGTTAGCAGAGGGAAAATTCTGACCCTGGCACGCAAGTACGAAGCGATTGACCATGCCCTATCGTTGGGGTACTCAGTGCGCTTGGCATGCCGCGTTGTCGGGGTTTCCCGCGGGGCGTACTACAACGCCCGACGCCACACAACCGGGCCTTCTGCCACCGACAAGCACGCCTCGTTGCGTAGCTGGTTGGTGACCTTCGCTGCATCCCATCGTCGCTGGGGCTACCGCCGCGCGTGGGTTAAGGCTCGTGAGGCCGGGTTTGACTGCGGCCGCGATGTCGTGCGCCGCATATGGCGCCAGGAGGGTCTGCGGGTGTTTCCACGCAAGGCTCCCAAGCGGCGGTGTCTGCCCCTATCCACCCCTCGGGTTGAGCCAGCTGCGTGTCCCGGTGATGTGTGGGCATTGGACTTCCAGTTCGACACTGACTACCACGGTAAGACGTTTAAGATCTGCAACGTCATCGATGAGTTCACACGTGAGCACGTGGGATTCGAGGTCGGGCGGTCTATTACCGCCGTGTCAGTCATTGAACTGTTGAGCAATCTTGCTGCCTCCAGAGGTGGCCGTCCGCGAGTGTTGCGCATGGATAACGGCCCTGAGTTCATCAGCCACGAGCTGAACAAGTGGGCAGCCAAGGAGGGCACTGTTGAGGCGTTCATACCACCAGGAAGGCCATGGCACAACGGATTCGTGGAGTCGTTTCACAACCGCCTCCGCGATGAGCTACTCGAAGACGAGATGTTCGACGACCCGGCCCACGCCAGCCACTGCCTCAGGTTGTGGTCGAAGCGCTACAATACGTGTCATCCGCACTCAAGCTTGGGCTTTGTCCCGCCAGCGCAGTACGCCAAACAATGGCACCTAACCCAGGGAGGCCCTCAAGCCGCCCGGTCCTAGATTTCAGCCCGCTCCACCAGGGCGCAACATTACTGAGGAACCTAGAGCCCGAGAGCCTCGAACATCTGCTCGGGCTTCTGGAATCGAGAATCGCCCTCTTCGAACATGCACTTGGCATCAGCCAGCGCTTCGAGGGAAGCGTTGTTAGGCTCACCGTAGCTAAGGTTCAGCGGGATCCGATTCTCGCGGATCATCTGCTTATAGAACGCACGCGTCACCGACGACAAGTCAAAGCCAAAATCCTCAGCGATCGCCGCTGCCGCCTCTTTCGTCTCATCATCCACACGTACAGTAACTGAAGCCATAACATCCTCCTTGTAAGACATTCTAATACTTACGCCTTACAAATAGCAAGACATGTTGATTGAGCATTACTCGCCGGTCTTGTTTTTGATAGGCACGGCTCCAGATACTCCTTCAACACCTGGTTGATGAGCCGACATCAGCTCTAACATCTGATCCAAGAGTCTGGATAACGAACCAGATATCTCTCACATTTTCATATAGTAGTCACAGAGATAGTGTCAAAAAGGGGATGCGGATGTTTTGTGCTTTCAACCGCTTCGCGTTGCGGAGAACTACATGGACCTCGTTAATGTGTGCTTCGCACACATTAACACCAGATTTGGCTTTACCTCTTTTGCTTTACCACATTCGCTCGAGTAAGCACGGCCGTTCAGGCTCCTAGAAGTTATCTAGTTGCCGAAGATGATACAAAATGAGAGGCTTGCCCGCAGTAGGACACATGGACTTCTTCGCCTGACAGCAAGCCAAAGTGCGAGTTATGCAGTTGAGTATGGAGACTTAGGTTTGACTCCCAGTAGATCAGGCGCTCAGGAACGCAATTCTCCGCCTAACATTTTTGAAACAAAACTCAGCCCAGCGAAAGCCGTGCCGCGAAAAAGTTGGGCCTGCCGCGAAAAGGTCGCACCACCGACTACCGAATTATCGACCGGAACGCGAAAAGCGCCCTCAACCAACACGAATACGCCCGCCGCTTCAACGCGCTCACCACCAGGCACACAAAGCTAGCCGACCAGCACGAGAGGCTCACCAACCAAATCATCGACAAGCAGAACCACCTCAAAGCCTACGAATACTACAAAACCGAGATCTCCAAGCTAGACAGCGCACACCTCGAATTCACGCCATACTTGTTCCACACGCTCATCGACTACGCCACCGCTCAAACAGACGGCACTATCGAATTCGCCTTCAGGGACAGAGTATCAAGATAGTCAGGTAAGCCTGAGTCTCAAGTGATTACGAACATCGACAAATGGAACCACACGGAAGAAACACACTATCGTTGAAGTTCCTTACTGCACGGGAATTCCAGCGCGCCGCGATAACCAGCTATCTGCAAGGATATTTCAGCTACTTCCCTATCGGAATCCGTATAAACGTAGGCCGTCCAACGAGAATCTTCCGTTGTATTCTTGGCAATCGTGTTGATGTATTGCTGATCAACTGCACCGTATGAAAAACCGAGAGTTGTGACTTGCCGAAGGTCGGGAACTCCCCGAAGGGACTTATTAAGAACATCAAGTTTCGGGACCTTCACAAGCGACCGGCGGAAATCTGAATTCACAATGTAGTAGACAGCACACGATGTCAAATTTGATTCTTCGTAATCGCCCTCACCGTGACCCTTTCACCTTCAGGAGAGCCAACGACTAGCCGGCCATTCCTTGACGAATATCTCCCGTGAATATGTATAAGCTCCACGGATCCGCCCGAATAAAGGCGCTCGACCGTATCAGTATAGTTCATAGTGATTATCACGTCAGCGTCCTCTACCAGTTTAGCTACTCTGTTAAAGGAAGTCTTTGCCGGCTCCACAGTGCCCATCCACTGCCGCATGCGTTCCTGAAGCATCAATACTCTCCGAATACCTTCGGCCTCTCCTTCAACGCGCTAGCAGATTCCCAGTCACATTTTTCGCCGGGGCCGCAATGACAATCTATGCCTGGAAGGTCGAGTCGCTTGAGGAGAGCCTCGAAAGCACTCCAGTTAATTCCGATCTTCGATCCGCTAGATATACCGCGCGCTTCTACAGCTAAGTAGCACAAGTTCAAGAATAGCACTTCCTCGAGAGGGTCTTCAGAGCCCTCGAAATAAAGAGATTCGAGGATCGAGCCAATCTCATCAAAAGTTTTATCAACAATCCACAGGCAAATGTTCTTGAGTTCCAAGTCCCCCTGACACTTCAAAACTTGAACAAAGCACGTTTTTGGCTTTTTATGTTCCCTAGCCACCACTTTTGGAACTCTTCCCAGCGCGTACTCATGCCATGCATCAGATCAAAGCTATTTCCTATAAGAAGGAGACGTCCCGATGGGTCAGGCCGGCCAGGTACAGTATTCATTGCCCATCCTTCTACAATCGATTCAATCCGTGAGTAACGGCGAATACCTGGCCTGAACCCACTAAGTCGCGAGCGCCAGACACTCGCTATTTTGTATCCAATCCGAGCAGTAAGTTTCGGGAGCCGCAGATACACGCCATGACACGATCTCGTTGTTATACAAGTCTGTGAGCGGGGAGAAATAGTATTTTTGTCCGCCCCACGTTAACTGGGTGATATCTGTGACTAGGAGTTTGCCTGGCTTTTTGGCATGAAACTGTCGGTCAACAACATTTGGTATCGAGGCAAGCGTTCCAGTGAAAGAGTTGTAATGTTTCTTCCTTGGACGTTTTGTCCTCAATCCCTGCCAGACGCATCAGTCGAGCAACTTTCTTATGATTCATCCGCTGTGGCGCGAAGTGAGCAAATACTTGTTTGATTGGACTGAACCCGCCGGCTTGTCTGAACCAACGTGTACCAACAGCCTGTGAGGCACCGGCCTTCACAGCCGCGAGCTCAGAAGCTCATCCCATACCAATAAGATTCCAGAATTCTCTCTCGACCTCACGGCTATGCCCCGGATGACCTGGCGAAAACATCTCTTCACGACCCATTCGGGACTGAACCCAACCTTTAGATCTTCCCAAATGCCACACTCCTAGAAATCAGAGTGTTGCAACGACCAGTTGAATCCGCCCAATATGTATCTGTGACCTATCATCAGCACCTGGTTGATGGTGGGAAGCCTAGGAAGCAAACCCGGACCATTTCATCTGACCGGCTTGTTGTGAACGCCGTGCGGGACGCAATGAGTACTGTCGCGACGACAAAGCCATCAGCAGGCCCACGCTTGAATTCTCTAATTGAAGACTGACCCATGACTCTCAAGAGACCTTAGTCCCTCTCTGGCGATGAGCAACTTGAATATTATTCAAATCAACAAATAGTCATATAATCTGAAAGGAAGAGAAATGTCGGATGTAATTTTGGAGTCTATGGCTGACTACATGCGCAAGCATGAAGTTGAAGCGCCGGGCTGGTGCGGAATTGGATGCAACGGAATGGGACTCTAACTGGCGAGGTTAGTTCGGAGTTCAAAACCTAAAGTCCTTGAACTCCGAACCAACCTTTGAATTTAGCGTTTCATTTCGAGCGAGGTCTAGGCGTGAAATTCAATAATCAACTAGTTTCGGAAATCTTTGCAAAGGTTCGCGAGTCTTTAGGCAAGGTCGAGACGCCCCTACCTCAACTTTCGGAACTTGTTCTAAATATCTCTGAAGGTTGCAATTTAACCTGTGATTATTGCTTTGCAAATGAGGGACTCTACTCTGCCGAATCGCCATCTTGGATGTCGGAAGAGCATGCATATCAGTACACACTTCAGATCCTTGAAGACCAGCCGACACTTTCACGGATCAAACTTTTTGGCGGCGAACCGTTGATGAACATCCCTGCACTAACTGGCTTTGTAAAAGCTCTCGAAGAGTACACACTGAAGCATCCTCATAGGAGAGATGAGATATCTGTTGGTTGCGTAACGAATCTTACGATTTATTCACCACGGATTGTCGACCTTATTAAGAGGGCGCGGATTCGAGTTACAGCATCTATTGATGGTCCGCAAGATATACATGATGAGAATCGTAGATTTCGAAACGGGAAGGGTTCCTTTGCGAGAATCTGTGCCGTTGCCGATCGATACAAAGACGTTGGTGTTGAGATTGATGGGGTTGAATGCGTTTATTCCACAATACACCAACGCTCCGGACTCACCATGATTGGACTCCATGATTACATAGTCTCGATTTTCAATCCAAGACGTGTCATATTAACGCCATTGCAGGCAACCTTCCCCGATTCGGATGATAGGCAGGTTGCCTTTTCTGGCTGGATCAGAGAAACCTCACTTGAATACCTTCGAGAGTGTGTTCGCCGCAAGGAAGAGCATGTTTCTTATAGGGCTGTCGTCGAAGATCAGCTAGCAGTACTATTTGGCCCTAAATCAAGCCATGGATGGTGTGCTCTCGGTGCTTCTACGTGCACGATCACGGCAGACGGCAACGTACTTCCGTGCTACACGTTACTGAATAAAAAGAGAATTGGTCTATGGGAAAAATGCGCAAGGGCTCATTCGTTCCCAGCGAGCGGAGGTCTGCAATTTTGCGTGAGCTCCAGACTGCTCGGCCTATGCTTAGTGAAAACTGTGTTGGCTGTGAGATTCGAGAGGTGTGCAGAGGATGCCCTGGCGCGGTGTATTCGCAGAAAGAGGTTCTGACGGGGTACGATCTGGTCAGTTGTAATTTTCGTATGGGTTCCCTTGAAGGTCTCATTGAAGGGTGGAAGAATGCGCAATTCACTTCGGTCCGGTGATCGGCTGGTGGCCGTAAAGGGTTATGTTGCTTGGTTTTTAACGGACACCTCCTTTACGGCAGCGATATCTATTAATGGATTTGCTTTACCGATCATCGTTCTACTCGTTGTTGGTTCGGCTTCTGCAGCTGGTCTCGTCTCAGCGGTAGGAACCGTAACTGCGGGGACTTCGAGTATTTTCGGAGGGTGGCTACAAGACGCAATAAATAAAAGGACACTTGTTATTTGGAGTGCCGTTGTGGGTGCGGCTTTATTCCTTACGGGAGCCGCGCTCATAGCGACCGGCAGTTTTAATTTATTCTCTGCCATAGTCCTTGCATTTCTTCTAGGTCTACGATCTGGGCTAGCGGGAACAACAACTAACGTCATGCTACGGTCTTTCATCCCGACTAAACTCTTGCCTAAAGCTATTTCTGTAGGCCAGGCTCGTGACTCTGTTATTGAGTTTGCCGGCACACCAGTCGGCGGCTTTCTTCTCGAGATTGGAAATGCATTCCCTTACGTCGTAAATGTTATACTTAATTGCATTGCTGCTGTATCCGCTGCATTCCTCCCTAAAAATATTTTTGAGCCCGTGCAAGAGGCAGGCGCTTCTTCTAATAAGAAATTAAGTCTAGGAAATCTTACTAAAGGCTTTCACATCTTAAAAAAGAGTCGCTTATTGAGGGTAAGCGCAACTTCTGGGAATTTTGCGTTTGCAGTGTTTAACGCGGCGCTACTCATAACCACTATGCATATCGTGAGTATAGAGGGTAATGCAATTACTGCTGGTTTCTTGAACACTTCCGTTGCGGTTGGTGTGTTCGTTGGCGCAATCGTAGCGCCTAAACTTATATCGCGAGTCAAAGGCGGGATACTGATACTACTAGCCTACCTCTTACCATTATCAACGCTAGTCCTATTACTTTTAGTCGAGTCCACTTATCTTCGAATTGTCGTTCTCGCGCCTTCAATGGTTCTGCTCCCTGCTGGAAGTGCGGTCATGGGGTCTGTACAGATGCTGTCCGTCCCGAAAAATGCTTTAGGTCGATTCTTTGCCGCCGTTGGCGTAGTTGAATTATTTCTCACGACAATAGCAACGCTCAGTGCCACCGTGATTTACGAGCAGTTCGGATTTGAATTCGCGATATCAGTTTGTATTGCTGCAGTTACAGTCTGTGTTCTACATCTTGTAGCGACCCGCGAAATAAGGCAGATACCTACTTCAGAATCATACGAGGATTTCTTTTCCTCAAATTGACAGGGGCAATTTAGTGGGTTTCGGGCAGTTGGAGTGGCCTAAGAATTAGGTCCAGTCGGTTTAAGGCGTTGACCGTGTTTCCTTCTCTCCATCGTTCCGCGTATTTCCTTGGGCTGAAGTAGCCCAGTGAGGAGTGCAAGTCATTGTTGAAGTGTCCCGAGTTTTCTTCCGTTTGAGTGGATGGGAAAATCTGGAGAGCCGCATGAAATTTGATCAGGAAGCGAAGGATCGGGTTGTCTGGTTGGTGGAGGATCGGATCCTTGCTGAGGGGCTCTCGATTCAAGACGCGTGTCAGGTAGTCGCGCCCAAGCTTGGGGTTTCGTGGCACACTGCCCGGCGTTACAGCAAGCACGCAAGACCGGTCAGGTCACACGGGCTGAGGAAGACCTTGTGGCTGAGAATGCTCGGCTGCGCCGGGAGAATCAAGAACTGCGCGATACGAACGAGTTGTTGAAGGCCGCGTCGGCTTTTTTCGCGTCAGAACCAGGCCCCCAACGTCCGTATTTGATCGCGTTTATTGACGAGTATCGTGATCGTTTCACAGCCCGTGTTCATTTGTGCGACGTTAAATGAGCAACGTCAGGGAGGCTTCATCACTTCCCGCGGCTATCGTAACGCATATGGTACGCCGAGCGCTAGGAGCATCCGGGACCGTGAGCTGGTTGCCAAGGTTCTCCAGATCCATGGGGAGAACTATGGTGTCTACGGTGTGCGGAAAATGTGGCACGCGCTCTCCCGCCGTGGCGTGCGGGTCGGCCGCGAGCAGACCGCGAGGCTCATGCGTCTGGCAGGAGTATCCGGGAAGGGCAAGGGACGTTCCCCGATCACGACACACAAAGCCCGGAGGGAAGATACCAGACCAGGTTTGGTTCATCGCGAGTTTCACGCCGCTGGTCCGAACCGGCTGTGGGTCGCGGACATTACTTATGTTCGAACCGCTCAAGGGTTCGTTTATGCGGCGTTTGTGACGGACGTGTTCTCTCGCAAGATCGTGGGCTGGGCACTATCAGATTCCATGCGGACCGAGGCATTACCGTTGCAGGCGTTGAATCAGGCGATCACGAGCGCGAAGGAAACGGCCGGGGTGATACATCACTCAGACCACGGATCGCAGTATGTGTCGATTGTGTATAACGATCGGCTCACAGATGCTGGTATCACTCCATCAACCGGGACGGTTGGGGATTCCTACGACAACGCACTAGCCGAGAACGTCAACAGCTCATATAAGAACGAGCTGATCAATAACCATCGATGGAAAGACGTTCTTGAGGTCGAGATCGCTACCTTCGAATGGGTGACCTGGTGGAACCAGACCCGGCTCCACCAAGCCCTTGACTACCGCACCCCGGTCGAGGTTGAGAACTACTACTGGCGCATCGCGAGCACATCAGAGAAAATGAAAACCAGGGCAAACGCCTAGGAAGTAAACCCGAGGCACTTCACGCAGGAAAGAAAACAACGTCAGTATTCACACAAGGAAAAGGGAAAATAGAATTCGGGTTATAGTGGCTAACAAAACCAGCAACATCATTACAGTCACGAAAGGGTAGCCTCATGAAGATGACTTATGACAGAGAAGCCGATGCTGCGTACATTACCTTTGGTAACGACATTGAACCAAAAGAATCAGCTCAACAGGTTTCTCTCATAGAAACCCCAAACGGGCAAACACAAGTGACGATCGATGTTGATAGCGAAGGCTATCTTCTAGGGATTGAAGTACTTTCAGCGTCACTTGGTTTACGTGATGATGTTCTTAATGGAGCGCATAACCTATAACAAGTGCCCTTTATTCCGTCCATATGAAAAACAGGTAGAGCTGCGAGATTTCGCTAGTAATTATCAGGGGTCGTCCCTGCCACAAAACCAGTGGCAGGGACGACTTATTTTCAGGAGAAAATAATGAATCGGTTTATTGACTTTTCCGCAAACTCCCCACCCGGAATACAGTCCTCACGGGTGGTGGGTATAGCTTTTTGTTTGGGCCGACATCTGCTGGGCGTCCGGTGACCGAGCGAAGCGCGATGCAAATGACCGCCGTGTATTCATGCGTGAGGATCTTAGCTGAAGCGATAGCCGGACTACCACTGCACGTCTACCGTTACAAGGACGGCGGTGGTAAAGAAAAAGCGGTCGATCATGGTTTGTACCGCCTGCTTCACGATGAACCTAACCCCGAGATGACGAGCTTCGTGTTTAGAGAAACGCTCATGACGCAACTGTTGTTGTGGGGTAATGCGTTTGCTCAGGTAGTGCGTAACGGGCTCGGCGAAGTGATCGGGCTGTATCCGCTGCAACCGAATCGGATGAGCGTAGGCAGGGATCTGGACAGCAAGGCTTTGTATTACGAGTACCAAATCTCCTGGGACGAACCCGCAGGAGAGTACAAGACGATCCGGCTTACCCCTAGCGATGTGCTTCATGTTCCAGGTCTTGGTTTTGATGGGTTGGTTGGTTATTCCCCGATCGCGATGGCAAAAAACGCTATCGGGCTCGCGCAGGCTACCGAAGATTACGGTGCTTCATTTTTTGCTAATGGGGCGGCTCCTGGTGGGGTGTTAGAGCATCCAGGCACGATCAGAGACCCTTCTCGGGTGCGCGAATCCTGGCAACAGACTTTTGGTGGCGCTCGTAACAGTAACAAAGTTGCGGTGCTTGAGGAGGGGAAGAAATACACGCCGATATCGGTAAGCCCGGAGCGGCACAGTTTTTAGAGACACGGAAGTTTCAGCTCAATGAGATCGCCCGAATATTTCGTATCTCGCCCCACATGATTGGCGACCTGGAAAAATCTAGCTTTAGCAATATTGAGCAGCAAAGCCTCGAATTTGTGAAGTACACGCTTGATCCGTGGGTCATCAGGCGGGAACAAGCCATCATAAAAACCCTGCTCTCGGCTGATGAGAAACCGCGTTTTTGTAGCGAGGAGCATCGGCGCGCCTGGTGGAAAGCATACCCGGAGGCGAAAAGGTGTACTGCTACCTATATCTTCACCTGCGCTGGCTGCGCAACCACATTCACTGCCTACGGCAACAAGAAACGCAAGTATTGCTCCCATGTCTGCTACGTGACCCACAGGGGCACGGCATGAAAGCGGTTCAGATGAAACATGAGGCAGTCTGCAGGGTCACCCTTGCACTTGCCGAAAAACTCCGCGTAGCTGATGCTATCTCTCAGGCTGATTATCAGCGGGTACGAGAGGCTCTCATCGGTTCGTATCAGCCTGCGATTATGGCACTGTTATTGCCACAGCGACTGGATAAAACAGGCGTTCAGAGTGATATATAGACACACCGAAGTTGATACAAGGAGACGCGCATGGAGATCTACAAACTACCACCCAAACCAGTAGCGTTGAAGCTCACGCGGGTGGCGGCGTATGTGCGGGTATCGCGTGAATCCGAGCGCCTCACTCAATCGTTCTCTGCCCAAGTTTCTTACTACACCACCTCATCAGCTCAACACCAGGCTGGGAGTACGCCGGAGTATATTCTGACTATGCCGCGACGGGTACCAGCACTACGGGGCGTGACGAGTTCAACCAAATGATCGATAAAGCCTTAGCCAGGCAAATAGACATTATTCTCACCAAATCGATTAGCAGGTTTGCCCGTAACACCGTCGACCTACTCACCACTGTGCGAGCCATGAAAGCCGCTGGAGTTTCAGTGCGTTTTGAACGTGAAAACATCGACACCGCTAACGCTGAGGGCGAAGTCCTCCTCACTTTACTAGCCTCGTTCGCGCAAGCTGAGTCCGAATCTATCTCGGCTAACGCGAAGTGGGGCATCCGCAAAAAATACAAGGATGGTCTTCTTCATTCACGTCAACCCTACGGATACCACTACCACCACGGCCAGCTCGACATTATTGAAGAAGCCGTGATCGTGCGGCGTGTGTTTGCTGAGTTTCTTGACGGGATCAGCCCGGAGAAAACCTGCAAACAAATGGACCAAGAGAGTTTGCGTTCACGTGGTGGCGGCAAGTTCAGTGCCTCGGTGACCCGCGATTGGCTGGAGAATCCCACATATATCGGTACCGCAATCTTGCAACAGTACTTCAGTGCTCACGCCGGAGATAACACACCGACTCTGAATCGTGGCGAGCTGGATAAATATATTGTGGAAGACTCCCACCCGCCGATTATCGAGCGTAGCGTTTTTGATGCCGTTCAGGCAGAGCTAGCTAGGCGGCGTGCCACGGGCGGGCGCGGCTTGACCCCAACCGGTGGGAGTAGCGCTCGTACGCACCGTATCACCTGCACTATCTGTGGCAGGAACTATCATCGGCGTACCCGCCGCTTGGCACACTCAACTTATAAATACTGGTGGTGCGAAACCGCCACGAAAGGCAAGGGCAACCCCTGCCATGCTCATCAACTACGAGAAGAACACCTGCACACCATCATCAACCGGCTGCTTGGGCTTCATGCTTGGGACAACCAGCAGGTGGTTGTTCGGATCAAGCGAATTGAGGCCAGCCCGAACTGACACCTGACAATCCACCTCAATAGTGGGAACACTGCCACAATTGACTACCGCACCGGCGAGGAGGCGACTGCCTGATGCCACGGATTACCACTATCCCTGCCACCAAACCCTTACACTCCACTACAACCACGATTAGCAGCCAGCAGCTACGCCGCGTAGCTAGCTATGCTCGCGTCTCCACCGATGACGCTGACCAGGCGAACTCGTATGAGGCACAAGTGGATTATTACGAGCACTACATCAAAAACCACGACGGCTGGCAATACGTCGACATCTACACCGATGAAGGAATCTCTGGCACTTCCACGAAACACCGGGAGGGATTCAACCACATGATAGCTGACGCTCTCTCAGGAAAAATCGACTTGATCGTCCCCAAAAGCGTCTCCCGGTTTGCTCGCAACACCGTCGTCTCCCTCACAACGGTGAGGAAGTTGAAAGATAAAGGTGTGGAGGTGTTTTTCGAGAAAGAAAATATCTGGACTTTGGATTCCAAAGGCGAGCTATTGATCACCATCATGAGCTCTCTGGCTCAAGAAGAATCCAGATCTATTTCCGAGAACGTCACGTGGGGTCATAGGAAGCGTTTCCAAGACGGTAAGGTTTATCTGCCCTACGGTAACTTCCTCGGATACGACCGAGGCCCAGACGGCAACCCGGTTATTAACCCTGAGCAAGCCGAAACAGTGCGCCGCATCTACCGCCAATACCTCGAAGGCATGAGCATTCCACAAATTGCGGCCGCCCTTGATGCGGATGGGATTCCCACGCCGATGCGGAAAGCGAAATGGTCGCACTCAACAATCCATTCCATCCTCACCAACGAGAAATACAAAGGCGATGCTCTGCTGCAAAAATCCTTTACCGTCGATTTCCTCACCAAGGCTGTGAAAACCAACGAGGGCGAAGTGCCCCAGTATTACGTGACCGACTCTCACCCAGCCATCATCGATCCTGAAACCTGGGAACTCGTGCGCTACGAACTAGCGGAAAACACGAACCAAGGCCGGCGCGAGCGAGCCTTCACCGGCATCGTCTACTGCACCCACTGCGGAGCAGCCTACGGAAGCAAAACCTGGCATTCCACAGATAAATACAAGACGATTATTTGGCAATGCAACCAAAAATTCGCAATCCCACACCCGAAGAAAATGCTCGTACTACGCGATAACCAGCTACAGACAATCTTCCAAACAGCCTTATCCAATCTTTTCAAACAACAGCAGCTAATCGACTGGGATTATCTGATTGCCACAGCAACCGACACTACGGATTTGGAAGAACAAGCCTTGCAGCAAGCAACCGAGGTGGAAGTTGCCACGAAGCTCATCAACCAAGCCATCACCCGCAACGCCCACCACTCCCAAAACCAAGACAACTACCGCGAACGTTTCGACCAACTCGAAGCCCGCCAGCGCGAAGCCATCGGCGCCTACGAGACCACACAGACAGAGATTGAGCGCCGCCACGGCATCAAGGCCAAGCTCACCAGGTTCAAGAAAACCCTTCAAAAAGCAACCCTGGAGGAAGACTTTAACCAAGCAACCCTACGCGCTCTCTGCCAACGCATCGAGATCACGCCATCAGGCGAGGCGACCGTGGTATTCGCTGATGGCACAGAAATTAAAGTTCATCACTAATCGAAGCTATGACTCACTGTGCGTCACATCAAGGCGGATTGCTCTCCCTTGCCAGTGCTGGATCAGCCATTGATCGTGGGTAGTGATGATGAGGGTTCCGTTCCATTCTCGGAATGCTTCCTCTATGGTTTCGAGGAAATCGAGATCAAGATAGTTTGTGGGCTCATCAATCACCAGTATGTTCGGTGACGAGGATACAGCAACAGCCAGCTGAGCGCGGCGTTGGTTACCGTCCGAGAGCTGGGATAGCGGCGTCGCCCAGAACTTCGGATGCAAGAAGCCTTTACCTACCTCGCCTATCCCCTCACGCCGCGCACTCTCTGGAATCAATAGATCACTAGGCGCAGGGAGCGTTTGAGGAACATAAGCTATGCCGTCACCAGCAGTAACTACCCCACTCGCGCTAGCACTAGGCGGTTTGCCGGTAGCAATCCAGTGCAATAGTGTGCTTTTTCCGGCGCCGTTCGCTCCTGTGACGAGAAGCTTCTCGCCGTAAGCAAGGTCGAAGGTGACGGGCTGGAGCCGCCCTGGCACGCTTGCGGCACGTACCTGCACCACAATGCTTCCTAAGCCACCAGTGGCTACTTTGGGGATAGTGACCGAGTAGCTCACTTCGCGGGGTTTTCGCACCTCGCGCGCAGCAAGCGCAGCAACTTTCACGTCATCGTTTGTTTTGCGTCTCGTGGAGACTTTTTGAGCGCGGTCTGCGTAGAACTTTTGTGCCATACCCACCTCGGAACGGCGCGAGAAATGAACGTGACCCACCGTCTCAGAATCTCTCCGATGCTCCGCAAGCCGCTTCTTATGCCCTCGCTGGCGGGCATAAATCTGGCGGTGACGATTCTGGGCACGTTGCTTCTGCTTGAGGTAGTCACTGTAAGCACCAGTTGTTTGCCACGCACCGAAACTAGCATCAACACCGTCAAAAACTGCCAGTGCTTGCCACGAAGCAACATCAAGATCTAGCACAGACGTGGCCACCTGCTCGATGAAATCCCTATCGTGACTGGAAAAAAGCACACCGTCAGGCCAAGCGCGAACCATAGAGATCAGGCGAGAGCGAGCATCATCGTCAAGGTAATTCGTTGGCTCATCCAAAAGCAACACCCCTCGCCGGTTCAGGAGCAACGCCACCAATCGCACCCGCGTAACCTGCCCCGGAGAAAGCGAAGCTAAAAGCCGATCGAGAGCAATACCACCAAGCCCAAAATCAGCAAGCAGTTCAGTTCGGCGAGCATTGTAATCCCACGAGCCTAACGCCGTCACTCGTTCAAACGCAGCATCGTAAGCAGCCAAATCCGCATCCGTATGAGCGTGTTCGAGACGCTCGGTAATCTCGTGAAACCGCTGCAGCGACTCGTACACATCACCGTTCGCTGCACGAAAAACATCACCTACCGTGGATGCCCGTGCAGAATCAAAGCGTCCAAGGCCAGATTCACTCGCGCCTGCAATCACGCCCGAATCAGGAGTAAGTGTGCCGTTTGCCAGGCGCAACAACGTAGTCTTGCCCGAGCCGTTCGGGCCCACCACACAAATACGCTCCTGCTCGCTACACGAGAAAAACACATTGACCAGCAGCGGCAAAGATGAGTACGAAAAAGAAACAGAATCAAAAGAAATAGGCATAGCGAACCGCCAATCGTCGAACCAACACGGAAAACGAAAACGATTCAGATGCTCATGGCACTAGTCTAACAAGACCACCAGGCAGCCGTGGGCAATCAAAGCAATAGAGCTGACCACCGTTCAGGTAGTCAGCCCTATTTTTATGCCTTTGAGCAGGCCTTTTACAAACTGCGCGCATTTTCAAATTTTGTGCGCACCTTTGCGCAAAACCCTAGTTTTGCGGAATTGTATCAATTCAGCGTGCTCGTAGTGGAGATGGGGAGAATTGAACTCCCGTCCGATAGTGAGGAACCCAAGACTTCTCCGGGTGCAGTCTGTTCATCGTTGTTTTTGGCTCCAGCACTCTCACAGACACGTTGCTGACGAACTTAGCTAATAGGTTGTCGCCTAACGGTTAATAGCGAACCGCTAGTGCCAGTGGCTTTCAAAAGCGACGCCAGGAATCTCACGCGAAAGCAACGTGAGCCTGACGGATTTCATGTAAATGCGCTCGCTCAGGCGGCGAGGGCGAAATCAGACTTCTGCTTGTTGGCAGTTATTTTTTCGCACAGATCGTTAAAGAGATAACTGTGCATCCTCTACCCGCTTCCCTTCGGTAATCACTACCGTCGAAACCGATCATCCCCTATTCAGTTATCACCTTGAGCGGCCGGCGCAGTCTTCAACGCACAGCAACCCAAAACATACTGTCCGTCAAGTGTACCGCGTGGCCCCGGCGTCGTCTAGTCTAACTAAACCAGTTCAACCACGTCCGCGATCGAATCGTGAACGAAATCCGGACGGAACGGGAACTTCTCAATATCCTTACGCTTCGTAGAACCGGTCAAAACCAGGTGGGTCTGCAAACCGGTCTCTACGCCAGCGAGCACGTCCGTATCCATCCGGTCCCCAACAATCGCCGTAGATTCCGAATGCGCCCCAATCTTGTTCAAACCATTGCGCAACATCACCGGATTCGGCTTGCCCACGAAGAACGGCGAACGCCCCGTGGCCTTCTCAATCAACGCAGCCACAGCGCCCGTAGCTGGAATATCGCCCTCGGCAGAAGGCCCCGTGTTATCAGGGTTCGTTGCGATAAACCGCGCCCCATCCTGAATCAGCCGAATCGCCTTGGTGATCGCATCGAACGAATAATTCCGAGTCTCCCCCAACACAACAAACTCGGGCTTCACGTCAGTCATCACAAAGCCTTCTTCATACAACGCGGTAGTCAACCCGGCTTCGCCAACCACGTATGCTCGCCGGTCCTCAGACTGATGCGCCAAGAAATGCGCGGTAGCCAACGCGGACGTCCAAATATTATCCTCAGAAACATCCAACCCAGACATCCGCAACCGCTCCGCCAAATCGCGTTCGGTGAAAATCGAATTGTTGGTCAGAATCAGATGAGGGATCTCTTCAGCCTGCAACTTCCCCAAGAACTCAGCAGCGCCCGGAAGCGCCTTTCCTTCGTGCACCAGCACGCCATCCATATCAATAAGCCATGATTTCATACTTCTAGGCTTACCATAGGCGCGCACGTGGCGATGGGTTTTTCGGTATTAAGCGAACACTTGTGCATTCAGTTTGCATTTTTGGGCACGTTCGCCCCGATTCACCGGAAAATTAGCCAAAAATGCAAAGTGAGTGCACGCAGGTCCACTGAAAAACTTAACGTTGCTTCCTCCGCGCATCGCTCATCGCCCGCTGAGCATCGCGCTCATCTTGGCGGCGCCGCAACGTTTCGCGCTTGTCCCATTCTTGCTTGCCGTGGGCCAGGGCGATTTCAAGTTTTGCCCGCCCGCCCAGGAAGTAGAGTTCGAGCGGCACGATTGTGGTGCCTTTGGCTTTGACTTTCACGCCGAGTTCGCGCAATTCGTGGCCGTGCAGGAGCAGTTTCCGCTTGGCAGTTGGCTTGTGGTTAGTCCACGAGCCCATGGCATACACGGGGATGTTCATGCCAACAACCCAGGCTTCGCCGGAGCGGTCGATTTCAATCCAGGCTTCGGTGAGCGATGCGCGCCCGAGCCGTAGCGCCTTAACTTCCGTCCCTGACAAAACCAGGCCGGCTTCGAACACATCGTCAATAAAGTAATCGTGACGCGCCTTTTTATTGCGCGCAATTACCTGCTTGGCATCGGCGGCAGCTTTTGCTTTTTGGGCCTGGGTGAGCTTGCCGGGTTTCTGTGCGGCGGAGTTTTTCGCGGCTTTCTTTGCCATCATCTCTCCTTTACTTGGTTAGAAGCCTGGTAGCCCCATTGGGTTGATAGCCGTACCATTCTGCCATACTTCGAAGTGGACGTGGCAACCAGTGACGCGCCCGGTTGCGCCCGTGAGCCCAATCAGGTCGCCTTGATTGAGCCGTTGCCCTGGCGATACTTTGATTGCAGAAAGGTGCATGTAGGCGGTCACGTACGATGCGCCGTTGCGGATTCCGTGGTTGACGTACACGATGTTTCCGCCGCCGTAATCGAATTCTGTGCTTGCGACTGTTCCGGACGCCGCCGCGTATTGTGGGTTTCCGCAGGCGGAGGAAAGATCTACTCCGTAGTGCATGCTTCGGTAGTTTCCGAGTGGGTAGACGCGCATTCCGAACGGTGACGTCACCACCAGCGGCCCTGGGATTGGCGGGTTGAGCCAGCCTCCTCCAGTTACTGCTGGTGCCGACTTTTGTTGACGGCGCCGTTCCGCTTCTGCCCTGCGGTTTTCTTCGTCAATGGCCGCGATTCGGCTGGCAGTTGCTTGTTGTTCTTGGGCAATTTGCGCTAGCGATCCTTCAACATCGTGTTTGCGTTGTTCTAGTTCGCTTTGTTTTGCGGTGATGGACGATTCGAGGTTGAGAAGTTCAGTTTTACGGGCTTCCGCTTCGTTTTTAGCAGAATTTTTGGCGACGACGATCGCGTCCGATTCCGCCTTCAATTCTGCTACTCGTTCTTCTACAGCTTCTTGGCGTGACTGATGGTTTTTGGATCGAGCAACGGATTGTGAGAGTTCGGTGAGCGCGGCGGTTTGGGTACGTGTAACGGCAGCATTGACGCGGTAGGCGTTGGTGAATTCTTCTGCGGATGCTGATCCCATCACAAGATCCAGAGCGGATGGCATCGTTTCACCACGGTAGGTGGCGCGAGCAATTTCGGCCAGGGTTTGCCGGGTTTGCTTCGCGGCTTTCGAAGAATCAGAGAGCTCGCCTGCGATTCCTCGCAGTTCTTCTTGGGCTGACGAAAGAAGTGCAGTATTCGCTTGTGCTTGGCGTTCTGCCGAAGCCAACTCGTTTTCTGCTTGGGCTAGTTCTGCTTCCACTCCAGGAATCCGCGCACGAGTTTTCTCCAGTTCAAGAAAAGCTTCTTGAAGATTGGCATCCAAGCCTTCCAAAGATGATTTGATTTCATTCGCTTTCGCAGCATTCTGTTGCTGTTTATCTACCAGATCCTGCCGTTCATCACCCCACGCAGGGAATGCGAATCCAGCCACCACCACAGTGATGGCGGAAACGAACGCAATAGACCGACGTCGAAAACTCATAATCAGACCTTCGTGTACCGGCGCAACGCGAGGAACGATGCCACCGCGGAAATGACGATCGCGGCAAGGAGAAGCCATGGGGCTAGCATGAGGACGTCGTGGGACGAGACGATCTTGAGCCACGAATCCGCAAACCATTGGTGAACGAAGAATTCAACCACCACGTAAAGACCGCCGATGGCCAAAAGCGCGCCGATCAGCGATGAGATCACGCCTTCTAGAATGAACGGCGCTTGGATAAAGGCGTTGGATGCGCCCACGTAACGCATGATTTCCGTTTCGTTCCGGCGGAACATGGCGGAGAGGCGAATCGTGGCCGGAATCAGGAGCAGGGAGACGACGATCATGATGCCTGCCAGGATTGTGGCGATCAGCGTGAACCGGTTCAGCATGTTGAACAACGGCTTGAGCTGTTCACGTTGATCAATCACTGATTCTACGCCGGGGCGGCCGGAGAGCATTTCGGATACCACGGCGATGTCGTCTTCATCCGGATTCGCCAACTTCAAACGGAAGGACGGCTGCATAAGATCGGCATCGATTGTATCGGCCCATGTGGTGCCTTCCAACTGTTCACGGAAGGCCTTGTAGGCGTCTTCTTTCGTTTCGAAGTAGACGCGTTCGATATGCTTCGATACTTCACCCTTTTCTAAGAACTTACGCAATTCGGTTATTTGCGCATCGCTTGCTTCACCTGCGGCACACGCGGCACTGGTGGATTGAGGCGGGCACATGAAGACGGAGACTTCAACCTTGTCATACCAATCGTTCTTCGCAGATTCGATCTGCTTTTGGAATAGAATCGCAGCGCCCACAAACAGTAACGATACGAAGGTCACGAGCACAACAGACGCCATCATCGACGTATTCTTGCGCAAGCCCTTCCAAACCTGAGAAAAGATAAACCCAATCCGCATCAGCGAGCACCTCCGTATTGGCCGCGTTCTTGATCGCGAGTCATCTGCCCATCAACAAGTTCTACAACACGCTTGCGCAACTGGTTCACGATTTCCTGATCGTGGGTGGCCATCACAACTGTTGTGCCCTGGCGATTAATCCGATCTAGCAACCGCATAATACCCAGCGCAGTGTTGTGATCGAGGTTTCCGGTAGGTTCGTCTGCTAGCAAGATTTCTGGGCGGTTCACCATTGCGCGCGCGATTGCCACGCGTTGCTTTTCACCACCAGATAGTTCGTGCATGCCACGTTTTTCTTTGCCTTCTAGGCCCACAAGTTCAAGCACTTGCGGTACTTCTTTCATGATGGCGTGGCGTGGGCGCCCGATTACTTTCATGGCCAGAGCCACGTTATCGAATACGTTTTTATCGCTGAGCAGGCGGAAATCTTGGAAAACGGTTCCGATCTTGCGGCGCAAAAAAGGCGCACGCCGGCTGGAAATCCCGGAAAGATCCTTACCTAGCACGTGGATTCGCCCGGACGTTGGGCGTTCTTCAGCCAAGATCAGGCTAAGCAACGTTGATTTGCCTGAACCGGAGGCGCCAACAAGGAACACAAAATCGCCACGTTCAATATTCAGGCTTACCTGATCGAGGGCTGGTGCGGCCCCGCGGGCGTACACCTTTGTAACGTTTTCAAACGTAATCATGAACTAGACACAATCTACTTCGGGTACATACCCTGTCTAGCCTAGTAGATTGTAGCGGCGAATCACAGAGATGACGCGCCGCTACACTATAAAAAACTGCGAAAATGCGTGATTATTCTTCAATGTGCATTTGCCCGTGACGCCAGCGAATACCGGCATCGATGAAGCCGTCAATATCGCCATCGAATACAGATTCGGTGTTACCAACTTCAAAGCCGGTGCGCAGATCCTTCACCATCTGGTAGGGGTGCAGAACATAGGATCGCATCTGATCGCCCCATGCGCCCTTCACATCACCAGCGAGTTCCTTCTTGATCGCGGCTTCTTCTTCGTGGCGCTTTTGCAAGAGGCGGGACTGAAGAACGCGCAGGGCCGCTGCACGGTTTTGGATCTGGGATTTTTCATCCTGCATGGATACCACGATGCCGGTTGGAATGTGCGTCATTCGAACTGCGGAATCGGTGGTGTTAACGGACTGACCCCCTGGGCCGGAGGAACGGAACACATCGATCTTGAGTTCGCTTTCCGGAATGTCGATGTGATCGGTGGTTTCGATCAGTGGAATAACTTCGACGGCGGCAAACGAGGTTTGGCGGCGGCCTTGGTTATCGAATGGGGAGATACGAACGAGGCGGTGTGTACCTGCTTCTACGGAGAGTGTTCCGTAGGCGTATGGTGCGGAGACTTCGAACGTGGTGGACTTGATACCTGCTTCTTCCGCGTAGGACGTATCCATTACCTTAGTCTTGTAGCCGCGGCGTTCTGCCCAGCGGAGGTACATGCGTTGGAGCATTTGGGCCCAGTCCGCAGCATCCACGCCGCCGGCGCCGGACCGGATGGTGACAACCGCATCGCGTTCATCGTATTCGCCTGAGAGCAGGGTTTTGATTTCAAGTTCGGATAGATCGGTGCGTACGCGTTCGAGTTCGCCATCGACTTCCGCGAACAGTTCTGCTCCCATAGCAGCATCCGATTCGGATTCTTCCACGGCCATGTCATACAGCGTTTCGAGGTCTGCTACGCGTTCGCCCATTTTTACAACGCGATCGAGTTCGGATTGCGCATGGGAGAGCTGCGAGGTGACGCCTTGAGCTTTTTCTGGATCGTCCCAGAGATCAGGCGCGCCGGATTGTTCGGTGAGGTCGGCGATCTTCGTTTGCAAAGCGGTAACGTCAGTTACTGCTTCGATCTGCGAGTAGGATCGGCGGAGTTCTTCTATTTCAGCTTGATAATCAGTTGCCACGGGGTTAAGTCTACGCTATTGGGTGGGGGTGATTCTTAGTCGTGCGAACGAGGTTGCACACATTTCTACGTTTGAGGCGAAGTTGAGGAACGTGGGGAGCATGGGTATCGATGTGGTTTGGCAGAGTGTTATCACCACGTTTTCGCCCTTTACTCCGGTTGGTTCGTGGATTGTTGCGTGGGCACGTTCCGCGAGCGCATGGGCGTGTTCAGTGAGGTCTGGTGGCGCATAGTCGATATTTCCGGTTGCATAATAGCGTGCATCGTCGATTCGTTGTGCAAGCGCGAGCGCGGCGGAATCGGCGTGCGCTAGGAGTTCTTTGCGTTCGTTGTGGAGGTGTGCGGCGCTTCCGATCAGGAGCGCGAGCGCTATCACGAATACCCAGATTCCGAGTCCGAGGATGATGAGGTTTCCTTCTTCTTTCGTTTTCATGGCATTTCCCGGTATTGATCGACAGTCATGGTGTGGTGTGCTTCCACGTGGGTTACGATTCCGATAGCGGGCAACGTGACGGGTGCGCTTACACTCACGGTGATCTGGCCACCTGGGGTGAGGCAGGGTTCGTGGGTACACAACGTGTCCACGGTGAGCGGTTCGGTTCGCTTTCGCATCGTCCACACCTCGTGTGCGATACGTTCCGTTTCGGTTGGGATTGATAACGACGACGTTCGTACGGCTTCTCGAACTGCATCCCGGGCCGCTGCTTCGGCGCTGAAGCGGGCGCTTAAGATCGTGCTCAACGACATGATGAGGATGAGTGCTGGCCCAACGATAATCACGATGATGCCAACGAATTCGATAAGCGCATTTCCTGGTTCTTTTCTCTTTGTTGGCGTTTGGCTATTCAATTGGCGCACGTGCACTCACCTCGATGGTGATTGGTAGGATGAGGCCGAATACGGGTGCGCGAGCTGTTGCGCTCACGTCTACCCAATCAGACCCGTATGTCACCACGATGTTGTTCGCGTAACTGGCCGGCAACGTGGCCGTGATGAGTTCGGCTGTGCGGGCGTGCGCGATTTCTTCGTTTGATCCGTCAAGTCCCGCAATTCGGGCTCCTAGTGCAACAGAATCGTTCATGACTTCGCGAGCGAACCACGTGAATCCAATTCCCATAACTGTCAACACAACCAACAAAAGAAGGCCCACGGTTGCCACAAAACCAACAACCGCATTGCCGTCTTCATGCGTACGTTGTGGCTTCACGAGATATCTGTAACCCGGCTTATCGCTTCCTCAAATAAGTTGGTGAGCGCCGGTCCAACAATTGCCCACAACATCACTACGAGTGCGGCCGTCATGAGCGTAATCATCACCCACCCAGGTACATCGCCTCGCTCGCGTTTGTGCATTCGAGGCGTTGCTATGGCGTCAATCATTCGCAGATATAACTGGCGGATCGTGTTCTTCATGGTATTCCTTTCGTTGAATGTTTACATGAATGTCAATTGGCTTAATGCCGGGAAGATGGTGAAGATAACCGTGATCGGAAGAATAAGGAACACAACCGGGATCATCATGGAAATCTCTGCCTTTCCGCCCTCTTCTAATAAATCTCGGCGGGCCGCATCACGTGCATCACGCGCCTGATTATGGAGTGTTTGCGCAAGTCCACCGCCTTGTTCCATGGCAGTGATGAGGGAGTCCGTAAAACGGGAAACGTTCTGATTTCCTGCCCGTACCGAAAGATCGCTTAAGGCTGCGGGTAACGATTTCCCTGCATGAACATGCGCCAATGTTGTTCGCAGATGCTCTATTAGTGGGCCACTTCCTGATCGTACGGCTCGTTCGATCGCGGGCCGCACAGGTTCACCAGCACTAACAGCTAAAGCAATCAGCTCAATGACATCTGGTAATTGAGCAGTGAGAATCCGGGATGTGGCACGTGCAGCGGTAGTCAACCGATAATCAGCCCACAAGGCGCCGCACACTCCGCCAAATCCCACAGTAGCTAGAACTGTTAATGCAGGAAATCCGCGAATAACCAGGCTCGTGCCACTCAATGCTCCGGCAATGATCCCGCCGCCTGCCCATTGAATCTGACTCAAACGAAAAGCAGACACACTCCCATGCCCAACAACACCCAACCGCCGCGCAACCGATACGTTCGTTGATCCAAGGCGTTCAACAACCCCCGCCGCGTAACCTGCTAGCCGCACACGATAAGGCATTCTGCGAGTACGAACATCCCGCGAAGCCGCATGGCTAATAATCCGAGTTGTAAGAGAAACTGGAGCAGAAATAAACGCGACTATTATCGCTGCTATCCCTCCACCTATCACGCAACCGACAACAATATAAGCAATCATGATTCAGCCTTCGCAGGTGATGAAACAAAAACACGCGAATCAACTGTCAACTGCCCCAGCTTGATCATCGCAACGTACGCCAAAGCAGTCACGATAACCCCACCGCATAATACTGCTATCCCAGCTGGAGAACTGAACGCTTCCACAGTTCCTGGCCGCGTTGAAAACAATCCCAGCAACGCCCACGGAGCGGCAGCCGCCATACGTGCACCATTGACTGTCCACGATTGCCGAGCCAACAATTCGCCTCGCGCCCGATTATCTTCACGAATCACAGCCGCAAGCCTAGCCAGCATCGTTGCTAAATCACGCCCGCCCAATTCATGCGATAACCGCATCGCCTCCAACACTCGATCTGCCATCGGATCAGCAAATTCTGCCTTTAATTCATCCAACGCAGGCCCCATGCGCCCCTGCGCACGAATCATCGTGGCACACCGCGAAAATGGTTCACGCATCAACTCCGGGCCACGTTCCCCCACCATCGCCAACGATTGCGATACTGATAACCCTGCCCGCAACGATGCCACCACATCATCTAATACGTCAGGCCACGCATCCCGGCACACTTCTTCGCGGCGCCGAACCCGCGCAGATCGCCGCAACACCGGCACTAGCCCAGCAACCACTGCACAGCACACCACGATAGGAAGTGACCGAATCAGCACGAAACTCGCCACGCCACCAGCACACGCCCATCCTGCTGATACCACCACAGGGCGTGGGAGGAGCAGCGGACGCGGCTCCTCCCACGCCCGAAACATCAACAACATCCCGCTCCCGATCAGTGCACCGATAACGAATCCCACGATCTTCCTCCCACCAGATCTGCCACATCATAGCCAGCACGCTCAAAACGTTCCCGTTGTGGGATTTCGCCGTCGGCACGGCGCAAGCCACCACCGTCGTCGTCAGTAAATAATCGAGAAATCTCCACGATGTCTCCTTCAACTCGCCCCGTCACCCCAACGATTTCCCGAACCCGGCGGCGGCCGAAACGATCGCGATGAACGTGAACTACCACGTCGATGGAACGGGCCACCGTGGGAACCACGAAACTCGCCGTCACGTTATCCCCAGCCAGCAACGGCAACACACACAACTTAGCCACAGCCTCACGTGCCGAATTCGCGTGCAACGTGCATGCCCCAGGAATCCCCGAATTAAGCGCAATCAGCAAATCAAACGCCTCAGCCTGCCGAACCTCACCAATCACAATCCGTTCAGGACGCATACGCAACGCCTCCTTCACCAAACGACGCAACGTGATCTCACCACGATCTTCCATATTCGGAGGGCGAGTCTGCATCGCCACCACGTCACGATGCGCAAGATTCAATTCGAACACTTCCTCCGCCGTCACAATCCGCTCCCCCGCAGGAACCGCACCCAACAACGCGCCCAAAAACGTCGTCTTCCCAGCCTGCGTTGCACCCGACACAATGATGTTCAACCCAACATCAACCGCAGCATCCAAAAACCGTGCAGCACTCTCACTCAACACGTCAGCTTCCACGAGCTCTGCCAACCTACGCGGCCGAACCACATACTTACGCACATTCACAGACCAATGGGCCCGCGTAATATCAGGAATCACCGCATGCAACCGCTCCCCCGAACGCAACGCGGCATCCACAAACGGCGACGACAAATCAAGCCTGCGCCCAGACGCACGCAACATACGTTCCACCAAATCCCGCACCTGCTGATCGCTCAACACAACGTTCGTCAGCTCACTACGCCCAGCGCGCGCTACAAAAATCTTGCCTGGTTCGTTAATCCACATCTCTTCCACTGCAGGATCATCCAACAGGCGTTGAACCGGGCCAAATCCTCCGATATCGTCCCGAAGTGCCCGGATTTCTTCTTGCTGATTTACCAACGGAATGACGCTGCCAGTAATCACCAGACTCTCATATTCCGCCAGTGCAACATCGATCAGCCGGTCAAGACCCGACATATCTTCTTGTGGATCAATACCCGATGAACGCACAAGCTCTCGCACACGGGTATCCAGCCACGATCGCGCATCGTCCACAGCATTTCCTTCCACAGTTCCTGATATATGCGTTCAATGTAATATATTTCCTTATTTCCCCTTCAAGAGATTTCCACAGGTGTGGACAACTTTGGAGGCTCTCACGATTTTTGTGGTAAGGGGCGTGTTCGACGGCACGGATGAGCCAAAAGTCGATACCGTAAAGATATGAAGATGTCGCCTTATCACCTTGCCGCACTTGCAGTCGTTGCCGTTGACGGGCTCAACGCCGTCTCTATTCGTGGCCCATACTCATCCTCACTTGATTTTGTTTTCGGCGGGGTCCTGGATTCACGCGGCCGGCATTGGATCGTTAAAGTGCCACGTAGCGTGCACGCCTCCACCGTGATTGAAGCCGAAGCCGGGCTTGCCCCGGTATTGGTTGACCGGCTCCGTCACGGCAAGTTGCCGTTTGATGTGATGCGGCCCGCGGGTTTTGCTCCAGTTGATACGGGACGAGCGATTGTCTACCCACGCCCAATTGGGGAAACGATCGATTTTGATGGGCTTTCCGTGGATGAGGCGCACGAACTTGGGCGCACTCTTGCCACGATTCACCAGCTTGATTCGGCCACGATTACCGACGCCGGGATGCCCGCGTACGATTTAGAAATGGTTCGGAAGCGTTTACTCACCGAATTGCACGACGCCGATGCCACCGGTAACGTTCCTGCCATTTTGGCACGTAGGTGGGACAATGCGATTGAAAGCCCCGAATTATGGAATTTCTTACCGAGTGTTGTTCACGGAGATATTGCATCGGATAACGTGTTGTGGTCAAACGGGCAGGTTAGTTGCGTTCTTGGTTTTGGCGAAGCTCATGTTGGCGATCCTGCCGTTGATTTTGCATCCTTGATGTCTGGGATCAGCGAGTCTCTGTTTGATGCGATTATGGAATCGTATCGGAATTCCTTGATCGGGGATGTGGATGAACATTTCTTTACACGTACAGTGTTGTTGAGTGAGATCGCGCTTGCCCGCTGGATGATGTTTGGTATTCGGAATAACGATCAGCAGATCGTTGCGGATGCTGTGAACATGATGAACGAACTAGCTACGGATGTGGCTGCCGATCCGGATTTAGCCCCTGGCCCCGTGTGGAAAGTGGACACTGTTGATGACGATTTCGTGGCCGGCGATGCCTCTGATGCCGGGTTCCGTGCTGGAGAAGATGGTGAGGAACGTTAATCCCTCACCATTATCTTCTCTCGGAAGCTAGCTCGTAACAGGTGACCTTAACTTTGCAACGCGTTGATGATCGCGCGTTCGATCTCCCCTTCAGAGAGCTCTCCTGCATGCAGTTCGCGCGCGTTACTGTTTTCTTCTCCCAGATAGTAGAAGCACGCATCAATATCACTTAGCGGAACATTGTGTGCACGAGACCAGGCAAGGCGGTAGAGCCCTAACTGGAGTTCGCGCGATTTGACAAGTTCGTCTGATGGATGCCGCCCTGTTTTCCAATCCACGATTGTGACGGGAAGGCAACCTGGGATGCTGGACGTATCGAGTACCGCATCGATGACGCAACGAACCGGATACCCTGCAAGGTGGATTTCCACTGGTTGTTCAATTGCTAAAGCAGGGAGACCTGCGAAGCGCGACTGCTCAAACCTTTCTATCAGCACACGTTGGCGTTCATCGCTTATCTGCATGTCCATATCGATCGGCATTTGATCTGGTTCCAACACAGAATCAATATCTAACGTTAGCGGTGCTTCAAAGTAATGTGCTATCGCTTCATGCACTGCGGTGCCGGTACGGCTAGCAGCCATAATCGGTTGCGGAACCGGCCGGCGTTGATCACGGAAAAACTTATCTGCATCATGCATTAGCGCCACCACGTCTGAGGCTGTGAGGTAACCCCGTTCAACGCCTCGGATAGTAGCCTTATGCACCATGCGTTCTTCTTCCAGGCGCAGATACGTCTCATTCCACGCTTCACAGAGAGCTTCTTCAGTCACATGATCAATCTGCGCCGTATTCGCCTGCTTATCAACAGTGCGGTCAACATGATCTGGCCACAAAACGGCCACTTCTGATGGCGACGTGGAGATAGCCGTGGACTTTACCAGAGATAAGCCTTGTTCTTTTCCCCACCGAATCACATCAGATACCTGCGTGAATGGTTCTTCATAGCCATCATCTGTGATGTATGTTCCTTCAAGATCGTCAATAAACACGTTCGAGAAATAGAGCGGGTTCTGGACTGTGTCATTTTCTTCTGATGTTTCAGCAGGTCTCTCACACACAGCTTGATATTTCTTTTCAGCTTCCGCAACATCGCGGATATCGTAAGTCAGAAGCATCAAAAGGCTCCGAGGCCGTGTGAAAGCAACATACGCCAACCGCCGTTCCTCATCTCCCGAATGTGTTCGGATTTCCTGATCGTATTCACCATATCTGATCAATGCGTCGCGTTTAGCGGCGTGCGGATCGTCGTCATTATCAAAATCTTGCGCGGAATAACACGGAACATGTTCAGAATCGGCCCGCAGAGGGAACGGGAAAATCTCTTTCGATTTGTGCCAGAACGGATACGCTCGCTTCACATAATCGAAACGTTTACTTACCATCTCGGGAATCGCAACAATATCCCATTCCAAACCCTTCGCAGCGTTCACAGTAAGAATCTGAACAATGCCCGCAGCAGGAGAAATATCTTCGCCCAGCGACGAATCGATAGCCGCCGCCGCTTCACCAGAATGATCCCGTGCTTCCATCAAATCTAGCCAAGAAAGGAAACCGGCCACGGTGGCATACGGGTTATCTGCCTGGTAATCCCCTGCCAGCGAAACAAACCCCGCGAGTGCAGCCCTAACTGCTGCACCACCATGCGCGCGCGATGCTGCATACACAGGCAAATCAAGCAGATCGATCGCTGCAGATACCAGATTGTTTAGGCCTGCATGCCGATATTGTTGGAGCGAATCGACTAGGGAAGCAAGATGCTGTATCCGGCGCTGGCCATCGCTACTTAGTTCCGTAAAATTATGGTTGCCCATCAGCGAATCAATGAGCCGGACATCTGGCCGTTGAAGATCATGAGCTATCTTTTCTGCCTCTGCCGCAGAACTCTTCACACGAATACGTGCCAGTAGCTGCTCACGTTCTCCATGTGCATGCTCTTTAGCTATCGCAGAAAAGGCGCGAATATCTTGCACACCCAGCCCGAAGAAGTTGAACAGATAGATCAGCTGATCGTTTCTATCAGGGTTGGCAAGTAGTTCCAGAAGAGATCGCACTACCCTAACTTCTGGGCGAACTATAAGCGATTTTCCACCTATCACTTCATACGGGATGCCTTCGGCTTCGAGCGCTTCGATCGCCGCGTTTTCAAAGCTGTGGTTTCGCACAAGAATTGCCGCGGTAGGAGGAGTTTGTGATTCGCTTCCTTGTAGTTCTTGTTTCAACCGGCATGCAAGTGCCTGGTATGTATCTGCCGCATAATGCCGGTGAACACGTACCACTTCCCCGCCTCCAGCATTCGGCCCCGGCCGCAATTGTTTGATCGATAAGTTTCCATAGGAGAGCTTCCCTTGGGTGACTCTGTTCGCCGCGTTGAGGATCGATGTGGAGTTTCGGAAGGCTTGAGTCAGGGAGAGCTGTGCTTCGTTGGGAACCTGATAATCCCGGACGAAATCCGGGAAGGCGTTAGCTGATGCTCCACGCCACCCGTAGATTGCCTGGTTCGGATCCCCAACCGCAGTAACTGAACGAGCGTTAGCAAACACGGTTTTTAAGAAGCGAGCCTGGTTAACTGACGTGTCTTGGTATTCATCCAATAGAACAACAGGGAAAGCCTTCTGCAATGATTCGCGTACGTCTGCCACCTGTTCCACGATTCGGGTAGCCCATGACACTTGATCTGCAAATTCGATGAGGCCGAGTTCTTTTTTCTTGGCAAAGTAGGCTTCCACGGAATCGAGAAGTTGATACCGGGATTCCAGGCTTTTCACCACAGTCGCCCGGGTAAAAGCTTTGGCAGCCCGATCGTAGAAGCTCCGTTCTACACTCCCCTTATCCGGGGTTGTTTTTGCAGACATTCGCGGTGCAAGCACACGCCCCACAGATTCTACTTCCCGTGAAATGAAATCGCGGGCTTCGCCAACAGTCACATCGTTGTCAATCAATCCGGCGGCCAATGCTAATGCCGCGGATGTAAGCCCGTCAACGCTCCCATCGAGTAATGCTTCATGATGCGGCGCTGTAGAAACGATATCAAACATGAGTTGATACCGTTCCGCTTCGCTCATGAGCCGTGCCCCCGGATCTTCCCCAATAAGCATTGCGTATGATGTGGCGATCTGAGAAGCAAATGAATTATAGGTACTGATCGTTGGACGGCTTAAGGTATCGTGCACAGCAGAAGCGATCTGGTTTTTACCTTCTTCGCCATCGCCAATATTTCCATCCGTGAGCATCGACGACGGCGTATAGATACCTCGCCTAGTTATTTCACGGATTTTCTTATTCACACGTTCGGCTAGTTCGCCCGCGGCTTTGCGTGTGAAGGTCAATCCAAGTATGTGGTTCGGTTGTGCTTTCCCTGAGGCAAGTAGCCATGCAATCCGGTTTGCCATGGTGGCAGTTTTTCCAGATCCGGCACCCGCAATAACTAGGGTGGCTTGATGATCAGATGTGATCACTGCAGCCTGTTCATCGGTGGGAGGGAAGTCTGTGGTTCCCACAAAATCCGCAAAATTCATCATGAGAAGATCCTCTTCCCTTCCTTAGCCGGGCAGATAGTGATGTACGTGCAGCTTCTGCAACCGGAGTTAATCTGGGCTTCAATGGCGTGGGACCGCTGAATATCCGCTGATCGGTTGATCATCTGTTCAGCTTCTTTTGTGCGTTCAGCATCAAGCTCTGATTGTTCGGTCAGGCCATATCCTTGGGTTTCTTTGCCGATATGTACAAGGCGCGCACCTAAACTACGCGTTGGAGTTTGGCCACCTTCTGGCATGATCACTCCACCTTGTTCAACCAGCCACTGGTAAATCAACAGCTGTGGAACCCGATCCGCATCTTCTTTACGCGGAGATGATTTTCCAGTTTTGAAATCAACAACACGCACAGCAGAAGGATCCATATCAGAAAATTCCAACCGATCGATTTTTCCCGATACTACTAGTCCATCACGTTCTACACGTGCATAGAGTTCCCGTTGTTCGGTAGCTGGATTTTCTGTGAGATATTGATGAAGCTTGGTGACCATCCCTACAGCGCGTTCATACAGTTGTTGATCTGCAAGGTCTGTTCCAAAATCAAACACCGCCCACAGTTCATCCAGCCGTGCCCTCATCATATCCAGATCCGGTTCTTCTGTTTCTTCAGCGATCTGATGAACAAGAGTACCCACGTGTGCAAGAGAAGCGTTACCAAGCGATTGCCCGTTAGCAGAATCGAGGACACCACGTAGTGGGCAAGTAAGCATATTTTCCACAGCAGATGGCGAAATCCGGATCGTTTCCACATCCTCTGATTCACGCTTCGTGTACTCTAGATCATCTACCCACAGTTTCTGCCCCATTCCCGCAATATCATGCTCAGCCATCTTTTGTAGATAGTCACGTGCACTGGCTGCGATTCTATCGTGCCCTTGCCGTTGTGCCTGCCGTAGTTGTCCGATAAACGTTGCAGAATCAAGTGTTACTGCCGCGTGTGAATGATGGGTCAACAACGCCCCAGAATCATCCGAAAACAGCCACGGCACAAACCTGGACGGGATATTATCATCCGATTCAACACACGTGATTTCTACGCCGTCCGTCGCACGAGTCATGCAGAACAAGAGCATGCGGAGCTCATCATCCAGCACTTCGGCAACCTGCTGAATTCCTTGCACCGGAGCACCGGCCAGTTCACTACCTACAACAATGGAGACGAGTTCTGGCACGCGAGTCAATGGATTACGCAACCGCAGATTTGGCCAGATCCCATCATTGACCTGTGAAATAAATACATACCCCCAGGAACGGCCAATCCCCGCAGTTGGCGAGACCACGCTGATTCCTTCGGCGCCAGCAGACGTACGTGCAATCGAATCTTCTGGAACGTCTTGTTCTTCAAGAACTCGAATCAGATCCCCAATCAGAGCATTCGCCGGATCACGATCAGCCAAGCGTTGTGCCACTCTAAACAGCTGAATCACAGCATCAAGGTTGGCATCAGCAATATCTGCCTGTACACCCCCGGCAAGGACTTCTTCACGCCATTCTTCTGCCTTGCCAAGCCCGTCCCAGGCTTCCCATAGGACGCGCTCCGCGCGCTGTTCGCTCTGCACCGCACGCCGGATTCGTTCAGCCACACTGCGGATCTTATTAAACTCAGGGATGTCCGCCGCCGGGTTGTTCGGGCCTTCCTCAAACATGGCAGCCAGCAGCCTATCCCCTTGCCGCTTGCCTCCGTAAAAGATCTCCCAACCATGCATTTGCCGATTCAGGGCAGCGATGTGTGCTGCTGTATAGCCGAAGAATGGACCTACCAGCAATGTCCGGATCGCTTCGGCTATCTCGGCTTCTTCGCCCATCCCGCACGCTGTTTTGATCATCAGAAGAAGATCGCTTACAGCCCCTTGAAACCGAAGCGGGGTAACAGAAGGTAACGGCTGCACCGGAATCCCATGATCCATTAACGCATGGCGGAGGTTTTCATGGCCAGAACGGGAACGCGTGAACACAGCCATATCAGCGTAGGCAACGCCCGATTCGTTATGGATATGCCGCATCCGCTGCGCAAGGTATGCGATTTCTTCATGAGCACTCACAAATGTGTGCCCAGAAAATGCACATTCTGGCGCATACGTATAATCAGCCGAACGCTGTTGTGCAGCACGTGAAACATGGATCCCGGACGTAACTTTGGAGATGTACGGCGCAAGTTGACCACCACCACGATACCGGTGAGCTAACACGTACCGCCGCGCACCTAATCCTCCAGCGGTCCGCGGCTGTTCGATCAACGCCTGCAACTGATGGATGCCACCACGGTAGCTTTGCACTCCCGCATCAGGATCCCCGCACACAACTACACATGTACCATTGTCCTGCAGCACCCGCAGCAAAGATCGCAACGCCAGCGTACAGTTCGCTAGATCATCAACGAACACCCAATCCCAGGTTGGGCATAGGGATAGTTCCGCGTGCCCACCCCATTGCTGGATAAATGCGGCCGCTTGAGTAACGATGCGGGAATGATCGGTACGATCTGGGTTTTGATGCCCTACAGCGGCTTGAACCGCGAGCGCATCTTCATATTTTTCCATGAGTTCAGCGCCGATTACCCAGGAAGGATTATCGGCCTGTTCCCCATATTGTGCTAATTGTGAGGAGGTAATTCCGAGTTCAGCAGCACGAGTGATGAGATCACGATATTCGCTACGGAAGGCTTCTAATGATGCCACATCAGGGTTAATTGTGCCCAGCATTCCGCTTGGGTAGTAGCGTGTGCTCACATCAATGATGTCTTTAATCAACGCATCTTGATCTGGACCGGAGAGAAGTTCTGGTTCTCTGCGCCCTACCGCTTGTGCATAGGCAGAAACGATTCCGAACGCGAACGCCGCGATGGATTGCACGCGGGTTCCTTCACCGAGCACTCCCATATCAGTAACGAGTGTATTTCGCAGTTCGGTGGCAGCACGTCTATCTGGCGATAGCACGGCGATACGAGATTCTGGACTGTGAGCAACGATTTCCTGGACGCACTGGCGAATAAGCGTTGTTTTTCCAGTTGCGGGAGCGCCAAGTATCGATAGCGCCTGACTTTTTTGTTGCGCAGCCAGGATACGCCGGCAGGCATCGAGTACCGCAGCGTGTGACGCATCGTTGTATTCAGACATCGCCAGTTCCCTTCCCGTATGATGATTTTTCGTTGTGTTCTAACTGTATCGTGTACCTCCCACACATTTTCGTGTCACCTCACGTACGATCGTTACCAGACATCTTTTTAGGGAGGATTTATGGCCGGTGGGCTTATTGCATTACTTGATGACGTTGCCGCGCTCGCGAAAGCCGCTTCCGCGTCACTTGACGACATCGCCGCCGGAGCTTCACGCGCCAGCACCAAAACGTTGGGTGTCATTATCGATGACGCCGCCGTTACCCCACAATACGTTGGAGGCCTTTCGCCCCAGCGCGAACTTCCGATTATTTGGCGGATTACCAAGGGTTCGCTGCGAAACAAGATTGTGTTTATTCTCCCGGCTTCGCTTCTTCTTGCAACGTTTACTCCGTGGGCGCTTCCGTTTTTGTTGATTCTGGGTGGTAGTTATTTGTGTTTTGAGGGCGCGCACAAGATAGTTGAACGGCTTGCGGGGCATTCGGCGGAAAAACCTGCGATCGCATCGGGTGCAGACGCAGAAGACACGATCGTTTCGCAAGCAGTTCGCACCGATTTCATTTTATCTGCCGAAATTATGGTCATTGCGTTAAATGAAGTTTCGGATTCATCCCTTTGGCACCAGTTAGCAATTCTTCTTCTAGTTGCGTCCCTTATTACTGCGTTGGTCTACGGTGTGGTTGCGTTGATTGTTAAAACCGACGACGCCGGTCTGGCACTTTCCCAGAAAACCTCACGTAGCGCTCAGATTCTGGGGCGTGCATTGCTAGCCGCTATGCCGTGGGTAATGCGAATCTTGACCGTTGTAGGAACGATCGCCATGTTGTGGGTTGGTGGTCACATCATTATTGCTCAACTGGCTGAACTTCACGTCACCTGGCCGCTCAATACGCTTCATCACCTCATCACTCCTCTCCATCATGCGGCAGGTAGTTTTGTAGCCTGGTTAGCAGATACGGGCGCCTCCGCCGTCGTCGGCCTTATCTGGGGAACACTGCTGGTTGAAATCGTCACCCTGGCCACAAAATCCCACTAAAACTACGCCCTGCGCGATTCTTCGCTTGTGTCACCTGAAAAGTGTGGGAGGTGAACTGTAGAATTCACAATGGAAAGAAAGGACTAGCCTTGGATATTACAATTGGAATCCGTGACGTTGCCGGAACCGTGAACATTAGTGTGGATATGACCACCGAAGAACTCAACGCCCACGTCACCGATGCTTTAGCAACCCACAAACCGCTTGTGTTAACCAGCTCTGATAACGAAACAGTATTCGTCCCTGCAGATGCTTTGGGCTACGTCCAAGTATCAGGAGCGCCACAACGGCGCGTCGGTTTCGGCTTCGCGTAAATAGATAAGAAGCTGACCAAAGAAAGCATAGGTATGACTCAGACGTCAGGAATTGCGGATACATCACGCGCATCCGTACCAACCCACAACGAACCAGCCGCAGATATTGAAGCGGCTGGGAAAGATCTTAACCTCGAAGAAAAAACCTTCGCTGATTACGGAGTATCCGCGCCAATCGTGGATGCTCTTGCAGCGAAGGGCATCAGCCATCCCTTCCCTATCCAGGCGCTCACGCTCCCAGTTGCGCTGAAAGGCTCCGATATTATCGGCCAAGCAAAAACTGGTACCGGAAAAACACTCGGATTCGGAATCCCCATGATTGAACGCTGCATCGGCCCTAGCGAACCCGGGTTTGATGCGCTCGCTCATCCAGGCGCCCCACAAGGTCTCGCAGTTGTACCAACCCGCGAACTAGCCAAGCAAGTTGCGCAAGATCTTCGCGATGCCGCCAAGAATCGATCCATCCGCATCGTGGAAGTCTACGGTGGGCGCGCCTACGAACCTCAGATCAAAGATCTAGAAAAGGGCGCTGAAATTATTGTAGGTACCCCAGGCCGCCTCATCGATTTGATGAAGCATCGTACCCTCAATCTTGGCGCTGTCCGCGCAGTTGTGTTGGATGAAGCCGATGAAATGCTTGATCTTGGATTCCTTGAAGACGTAGAAAAGATCCTTAGCGCCACCCCTCCAACCCGGCATACCATGCTCTTCTCAGCAACCATGCCAGGCCCTGTGATTGCGATGGCACGCAGGTACATGAGCCACGCAACCCACATTCGTGCCCAAGCGCATGACGATGAATCAACTACGGTGCAATCCGTACGCCAGGTTGTCTACCGCGCACACGCACTCAACAAGATTGAAGTGTTGGCCCGTATCTTGCAGGCACGCGGCCGTGGGCTCACCATCATCTTCACGCGCACCAAGCGCACCGCCGCCCGCGTTGCTGAAGATCTGGCCGCACGTGGCTTTGCCACAGGCGCACTCCACGGCGATCTTGGCCAGGGCGCCCGCGAACAAGCACTGCGCGCATTCCGCCACGGAAAGATTGATGTGCTGGTGGCAACGGATGTTGCTGCGCGTGGTATTGACGTCGATAACGTCACCCACGTCATCAACTATCAAGCGCCTGAAGATGAAAAAACGTACGTGCACCGGATCGGCCGCACCGGCCGTGCAGGACATTCAGGTACTGCTATCACGTTTGTTGATTGGGAAGATACACCCAAGTGGGCGGTCATCAACAAGCTGCTCTCCCTGGGTATGCCTGAACCTGTGGAAACCTACCACACCTCCGATCATCTCTACACAGATCTGGATATCCCAACCGACGTCACGGGCCGTCTGCCAAAAGCTCAGCGCACCCGCGAAGGTTTGAATGCTGAAAAGCTTGAAGATCTAGGTGAAACCGGCCGAAGCGCAGGGCGCGGCCGTAACAGGAATCAGAACCGTGGCCGTAGCAAACGCGATCGTAACGGCAGCCAGCCCCATCAGAACAAGGGCCGCAACGAACGCCGTTCCCCTAAAGAAACCACTGAAGATCAGCGCAAGCCACGCCAACGCCGCCGAATCCGAAAGAATCCGGCTGATTGTTGATCTAACATTCCCGCCTAGCACTGCTAGGCGGGAATGTTAGTGGCGTCTACTTATACTCGGGTTGGAGGCACCTCATCCACCAAAGTGTGTAGTAACCACAGAGACGATACCGTTAATCATCAGCTGAGCGGCGATTGCGGCCAGTAACATGCCCGAAAGCCTAGTGAGAAGCATAATGCCAGATTCACCAAGAAGCTTGAGAATCGGGTTGGCAAAACGCATCGTAAGCCACGAAATGAAGAGTACACAGATCAAACCCAAAACTGTAGTGACGATCCGCATCCAATCGTGGCCAGCCTCATCGATCAGCAACATGAACGCCACAATGGAACCAGGGCCTGCCAACAATGGCATACCCAACGGAACCATAGCCACATGCAGATCGCCATCGGACTCCCCCGGATCTTGTTCTTGGCCGGTGAGCAACTGCAACGCAATCAGTAACAACAGCAAACCGCCAGAAAGTTGGAGCGCTGGAGCAGAAATTCCAAGTGCATTAAAAACGCTAAACCCAAAGAAGCCAAAGAGCAGGAGCAAGATTCCCGCAATAAAGTTTGCTTGGAATGCGATCCTGCGACGATTTCGTTCCGATGCTTTCGATGTGAGAGCCAAAAAGATCGGCAGGTTTCCCGGCGGGTCAATAATCACAAACAATGTTGCGAATGCCGAGACGAATAACGCCGTATCAAATGTCACTAGATAACCTCCGCAAAAGTCCCGTCAATAAGCGCCCGATAGGCATCGGGGGATGTTGTGTTTTCTCCAAGTTTATTAGGCTTGCCACGTCCGTGATAATCCGATGACCCGAATCGCGCAAGCCCATACGCATTAACAATATCAGTCAGAAACTGCCGTGTATCGGCAGGATTGTCACGGTGATCTACTTCAATTCCAAACAATCCTGCTTCAGCTAATTCACGGTAGGCACGATCGGGGGCAACTGTCCCGCGTTTCATGGCTTTGGGGTGTGCCCACACGGTTTTCCCACCGGCAGCATGGATAAATTCCACAACCGCACGCGCGTCTGGCGCGTATTGTTCCACATAGTAAGGCGACGACGTGGCCAGCACCTGTTCAAACGCTTCAGAACGATTGGCTAGGATTCCTTTTTCTACCAGAGCATCGGCGATGTGTGGACGGCCAAGGGTAGCGCCTGGAGCGGCTTGGCGCATGACGTCCTCAAATGTCACAGGAAAATCGGCTGCAAGGCGTTCGGTGATAGCCCGCGCCCGGCCTTCGCGTGATTCGCGCACAGATCTGATGTGGTCTTGCACTTTGTTGTCTTCTGAATTAAACAAGTAGCCTAAGATGTGTACACGCACTCCATGGCACGTTGCGGTGATTTCCATTCCGCGCACAAGCCGGATGTTATTCGCACGCGCCGCTATGCTAGCTTCTTCCCATCCGGATACGGTGTCATGATCGGTGAGTCCTATAACGTCGATTCCTACCTCGCACGCTTTCTTCATGAGTTCTGTTGGAGAATCTGTGCCATCAGAACACGTGGTGTGGGTGTGTAAATCGATCATCATGTTTCCATCCTACTCCCCGCCTCACCCTCTATATGGTCACAGATCTCTGCCGAGTTTAGCCTCCGCCATCTTTAGTGGGATAATGGAAAGTATGAGTGATGAAAAACAAACGTTAGAAGAGCGTGCGCACAACCGCACGCAGCGTCCGCAGAGCGATCAGTTTCGTTCTTTCATCGGCGAAGATTGGGGCACTCGCCCGGCGGGTCCGCAGCGTGGTGAAGTAGCAGATTACCTTCCTGCTCGCCATCTCACACTAGGTTCGCAGTTTGTTGGCGAACGTTTAGTTTTCCCTGCAGGTGATCTTCAGGTTCGTTCTAACGATACGGATTATCGTTTCCGCGCGCATTCTGCGTTCGCACATTTGACTGGGCTTGGTGGCGAAGACGAACCAGGCGCTGTTCTTGTTCTTGAACCGCTTGCGGATGAGGAGCGCACTGCGGAGGCTACGCACGAAGCTGTGTTGTATTTCCATCCGCGCGCACCGCGTTCGTCTGAAGAGTTTTATGCGGATTCGCGCCACGGTGAGTTTTGGGTGGGTGCTCGCTTGTCTGCTCAGGAGATGTCTACTCTCACGGGTTTGAAAGTTTCGCATATTGATTCGCTTCGTGATGCTCTTGCGAAGGATTTGGGCGAAGTGACGATTCGCGTGGTTCCCGGTTCAGATGCGTCCGTGGAAGCTTTGGTTGAAGAGTTGCGTCAGGAAAATGGCTTGGTAGAGAGCGCAGAGGCAATCAACGCTCAGTTGGCCGAGGCTGCGTCTGAGATGCGTTTGATTAAGGACGAATACGAAATTCGTGAAATGCAGAAGGCAGTGGATGTCACCGCCGCTGGTTTCGACGACGTGGTTGCGTCGTTCCCACGTGCTCGTACGCACTGGCGTGGTGAGCGTGTGATTGAAGGCGCGTTCTTTGCGAAGGCTCGCGAAGAAGGTAACGGTTTGGGCTATGACACGATCGCTGCTGCCGGCAACCACGCAAACACGTTGCACTGGATCAAGAATGATGGCCCGTTGGAAGATGGCACGTTGATGTTGATCGATGCAGGAGCTGAAGTAGATTCGCTCTACACCGCGGATATCACCCGTACGTTGCCTGTTTCTGGCACGTTCTCTCCAACCCAGCGCAAGGTGTATGACGCCGTGTTGGAGGCATGCGATTATGCACTCGAAGTGGCGTCACAGCCAGGCGTTCGTTTCCGTGATGTGCACGCAGCAGCTATGACTGTGATCGCACGCCACTTGGAGAACTGGGGCATCTTGCCGGTCACTGCAGAAGAATCGTTGCTACCAGAAAACCAGTATCACCGCCGGTGGATGCCTCACGGCACATCGCATCACTTGGGCCTTGATGTTCACGATTGCGCACAAGCTAAGCGTGAACTTTATCAGGATGCTGTACTGGAAGAAGGTATGGTATTCACTATTGAGCCTGGATTGTATTTCCGTGAAGACGATCTGAAGGTTCCAGAAGAATTCCGTGGAATCGGCGTTCGAATTGAAGATGACGTGGTCATCACAGCCAAGGGCGCTGTACGTATTTCTGAACATATTCCACGTACGGCCGATGATATTGAGGCATGGATGGCGCGCCTCGCACAGTAAGCCGTACAGCTTAACCACACGGCGGATCTCCGCCACGACGAACAGGAGAGTGAAATATGGGCACTCATGGGCCGTCTCGCGTTTTTGTTGGGCGTCTTGCAGGAGCAGACGTCTTTGACCCGATCGGTGATCGTGTTGGCAAGGTGAGCGATGTCGTTGTGGTTTTCCGATTACGTGGGGCCCCGCTGGCAGTGGGGCTAACGGTTGACGTGGTGGGTAAGCGGCGCGTGTTCGTGCCGCTTACCCGGGTCACGTCGATGGCTAACGGCCAAGTGATCACCACAGGTTTGGTGAACATGCGCCGGTTTAACCAACGCCCAGTGGAAACGATGGCTGTTGGTGAGTTGCTTGATCGCCAGGTCACGATTATTGAGTCTGGCGAATTAGCTGAAGTTGAAGATCTTGCGATTGAGCAGACTCGCGCGCGCGAATGGCGCGTCACTACCTTGTACGTGCGTATGGGGCGCGGTGCGAAGGATGCGGGAAACACTCTGCTGATTCCAACGTCTGCCGTGCGCGGTTTGGCTACGAAGGTATCGAACCAGGGCGCTACTGCCTTGTTGGCGCAGATTTCTGGTTTGAAAGCTCCTGATGTGGCCGATATTTTGCGCGATTTGCCTGAGGATCGTTTGCTTGCAGTTGCGCGCGAATTGTCCGATGAACGTTTGGCAGACGTGTTGGAAGAATTGGGTGACGACGATCGTGTTGCCATTATGGAGTCCCTCGACGTCGAACGTGCTGCGGACGTTTTGGAAGTCATGCAGCCTGATGACGCGGCCGATTTGGTGAACGAACTGCCAGTTGCTCAAGCTGAAGCGTTGCTTGAACGCATGGAACCAGAAGACGCTCGTGACGTCCGCCGGTTGATGAGTTATTCTGAACGTTCCGCCGGTGGTTTGATGACAACCGATCCGATCATTTTGCCTCCAGATGCCTCTGTTGCGATGGCACTTGCGCAAGCCCGCCGGCCAGAATTACCGCCGGCACTGGCGTCGATCATCTTTGTCACTAGGCCTCCGCACGAATCTCCAACAGGCCGCTACATCGGCGTCGTCCATCTACAACGCGCCTTGCGCGAACCGCCGTCAAACATGATCGGCGGAATCGTGGAGCAGGTGGAAAACCTCTCCCCTGATGACGGCATCGGAACGATCACGCGTCTGCTCGCAACTTATAACTTAACTGCGCTGCCCGTGTTAGCAGACGATATGCTTGTTGGCGCTGTGTCTGTTGATGACGTCTTGGATCACTTGCTTCCTGACGATTGGCGTGAAGCAGATGAAATCGAACTGGATGAAGCAGTTGATGCTCAACATAACCATGATGATGAGGAGGTGGATGCCTAATGGCAAATTTTGACGAGCCATCGGACAAGCGCTCACGGCGTATTAAGAAGGCCCGCTGGGATTCGGATGCAATTGGTGTTGTTTCTGAACGTATCGCACGCTTTTCTGGCACGCCTCAATTCTTGGTCTACTTATCGATCTTCGTCGCTCTGTGGTTAGCGTGGAACACGTGGGGGCCTGATTCGTTGCGCTTCGATTCGGCAGAACTGGGCTTCACCGCGCTCACGCTGATGCTGTCGCTTCAAGCCTCTTATGCAGCTCCGCTGATTCTTCTTGCACAAAACAGGCAAGATGATCGTGACCGTGTGACCGCACAACAGGATCGTTTCACCGCGGAACGCAACTTGGCGGATACCGAATACATCACGCGTGAAATCGCATCGCTGCGTTTGGCATTGAATGAAATCGCCACCCGTGATTTCGTTCGCTCAGAAATTCGCGATCAACTGGAGATCTACCGCGAAACCGATGCGGAGCTTACAGAAAAACTTGAAGCCAAAGACGCTCATATTGCCGTGCTCGAAGCCAAGATTGATGAACTTTTAACACAAATTGATACACCTGAAAAGAAGGTAGACTAGACCTCATGACTATTTCCCTTGAAAAGATTAATGAAGCCCTCGCAGGCGTATATGATCCTGAAATTAAACGGCCGATTACGGAAATCGGTATGGTTCGCTCTGTAGACGTCGATGATTCTGGTCTTGTTACCGTTGGCGTTGATCTCACCACCGCCGGGTGCCCGTTGCGTGAGAAGCTCACCACGGATGTGACCGCCGCAGTTTCTGCCGTCGAAGGCGTTACTGGCGTGAATGTGGTTATGGGCGTCATGTCTGATGAACAAAAAGCAGAGATGAAGAAGACCTTGCGCGGTGGCACCCCAGAACGCCACAACCCATTCTCTGATTCGGGTTCACTCACCCGCGTGTACGCCATCTCCTCTGGTAAGGGCGGCGTTGGTAAATCATCTATGACAGTCAACTTGGCTACGGCAATGCAACGTCAAGGCTTGAAAGTTGGCGTGGTTGATGCCGATATTTATGGCTTCTCTATCCCACACATGATGGGTGTAGATGTGCCGCCACAGGTTGTTGACAAGATGATCATCCCTCCAGTGGCTCACGATGTGAAGACCATTTCTATCGGTATGTTCATGGAAGAAAACATTCCTGTTGTTTGGCGTGGCCCAATGCTTCACCGTGCACTCGAACAGTTCTTCTCTGACGTGTACTGGGGCGATCTGGATGTTCTCTTGATCGATCTTCCGCCGGGTACCGGCGATATTGCGCTCTCGGTTGCTCAGTTGATTCCGAATGCGGAAATTGTCCTGGTCACCACCCCGCAGGTGGCAGCAGCAGATGTTGCTGAACGCGCCGGCATGATGGCAAAGCAAACTGATCAACGCGTGGTTGGCGTTATCGAAAACATGTCCTACCTGACCATGCCAGATGGCACCCAGATGGATATCTTCGGTTCCGGTGGCGGCAAGAAGGTTGCCAGCGAACTATCCTACATTTTGGGTTACGATGTGCCGTTGCTAGGCCAGATTCCATTGGAACAGCCACTGCGCGAAGGCGGAGATGCCGGCGTTCCATTGGCAAGCCAGGATGTTGAATCCGCTGCTCACGAGGCTATCCATGCGATTGCTGAAAAGTTGGGCCACAGAGCCCGTGGGCTTTCCGGTAAGTCGCTTGGCGTCGCACCTCTTTAGGGGAGAAGTTTACGGAAGATGAGCATCGAAAAAGCGCAATCGTGGGTGTACGCTGAAACGTTTGCATCTGACAACATGTATACGAATCAGGCCCGCCTTCAGGCTGCCGAATTGGGGATTGAACCTATCAGTACTGCTACCGGGCATTTCTTATCCTTGCTGTGTTCAGCAAAGGGTGCCAAGGTGATTGCTGATATCGGCACTGGTACAGGTGTTAGTGGCCTCTACCTGTTGGCAGGCACAAAGGATTCACAGATCACCAGTATTGATGTTGATTCTGAAGCTCAAAACATGGCCCGGCAGAATTTTGCTGCCACGGGTGTTCGCTCTGGCCGTTATCGGCTGATCAACGGCCGGAGCGCGGATATCCTTCCGCGCCTCGCGTCGGCGTCCTACGATCTGGTCTTGGTAGATGGTGATCCACTAGAAGCTGAAGGCGATGTTGTTGAGGCCCTGCGCATGTTGCGCACTGGCGGTATCTTGGTTGTGGCCCATGCGCTCTACCGTGACCGCGTAGCGGATCCGGCCCGCCGTGACGATCATACGGTGGCCATGCGAAACTTGGGCAAGTTACTTCAAGAATCTGACAGCCTCACAACGTCGCTCCTGCCGGTTGGCGATGGGCTTTTAGTTTCTGTAAAGAACTAGCGGCTCAGGCAGCCAGCCCTGCCTTCTTCAGTTTCTTGGCCACGCTCCGATCACGTATCCACGAAATAAATACAGCAATCAGGTAGAGGAGCAAAAGGAACAGGGCTTGCACGATCATTGGCCACGGGCTTGGGAGCGGGTTGGCGATCGCCGCGAAGATAAAAGCGATCACGGTGGCCCAGCGCCATCCAAGGATCATGGTGCGTGCGGAGAGTATTCCAAGGAAGTTGAGAACAACCAGGAATTCTGGGATGAGGAACGAGATACCGAAGGCGATCACCAAGCGCATATAGAACGTGACGTATGCGTTGGCTTGCAGGAGCGATACGGCTCCTTCTGGCACGAAGGATTGGAGGATTTCTACGGCTCGCGGCGCCATCCATACGCCACTGGCGGCCCCGCTTGCGAAGAGGATCACTCCTACGATGCCGAACACAACAACATAGATTTTTTCTTTTCGCTTGAGCGCGGGAGCAATAAAAAGCCCGAGTTGGGTGATCCACCATGGGCTGGTGATGAGGATAGAGATCCAGATAGCAACGGTGAATTTAAGATCGAATGCTGCGCCGATGGTCTGAAAGTTCAGGCCAAGTTCTGCCTTGTTGGCTTGCCGGATTGGTTCTTGGATGAACCTCATCACGGGATCGTACAGATACCATCCGGGTACGGTTCCGATGATGATGCCAAGAAGCGCCAGGATAAGGCGTTTGCGCAGTTCGCGTATGTGAGCGAAGATGCCCATGCGTGCTTCTGGATTCTTCATGGGTTGTTACTTGGTTTCGTTGCCTTTATCGGATTCTTCGATGGCCTCTGGTTGGACGTCGTCTTGGAGTTCTTTCATTTCTTTCTTGAGGACTTTGGCGCTTTGTCCGATGGATTTTGCGATGGATGGGAGTTTGGAGGCTCCGAAGATGATGATGAGGACGAAGATAACGACGACGAGGTGTGACGGCTTCATGGTTTCTCCTTGGTTGGTTTTTGACCGGCTCACATATACTAACGTGTAGATGGCGCCTCCTGCATTAGCGGGATTTCTATTTCACACTTGTCGGGTAGTTTTGGTTGTTTTTCCGGGTGTTTGTAGGGTGGTTGGGATATGTTGTCCCGGTTGGAAGGTTTGTTATGAAGTTGTCTCGCGGTGTGGCAGGTGTGGTGAGTTGTCTTATGGTTGCGGGGTGCGCTGGTTCCCCTACGGCGGAGAAGAAGACCGATGCCGAGGCTACGATTTTCGCCGCCGCCTCGCTGAATACTGTGCTTCCGGAGTTGATGCAGGAGCAGGCTCCGCATATTTCTACCACATTCAATTTTGATGGTTCGTCTGGATTAGTTGACCAGATGGCTGGCGGTGCTCCGGCTGACGTGTTGTTGACTGCGAATCAGAAGAATATGACGAAGGCGCTGGATAAGGGTTTGGTCACAGATCCGGTGATGTTTGCAACGAACACATTGGTGATGGTTGTTCCGAAGGATAATCCTGGCAAGGTTACGGGTTTTACGGACGGTTCGTTGGATGGTAAGCGCCTGGTGGTGTGTGCTCCTGAAGTTCCGTGTGGTTCCGCAACCGCCCAGCTGGCCGAACTGAACAACGTGACGTTGGCTCCCGCGTCGGAAGAACAATCCGTCACGTCAGTCTTGGGCAAAGTGACTAGCGGTGAAGCTGACGCCGGCCTGGTGTACCGTACGGACGCGATGCTGGCGGGTGATAAGGTGTCGGTGATTCAGATCGATCAGGCCGATAAGGTGGTCAACAAGTACATGATTGCTGTCGCATCGAAGGCTAAGAATGCGAAGGCAGCGAAGGCCGTTATTGACGCGGTGATGAGCGATGCTGGCCAGAAAAAGCTGGCTGATTTCGGTTTTTCTGCCCCGATTGCGGGTAAGTAACCATGTTCCACAAGCGTCAGTTGGCGTATGCTCCGTGGCTTCTGGCCCCGGCCGTGATCGCGCTGGGATTCTTGGTGGTCCCATTGTTTGCGGTGGCGTGGCGTACCCCGTGGTCTGATTTCGGCGCATTGATCAGCGCGCCAGATTCACGTGACGCTTTGTGGTTATCTGTGCGTACGTGCCTCGTGTCCACTACCGTTACGGCTGTGATTGGTGTTCCGTTGGCGTTTGTGCTGGCGAAAACTGATCGCTGGTGGGCACGGGCTATGCGCCTGCTCGTGTTGCTTCCGATGGTGTTGCCTCCTGTGGTGGCGGGGTTGGCGTTGTTGCTGACCTGGGGCCGGATGGGGTTACTTGGCCACTATCTGGAGTTTGCGGGAATTGAGATTAGTTTTAGTACGGTTGCGGTTATTTTTTCGCAGGTTTTTGTGGCGATGCCGTTTTTGGTGATGTCGTTTGAATCTGCGGTGCGTGCTGCGGGTGATTCGTATGAGGTAACGGCGCGTTCGTTAGGTGCGTCGCGTACTCGTACGTTTTTTGGGGTGTCTTTACCTGTATTGTTTCCGGCGTTGATTTCTGCAGTGGCGCTCGCATTTTCGCGGGCGTTGGGCGAATTTGGCGCAACGATGACGTTCGCGGGTTCGCTTCAGGGCGTGACTCGCACGATGCCCCTTCAAATTTATTTACAGCGTGAGATGGATACGGATCAGGCGCTTGCGTTGGCTGTTGTGCTGATTGCCTTGGCTGGCATGATGTTGGGGATCGCGAGTGTGAGTGTGGTTCCGTGGGCATGGTTTGGCAAGTTCCGCCGTGAGGTGAGGATTGACAACGACGTTCTTCTTCCTACTCGCCACATCCATGCTCCGCAAATTTCGGTGAATGCTGATGTAGCAGAGCGGAATGTGGCGATACGTGCACAGATTCCTGCCGGGAGTGTGGTTGCTGTGATGGGCGCCAATGGGTCGGGTAAATCGACCCTGTTGGGGCTGATATCGGGAACGATTCCGGCATCAACGGGCACGGTATCGTTCTCTCCTGCCTCACCGCGAATAGTCACACTCTTGCAGAGCCCTCTACTGTTTCCACATCTGAACGTGGTGGAGAATGTGGAGTTCGGCTTACGTTGCGCCGGTTATTCACGGGCAGCTGCCCGCCGCCAGGCACTGAGCGAACTGGCGTTGGTTGGCATGGCAGACCACGCTTATGCCGCTGCCACTAAGCTTTCTGGCGGGCAAGGGCAACGTGTTGCCCTTGCCCGCGCGATGGCCATTAGCCCAGATGTGGTGCTGTTAGACGAACCGTTTGCAGCACTTGATGAAACCACCACGGATGCTTTACGCATCCAGTTGCGTGAGCGGCTGACACAGGCGGGAGTGACCGCAGTGATCGTGACTCACGATATCGTGGACGCCACCGATATGGCCGATTCGATCCTCACGTTGCGCCACGGCAAGGTCATATCCCACTCCCCTGTTGCACGGCAGTAAAACGTCTGGTTGCCAGCTCGTTAAGCGTCACGGTGCCAATCACCAGATCGGCCACCCGATTTGTGGATGATCTTGCATTCGGTGATTTCAGCACTGCGATCAACGCCCTTCACCATGTCAACAACCGCGAGCGCCGCCACATTCACTGCAGTGAGGGCTTCCATTTCCACGCCTGTGCGGTCTGCGGTTCGAACAGTGGCACGCAAGGCTACGTGATCGTCTTCTAACGTCACATCCAATGCCACGCCGTGAACGCCGATCGTGTGCGCAAGCGGAAGAAGCTCTGGGACTCGCTTGGCGGCCTGGATACCGCTGATGCGGGCAACAGCAAGCACGTCTCCTTTCGGGACTGTACCGTCTTTGAGCGCCTGCAGAACGGTTGGTGAGCAGAGAACCTTGCCGATTGCGGTAGCTTCACGCACGGTTGGTTGTTTTGCCGTCACGTCAACCATGTAAGCGTGCCCGGCGTTATTGAGGTGGGTAAACGACATGTCTGTCATGATCAAGTCCTTATAGATTTTTAGAGAAATGGCAGGATCTGCACAGTATCGCCTGGAAGCACAACCGGCTTCTCCGATGGAGTCAGTGCCAGGAATTGTGCTCGTGGCAGGCTACCTACAAGGTGAGACCCGGATCCGCCTGCAGAGGCTGGTATAACTCCGGCGGCACCAAGTTTCGCTGGGAGGAACTGATCGCGTCCAGTCTTATGCTTCCAGGTATCCCCCGCGATTCCGATAGTGAACCGGTTGGCGTAAGCCACAGGAATTTGGCCATGCATCTTCTTCAGTAACGGGAGCGCAAAAAGATGAAGCGATACGAACACGCTCACAGGGTTTCCTGGTAGGCAGAGAACTGGAGTTCCGTTGAACGTTCCGTATCCTTGCGGTTTCCCTGGTTGCATGGCCACTTTATCGAAGTGAACACCGTGTTCTTTCAACATGCTTTTCACAACATCGAAGGCGCCCGCACTCACTCCACCTGTGGTGACGATCAGATCGCAGGACGATGCCAGCTGTGAAAAAGCACGAGTGAAATCTTCTGGTTCATCGCTGTGGAGTGACACGGTTTTGGTGCGTGCTCCAGCGTTCTGGCAGAGCCCACTGACCAGGTAAGAATTCGAATCAGGAATCGTTCCTGGTTCTAGCGGTTCGCCCGCTGCTTTCAATTCTTTTCCTGTTGCCAAGATACCCACTGTGAGCTGGCGGTACACCTGTACACTGCCATATCCCAATGCGGAGAGAGCAGACACGTGAGCTGGAGTCAGAATAGTTCCAGGCGTAAATACTAAATCGCCAACCTGGGTATCTTCACCCGCGTGGCGCACGTTCGTCCCCTGTTTTACCTCTGCGGTCGGTGTCACGGAGATCGGCGGAACAGCCGCCATATTCGCCATTCCGTTTTCTGTATCTTCTACCTTGAGTACAGAATCAGCACCTGCTGGAAGCGGAGCACCCGTCATAATACGAATAGCCGTACCCGGTTCCACCGTTTTTTCTGAGATGCCACCAGCCGGGACATCGTCAATCACAATGAGCGGAGTGTTCGCAACCACGTCCGTTGCACGAACAGCAAACCCGTCCATCGCAGAATTCGTAAACGGCGGAATAGCACACTTAGCCATAATGTTTTCGGCAAGAACATGACCCTGAATATGGCACAAATCGATGCTGACAGGGGCCGTTGGTTTCCCCAACTTCAGCACGTCATTGTAATGTTCTTCAACAGTCTTCATGATCTTCATGCTCCTGAATTATGGCGTTTTGTGATCGGAATCGTGCGCATCTGCCCGCCAAACGCATCAAACAAGGCAACGCGCCCGCTCATAATCTTACCTACCCCAGTAAGAATCTTGATAGCCTCAACGGCCATCAAGGATCCAACCATGCCACATACGGGACCAAACGTGCCTTTCACTTGTGGTGACGGAAGTTGATTGTACTCATCCGATTGAGGGTAGAGATCTTCCAGCGTAGGGCTTTCGCCATCGTGTAAGAACACACTGACCTGGCCATAATAAGCGATCAATGCACCCCATACATGCGGCACGCCCGCAGCCTCACACGCACTGTTCACCAGATAGCGGGTAGCGAAGTTATCTGAACAATCGAGCACGATATCGTATGCATTCACCAGATCCGCAGCATTTTCTGACGTGATCCGGTACTGGTGTGCTTCGATTGTCACGTTCGGGTTGAGCGCAGTGAGCGCTTCCGTGGCTGTCTCTACCTTGGGACGTCCCTGTCCTGGAGTGGAATGGAGCACTTGGCGTTGCAGATTAGTAATATCCACCACGTCATCGTCCACAATTCCTAATGTGCCCACCCCGGCCGCAGCCATGTACATGAGTGCCGGGGACCCCAAGCCTCCCGCGCCAATCACCAGGACACGCGCGGATTCCACCGCGCTCTGCCCAGCGTCTCCAAAATTTGCTAGCCGAATATGTCTCGTATATCGCACGGGTTCTCCTCCATTTGCGCGGTAAACGTTTTCACCTAAACTTATTGCATGAATCCAAACGCCGTAAAATTTGCTGTTATCACCGTCTCCGATCGCGTCTCCCGTGGCGTGCGAGAAGACGGATCTGGCCCACTAGCTCAAGAACTTCTTGCCGAATTTGGTTCGGTTGTGTACTCATGTGTGGTTCCAGACGGCATTGAGCCTGTTCAGGGCGCAATCCATGACGCCATGAAAGCCGGAGCCCAGATCATTCTTACGAGTGGCGGTACAGGTATCACGCGCCGCGATCAAACTCCACAAGCGATTTCTTCTATTCTCACGTATGACATCCCGGGTATCCCCGCAATGATTCGGGAACAGTCCAAGGTGGCTACATCCGCACTGACACGTTCCGTTGCGGGTGTGATTGACGACGGCGAAGATCGCAGTGTTGTCATTTCTCTTCCTGGTTCTCCTGGTGGCGTTGCTGAAGGTATCGCGATCATTTCTGGCTTGTTCTCGCACCTTGCGGATCAGTTAGCCGACGGCGATCATGACACCCACCACACTAGCCACCATCACAGTGACCACATGGAACGCACTCTCGAATTGGCGCACAGTTTCGAACCGTCCCAGGGCTTGGGCGAAGTTATGATCGCTGACGTTCAGGAAAATCCGATCGATATGGTTTCTCTCGAAGAATCGGTTACGTGTGACGCTGCCGGCGCTATCACCAGTTTCTGCGGCCGCGTACGCAACCATGATCACCGCAAGGGTGTTACGAGCATCGATTACTCTGCCCACCCAAGTGCCACCGGCATCATTCAACGCATCGCCCGGAAGGTTGCCACTGAACACGGCCTGCACAAGATCGCCGTTATTCACCGTTACGGCCACCTAGAAGTAGGCGATATTGCACTCGGCGTTGCCGTCAGCTCCGATCACCGCAAAGAATCATTCCGTGCAGTAGAAGATCTTGTTGAACGAATCAAATTGGAGCTGCCAGTCTGGAAGAAACAAGAATTCACAGACGGCAGCTCCCAGTGGTCCGGAATGGCCTAATCACCCACCGGCAAACGGCGGAAGAGCATCAATCTCAACGGTCAACGCTTCAGGCAACACATCGTGTTCATTGAAACGTTGGCCGTTGACCATGAGTGCACACACCGCAAGATCCATCCCAAACATTTCGCCGTGACGTTCCACCAGGATTGCGATCACGTCAGCAAGAGCTGCCCCTGCCTCTACTTGAAGGGTCTCTTCACTCACCCCAGCAGATTCTGCCACTCCAGCGAAATAACGCACAATAACAGTGACCATGTAGGTCCTTTCTTCTCCTCTATTCCACGGCAAGCTTTTAGCCGCCGATCGAACTCATATTCCGTGCAGGCTGCACAAAATCTGCCCGGTTAATCCCATGGCTTTCGGGTTTATGCCACATGGCAGAACGCCAAGCATCAGCCACGGCTTCGTCGTCATATCCCCCACGCAACAACGCACGCAAATCGTGTTCCTCATCGCTAAACAAGCAGGAACGAATCGATCCTTCCGCAGTCAAACGCGTGCGATCGCACTGCGAACAAAACGGTTCCGAAACCGAACTGATAAAACCAACGCTCCCCGCAGGAAACTCCTGGCCTTCAAACGAACCCGCCGCCACATGCCACAACGCAGCAGGAGAACTCCCCCGCACTGATTCGGGGAACGGACTCAACTCAAAATCACGCGAAAGCGCCTCAATAATCGCGCCAGATGTTAGCACCTCATCGCGCTGCCACTCACCCTGCGGACCAATCGGCATATATTCGATAAAACGCAACGTGGCGCCCAAACTCAACGCCAAACTCAGTAGCTTGCCCACAGAATGATCATTCACGCCAGGCATCACCACGGCATTAATCTTCACAGGTGAGAAACCAACCTCGACTGCCGCGCGAATACCCTCTAACACGTGATCGAAACGATCACGGCGGCTCAACGCAAAATACTCCTCACGCGAGGCAGAATCCAACGAAATATTCACACGATCTAGGCCCGCATCACGCAACGCACGTGCGCGATGTGACAGCCCCAACGCATTCGTAGTGAGCGAAATATCAACCGGACGATCAGGTGAACGCAACTGGGCCGTAGCCTCAACAATCCGCTCCAGCCCCTTACGCAACAACGGTTCGCCGCCCGTAAAACGCACCTTGGAAATACCCAAACGCTCCACGCCAATACGAACAAGACGAATAACCTCATCGTCCGTCAAAATTTTAGTCAACGGCAACAAGGGCAAGCCCTCTTCAGGCATACAATACTGACAACGCAAATTGCACCGATCAGTTAAGGACACACGAAGATCGGTAGCACACCTGCCAAACCGATCTACAAGTCCCGCATCGGCTGCGCCAGGCATATCTCTTCCAGTATTAGCCACGCTACCTCCAGTCGTAGTGACATCAAGACACTACTAGCGTTCCTGCAATGTTTCAAAAGGTGGCGTCATCCCTCAGGCGGATGTTCCTTTAAGAAGCTGACGCATCATATCCAACGGCACCGATTCAAACGGGTGTTCTTGGCGGTATTCGCACAACGCACACAAACTCTTTGATGGATCCTGCACAGGGGCGCCACAGCTCTCACACGTGGCCATAACCTGCTGGGCAAGTACCCTAAGCGTTCGAGCACGCACATTCTCCCACGATTCTGGACCATGCGATTCCAGTGCGCTCACCGGGCACAAATCAATACACCGGTTACATCCGCGGCATGCATCTACAGCATATATCAGGCGGGAACCTGCCATGCGTGACGTCGAATTTTCTTTTGCTGGCTCAATTGCCAACGCATCATGCGGGCACGCCTTCACGCACACGCCGCACATCGTACAGCCAGACGCCTGCAACACTAGGCTCTGCGGCTGATCGGTAAGGCGACTGCTGGCCTCCTCACCCAGCCCCAATACTTCTAAGGAGTGAAGGGTGCGATCCTGATCGTCGTCGTCAAAAGAAATAGGTGCCGAAATCGCCAAACCAAACACGGCGCGGCGCGGCAACGGAACCTCGGTCAACCGGAGGGATACGCCCGAACGTAACGACCGGCGCCCCGGTACGTACATACTGACGCGGCCTGGGGTGATACTTTCCCAGGACGTGAACCGTTGCTCCGCGCAACCGCAATGGTTGACGTATACGTGATCCACGCCCACGGCTAACAGCTGCGCAACCGTACCAGACGACGCGGACGCAAGGCACGTATCCCACGTTACGGCCACGTCACGCGGACGTGGGCGAACTGGCGGTGCCTTCGGGCACGAGACGATAACCGACGCCCCCTCATCTTGGGCCGCCAGCCACCGCAACAACGGAACTAACGAATCAGGCATCCGCGTTAAGTGCGCCAATCCACGAATCAACCGCACCACGCGACAACGCGATAACGCCCTTCAACCACGATGTTGTGGCCTGCTCAAACGCAGCCTCCAACATCGCAGGCGCCCACTGTTCAACGTGGTCACGCGTAAACGTAACCGCCGCATCGAACGCCTGAGCATTCCCATTCAACCGAGCGTCCAAGCATCGGCCCAGAAAATCCAGCTCCAACCCAACGTGATCATCAGGCTCCGCATTGTAACGCGGAGCCTGCAACCCCAATTCGGCGTATGCGGAGCGGACTTCCAACGTCTGCTTATCGAACACCAAACGATCTTCACCACGGTGCACCGATTCAAACGGCGGAACCTTCGCGCCTGCCGAAATGCCGTACAACGTATCGTAATCCGTCACTACGTCAGAATCGCTCTCCTCAGCTAACGCCGATTCACGCAACAACTCCAGCCCCGTAGCCGTGTGCTCCGATACACTCGGGCTCAGCGGCCACTCATCAAGCATGGAACACACCTGCGCGCGGGTCTGCTGATCTGCCGGCTGCACATGAAGCCGCCCCAACACCGTAAACGCCGCCGCAAACGCATCAATATCCTGAAAATCAAGCACGTTAAAACTCCTCACAATCCTTCTTCACTCTACCCGGTTCACCTGAACCAAGCGGCGTGGGTTGGGAAACTTCACGCATGAAGATTTCCCAGCCCACGCCGCTTTTATCTTGCTAGATCAGCCAGCAATCGTTTGCCACGTGTTAATACCCGCACGCCACAACCCATCGTAGTGGATTGAACGGCCCATGAATTCGGAGATCACGGCCAGCACGAACGCTGCCACGATCAGGATAATGAGTACCTTGTGTGGGCTTGCCGCAAGCCGAGCCTGATTGAAAGCGAACACGCCGGCGATCACGATGGCAGCACCCAAGAGCAGCAACCGTGCGATCAAGAAGCCGGACGAAATTTCGCTGGCAACGTGCTGTGCGGCATCGTTCCCCTGTGCCAGGGTAAGCAGGTAGAGCGGGTAGGTTACGAAGATAACCACGCCGGCAGCCGTAGCAACGGCGGTCAGCCACTGAAGCGACGAACGCATCAAGGTAACAGAATCCTGATCGAATTCTGAGGCTTCATGCTTGCCAAACTTTGCCAATGGGTTCTTGCTCCATACCACCAGCAGTGCCACAGCCACAGCGAGTGGGCCGGTGAACAGCGCGGAGGCAAAGAAGAACACTGGAACAGCGATGGTGTTCCATGCTGGGATGGTCACGGTAGAGTAGTAGACTCCGGCCATTGCCACGATGAGGAACAAGCCTGACAGGGCGGTGAGCACCGCAAGTACTTCACGCAGGCCACGGCTGAACCAGCCGAACCACTGCGCGATTGCGAACGCAGCACCGAAGCCACCGAAGAGGACACCGGCCAACAGTTCGCGGCTCAGCCACGACGAACCGAGGTTGTTCATCGTGTAGATCGCGTGGAACGGATCGTTCAAGTGGAAGAACGCGGCGATGAAGCCTGCCACCAGCAGCGGACCAACCGCGTACATGGCAACGTCAGTGATGCGATCGAGTGCCGGCACAGAGATCTTGCGGGCGCGGCCCAGCAGCTGAATTGCACCCAGTGCCCAGAACGCTCCAACCGACATCTGTGCGACGACGGTGAAGATAATCATTGGGAGTTCGTGGATATTCATCAGATCTCCTTCGGGTTTGTGATCTTGCCAGTTCCGGCATCCCACGCTTGAGCATCGCGGTGAGGTGTAATAACCAGGTGTGGCTTGGTGATCGATGGGTCAGGAAGCGGTGCTACCGAGCTGGTTTCACCGTACTTTTCACGCAACTCATCGATTGGGCCCCAATCGAGTGCGCGGGATGGGCATGCGGATACACATGCTGGATCTTTACCCTCTGAACGGTAGTCGTAGCACAGATCACACTTAGACATATGGCCGGTTTCAGAGTTGAGCTGTGGAGCGCCGTAAGGGCAAGCCCACTGGCAGTAACGGCAGCCAACACACTTCGATTCGTCCACGTACACGGTGCCGTCTGGGCGGCGAGTCATCGCCGTGGTTGGGCACACCTGCATACACACTGGGTTTTCACAGTGGTTGCAGGAAATCGATGTGTAGTATGCGAAAATGTTTGGATCAAACGTGTTGCCAGAAACGTTCCAGCTGCCGCCGGAGTATTCCACAACGCGACGCCAGGTTACGCCCACTGGCAGATCGTGCTTGTCTTTACAAGAGATCTGGCAGGCTTTGCAACCATTGCAGAGCGACTGATCAAAATGGAAGCCGTACTGTGCGCCTTCTTTGGTTAAATCTTCAGCCATGATTGCTTCTCCTAGGCCTTCTTGATCTGGACAGCGATGGTGTGGACTGCGTTACCGCGAGCCAACGGGGATGGATGCAATGCCGACAGCGTGTTGGTGTTACCACCAATATCAACCGGAAGGTTCTGGTTTGCACCGGCCGGTGGAGCCACTTCAGAGGCCGGCACTGGGTTGAACCATGCACCTTGTGGCAGGGATGCCACACCTGGTGCGATACGTTCAGTGACCTTGGCTGGGATGCGCACGGTTCCACGTTCGTTGTATGCGAATACGTCGTCACCGTTCTTGATGCCGCGTGCCTTCGCATCGATTGGGTTGATCCAGATGGTCTGGATGTGTGCTTCCTTCAGCCAATCCACATTTCCGTAAGTGGAGTGAGTACGGGCCTTGAAGTGGTGTCCGATGAGCTGGATTGGGTAATCGCTATCGCGAACATCGAGCGCGCCTTCCCACGTTGCTACGTATTCTGGGAGCGGAACGAGCTTGTCGCCGTCACGGGATTCGCGGAAGTCATCGAAGGTCCACTTTTCAGCCATCTTTTCGAGGCGCTGGGAGTAGATTTCGATCTTTCCAGATGGCGTATCCAGTGGGTTGGCTTCTGGATCTTCACGGAAGTCCTTCATGCCGATAACTGGGCCAGCGAGCTTGCGGAACAAGCCCATTTCCTTCCATTCTTCGTAGGATGGAAGTTCTGGATCCTTCTTGCGTGCCTTTTCAATCGCTTCGCGCAACCAGCCTTCGCGGTCTTTTCCTTCAGTGAATTCGTCTTCGACGCCGAGGCGTTGCGCGAGTTCGGAACAGATCGTGTAGACGTCCTTGCATTCGTACAGTGGCTTGATTGCCTGGGAGGACAGAATGCCGTAGGCCATTGGGCTTCCGTTTTCACCTGGGTGCAGATCGAATTCTTCTGCGGTCGAGGTTCCTGGGAGCACGTAATCTGCGTAACGGCAGGACACTGTCATTTGAATATCGCAATCGACGATGAGTTCACACTTGGAATCGTCTTGCAGAATTTCAACCGACTTGTTGTTATCGCCAGTCTGGTTGACGATCGAGTTTCCGCCGTACTGCCACACCATCTTGATTGGAACCTCAAGCTTAGTGTTGGTTGGGTTGCCGTTTTCGTCAACTGGCACTTTGAAGTCACGGACGCCTTCTTCTGGCTTTTCCATAACGCCAGCGTTGAAGGTATCCATCTTCGGGCCATGATCGACGGCATCAAGCCAGCTGAATACTGGGATGATCTTCATCGATGGGTTTGGCTTGTTCGCGGTGAGTAGCTTTGGCAGTGGGAGGCCTGGCGACGATTCACGAGCGCCGTTACCGCCACCTGCGATACCGACGTTGCCGGTGACGCATGCGAGCAAGAAGATGGAACGTGCCGTGTTTTCACCGTTGGCATGGCGCTGTGGGCCCCAACCTTGGGTGATTGCGCATGGCTTCGCGCCAGCAATTTCACGTGCGAGGCGTGTGATCGTTGCGGCTGGAACACCGGTGATATCAGCTGCCCATTCTGGAGTCTTTTCGACTCCGTCCTTCTTACCTTCGATGTATGCACGATAAGAAGCATGTGCTGGGGCGCCTTCTGGCATGTGCTCATCGTCAAAGCCCACGGTGTACTTATCAAGGAATGCCTGATCGTGCAGGTTTTCTTTGAGCATAACCCAGATCATGCCTGCGATGAGAGCGGCGTCGGTTCCTGGGCGGAGTGCTACCCATTCATCAGCGAGATCGAGTGCGGTTTCAGAGTAGCGAGGATCGACGACGATCGTGCGCACCTGAGACTTCTTACGAGTCTGCTGGGTAACGAATGTGAGACCACCACCAGACATACGGGTTTCGAGTGGATTGTTACCGAACATGACCTGGAGCTTGGCATTCTTAGCATCGTCCAGCGAGTTCGATCCCTTCCAGCCGCCGTAGAAGTACGGGTAGGAGGAGGTGATTTCCGTGGTGGAGTAATCCGAATAGTGATCGAGGTATCCGCCCCAGCAGTTGAGCAAACGTGCGAATGCTGTGGCATCTGGTGGCCATGACGTGGACACGATCGCGCCGAGGGTTCCGGTACCGTAATTCACGTAGAACGCTTCGTTACCGTACTTCTTCTTGATGTCCTTCATCTTTGCGGCGATTTCGTCAAGAGCCTGCTCCCACGAAATCTCTTCCCACTGGCCTTCGCCGCGCTTGGTGCCTTCCTTGCGCTTCAGTGGTTTCTTTAAACGATCTGGGTTGTAGATGCGGTGGCGGATGGAACGGCCACGAACACATGCACGAACAGACTGATCGCCAAGTTCGTTTGTTCCGGAATCGTCTGGCAATACGCGAACAACGGTTCCGTCTTTTACTTCAAGCTTCACTGGGCAACGTGAACCACAGTTCACGGTACATGCAGACCAGATAACCTGCGATTCATTCTTCTGAGCACCCTGTGCGGAGGCACCCATGAGGGCGGATCCTCCAGCTCCCACAAGCGTTGCGCTTCCCGCGGCCACACCGGACCACTTCAGGAATGATCGACGTGAAATATCGAACGCACCGTCTCGATTCTCAGCTTTGTTCACCATGAGAACCTCCTATCTTCGTTTACGGTTGAGGGCAGATATTTCCTCCATTTAATGCCGATACTAGAAGTAATGAACATCCGTTCAATAGGATAAAAGTCCCTAACTAGACCTCCTGGTATTTATGCAAGGAAAGTCAAGCAAAAACCTATATTTTTACGCAACAATCGCGTTTCGAAAAGAACTTTCGGCCTACGGACGTAAAGCCTAAAAAGCAACCTTTTGCAACAATAAATATAGGGGAACTGCATATTTACCTATATAATCTTCCCAAGTAAAACGATCAATGAAGGATAACCCGTGACACCGTCGTCGATAAATACGCAAGACCCACGCTACCTGCGCTCGCGTATGTCGCTCAAAGACGCGATTCTGACTCTCTCCGCAGAACGCCGCCCAGACGATATCAGTATCGCGGAACTAACTAAAGTAGCCGGAGTTTCACGTGGAACTTTCTACGCACACGCATCAACTCCCGCCGAATTCCTCGCACATATCCTTATCGAAGAAATCGAACCCAGTTTTTCCCGCATCGCACACCTAGTCCACGACGAAACAAACCAATATCTCCTTCACTGGAGAGACATCTATATCGATCTTCTGAACCAAGTACGCAACAAAGCAGACATTTACCGGCACATCTTCTTAGAAAAACCAGAATCAACCACGCTCGGCTACCTCACCGACTACTTTCGCTCAGCAATTCGCGAATACGTGCTGGAATTCGTTAAATACAACGAAGAACCACTCACCACACTGTGGATTACGATGGCAACGGAACAACAAGTCCACAACACTGCGGTTATCATCACGTCGTGGCTAGAAACCGATATGCAATCCTCCCCCGAACGTGCCATGAATACGTTCATGAGCCTCGTTCCACCGTGGCAGCTTGCGAAACTCAGCGACGACGGCCGTATCTACCTCCGCCGCACGCGAGCACTCCACTCTATGCTAACGTCATCACCGAAGGAGTAGAGCAAACGCGGGAAGGCACAACATGTTCGGCATCAACGGCACAGAATTCATCATCGTCCTCATCGTAGGCGTGATCGTTCTTGGGCCATCTCGCGCAGCGCAAGCAATGGTCTGGCTGCAACAAGGAATTGTGAAAATGCGCGGATGGTCTGCTCAAATGCGTGAATACACCGCAGAATTACGCACAATGGACACAAGCGGGGTGAAAGATCTCAACTCCACACTAGGCGATCTTAACCCCTCCCAGCTAGATCCACGAACCATGATCCGCGAAGCCGTTGCCGAAGAAATGCAGCTGTGGCTAAACGAATCAAAAGCCAATCAGCTCAACAACAAAAAGCAATCCTAGGAGATACACATGGCACGCAAAGACGATCCAGAAGTCATGGCAAAAATGGAAGCCTGGCTGGCAGTAGTCAACGAAGAGCTCGGATTGGATCCGGCACTCATTGACGCCACTAAGAGGCCATTACTGAAGCTCATCTCCACTGTTGCTCACGGCCCATCCCGCCCGGGAGCCCCATTGACCGCGTTCCTGGTAGGGTATGCGGCCGCCGCCCAGGGCAAAAACCCAGAAGAGCTGGCTATGAAGCTTAACAAATTGGCCGAACCCTACCTTTCGGAAGAATAATACAGGCTAAAAAAGCGGCTACGTGCACAGCAGTGCGATATAGATGTCTGCTGTGCACGTAGCCGCTTATTTTGAGCAGACTCGTTAATTATCTAGGCGTTCAACAGCCTCGCACACAACCTCAGACAGAGCGCACAACTCGGTATCATTCAGTTCAAGTACCATACGCCCGCCACCTTCTAGCGGAATACGCAAAATAGTTCCATGATTAGAGCGCTCAGTTTCAAGCGGACCATCACCAGTGCGGGGTTTCATCGCAGCCATCGGATCTCCTCTCATCGCCACTACAGACACGACCTATATTGCCATTCTAGCCTGTAACAAGAAGAATGCGACAGAACTCACTCATCCGAGATTTTCGCGGTGGCCAGTTTGTGAAGCCCCTTCGCGATAGCGTCCATCGCTTCTTCCGCAGTATCCACCACGGTGAACAACGATGTGTCAGATGGCGAAATCATACCTTCCGCCAGCACCGTTTGTTCGAGCCATGAAATGAGGCCGCCCCAATACTCACTACCAACAAGGACAACCGGGAAACCACTCACCTTCCGTGTACTCACCAACGTAAGGGCTTCAAACAGTTCATCCATCGTGCCAAAACCACCAGGGAACACCACGAACCCTAGCGAATATTTCACACACATAACCTTACGCACAAAGAAATACCGGAAATTAACGCCCAGATCGATAAACGCGTTATGGCCTTCTTCGAACGGTAATTCGATACTGAGCCCAACAGACTTACCACCCGCATCCTGTGCACCCTTATTGGCCGCTTCCATCACACCAGGGCCGCCGCCAGTAATCACCGCGAAGTTCGCATCTGCAAGCCGCTTACCCAACTCCACCGCCATCGCATAATGCGGATTCTCTGGCTTCATACGGGCAGAACCAAACACGGCAATCGCAGGACCCACATCAGTCAAGGCATCAAACCCTGCTACAAGCTCCGCCTGGATACGCATGATCCGCCACGGATCAGAATGCAAGAACGACGTTTCTTGCTCCGGAGCCAACAAACTGGCATCAGCAGTGCGCTCCCCTGGTTCCTCGGTCTTAAACGAAACAGGAGCATGATTGTGGGGATTCATATCGTGATTCATCGTCGTTCTCCTTCATGTAACGTCCTCCCTTTCCGAAAGTATCGCACTGCCCTACCAAACACCAATCCATCACATTCTTTATCCATGCAGAGTTTTGGTAGAGTTTATCTATGATTAACAATGAATTATCTCCTCAAGAACTCGCTCAAGCCGCTGCAAAAGTCATCGCAGAGCGAACTGGCGTAGAACGCCACGATATTGCCCTCACTCTTGGCTCAGGTTGGGGCGGAGCCGCAGAACTCATTGGCGATGTTGTCTGCGAAATTGACGCCTCTGAAATTCCTGGCTTCCACGCCGCAGCCGTTGTTGGCCACGGAGGAAAAATCACGTCTATCAAACTAGCTTCCGGCCATCATGCTCTCGTGCTCGGTGCCCGCACCCACTACTACGAAGGCAAAGGCGTTCGTGCAGTAGCACACGGTGTTCGTACCGCAGCAGCATGTGGCGCTAAAGTCTGCATCCTCACCAACGGTTGCGGATCCACCGTTCCAGACTGGGGCCCAGGCACCGCAGTACTCATCAAGGATCACCTGAACCTCACCGCCACCTCACCAATCGAAGGCGCTCACTTCGTTGATCTCACCGATGCCTACTCAAGCCGCCTGCGCGAACTCGCACACACCATCGATTCCGAACTCCCGGAAGGCGTCTACACCCAATTCCCTGGGCCACACTATGAAACCCCAGCCGAAGTCAAGATGGCACGCATCCTCGGCGGCGATCTGGTTGGTATGTCCACCGCGCTCGAAACCATCGCAGCCACAGAAGCAGGCATGGAAGTACTCGGCATCTCGCTCGTCACCAACCACGCCGCTGGCTTCGCACCGAGCAAGCTCAACCACCAAGAAGTCCTCGAAGCAGGAAAGGCCGCAGGTCCACGGATCTCCCGCCTACTCGCGGACATCATCGAACGTATCTCAACCGACGCGCTCTAAACCCACAAGCTCGTGGGGTGGGCACCGTCAGATATTCACCCCACGCTAAGCGAGAGCTCACGATTTCAGCACTCGCGGCCTACTGACCAAATCCCCAGCGGGCAACTTGCTTCCATACGAAGCATCAATGAAGGAGAAAAATGTCCTACAACGTTACAGAAATCGAAGAATGGATCGCACACGATCCAGAAGAAAGCACTGCCGCCGAGGTACGTGACCTCCTAGTGAAATCCGAAGGTGGGGACGCCGAAGCCCGCGCCGAACTCGAAGATCGCTTCCAAGGTTCACTCGAATTCGGCACCGCAGGCCTCCGTGGCTCCATGGCAGGTGGCCCATACCGCATGAACCGCGCAGTTGTTCGCCGCGCAGCATACGGCCTCACCGCATGGCTCAAAGAAAAAGTCGGCAGCGATGCCCTTGTGGTAATCGGCTACGATGCTCGCTACAACTCGGCAGATTTCGCTGCCGATACCGCCGCGATCGTCACCGCAGCTGGCCTGCGCGCAAAGATCATGCCGCGCGCACTGCCAACCCCAGTGCTCGCCTTCGCAGTACGCCACTTCGGCGCAGATGCCGGCGTTATGGTCACTGCATCCCACAATCCTGCAAAGGACAACGGCTACAAGGTTTACACAGGCGGCCGTGCTATTGACGAAAACGGCCGCGGCGCCCAGATCGTGCCACCAGTCGATTCTGAAATCGCCGCACAGATCAAAGCTGCTCCATTCGCAGACGAAATCCCACTCGCCAAATCCGGTTGGGAAACCATCGATGAAGAATTCATCGATACCTACGTTTCCACCGCCGTTGCAACCATCTGCCCAGAAACCCCACGCGATCTCAAGATCGTCTACACTGCAATGCACGGTGTTGGCGCGCAGATCATGCGCCGCGTGCTGGCAGACGCCGGATTCGCCGATGTTGTTGAAGTCGCCGAACAAAACACGCCAGATCCAGATTTCCCAACCGTCTCCTTCCCTAACCCAGAAGAAGCCGGCGCGCTCGATCTTGCTATCGCGCTCGCTGAAAAGGAAAACGCTGATCTTGTGATCGCATCCGATCCAGACGCCGATCGTGCGTCCGTTGCCGTTCCAGTTGATGGCGTGTGGACTCAGCTTTCCGGCGATGAGATCGGTGCCATCCTGGGCGAACAGGTTGCTGATCGCGTCCAGGAACATGGTGAAACCGGCACACTGGCAAACTCCATCGTGTCCTCCCAGCTGCTTGAACAAATCGCCAAGCACCACGGGCTGAACTACGAAGCCACACTCACCGGCTTCAAGTGGATTTCCCGCGCACACAACATCGCCTTCGGCTACGAAGAAGCCATCGGCTTCTGTGTTGATCCAACACACGTGAAAGATAAGGATGGCCTCTCTGCCGGCCTACTCATCGCAGAAACCGCAGCCAAGCTCAAGACCGAAGGCAAGGGCCTTCGTGACGAACTCGATCGCATCGCCGGCATGATCGGATCGCTCTACCTCACCGGACCAGTCACGATCCGCGTAGAAGATCTCTCCATCATCCCAGCAACAATGGAAAAGGTTCGCCACAACCCACCAACGGTTCTTCTCGGTTCGCAGGTGGCCTCCGTCGTCGATCTTTCCAACGGAACAGATCAACTGCCACCAACCAACGCAATTGTGATCCACACCGAAGCAGGCGATCGCGCAATCGTGCGCCCATCCGGCACCGAACCGAAGGTCAAGTGCTACCTTGAAGTTATCGTCCCAATCAACGGCCGCCCACTGAGCGACGTTCGGGCAGAAGCCTCCGAACGCCTCGCCTCATTCAAGGCTGAAATGGGCGAAGCTCTCAAGCTCGATGCCTGAGATATGCTAAGGCTCCAGCGAGCCTAAAGATTGAGAAGGCTCGCTGGAGTACAAAAGCACAAAGGCCAAAAAGATGTTGGGGCGTGTGAAACACACGCCCCAACATCTTTTTATTTAGCCAGATACCTAGCTAGTAAACCTAGCAACTACTCGGTTCACTCTGGGAGCGAATCCAGAACCTTTGCGGTACCGGAGAGGCCAAGACGCGTTGCGCCAGCTTCCATGAGTTCGAGTGCGAAAGCACCATCGTGGATGCCGCCGGAAGCCTTGATTTCGAGTGCATCGCCAACGGTCCGCTTCATGATCTCAACGGCGTGAACGGATGCGCCACCTGTTGGGTGGAAACCGGTAGAAGTCTTCACGAAGTCTGCGCCAGCGTTCATCGATGCTTCGCAAGCCTTGACGATTTCTTCATCAGTGAGGGCTGCGGATTCGATGATGACCTTGAGAACGGCGTATGGGATGGCGTCACGAACAACAGCGATGTCGTATTCGAGTTCTTCCCAAGCACCTTCCTTAGCAAGACCGATGTTAATAACCATGTCAACTTCATCAGCGCCGGCAGCAACTGCGCGTGCAGCTTCTGCAGCCTTGATTTCGGATGCCACGGCGCCAGATGGGAAGCCTGCAACAACGGCAAGCTTGACGTCACCTAGTTCGATTTCTTCTGGAAGTGGAAGCATGGATGGGGAAACGCACACAGAGTAGGTGCCGAGTTCCTTTGCAGCTTCAACGAGCTTCTTTACGTCCTCGATTGTTGCTTCTGGCTTGAGCAGCGTGTGATCAACGATGCCTGCAACTTCTTCACGTGTTGCCACGATTTCTCCTTTTCTTTACAAGGACAGGTGTCCCTGGCTATTTTACTTGTTTTCTTGCCCAGGCAACACTGCCCAGACAACATGGGTCCATTGTCCGAATGCTGGGTGCGGTTTTTCACGTGCCATCATCGTGTGGAGTGGCATGTGAAAGATTTTCCCGGCGGACGGTTCATAGATAGTGAGTTGTGGTAGGCCGTTTGGCGTGTAGTTTTCTCCGGGGAGAACGCCGATGACGTGCCGTGGTACAGCTCCGCGGATTCCGTGACGCCCGTACCCGATGGAGTCGCCAGTGTAGAGCGCGGAGGGTTTTCCTGCCGCGGCAGCGTGGAATGCCCATTGGAGGGTGTTCCAGCCTGTTTCCGTTTCGTCACTGACGGGTAGGGATACGTAGGGTTGCCCTGGTTGGCTGAGTTCTTCGGCCAGTGCCCAGGGCGTGGTTCCCCATCGTTGTGGCCAGTAGTGGCGTTCGTGCATTCGTTCGTATGTATCGAGTTCTGCACGTTTGATGTCTGGCGTGGCGGAGATGCCGCAAAGTTGTTCGATTGTGAAGCCGTCGCGTACGAGCGCCGCTACTACCCCAACCATTGCGCCGCAGGTGCGCGGCGTAGTTTGGGTGAGGGGGCCGACGTCGATCCCATCACTCGCATATTCGTCAAGAACGTTACGATCGTTGCCAGTTAGCGGAGTGTATGGGAAACTCACTGCTGTCTCCACGCGAGTGGAGACAGCAGCAAAGGCTGACAGGTTAAACGGCATCAGGAAATCCGGTCGAGAACAACGGATTCACGGGCTGTAAATTCGCCGCCGATTTCGATTCCACCGTTGAGGGATTCGAGGGCTCGTTCGATACGGGTGTCGTCGTCGGTGTGGAGGGTCATGAGCTTTTGACCTTTCTTGACTTCGTCGCCTGGCTTCGCAAACAGTTCGATTCCTGCTGCAAGCTGGACCGGCTCATCCTTGAATGCGCGGCCTGCACCGAGGCGCCAGGAAGCTACGCCTACGGAGAGTGCGTCGAGCTTGGAAAGCACGCCATCGGCTTCTGCAACCACGTCGTGGGTGTGCTTGGCAACTGGCATTGCGGCGTCTGGATCTCCGCCTTGTGCTTCGATCATCGAACGCCATACGTCCATTGCACGTCCATCCTTGAGTGCCGCTTCGATGTCCGCATCTGGCTGACCTGCTGCGGTGAGCATTTCGCGTGCAAGTGCAAGGGTGAGTTCGACGACGTCAGCTGGGCCGCCACCGGCCAGGACTTCCACTGATTCTGCGACTTCCAGGCCGTTTCCGATCTTGAGGCCGAGTGGGGTGGACATGTCGGTGAGGAGAGCCGTTGTCTTCACGCCTGCATCAGTACCAAGATCAACCATGGTACGTGCGAGTTCTTGTGCCTTGGCAAGGTCCTTCATGAAGGCGCCGGAGCCAACCTTGACATCGAGTACGAGCGAGTGGGTGCCTTCAGCGATCTTCTTAGACATGATCGAGGATGCGATGAGCGGGATGCAATCCACTGTTGAGGTGACATCACGCAGTGCGTATAGCTTCTTATCTGCTGGGGCAAGGCCGGAGCCTGCTGCACAGATAACAGCACCTGGGCCTTCAAGGCCAAGCTGGTGCATGATCTCTTCGTTGGAGAGAGCTGCACGCCAACCTGGGATAGCTTCAAGCTTATCGAGCGTACCGCCAGTGTGGCCGAGGCCACGGCCGGAGAGCTGCGGAACTGCCACGCCGTAGACTGCCACGAGTGGTGCGAGTGGGAGCGTAATCTTATCGCCTACGCCACCGGTGGAGTGTTTGTCTGCAGTGATGCGGCCCAGGCCGGAGAAATCCATCCGTTCGCCGGATTCGATCATGGCGTTGGTCCACTGGGAGATTTCTTCACGGTCCATGCCGTTGAGGAAGATGGCCATGGCAAGTGCTGCCATTTGTTCGTCACCAACAACTCCACGAGTGTAAGCATCGATGGTCCAGTCGATTTCTTCCTTGGTTAGCTTGGACTTGTCACGCTTGGAACGGATGACGTCAACGACGTCGAACTTTTCAGCCATTACTTTTCCTTCGTCTTGTTTTCTTTGGTGGTGTCTTTCAATGCGTACGGGGTGTCAATTTTGATAAGGCTCGATTCGACTTGGGCTAGATCTGTTGGTCCGAATCCTTGCGGGAGAACCTCATCCATACGCATGATGCCGCTTGGCATAGTGACGAGCAGGTTTGGCCCGCCGTGTTCGTAGAGCAATTGGCGGCAACGCCCGCATGGCACGATTACTTCCCCATTGCCATTCACGCAATAGAAGGCAACGAGCCGGCCTCCGCCTGTTCGGTGGAGCATCGAAACTAACCCGTTTTCGGCGCATGTGCCTAAACCGGTGGATGCGTTTTCAACGTTGCATCCTGATACCAGACGGCCATCGTCTACCAGTGCCGCAGCGCCTACCGGATATCCGGAATATGGCGCGTATGCCGTATGCATAGCTTCAATCGCGAGCTCTCGGAGTTCGGCCCAATTAATCTCAGACATTTCTCAACTCCTTTCTATGATTAATGAAGTACGGTGGGCCGGCTTAGCCGGCCCACCGATCCCCAAATTGTTACTTGATGTATGGAATGTTTTCTGCGGCTGGTGGCTTCGATTTACCAACGAAGCCGGCAACTGCGATCACGGTGATGATGTAAGGAATCATGTTCACAAGCTGTGATGGGATTCCACCGTGGAGGTTTGGCATGAGCAGCGCAACTGCCTTAGCGAAACCGAACATCCCAGCGGCGCCGAGTGCGCCAATTGGATGCCATTTACCGAGGATCATTGCCGCCAACGCGATGTAGCCGTTTCCAGCAGACATGTTATCGGTGAAGGCAAGGCCCTGACCGATGGTGAAGAATGCACCACCGAGGCCGGCGATTGCGGAACCGAAGATCGTGTTGCGGATACGGGTGCGGTTCACGTTGATCCCCACGGTGTCTGCCGCACGTGGGTGTTCGCCACATGCGCGCATGCGCAGGCCCCAACGGGAACGGTAGAGGAAGATGGTGAGCAGCGCGACTGCAACGTACATGATGTAGACCAGGATGGTCTGGTTGAACAGCATTGGGCCAATAACTGGGATATCCGCCAGGAATGGGATACGCATGATTGGCAGCGAGTACTGGTTGGTGTTGAGCGATGCCGCGTTTTCGGACATGAGCGTTCCGTAGAAGAACGTTGTAAGACCGAGGCAGAGAACGTTGAGCACAACACCAACGATGATTTGGTCCACACCGTACTTGACGGAGAAAAGTGCCAGCAGAGACCCGACGAACGCACCGGCCAGTGGTGCTGCCAAGAGGCCAACGTATGGAGTCTTGAAGAACGACGCGGCCATGACGCCGACGAACGCACCAACGAGGAGCTGGCCTTCAATTGCGATGTTGACAACGCCAACGTGTTCACACACAACACCGGAGAGAGCACCGAAGATCAGTGGCGTGGAGATTGCCACGGTGATCCCCAGTGTAGAGGTGAGAGTGATGGCGCCTGCGGAACCGCCGCCTGCGAGCAGGAGGAATCCGAAAATCGTGAGAACAGCAACCACGATGGTTGCAACGAAATCGAGTACGCGGCCCATCTTGCCATAGCTGCCACGGCTGAGCGTGGAGACGATCGACCAGATAGTTGCGATAAGGATCAGTGCGAAGAATACCCAGAGGGTAGCAACGGCAGGGATCGTGATGTCTGGAATATCGATCGACGACGAGCGATCTTTCAGGCGCAACCGAGCGTCACCTGTTGCGGTGGTTGCGAAGAAGAGCGCGAGGAGAGTTGCCAAACCGTACGTGATTGGCATCTTCCAGGAGAGTTTACCCTTGACTTCGTGTTCGGCTTCGAGAACTTCTGGAAGTTCGACGTTCAGGGTTGGAGTCTTCTTAGAACGACGATTCTGAATCATGCCGTCTCCTCCTTTCCTGTTGAAGCATGCTCATCTGTGGCAGTGCCTTCTTCGCGCTTGATGGCGTGCGCACCGACTTTCTTCTGGGCAGCTGGCTGGGCTTCAGTCTTGCCGAGCGAGGCTGCGTATTCACGCAGACTCTTGCCATCTGGCTTTGGAAGGTGGAACATCCACCGAACAAGTGCAGGAGCTGCGATGAAGAGGACGATAACGGATTCAAGAATAAGCACCATATCGATTGGCACACCCTGAGCCTGCATGGCGTAGCCGCCTGCCTTGAATGCGCCGAAGAGCAGACCTGAGAAGAAGATTCCCATTGGCTTGTTACGGCCAAGAAGTGCCACGGTAATCGCGTCGAAACCAACGGTTCCAGCAATACCGGACGTGACACCCTGGTGTGCCTGGTACATGGTGCCGAGGGCTTCGTTTGCACCGGCGATACCGGCGAAAATGCCTGACGTGACCATGGTGAGCGTGGTGACCTTAGCAATGGACATGCCTGCTGTACGGGCTGCGTGTGGGTTGGCACCAACTGCACGAACTTCGAAGCCAAACGTGGAGCGTTCCAAGATCCACCAGTAAACGAACACTGCAACAACAGCAATGATGAAGCCCAAGTGGAGCTTGAATGGTGCTGGCAAGAGGGCCGGAAGTGCGGCAGTATCTTGCGCAACCGGAGTCACTGGGTTATTTTGACCAGGCTGGTGCCACGAATCAAGTGACAGAACGTAGGTGAGCGCGAGAGTTGCAACCGAGTTCAGCATGATGGTGACGATAACTTCGTTAGCACCAGTCTTTGCCTTCAAGTAACCCGCGATACCAGCGTAGAAACCACCAGCAGCAGCAGCTGCGATCAGTGCGACGAGGAGGTGGAGGCCGTATGGCAGATCAAGGGAAAAGGATACCCAGATAGCGGCGAGTGCACCGAAGATGATCTGGCCTGCGCCACCGATATTGAAGAGTCCAGCGCGGAAACCAAAGCCAAGGCCCAAACCTGCGAGAATCAGTGGGATTGCGAAGAAGATTGAATCCACCATTGGGCGCAGGGCGTATGAGAGGCCACGGTTCAGTGCAGATGCGTTGAAAATCGAGCCCTTAAACATTGCTGTGTAGGCATTTCCAACGGAGGCACCGGTGATAACGATCAGGATTGCACCGAGTGCAAACGCAATGAGGACCGCGATAATACCAACGAGCCAGCCGGAACGAGGTGCAGAATGCACGAGTGCTTTTGCCCATTGGCCAGCACTAATCGGAGTAGTGTTTTTCTTACTCATCACATTGCGCCTTCCATGGTTGAAGATTGAGCAGCTGATGCAAGTGCTTCTTCTTGAGGCACACCAGCCATCATGAGGCCAAGAGCATCACGCGATGTATCTGCAGGAACAATACCGATGATTCGCCCGCGGTACATCACAGCAATGCGATCTGCGAGGGCAACAACTTCATCGAGTTCTGAGGAAACGAGCAACACAGGGGTGCTTGCATCGCGTGCTTCGATAATGCGCTTGTGGATGAATTCGATCGAACCAACATCAACACCACGGGTTGGCTGGCTTGCAACAAACAGGCGCAGATCGCGCGAAAGTTCGCGTGCCACAACAACCTTCTGTGCGTTACCACCGGACAGAGTGGAGATCGGATCGCTGATACGGGTGATACGAATATCGAATTCTTCGACCTTTTCATCAGCGTTCGTGGAAACCACGTTTGGATGCATAGCCATACCGGAAGCGAACGGCTTGTTGAGGTACTGATCGAGGATAAGGTTTTCTGCGATAGAGAAGGAGGCGATCATGCCATCCTTGGATCGATCTTCTGGAACGAAGCCAATGCCATCGTCAATGTTCGTTCGTACGTGGCGGTTCTGGATTTCCTGCCCATCCAACGTAATTGTTCCGCTCGTGGTTTCAAGAAGGCCAAGAATTGCTTCCGCAAGTTCGGTCTGACCATTTCCTTGAACACCAGCAACCGCAAGTACTTCACCACGTCGCAGTTCGAAGGAGACGTGATCCAAAAGCTTGGTACCGTTGTCATTCAGCATGGTGACATCGTTGAACGCCAAGCCCACTTCACCAAGTTGTGGATCGTCCTTTTCGAGTTTAAGCATAACCGGACGGCCAACCATCTTGGTTGCCAGTTCGGCTTCAGATGACGTCGGGCTAGCTTCGCCAACCACTGCACCACGGCGAATAACGGTGATGTCATCCGCAACAGCACGCACTTCGCGCAACTTGTGGGTAATGAACACGATAGAGGTTCCAGAAGCCGCAAGTTGCTTCATGATGCCCATAAGTTCATCGGTTTCTTGTGGCGTCAACACTGCCGTTGGTTCGTCAAGAATTAAGATCTTCGCGTCGCGCGAAAGTGCTTTAACGATTTCCACGCGCTGCTGAGCACCAACTGGAAGATCTTCAATGTAAGCATCTGGATCAAGATCGAATCCGAAACGCTTGGACACGTCAATAACGTTTTGGCGCGCCTTCTTAATATCGATAAGGCCAGCAGCGCCTGCAGGTTCGTAACCGAGCGCGACTGATTCAGCAACGGTAAAAACAGGAATCAGCATGAAGTGCTGATGGACCATGCCGATACCAGCAGCTACCGCGTCACCTGGCCCCTTGAAGGTGACTTTCTTACCGTCAAGTAGAATTTCTCCCTCGTCTGGATCATAGAGACCATACAACACGTTCATGAGTGTTGATTTTCCGGCTCCATTTTCTCCAAGCAGAGCATGAATATGACCTTCTTCTACCACGAGGTCAATATGATCATTAGCTACGAGAGGGCCAAACCTCTTCGTAATGCCCCTTAGCTCCAGCTTCACGCTGAACCCCTTTCGTTCCTCAGACCCTAGTATTTCTGAGTTTTGTGTATCAATAATCATACCCTGTAACCAGGGAATTTACCGATGCCAGAATTATACTTTTCGCTGCTAAAAATTAAGAGAGTGGGGATCTTACTCTTAGGCGAATAAGATCCCCACTTCTTCAATCAACGCATGATGAGATGTTTGCGCGATTAGTTAGCAGCAGGAGACTCAACCTTGAGATCGCCGGAAGCAATCTTCTCTTCGAGTTCCTTAACTTCGGACTTCAGATCGTCAGCAAGCTTCGAATCGAAATCGTGGAATGGAGCAAGGGAAACACCCTTGTTCTTGAGGGTGCCAACGTATGGCTTGGTTTCGTACTTGCCACCCTTTGCACTTTCGATTGCGGCCTTGACGGATTCGCCGATACCCTTCATAACGGAGGTGATGACGATGTCCTTGTAATCTGCAGCAGATTCGTACCAATCGGAGTCAACACCGATCATGAAGACATTGCCAGCTTCCTTTGCAGCTGCTGCCGCACCGAGGCCGACTGGGCCTGCAACTGGCATGATGATGTCCGCACCCTGCTCAATGAACTGCTGAGCCTGGGACTTACCGAGGGACTGATCGTCGAAGGAGTTGGTGAAGGAGCCGTTCTGTGTTTCCTTGTCCCAACCGAGAACCTTGACGTTCTTACCCTTTGCTTCGTTGTATGCCTTCACGCCGTCAACGAAACCATCCATGAAGATGGTAACGGAAGGAATCTGAAGACCACCGAAGGTTGCAACGGTGCCGGACTTAGTTGCACCAGCGGCAACGTAGCCAGCAAGGAATGCTGCTTCCTGGGTGTTGAAGAGAAGTGCGCGGCCGTTTTTGAGTTCAACTGGCTTGCCATCCTTGTCAGTGAAGGCGGAATCGATAAGGCCGAAGTGGAGATCTGGGTTTTCTCCAGCTGCCTTCATGATTGCTGGTGCGAGCATGAAGCCAACGCCGATAACGAGCGAGCAGCCGTCATCGATCATGGTCTGAGTGTTTGGACCGAAGTCAGAATCGCCCTTTGATTCTGCGGTGTTAACGGCCACGCCGAATTCCTTTTCAGCAGCCTTGAGGCCGTTGAATGCGGATTCGTTGAAGGACTTATCGTCCCAGCCACCTGCGTCAGAGACGAGGCATGCCTTGAAGCCAGAGGCGTCAGCGGCGCCGCCTTCTGCCTTCTTGCCGTCAGTTCCGGAACATGCCGAAAGAGCCAATGTAGCTGCTGCTGCAACTGCAACAAAAGACTTGAATTTCTTCACTAGTTTCTCCTGATCTAGTTTTCCAGTTTGGTGCCGTGCAGTCACCAAAACGGTTCGCCTATAAGAATAGGCGCGAATCCGGCAGTATGCCACCCAATAAGATGTTCCAGCTCACTTTTTGACGGTTTCGTAACCAAAACGTTATCTTCTATACGTTTTTAGTCAATTTACCAACGGTCGGAAACCACATGATGACTCAGATAACACTTTCACGTCTCACCATGCGGATTATTGGATCTTACCCTCTGAACACTTTTATCGAATATGTCAAACCAGCTCTTGCCGCCCTGCCCTCTTCAGCTGGTCCACGATCACTTTCACATCTTGCGCCGCGTCCTGTGCCGCAACCAGCACAGCATCGTCGGTATCCACCACGATAAGTCCAGAAACACCCACCAATGCCACTGCCCTATCATGCGTAATGACCAAGCAGTCTCGCGCCGATTGGGTAAGAACGGGTTGCGCTTCTTTCCCGTCATTTCCGCGCGCGATCACGCTTTCGTCAGGGTATTGCTGAGCCAAGACGTCTTTCACAGCGGCGAAATCTCCAACGTCAGTCCATCCCATATCCGCTGGTACAACCGCTACGCCACCTTCCGCAGCAAGTGGTTCAGCAATTGCGTGATCGATGGCGATTTTCTTGAGTCCCGGCCAGATTTCGTCCACAATCACGTCACGTTCTGGAGTATCCCATGCCCGGGCAATAGCCATGATTCCAGCGTGAAGTTCGGGTTGGTATCTCTGCAAAGCCGCAAGAAGCACGTCCGTTTGAGCAACAAACATTCCTGCATTCCACACGTATTTTCCGGTATTCACGTAGTGGGTTGCTGTCTCAAGATCCGGTTTTTCTAAAAACTCGCTAACATGGCATACTCCAGACACGTCATCAAGTGGATCGCCGATACGTATGTATCCGAAGCCAGTTGCGGGCGATTCGGGCGTGATTCCGATTGTGGTGACGTATCCGCGCATCGCTGATTCGATTGCCGTGGACACAGCCTGTGTAAAGGCTTCTGGTTGTGCGATCAGGTGATCGGCTGCGAACGATCCAACAACCACGTTGCCGTGCCGCTCACGTATCACCGCTGCAGCGAGTCCGATCGCAGCCATCGAATCGCGTGGGAGCGTTTCGGCAATAAATTGGGATTCGTTGAGTTGCGGTAATTGCCGCACGACGCCGGGCATGTGCGTTGCGCCCGTCACCACCGTGACGTCGCTCCCCGCGATAGGCTCCAGCCGTTCCACGGTGAGTTGCAGCAAACTCTTGCCAGCACCCGTAAGATCTTTGAGGAATTTTGGCGATTTTTCCCGCGATACCGGCCATAGTCGTGTACCGGCTCCACCTGCTGGGATGATTGCGTGCATTCGGTTCATGGCTCCCCGTTTCCTGGTGCTGGTTTATTCAGAGTCGCGTTGTTCGCGGGCTAAACGTTTCCCAACGTCCTGAGGATCTGCTTGTGCGAGTTTATCCGACGTGGTCGGGGTGGACTTTTTGCTGTAAGCATCCCAGGCTGCTTGTGCGTAGGCGTGGCGCGCGGCATCGAGTTCGCGTTGTGCGTCAGTGACCTTGTCTTCAACTTTCGCGATCTTTCGTTTCATCCACGCCGCTTTAATTCCAGACCATGGTGGCGCAAGGAGATCTTCTTGATCATCAGTTGGGCTTGGCGCAATAACGCCCGTCATCGGATCGAAGTTCCACTCCAGGGTACGTTTGACCGTTTGTGTAACATAGTTTGGATATTCTTCCGCGTGCTCCAGTTGCGATTTGGTTGGTTCGCCTGGGGCTGGCGGATTTGCTACATAGGCGGAGGCAACCAGAGTTACTTGCGCAAGAAGATTTACCCAGATAAGCAGGGTAATGATCGCTGCGAACGGCGCAAGAAGCGCGTTTTCTGACACGGACGATACCACGGTAGTTCCGAGGATTCGCAGGATCGACGACGCTACGCCGGCCAATAGTGATCCTCGTACAAGATCTTTCAGCGGTGGATGAGCGCCACACATCACGCTAAAGAGGAACATGAAGATGCCAGTGTCCACAAGAAGCGCGATAAGCAGTGTACCTATATAAATAAGGTAATTACCAACAACGCCTGGTATGCCCATCCAGTCAAGAACAATTTCAGAGAACTGAGTTGAAACGGTGACCAGCGAAACTGTGACTAGAGCACCAATGCCGATCATGAGAGCACCGGAAAGATCCAGTAGTTTAGCCTTCACAAATGGACGTGGTAAATACGTAATCCCATACATGCCAAGAATGGCAATACGTAGAGCAGTCATTAATGATGCTGCCGACCATAACAAGACGAGCAACGAGATAATCGATGCCATATTGATTGGGTTTTCAATAATGAGATCGTTCGGATCCAGGAGGCCAGACGACGAACCATCAAGTTTCAGGATGCCTGGTAGCGATGAGTTTACAGTCTCAAACAGAGTCTGCTGTAATTCTTTATTTCCACCCAACGTGTATGAGAACGCAGTGAAAGCGATCGTGAGAGCACCAGCGATGGCAAATAACGCCGAATAGGCGATTCCGCCAGCTAGCAGATACCCTCTAGCCCATCCGTATCGGCCGTAGGCACGCATGAAGCGCAGTTCATAAATCCACGTGATTATTGCGTTGATCCGTTCCCACACGGTTATGCTCCTTCAACATCGTACGTAACGATCAACGGAGCATGATCAGACCAGCGCTGATCATAGCTTTCGGCTCGGTCGATTCGCAGGGAGTGTGCTCGCTGCGCCAAGTCAGGATCCACAAGGTGGTAATCGATTCTCCATCCCACGTTGTTGTCAAAGGCTTTTCCGCGTTGCGACCACCAGGTGTACTCTGCTTGTTCATCACCGATCAGGTAACGCTGCACATCGATGTAGCCCATCGTTTCCGTCCACTTATCAACATATGCAATTTCCGGATCAAGCACGCCAGCTGTTTTGTTGTGGTTCGATTTCCAGTTCGTAATATCGCGTTCTGTGTGAACGATGTTGAAATCACCTGCAACAAGAATATGTGGCAGCTCTTCCGAACGATTTGTTCGCAGTTGGGCAAGGCGGGTGGTGACTCGATCAAGGTGAGCGTACTTGGCATCCATTTTTGCCTGATCGGTAGCCGTACCTGAATGCAGATAGGCACTGACAAAGGTTGTTTTGTACGCCGGAATATCTACTTCTATCCACCGGCCGGTATCAACTGGAGGTTCGGCCGGCCGATCCCAGGAGGCCAGGGCATCAGTATCAGGTTCGCAATCTGGCAGATCAGATCCGAGCCCGATGCTGATGCGCCCAACATCTACACCCTTCTTCACCGCGATGGCCACGCCAGCACGCCCTTTGATATCGCAGGCCTGCTGGATCACGGTGTAGTTTTCGCCAATAAGTTCGGGAACGAGTTCTTCTGGTGCCCGAACTTCTTGTAAGAGGAGAACATCTGGAGAGACTACTGCTATCCATTCGTGGAATCCTTTGCGCACGGCGGCGCGAATACCATTCACATTACATGTAGCTACCAGCATCTTTTCCTCCCCAATGTTTAATCATTCAAGATTAAATTTTACGGGTTTTAGAGACAAGAATCGACCACATTACTCAAAAGCATCGCACGAGTCATTGGACCAACCCCACCAGGGTTTGGCGAATACCACCCAGCTTTAGCGAAAGCATCTGGATGGATGTCCCCTACCATGCGACTCTTGCCTGTTTCCGTATCGGTTACACGTGAAACACCAACATCAAATAGCACTGCACCTGGCTGTACCATGTCAGGAGTAATCATGTGAGCCACGCCAGCAGCCGCAACGATAACGTCCGCACGCAATGTATGTTCCGCCAGATTCTTGGTGGAATGGTGGCACGCATCCACAGTGGCGTTAATACTGCGCGATGTAAGCAAAATCGCGAGTGGCTTACCCACAGTAGTTCCGCGGCCAACAATACATACGTTAGCCCCAGCCCACTGCACACCATAACGCCTACCGAGTTCAACGATTCCCATAGGTGTGCATGCGATTGGCGCTGGCGTTTCATTCGCCAAACGCCCAATGTTCACGGGATGCAGCCCGTCCACATCCTTATCAGGATCGATCGCTTCCAACACGGCTGTTGTATCAATGTGACGCGGGAGGGGAAGCTGAACAATGAATCCGGAGCATTCCGGATCATTGTTCAGCTTCCCAACCGCATCAAGCACATCCGCGGTGGACGAATCTTCCGGCAGTTCTACCCTGATCGATGCGATGCCAACATCATGGCAATCTTTATGTTTCATGTTCACATATACCTGCGAACCGGGATCACTGCCAACAAGAACTGTTGCCAAACCTGGCGTGCGAGGAATCCCGGCGACTTTCTCTTTCAGTTCTTGTTTGATCTGGGCCAAGGTGGCCTTACCATCCATTTTTATTGGAGTATTCATCGCCGCGTATTCCCTTCTTTTCCTCAGTGGGTTTGATCCAGTTCTGGATACAACGGGAACCGATCGGTGAGCGCGGTAACTCGCGCGCGCAACGCCTCAATATCCGCGTCCTTTCCGTCACGCAAAGCTACCGCGATGATATCGGCGACTTCAGCGAAATCGTCATCCTGGAAACCACGAGTAGCCAACGCAGGAGTACCGATACGGAGGCCAGAGGTGACGGCTGGTGGCCGTGGATCGAATGGAACAGCATTCCGGTTCGTGGTGATGCCAATGCGATGAAGCAAATCTTCAGCTTCCTGGCCATTCAGTTCATGATCGCGAAGATCAACCAGCACTAAGTGAACATCCGTGCCACCGGTCAGTACCGAAACGCCCCTCGACGCCACATCGTCAGCAACCAAACGTTCAGCAATAATCTTCGAACCGCGAAGCGTACGCTCCTGACGATCCTTGAATTCAGGAGTTGCAGCCAACTTCAACGCAATCGCCTTAGCAGCGATCACGTGCATGAGCGGGCCCCCCTGCTGACCTGGGAAAACAGCCGAATTCAACTTCTTTGCCAACGATTCATCACGTGAGAGAATCATGCCGGAACGTGGACCACCGATGGTCTTGTGAATCGTGGTTGTTACAACATCAGCATACGGAACTGGGCTTGGATGCACGCCTGCAGCCACCAAACCAGCAAAGTGCGCCATATCAACCCACAAGTAAGCACCAACTTCATCCGCAATTTCACGGAACGCCGCGAAATCAACGTGGCGTGGGTAAGCAGACCAGCCAGCGATAATCATCTTCGGGCGATGCTCCAACGCCAACCGGCGGACCTCATCCATGTCAATCAGATAGGTTTCAGGATCAACACCATACGAAACGATGGTGAAGTTCTTACCAGAGAAGTTCAACTTCATACCGTGAGTCAAATGCCCACCATGAGCCAGCGACATCCCCATCACCGTATCGCCATGGCTCAACAACGCATGATAAATCGCCGCATTAGCCTGAGCACCCGCGTGCGGCTGAACGTTCACGTAAGCCGCCCCAAAAAGTTCCTTTGCCCGAGCAATGGCCAGGTTTTCGGCCACATCAACATGCTCACAACCGCCATAATAGCGGCGCCCCGGATAACCTTCTGCATACTTGTTCGTCAACACCGAACCCTGTGCCTGCAACACTGCCCGCGGCACAAAATTTTCTGATGCAATCATTTCGAGTGTGGCACGCTGGCGCCCCAACTCATCATCCAAAACCTGAGCAATCTCAGGATCCAACTCAGCTAGCGAAAGATTAAAAGAATCTACCACTTACGGCCTCCTCCAGGACGTCCATTACAGATGCTTACAAGACTAGCCTACCGAGCTCCTCCCACACATTTTCGTATCACGTAGAAAGACCGTAACGTGGGCAACGGCGTCGTCGTCAAAAAGAACATAAAATAAACGTATGGAAAACACGATGCTCACCCCACACTCACTCATCTTTACAATCTCATGCCCAGATCAGCCGGGCATTGTGTACGCCGTAACCGGGCTTCTAACCCAAGTAGGCGCGAACGTGACGCAATCGCAGCAATACCGCGATCCCAGCCAAGATCGCTTCTATATTCGGCTCCAAGCGGACGTTCCAGGCGGCCGCCCCACAATCGATGCCGCGTTCGCTGCGCTCGGAGCCCGCTACAACATGGACTACACAATTTCGGACGCAAGCCCAATGCGAACCATCATCATGTGCTCCAAAGAACCCCACTGTTTAAGCGATCTTCTGGCAAAACAACGCGAAGGTCGCCTGCCACTGAACGTGGCAGCGGTAGTTTCCAACCACGAAACTCTGCGGCTGCTCGCCGAATTTTACGAAGTCCCCTTCACCCATATTCCTGTGACGAAAGATACAAAACCCGAAGCCGAAGCCCAACTCCTCAAACTCGTGGAAGAAACCGGCGCGGAACTCGTTGTGCTGGCCCGCTACATGCAAGTCCTCTCAGATTCCATCTGCGAAAAACTCGCCGGAAAAATCATCAACATTCACCATTCGTTCCTGCCATCCTTCAAAGGCGCCCGCCCCTACGCGCAAGCCCACGCCCGCGGGGTCAAACTCATCGGCGCCACCGCCCACTACGTCACTGCTGACCTGGACGAAGGCCCAATCATCGAACAAGACGTGGCGCGCGTATCCCACGCCCATGACGTCACAGAATTGCAGGCCATGGGCGCGGAAGTCGAACGCCAGGTTCTCTCCCGCGCCGTCCGCTGGCACGCCGAACACCGCGTGCTTCACGCCGGCCTGCGCACGGTTGTGTTTGGGTAAGCCCCTTCCCCAAACCGCGCGCAGCTACCGCATCCGCCGCGCCTGATCGAAGAATTCGCATTCCCATCGGGCGGCAACGCTGTAAGCCTGCAGCGCCGCCGCACGTTCCTCCGGCGTAGCACCGGCCAGCGCTTTCTCCATCAGGCGGATCCGGTGTGCGGTGGCGTCGATGAATCCTTGATCAGAGTACATCGATAACCATTCGTGGTATGGGTGGGTTGGCGTGTTCGCTTCGGCTAGGAGTTCGCCGATGTGCGCATAGATCCAGAAGCACGGGAGCACGGCGGCCACGCCAACCACGTACGGATCCGTTGACGTCCGTGCCAGCAAATGGTCCGTGTATCCGGTGGTCACGGGGCTCATGGCGTAGGACGATTCTGGGATGGCATCGGAATGTTTGGTGAGCCAGTTTCGGTGGAGTTCTTGTTCCACGATCACGCATTCGGCGCTGCTTTGTGCCCAGGCGGCAACGTCGGCGGGCTCGGTTGCTCTGGCCGCGAGGTGTGCCAGCGCGCGTACATACGTATCTAAGTAGAGCGCGTCTTGCCGTTGGTATGCGGTGAATTGCCAGTATGGGAGCGTTCCGGCCGCGAGTTGTTGGATGAATGGCAGTTCCCACGTATCTTCCACTACGTCTTGGGTTGCGTTCCACAGGAGCGTTGTCCAGGGGCCGGCTGGCGCGATTCGCGGTGTACGCACGTCCCATTCAGTTGGTTTTCCGTTCTGACGGAAGATTCGCGTTTGAGCGACGTCCGTGGCACGTGCGCTTTCTGGCGTGGCGAGTGGCGTTGGCGCCGGTAGCCATGGTTGTGCGGGGATGGAGGCTTCCATTCGACGCAGTTTGTGCGAGTGATCCACTGGGCCGTGTCCCGTTCCCACCTGCAGTTTTTCTCCGTAACTGATTGCTTCGTGAAGCCAGTCGGTTACCCATCCGAGTGCGCGCGTTGCGTTTCCTTCCGCCGCGAGCCGCGTGGCGAGCGCACTTGATAGTGAACATCCTGTTCCATGAGTGGCGTCTGTATCAACACGTTCCGTGTGTGCTTCCGTAATCACGCCTTCCGCATCAACCAACGCATTCGTCACGATTCGTTCCGTCAAGTGCCCACCTTTCACGAGCACAGTTGCGTTAATGTCCCGCGCAAGTTTTTGCGCGGCAGCGATCGCGTCAGAGTGGTTCTGTATCGTTCCAGGCGCGAGTTGCGCAAGGATTTCGAGTTCAGGGATATTCGGGGTGACCACGGTTGCGTGGTGCAACATATTTTTGAGGGCGTCTTCGGCTTCCGTATCAAGCAGACGGTCTCCTGACGTTGCAACCATGACAGGATCGACGACGACGATCGGCGGCTTATGGCCGTCTAGCCATTCATCGACAATCTGGATGTAGCCGGTGTTGCCGAGCATCCCGATTTTAACTGCGTCGATAACGACGTCGTCGTTCAACGCCTCAAGCTGGTCACGAATAACGGATGGTGGCGGCGAAAAAATGCTGCGCACACCTTGAGTATTTTGGGCAACGATCGCGGTGACAACCGAATAGGCGAAACCACCAGTGGCGGTGATCGATTTGATGTCTGCTTGAGCGCCGGCGCCGCCACTTGGGTCAGTTCCAGCAATGGTGAGGATACGAGGAATAGACATGTTTTCCTTAAAAAATTGTAATAATCCGCAAGATCAAGCTGCGGCGTTCCAGGTTGAGACGAGTTCATGGGCTGCCTCATAGGGGCTGGTGGCAGAAACAATCGCGGAGACTACTGCAGCGGAGTGAACGTTGCCGGCAAGTGCTGCTACGTCGCGTTTTCCAATACCTCCGATAGCTGTAACAGGAAGGCGCGCAGTACCCGCGGCGGCAATCATTCCATCGATACCAAGCGGTTTTGGGGCATCTGTTTTCGTTGCAGTGGCGTGTACTACTCCTAAACCGATCCAATCGATGACGTCTAATTCGTTGGCTTCCTGTAATTCTTGTGGCGTAGCGGCCGAGTAACCGATAAATGGCCGCTCGCCAATCAGATCGCGAACGATACGTGGATGAATGTCTGTTTGCCCGATATGGACGCCATGAACATAGATTCCTTTCGTTTGGAGCGCCAAAAACACATCAACTCGATCATTAATCACGATCTGGACGTGCGTGTTTCGAAGTATGTCCCAGACTTCTTGAGCGAGCTGATATAAGTACCGGGCGTCAACATTTTTCCAGCGCAACTGGATGGTGGTAACACCGGCGTCTGCTGCAGCTTTACATGTTTTCAGGGTTTCGGAGATCGCCTGCTGGTACCAATCGTTGCTATCTGGAAGATAGGGCACTCCGATCCGGGCCATGCTCAGCCCTGGATCCGTCACAAGATAGATTCCGCCGCGTGGCGTTGCGCGTTTCATGATACGAGCGCCAGAGATTCGAACGTTTCAGCGGCTGTATTGTAGATTGCGTCAACCAGGCTGGCTGCAAACGTGCCGGGTCCTTGTGCAGATTCGGCGGCGCGTTGCGCGGCGATTCCCATAACAACGTGTGCGGCTGTGACGGCGTCGAGCCAATCTTCACGCGGGCTAGCACCAACGTAACCGGCGATCAATGCACCCAGCGAACATCCTGCACCAGTGACTAGAGTAAGCCATTCGTGGCCGTTGTTGCACCGGCGGTCATTAATCCCGTCAGTAATGAAATCTTCTTTTCCAGAAACTGCAACGATTGCACCTAACTGTTGTGCGAGGGATCGAGCGGCTGGTTCAGCGGCTGCTACATCATCAGTGGCGTCGGTTCCACGGCCACCTTCACCGCCAGCTAAAGCAATGATTTCTGAGGCATTTCCGCGGATTACTGCTGGTTTATATTCTAGTAGCTGGTGTGCAAGGGAGGTTCGAACAGAAAGGGCTCCAACCGCTACAGGATCAAGAACCCACGGTGTTCCTGCTCTGTTCGCAGAATCGGCAGCTTGTAGCATTGCTAATTGTTGGGCCGGGGCTATTGTTCCCACATTAATGAGAATGGCAGATGCGATGCCCGCAAATTCGCGAGTTTCATCAGGAGCATCCACCATTGCCGGTGCGCACCCTGCCGCAAGTAAAACGTTGGCGGTAAATTGCTGAACTACCGTGTTGGTTAGGCACTGAACCAGTGGATGGTTGTGGGTTGTAGTACGCCATGCAGCTATGATGGCGTGGGTATAGCTATCGCTCATCTTCCATTCCTCCGCTCGCATTATCGAGATCAGGTTTTCGGGTGTGTTCTCAGCCATGTATGGCACCCCGTGGTGGTTTTAATGTATCTGATGTTGTCGATTTTTTCGACTTATTAGAGCAGGTGAGGCGGGATCACGTCCTTCGCACACATATCTTCAGGAAGGTCTTTGAGAATCCGCACTGGGTTCCCGACTGCTACGACGTTGGCTGGCACGTCCTTGTTCACAACTGCGCCTGCACCGATTACGCTGTTATCTCCAATGGTTACTCCTGGGAGGATAATTGCTCCTGCTCCTAGCCACACATTGTCGCCAATCGTAATCGGGCTGCCTGCTTCCCAGCCTTCACCACGTAGCGTCGGTTCTAACGGATGCCATGCAGTGAGGATTTGGACGCGTGGGGCGATTTGGCATCTTTTACCAATGGTAATCGGCGCGACATCAAGCACAATACAATCGTAGTTGATGAAAGTCCCTGCACCGATCGACGTATGTTTTCCATAATCCACATAGAGTGGAGCACGAATCACAACGTCTTCTCCCACATAGCCCAACCAATCCTGAAGGATAGCCGAATGCGATTCCCAATCTGCGGATGGGAGGGAGTTAAACCTATCTTGGCATTCCATGGCATGTTCATACACCGAACGAAATGCTTCGCCTTCTGGCTTGTAGAGATCTCCATGAAGCATCCGGTTGTAAAGTTCTTGATCGCGCGTCATATTTTCTCCTTATTCGATTCCGCGTAGTGCTGCCCACCGCGATAGTTCATGCCTATTGGACAGCTGGAGTTTTCGTAGAACAGCAGAAACATGTGTTTCCACAGTCTTGATAGAAATAAACAGTTCTGTGGCAGTTTCACGATACGTGTACCCACGAGCGATAAGACGCATCACCTCTTGTTCGCGTTCAGATAAGCGATCAAGTTCTTCATCACGTTCTGCAATATCAGTTGTTTGCGAACCGAATGCATCCAGAACAAAACCTGCTAGCCGTGGTGAAAATGCCGCGTCTCCCCCAGCCACGCGCTTAATGGCTTCCACAAGTTCATCAACATTCACAGCCTTCGTTACATATCCGCGAGCGCCGGCTCGAATAACCGCCACCACATCGTTGGCTGCATCGGACACAGAAAGGGCAAGGAATCGGGTACTTACTCCAGCTGCAAGCACACGGCGGGCAACTTCTGCTCCTCCTCCACCGTTTCCACCGGGTAGGTGGACGTCGAGCAAGACCACGTCAGGAACGGCATCAGGTTCTAGCGTAGTGAGCTGGGTAATCGCGTCGTCAACGGATTCGGCTTGGCCAGTGACGTCCATATTGGCAATCGGTTCGAGCTGAGATATAACTCCTGCACGAACAAGCGCATGATCGTCAACAATAAAAATTCGTAGACTCATTCGTGTTTTCCGTTCCATACCTTGATACGTACTTCTGTTCCGCCTGTTGGAAGAGGAGAACGTATGTCTGTTTCCCCATTAACTTTAGCAATTCGTCCGCGGATTGAATCACGAATTCCGGCGCGATCTGCTGGGATCTCCTCTGGGATGAATCCTTGCCCGCGGTCTCGTACAAAAACTTCGCTTGTTTCGTCACTTAATTGGGCATAGACGGAGATCGCTCCTGAGGCATGTTTTGCCGCGTTTGTTATTGCTTCTCGCGTTGCTCCAATCAGTGCGTGCGTGTGATGCGACGGTATGGCATCTCCAGTTGTTACCACATCAACAGGTACATGGAATCGATCTTCGATGTCTGCAGCAACCTTCGTTATATCGTCGGCAACAGATGTTCCTTCTGTGCTCCGATCAGAGTAGAGGTATTTGCGTAGATCGCGTTCTTGAGCGCGAGCAAGCGTTGCTACTTCCTCAGGGTATTCCGCACGCGAGCGAATGAGCGCCAAGGTTTGAAGTACTGAATCGTGTAGATGAGCTGCGATATCCGCGCGTTCAGATTCCCTGATACGTTCTGCGTATTCTTCACGCAACCGGGTGCGGTTATGCAGTAATACTGGCGCTACGATGATACTTACCGTTATCAGCACGGCAATGCCCACGCTAAGCCCCGCAATAGTTTGATAAGCGCCATAATACGTTCCCATCATCAACAAAGCACCAACGATCGCGATGAGTCCTCCGATGATCGTCCATGTAATCGGAGCAGATTCATCTCCCACTGGATGGGACCAAGCGATTCCAGCTCCTACTACCATGATCAAAAATGGGATCATGAAATGACTACCGGAAACACCATAGCCCCCTTGAGAAATATAAATTCCTAAGGCGCCAACGAGTAAGATTCCTGCGGTCAAAAATAATGGGCGGTTAACGTGCTTTTCTTCTCTCGAATCGTTCAGCTCTGGTACGATCCGAGAATTCTTCGCTGGCTTAGATCCTTCTTTTGGAACAGAAACGGCCAACACGATGTAAATCAGTGCGCCTAAACCGAACATAAACGTGCCAAGGGCAAAGGCCCAACGCCAGGTTGCTACATGGCCTCCTATATGGACGCTTAGCCCCCGCGCTACGCCAGCCACGATGCGTGGCGAACGGCGTACGAATTCGGGACGCTCTTTTACACCGGGAGCCCGCAAATGGGAATAATCGTGCTCTGCTCTCATACTTCTATCTTCACATACCCTTGCTATACAGGCTCACCTCTTCCTCAAGAATCAGGGTTCTTTCAGGGGGTTCCCTCATAGATAATTTCGTTCGTCCTTGACACGATAGATTCATGAACACTTTCACTCGTTTGAGGAACCAACCTCTGCGCCGTACAGATGATGGATATCTCGGTGGCGTCTGCGCCGGATTGTCACATCGATGGAATATTTCCCCCATCCTTTTACGGATCGCATTCTTTATTGCATGCTTCTTTGGTGGGCTGGGCGTGATCGCTTACGGAGTAGCATGGCTACTTATCCCACATGATCCTGATAATCACATTGAATTAGAAAATGCTGTAGAAGGCCGCGTATCTGGCGGTTTCGCAGCGAGTATCGGTGTCATCGCAGTTGGTTTATGGATCTCTTTCCAAGAATGGCACCACCATGCATTCTTTTTCTCAGGATTCGCTTCCACACTATTTACAGTCATTGTCATAACTATTCTTGTTATTCTTCTTTTACGTAAAAATCACCAGCCGTCAGAACTCCATACGTCTCCCGAATTCCACACATCTGAAAACACGATGGCGTACGAATCCACCTCAGCATCCCCCACTCCTGAACCGATTCCGGTGCGTACTCCACGGCTACGTGTTCCTGCCCTATCTGGAGCATTTATTCTGCTCACTCTTGCACTGGCTGCAACCAGTGCAGCACTCCTTATGTTGTTCCTACCACGCACAATGGCATCAGCACTCATCGTCCTTGGCACTGCACTTGGCATCCTCGGCCTTGGAATTGCATGGGCAGGATTACGCAAGAGACGCAGTACATGGCTCAGTTTTGTTGCCACTCTTCTTGCGTTCCCGGTTATTACACTCATTCTTTTGTCATTCGTCGCACCAGCAAAACTCATGAATGATCCTCATGCACGGTTCTTCTCGAACTCGTCTACGTCCTCATCAGGCGTCGTCGATAACACAACTCGATATGTGGATCAGCTTCCTGACAACACTGACATCAGTGGGATTATTGGCGATTCAACGTTCGTGGTAGATCGTACTAATGCTGTGGTACTTGATATTACAATCACGGGAAACATTAGTATGAATGATCTTGGCGGATGGAAGATATCCACTGATAACTCATCGTTCACAACCGAAACACCGTTCTTACATTCAAGAACAACTGACGAAATGAAAACTCATATCAAACCCGATGAGAAGATCGATATGCACGATTGGTATGTTGACCGCAACTTTAACCCTGAGTTAGGTAGCAACAGAACAATCCAAAAACACGTCACGATCACAAGCCCAGCGGCACTAGAAAATCCTGGCCATGCCCGCCGTATCGCCATTAACTATGCCGTAGGCGCAGTCCGAATTGCTGAAACTCTCAATGGCAAGGACGATGCTGCGTTCATCATCGAACAGCTCAAGAAAACACCCAGCGAAAGCAAATAGGAGGACACCATGAAAATCGGAACATTCCTGTGGGGAACAATCATGACTACACTTGGAGCAATTGCGATTTTGCAAGGAACAGGAACCCAACTAGACGGAGCAACTCTTGCGGTGATGCTATTGCTCATGTTCGCCGCGGCCTGCACTCTTGCTGCTCTTCTCCCCAGTAAGAAGGAACAAGAGACCTTAGCATCACTCAGCACAGATACTCCTCTATTCGATACTCAACGCATCGAGGTAGAACCAACGCCCAGCACGCTGAACGAAAACTGATCGTTCACGCATAATCCCTGGCACACCATCGTCAAGATAGGACGCCTCAAATTCAACCTGATCAGCTTTCGTATCAATAATTCGTAACCTGGCCCACTCAATACCCGTACACGATACGTCAGTGGGCCGGGTTCGCGGATGCCACGTGGCAAAAACATAATTATCACGTTTCAACGCATAGGCGGAATAACGCGATCTCATCAACTCCTCAGGAGTCTGCGCAACCCGCATCCCATCATGCAACGGTTCGCAACAATCCTTATATAATCCATCGCCACATGGGCATTGAGTAACCATATACCCCATATTACAACCACAAACAAAACCCGGGAACCTGCACGAGCCCTCTCATAGAGGCGCTTTCACGCAGGTTCCCGGATAAAAGATCAGTTCAGAGAACTACGTCAGAAATCAGATCAAACCGAGTTCACGAACGGCATCAGCTTCTTCTTGGAGAGCCTTAACGTTGCGTTCGATACCAGCCTTGGTGGATTCAGATAGTTCGAGACCTTCAACAACCTTCCATTCGCCGCCTTCGGAGACTGCTGGGAAACCGAAGATAAGGCCTTCTGGAACACCGTAGTGCGAACCATCAGACCAAATACCTGGGGTAACCCAATCGCCTTCTGGGGTTCCGTTAACCCAGTTGTAGACATGATCGATTGCTGCCGAAGCTGCCGACGCTGCCGACGAAGCGCCACGAGCCTCAATAATGGCAGCGCCACGCTTAGCAACAGTTGGAACAAAGTAATCGGCAAGCCATGCTTCATCAACAAGTTCGGTTGCTGGCTTACCAGCAACGGTTGCCCAAGAAACATCTGGGTGCTGATCTGCGGAGTGGTTGCCCCACACGGTCATCTTCTTGATGTCAGAAACCTTAGCGCCAGTCTTTTCAGCAAGCTGGGAGATTGCACGGTTGTGGTCAAGACGCATCATAGCGGTGAAACGCTCGTTTGGAACATCTGGAGCGTTGTGAGCTGCAATGAGAGCATTAGTGTTTGCTGGGTTACCAACAACGAGGATACGAACGTCGTCCGCAGCGTTATCGTTGATTGCCTTACCCTGAGGGCCGAAGATGCCACCGTTTGCGGCAAGAAGATCTGCACGCTCCATGCCCTTGGTACGTGGGCGAGCGCCAACAAGAAGACCAACGTTGGTGCCTTCGAAAGCCTTGTTGGCATCATCGAAGATGTTCACGGATTCGAGGAGTGGGAAGGCGCAATCGTTAAGTTCCATTGCGGTACCTTCAGCAGCCTTGAGGCCCTGTGGAATTTCAAGAAGGTTCAAGCGAACTGGGACATCTTTGCCCAGCAAAGCGCCAGAAGCAATACGGAACAGAAGGGCGTAACCAATGTTGCCTGCTGCACCAGTGACGGTGACGGTAACCGGAGTACGAAGCTCAGCCATGTAGATAACTCCTATGTTTGTAAGGCGCCGAGCGCCATGTTATATGGACGAGCGAGATGAATTCTCACACCGCTAGCCTACCGCCATCAGGAACGATTCTGTGTGGCATTTAGTCCCGGATGTCTACGTCGTCATTCCACCTATCACCCCATTTTCCCGCGTTTCGAGGAGTAAACTTATCCCAAAGTCCCGTCAGTTCGATGAATTCACGCGAGGTAAAGCATTATGCTTGGCGATCTGCTTGTTGCTATGGTTGAATCTGCTCTTATCCTGACGGTAGCCTATGCGCCTGTTTCTTTGAGGAATTTTGCCTCAAAACCCCGGGCAGGTACGGAATTTCATGCCGCGTCTTCGCCATTATTACGCATCCCAGTTGTGGCCAAACCTGGTGCGCACCCAATCGATGAAGCACAGCGCCCGCGCCTAAACACCAGGAGCTAAGCACCAGGGTGTAAAACGCCAAGATTAAAACGCCATGGTGTGAAATAGTAAACCAGATGCGTGGCCCGCATAGCGGCGGCTATGCGGGTCACGCATCGTTTAGGACCGCTTACTTGGTGCGGTGTGCACGGTAGTATTCGATGAGCGCACGGGTGGATTGATCCTGTGCGGCCAGAGCAGCCTTATCGCCTGCTACTGCTGTGGAAAGTTGCTTGGCCATCTGCTTACCAAGTTCTACGCCCCACTGATCGAAGGAATCGATGCCCCATACGATGCCTTGAACGAAGGTAATGTGTTCGTAGAGAGCGATGAGCTGGCCGAGTACCGATGGTGTGAGTTCTGGAGCCATGATGGACGCGGTTGGCTTGTTACCTTCGAACACGCGTGCCGAGACGATTTCTTCTGGCGTGCCTTCTGCACGGACTTCATCGGCGGTCTTACCGAAGGCCAGAGCCTTGGTTTGGCCAAAGAAGTTACCTAGGAAGAGTTCGTGTTGATCGGCGTCCCCATCCTTGAACGCATAGGTTGGGTTAGCGAAGGCGATGAAATCGGCTGGAATGAGCTGAGTTCCCTGGTGGATGAGCTGGTAGAAGGCGTGCTGGCCGTTCGTGCCTGGTTCGCCCCAGAACACTTCACCGGTTTCAGAGGTAACTGGCGTCCCATCCCAGCGAACGCGCTTACCGTTTGATTCCATGGTGAGCTGCTGCAGGTAAGCCGGGAAACGGTGGAGGTACTGTGCGTATGGCAAAACAGCGTGCGTTGCTGCCTTCATGAAGTTCACGTAGAACACGTTGAGCAGGCCCATGAGCACTGGCACGTTGCGCGATGCTGGAGTGTTTACGAAGTGCTGATCCATCTTGTTGAAGCCAGCCAGGAATTCTGCGAAGTTTTCCGGGCCAATCGCGATGGCAAGGGATGTACCAACGGCGGAATCTACCGAGTAGCGGCCGCCTACCCAATCCCAGAAACCAAACGCGTTCGCAGGATCGATTCCGAATTCGGCAACCTTATCAAGAGCGGTGGAGACTGCCACGAAGTGCTTTGCCACTGCCCCATCGGTTGGCGCTCCTTGCGCTTCAAGGGTACGAAGCAACCAGGCACGGGCGATCCGAGCGTTGGTCAAGGTTTCCAGTGTAGTGAACGTCTTAGATGCCACGATGAAGAGCGTGGTTTCTGGATCCAGGCCGGAAAGTTTTTCGCCAGCATCGGTTGGATCGATGTTTGAGATGAAGCGGCATTCGATGTTTTCTGCCCTGAATGGTTTGAGAGCTTCGTAGGCCATAACTGGGCCCAGATCAGAACCGCCGATGCCAATGTTCACAACGGTTTCGATTGGCTTTCCGGTAACGCCTATCCATTCGCCGGAGCGAACCTTGTTAGCAAATTCGTAGACGCGCTTGAGCACATCGTGGATATCTGCCACGACGTCCGTTCCTTCAACATCCAACGAATCGGTTTCTGGGCGGCGAAGTGCGGTGTGGAGTACGGAACGGTTTTCTGTGACGTTGATGCGTTCGCCTGCGAACATGGCGTCACGGCGTTCATCCAGATTCACCTGGAAGGCAAGTTCTTCTAGAGCCTTCTTGATGCCATCGGTAAGCACAGACTTGGATAGATCAACGAACAGATCACCTGCGCTGAAGCTGAATTTTTCGGTGCGCTCTGGATCAGCAGCGAACCATTCCCGGAAATCAACGTTCAGTTCCGAGTGAAGTTGGCTCAGTTTCTTCCATGCTTCTGTTTGAGTTGCGTCTACTGGGGTAGGCATGTTTCTCCTCCATTATCTATGCTTGCGTGTCAGATTCTGGTGGTGGCCAGAATCCACAAACATGCTCTAGTTTAGCGAGTTTTATTGGTATTCCGTGGGTCTTATTTCATGGGCGTGGTTGCGGATCAGGGCCGCCCACGAGATAGGTGAAGGATGCCCCGCGCCCGCCATCCGTGATTGCCCGATATTCGATCAGGGTTCCGCGTTTGAATCCGGATACGTCATGGAAAATGCGTGGATCTGGGCCGGCTTCAGAGCCGAGTGGCATCCATTTTCCGCTTCCGATGATTCGATACCAGAAGGTGGTGTTTGCGTAACGGTGATCTTGGGTATCTGCAGTGAGTTCGATAAAGGAATCGCCGGTTTTCACACCAGAAAGCCCAGTGATGCCTTGCCCGCGTTCGAGTTTTCGGTTCGCTTTGAACACTTTTATTCCTTGGGCTGGCACATCAATAGTGAGTTCCGTATTCCCTGCTTTGCTTGTGGCCTGCGGCTTGGCAACGTTCGATGGCACCGCGACTTGGCCATCCGCAACTTCCAGCACGAGCGACCAGTCCGACGTTGTTGTAAGTACCGGTATCGTTTCTTTGATTGGTTCCGTTGCAGAATTAGCGACGACGACGTATTCCGTGTTCTCATCGGGATCTACGCGCGAAAATGCATACACGTTCCCCTTGTTAAGAAGTTCAATTTGGGAGCCGTTTGATAGAGCCGGATACTCCTTCCGGTATTTCGATAGCTTCGCTATTGCTTGATAGAGCGGAGCGTCAGTGTTCATGTGTTCCCCTGCACCAAAAGCGCTACCATCAAGGAGTTCTTGCTGTTGATACCCAGGTACTTGGGTGGCAAACAGCGGCTGGCGAGCATCTTTATCCCCGCCTTTTCCAGTAAATCCTTGTTCATCGCCATAGTAGACAACAGGCTGGCCACGCATGGTGAACATGAGCCCGTGAGCAAACACTGAAGCGGCAACTTTGTTTCCCTTCAGCATTGATCCAATACGGCCGATATCGTGATTACCGAGGAACGTTGGCAGATCAAGTGGTGTTGACTTTTCGGTAACATACCGGGAATCTTGGGCAAAAAGATCCGCCAACCCTTGAGCATTTCCTCCATTCACGTAAGCCACAACAGCCTTCTGGAAGGGGAAATCAAGAACGGCATCCATATCAGTTTCACGAACGTATTTAGAAAGCGCAGAGGTATCGTATTCCAGCGCTTCACCAAACATGAAGAAATCCTTGTTTGCCGTGCGTTTCATTGCTTGAGTCCAGTGCTTCCAGAACTCCATGTTGACGTGCTTAACGGTATCAATCCGGAACCCATCAATACCTGTGCCAATCCACGCCTGATAGATCTCTTCCATGCCGCGCACAACACGCGGATCTTCAGTCATTAAATCATCTAGGCCAAAGAAATCTCCCATGGTTACAGACTCACCATTAAACGTAGAATCACCACGATTATGGTAGAGATTAAGATCATTTAGCCAGTCCGGAACTTTCTTTTCTTTACCGGCCATCGGCGGATGTGGGAAAGATTCAGGATCGATTGCTGGGAAATCTTTCTTGCCTGCAACCTCAAAGAGGTTAATGGTATTTCCCTTTTTATCCTTATATGGCTTGATTGTTGTTGGCACGTAGGATTGATTGCCATCTTTAGGCGATATGACATCGGCCGTGTGATTCGTAATCACATCCATGTAGACTTTCATCCCACGCTCATGAGCAGCTTTCACTAGGGCAGTAAAATCGGCCTTCGTGCCAAAGTGAGGATCGATATCCGTAAAATCGGTGATCCAATACCCGTGATAACCAGCAGATTCACTGCCACTACTACCCTGAACAGGTTTGTTCTTCAACGGTGGCGTAATCCAAATTGCGGTAGTTCCCAGGCCTTTAATGTAATCCAGGTGGTCAATAACCCCCTTGATATCACCACCCAAATAGAAACCATCATTCGTTGGATCAAACCCGGATGCTAAACGATCACCACCAAGCCCACCGGCATCATTAGACGAATCACCGTTGGCAAAACGATCAGTCATCAAGAAATAGAACTGTTCATCGCCGCTATCAGAACGATAGATTCCCTCACGTGATTCATCAGACCCACGAATCGCAGCATCCACACCTAAATCAGATGGCAACACCTGCGTACCATCAACCTTCAGATCAGCCTTTCCTGGCAGTTCCAGCGGATATTCCATGCCCTGAACCTTGATCGTATGCGATCCAGCATCATAATGCGTATATCCAGCTGGTTGCCCATTTGAGCACCCCGCTAAACCAGCGCCCACCAGCGCCACGCACGCGCTTATCCCAACTGCAACCCTGCGACGTCGAACCACAACCTGCCTCCAAATCTCTTGCCTCTCATTGTAAAACGTACCTCCCACATAAAATGGTGTACGGCACAAAGTCCGGAAGAAAAACCGCGAAACTGTGGCAAAATGAGATGAGGAGAACACACGCTTCCCGTGTTAAGGAGATGACATGCTGGATATATCAGCAAAACTCAGCGAAGCAGAGCGCGCCGAGCGCCCAAAGATCGGAGTCCTCACATCTGGAGGGGATGCCCAAGGCATGAACGCCGTCGTTCGCGCCGTCGTTCGCACAGCGCTCCACGCCGGAGCTATCCCGTTCGCACTCCACGAAGGCTGGAAAGGCGCCATCGAAGGCGGCGATCTGATCCAAGAACTCTCCTGGTCATCAGTCTCCGGAATCCTTTCCAAAGGCGGAACGGCAATCGGAACGGCCAGATCAGATGAGTTCCGCGAGCGCTCCGGGCTCAAAAAAGTCGTACGCAACTTGGCACAACGGGGAATCGATCGCCTCGTCGTCGTCGGTGGGGACGGAACCCTCACGGGCGCGGATGAACTGCGCGAATTCTGGCCAGAACTCCTAGCGGAACTCGTAGAAGAAGGAGAAATTACCCCGGAAGCAGGCGAACGCCACAAGCACCTACGTATCGCGGGCGTTGTTGGATCAATCGATAATGACCTGGTGGGAACCGATATGACTATCGGCGCCGATTCCGCGCTCCACCGCATCATCGAAGCAATCGACGCCATCGCCGCAACCGCAGCCTCCCACCAACGCACCTTCATTATCGAAGTGATGGGGCGCGCGTGCGGATACCTCGCGCTCATGTCTGCAATCGCAGGCGGCTGCGACTACGTGTTTATCCCAGAACTCCCGCCAGAAGATGGCTGGGAAGAAGCCATGACCACGAAACTGCGCACGGGCCGCGAACGGGGCCGCCGCGATTCGCTCATTATTCTTGCGGAAGGCGCGCTGGACCGTTCCGGAAACCCAATCACGGCAACGCAAGTAGCGGACGTCATCAAAGAACGTCTGGGCGAAGATGCCCGGATTACATCGCTCGGCCACGTGCAACGCGGCGGCCAGCCAACCGCCTACGATCGCTGGATGCCAACGCTGCTCGGCTACACGGCCGCACTCGATATGGTGAACGCCGGCCCCGAAACGCAACCCACGATCATCGGCACAAAACGCAACCGGATCGTCCGCATGCCCATGATGGAAGCCGTAGCGAATACTCGCAAGGTCAAGGCATACCTGAAAGAAGGCAACTGGGAAGGCGCGATCGATTCGCGTGGCGCTTCTTTCCGCGAAATGATCACGATTTTCGAAGCCATGTCCTCCCCCACCACAAACACTACGGGCTGCTGCGATGGCGGTTCGCCGCGCGTGGGTATCATCCACGCGGGCGGCCTGGCGCCGGGCATGAATCCTGCGGCGCGCGCAGCCGTGAAGCTGGGTATTGATCGCGGATACACGATGATTGGGATCGACGGCGGTTTCCCTGGTTTGCTTGAAGGCCACACGCGCGTTCTCGAATGGGGCGACGTGGAGGGCTGGGCCGAAGATGGCGGCGCCGAGCTTGGCACCCGCCGCACGATTCCTGACGTGGATCAGTATTACGCCCTATCCCGCGCGATCGAAAATGCGGAACTTGATGCGCTCATCGTAATCGGCGGTTTCAAGGGTTACAAGATGGCTTACGATATGGGCCAGGAGAAGGACCGCTATCCTGGGTTTAATATTCCGATTGTGTGTATCCCGGCATCGATTGACAACAATTTGCCTGGTTCCGAGCATGCGATTGGTGCAGATACTGCGTTGAATACGAACGTGGAAACGTTGGATAAGATTCGCACGTCTGCTTCTGCATCGCAACGGTGTTTCGTTGCGGAAACGATGGGGCGCAACACGGGCTATTTGGCATTGTTCTCTGCGATTTCTTCGGGCGCCGAACAGGTGTATTTGGCTGAAACGGGGATCACGTTGCCGCAACTTGCGGAGGATACCCAGCGGATGATTAACGCGTTCGAACACGGGCGTCACCTGTATTTGGTGATTCGTAATGAGGATGCGTCCGAATACTACACCACCGATTTCTTGGGGCGGATTTTCGAAGAAGAAGGGCACAAGCTTTTCGATGTTCGCACGTCCGTTATCGGCCACGCCCAGCAGGGCGGGAACCCGTCGCCTTTCGATCGTACGATGGCCGCACGTATCGTGAATTCTGCGATCAACGTTCTCGACGACGAACTTCGCACTCGCGTTAAAAACTCACGTTCGTTCCATATTGGCATGGTTGATGGGGTTATCCAGGCTATGCCGCTTTCTCACATGGGCGATCTGATTGATATGGAGGCGCGCACGCAGTTCGAACCATGGTGGTTGCCGTTGCGTCACGTGGTGAACGTGGTGTCTGATCCAACCTACGCTGGACCGTTGGAGGATCTGGCGATCGTGCAGTAGATCGGCTGGTTTTTAAGCAAACTCGTTCTGATAAATGCTGGTGGGAGGCAAGCCTCCCACCAGCATTAGGTTAGTTAGGCATTCCGGCGGCGGTACAGGGCAACGCCTGCAACACCAATACCCAGCCCAAGAAGCGCTAGCGTTGTCACATCCACGCCGGTACGTGCGAGCGACGTTTTGCTTAGCTTCTTTCCGGATACGTGTGCCCCAGTTTTAGCTCCGTCCCCTGAATTGTTCGTAGGAGCTGAGCTTCCATCAGATGTTCCAGGGCCGTCTGATGCTGGTGGCGTTTGTGCCTTGTCCGTCACCTGAATACTCTGAACTGCTGTTTTGCCTTGGTAGCTCACAGTGACGTCTTTTATCTCAACGTTCAACGGTGTTCCTAAAGCTGGAGTGAAAGCGAAATCGCCGGCAGTTTGTGCACCATAGTCCACAGTCTTTTCGGTTCCGTTGCTCATCGCAACAGTAACGATCATCCCTGCAGGATCGAACGTCTCCCCCGCCGTGTATGAGGTTTTGGCAGGTGGTGTAGAGATAGCGATCCCTGCAACTGTTGGAGCTTTCACGAGTATCTCAACATCATGCTTCACTACACCTGAGTATTGTTCGATACCTTTGATAGTCACAGTTGCCGTTCCTGGCTTCGTGTTGTTGGCGAATTCCAGCAGATAATCCACGCCATACGTCAGTACTTTGTCAGAATCTTTCACTGTTACCTTGAATCCGGCGTCAGCCAACTGTGGGTAGAGAACTGGGTGTTCATCGTCAACCCGGTCAACACTCACGTTCTTCGGCATGGTGACTGTTGCAGCCTTCGTATCTGCGATGTTGATTGTTGCTTTTGGCATGCGCAAACGGATTTCTGCAGCGGAGAAGAACTTGTCCTTCTGATCGCCATCGCCGGCTGTGTGGACTGGGGCAAGGCGGAAGAACTTTGCGGTTACCGGTGTAAAGGAGGCAAGGCGCCATCCCTTCTCATTCGGGTTTTCCCATGTTCCTTCTCCAGCGCTCTTCCAGTCTTTGCCGTTGTCAGAATAATCAACACGATAGCTTGTCACGGTACCGTTGTTGTTTCCATTCTGGCGTGGCAGGTAGCGGAGAGCTTCAATGCTTGTTGGTTCCTTCAACTCCATCACCATGTTCAAGGTGTTGAATGGGGCAATCGTCTTCCAGTTCGAATGGTAGAAAGTGTTCTCTTTTCCATCGAACGCAAGCGCGGCAGGGCCTTCATTTTTACTAGCATTAATGGCCTGTTCACTTGAGGCCTTCGGAGTGATGTTTTCTACCGGGTAATCACGCGAATCGTCGCTGGCAGCAAGCGGAGCTTCAGTCCCCTTCGTAGCCAGGTTAATCACGAACGTGTCTTGCTTCTGGTTATCTTCCGATTCCATCAGAATCTTGATCTTGTTGTCGAACGCCGGAAGAACAGTCACGGCTGTGTTGTCTGCTCCTTCGGCGTTAACCACGGCGCTGAGCGCGCGAGTAGAAAACTCCTTGGCTTTCAGCGCAGACGCCGATACCTTTTGCCCATTCACCGTCAATGATCCTAGTTCAGCCTTATCGAACGTTGAGAAACTTCCCTGCGCCAAGTTCAGTTCGATTTCGGTGATGCCGGTGCATGGGCGTTGTGATACCGCCTTGGTACGTTTCTCTGCATTAGTCACTGTTATCTTGACGTACGTAGCAGAAACCGGCGTGAACGAGTAAGTGTATGCCTTCACTCGGTTCTTTTCGGCACCGATTGTTTCAGTTGTTGCTACCGGAGTCCACGTGTGCCCATCTTCTGAAACTGCGATCTTCGTTGTGTTTGCTTCTGGCCAACGTGCCGAAGCCGAGTCTTGGAAGAAGTGGATCTTCGCTTGTCCGAAGCGTTGTTGCGTTGCGTACGCGAAGGTTATATCAGATGTTGTTTCGCCGTCTTGAGATGCTTTCCAGTTGGACCATGCGCTTGTGTTTGTGTTTCCATCCGGATTCGGATTGTGTTCCGTCTTGCCGTCTCGGACCGCTTCAAGCGTATCCGATTGCTTATCTTGTGCCACAGACTGTTCAAGTTTCATCGCCGCACCGGCAACGTTCGCGCCGATTGTGATGTGTTCGGTTTGGACGCGTACATGTGCGGTGACTGGAAGATCTTTACCGAAGACGTTTGCGGTGCCTTTGACGACGACGGTTCCAGCCTTATCAAACATCTCCTTTGTTAGTTTGTCCCACGTAACGGAGAAGAATGCGTTCGAGATGGTGCCATCTGGAAGGATTGCCGGGCGCGTATCCGGCAACGTTGGAACTGAACCTTCTGGAGTAGTTGTGGAGTAGTTCAAGAGCGCAGCAATTCCATCAATCACATTGACGAAGAGTTTCACGTCGGTTCCATTGACGTTTCCTAGAACGGTGTGTGTACCAGGCTTTGCCAACTGTTCAGAGCTCAATGGGTTCCAGGAGACGTTAGCAGTTTCTTTACTTCCATCCGTATACCGCACTTCAACAGTTTCTGGCATTGTGAGCTTTGATCCAGCCTTCACGTAGATGTGCCGTGAATACCGAATACTATCGATTGCTTTCTCAGAAGCCTTGCCGGGTACAGGTTCGGAAGTGATCGTGGTGGTTGCTGTTTTAAGTCCGTCTGCAGTTGCCGTAACGGTGATATTACCTGCGGTCTTTGTAGACTGGACGATAGCCACTAGTTCGCCGGCATGAGCCGCACGGTTATCGTCGCGGAACGACTGGTGATCAGGCGAGCTACCGTTATCAATACCAACGAGTGTGCCTTCGCCTTCAACCTTGAACGTCACCTTATTCCGTGCATCTGGCACAACATGTCCAGCTGCGTCTGTTACCTTCACGTGAACGTATGCCAGATCTGTGCCATCAGCGGAGATCTTTAAACGATCTACATCAGCCTTGAGCTGAGTTGCGTTCTTCGCCGTCGTGATCGAGTGGCGGCCGTGTAATTCCTTTTCCGGTATTTCCTTCCCATGAGAATCGTAAGCTTTCGCTGTTAACGTGCCTGGCTTGAATGGAACGTTCCACGTGAAATACAAATCCTTGTGCGTGGGGTTGCCTTGTTCTTTAGCTACCTTGTAACTGTAGCCTGCGTCAGTCTTCTTGAGTGTAAAGTGCTTCTTACCTAGTGACGTAGCTGTTGTTTCGCCTTCAGGAGTGAAGAATAATTCAACCGCATCAGCATCTGAATAGACAACCACGGGCACCTTGCCTTCGGTATCCTTGTGGACTACCTCTTCATTCCATGCTGGCAGGATGTGAAGGGTGTGGAGAGCATCGTTCCACTGACTTTGGTAGAAATAGAACGTATCCTTGGGCAATCCGGCCGTATCAATGATGCCGAAGTAGGAGTTCTTTGGCGCAGGCCAGGTTGCATGTTCCGCAACTCCAGGTGCTTGTCCATTCCATGGAGTTGGTTCGCCCAAATAATCGAAACCAGTCCACACAAATTCGCCGGCCACAAAATCACGGGTGATCGTATCGAACCAGGCCTCTGAAGCAACATGTCCCCAGCCCACTGCCGAATAGTCGTACGATGTTAACTGCTGACCGCCAGCATCTTTCAATGACTTAATTTCATTGTAAACACCACGGCTATTAACAGCGGATGCCGTTTCAGATCCGTAAATCTTCCACTCTGGGTGCTGAGCGTGAACACTCGCGTACTTTTCACCCTTCATATAGTTAAAGCCAACAACGCCATTCGCTTTGGCGATTGCCTCAGAGTTCAACTCCCGCTTATCATCCTTCGTCTTGTTGTCGCCTTGAGTTACAGGGCGTGTAGAATCTTGGGCCTTGACCCATGAGATCAGGTTTTGCTGAGTCTTGTCATAACCAGGAACGCCCGACGTCCCTTCCGTCACTTCGTTGCCGATAGACCACATGATGATCGCCGGCGAGTTCACGTCACGCGCGATCGCTTGCTCAAGATCGAACTGAGCCCACGTTTTATTAGCATCCGATCCAACGAGCTTCCCCGTCGTCATCTTCTCTTTAAAGAAACGCGAGTAATCATTACGATTCTGGTTCTTGGGCGCGGTCCATCCGTCAAAAAATTCTTCGATCAGAAGCACGCCTTCGCGGTTACAGATGTCAACCAGCTGGCGCGCGGACGGATTGTGCGTGGTGCGAATCGCGTTAACGCCCATCTCCTTCAGCAACTTCACCTGGCGCGCGAGCGCGGCGCGAGTAGAAACCGAACCAAGCGCACCCTGATCGTGGTGCATCGAAACGCCCTTCAGCTTCATCTTCTGGCCGTTGAGCGAGAAACCCGTATTAGCATCGAAAGCAAAGTAGCGATAACCGAAATCGGTATCGTACGTATCTACAGTCTTCCCATCGATCTTCACTTCGGTGCGTACCGTATAAAGAGTCGGCTTGGTGGTAGACCACAATTCTGGATTCTTCGCTTCCACGGACGAATCGATGGTCGTAAGTTCGCCCGGCTTAACCGTGTGTTCAGACGTGCTCTTCCCAATTGTTTCCTTGGCATCCTTGCCCTTCGGGAAAATCGTGTGGTCTACTGTCACGTGTTTTTCGGCGTTGCCAGAATTCCGCACACGTACCTTAATATCTGTTGGAACTTTGGTTTGGTTTGAAGCAGATAGTGCCGTCGACGAAACCGTCACACCCTCTACGTGTACCAGATCCGTGACGATCAAATCCACGTCACGCCCAATGCCCGACCCGGAATACCAACGGCTGGTTGGAATCTCATTGTTCACTCGAACCGAGACAGTATTCTCCGCTCCTACTTTCGCGGCGTCCGTAATATCCACGCGGAACGGCGTGTATCCGTACGGATGCTTCGCAACTTCGGTTCCGTTCACGTAAACGGTGGAATCCATGTACACGCCATCGAAGTTGAGGAAGATGCGTTTACCTTCCATGTCCTTCCCCAGCTGGAAAGTCTTGCGATACCAGCCAACGCCTCCGGGCTTGTAGGCGCTTTCGGCTTCACCTGCTCTAGTGTATGGCTGATCGATAGAATAATCGTGTGGAACATTAACATTGGTCCACCGCGAATCGTCGAAAACTGACTCCTTCGCACCAGGCGTATCACCTAAGCTGAATTTCCAGTTCTCATTGAAGCTGGTCACTCTGGTTTTCGCGTCCGTATATGAGTTTGTGTAGACGGTTTCCGGAATTGAGTTCATTTGTGTGCTCGACGCCGAACGCACAGTTTGATCATTATCCACAGCTAACGCTGTTCCATGAGATGTCATAACCATCCCTGCTGTAGCTGTGAATGCTACAAGACGTTTGGCCAATGATCCTCCACTTCGGGATTCCGCAAAGAAAGATGTCATGGTGTCGGCCCTTTCCATCAGGCTTCGTTGCCCAACTTGATATGTGTGTACGCCTCTCGCATCATTGCCAAAGACGCCGCAAAACATATTCAGTATAAGAGGAAAGGGCCGCTCTTGTATTAGTTTTGCGAAATGATCTTGCATTTTTCTATAACGAAAACCTAAAAGTTCTCTTACGCCACCGTTCAGTGCCAGCCTTATCCTTACACAATCGCCAACGTATCGCCCCAGTTGGCAAAGTAGCCAAGCACAAGCGCCAACGTCAGCAACGTGAATACATCGAAACCGCGCGATCGCACCTGCGGCACCATGCCTGCAGGCAACACCAGCCGAAGGCCACCAAGCACCGCCAAACTAATAGCGAATGTGTAAAGTGCCGGCTGGACGCCCCATATGAATGCCAACACAACAATTGTTACAAGCCAGCTACACAGCAACACAAAATACCAGGGAGATGGGACGCGATGGTCACTCATTGTCAGCTCCTTCGTCGTCGGAACGCTTAACACGACTCTTCACAAACGCAACGGTTTCTTTGTGCGCGGCGAACACACCCAAAATAAACGGAAGTCCGATCGCAAGCAAGGTGAGCCCGGCAGTCAACGCGGGATCAGGGCCGGTAACTGCCATGCGACCAGGCCCAATTGATCCCGCCGCTACGAATGACACCATCGAAACCCCAAACGTCACCACGCCTACCGCGATGGCCGCGTCACGCACATGTTCCAACCGCGTCTTACGCGAATCCTTCGCAAACTTGCGGGAAACCACTACGCCAAACCCACACGCAACCACAATCAATGCCACAAAAATCCACACCATATTCGTGCCAGGCGCCGGCAAGGCACCAAACAACGGCACCGCAGGCAACGGCCCCGATTCCACACCAAAAATCGAAAAATTCGTTCCCGTACCCACCGAAAAACCGGCCCCCACCAGCCACGAAAGGAACCACACCGCGAAAGCTGGAAGGTAACTCACCTGTAACAAAAACAAGCCGATACTTCCCACCACTCCGGTGAGGTAATAACCGTGAATTTCTATAATCGCGCCAAACTTAGCCACGATGAAAGCCAACGCAACCGCGCCCACCAGCCCTAACAAACCAAACCCGAACCAGCGAATATACGGCCGCGCACACACCAGATATTCCCAGGCAGGAAGCGAAGCCAAAAGCGTAGATCTGGCGCTCCACGTGGCAGTCAACCACGCTAAAACGAATGCGCCGATGGTGCCAAACCACCAGTCGCCAGCTGCCTGCCCAGTCAACGCGATCACCGCAACAACCGTAGGCCAGCTCAACGCCGCTGCGAACACATCGCCCCACGTGGCAACTCCACGCGAGCGCCACGATTGGTACGACGCATACATGGCAATCCCCGTCACGGTTAGCGGCATCAGCGTGAGGGTAGCTTCACCCAGATTGACGGCGCCTCCAAACACGGTTGTCCACCAGCCCGTGGCGAAAAAAGCGGCCTGCTGCCACACCACGTCTCCCAGCATCTGTGCCGACGCGTTCAACGTATAAAAAATCATCACAAGAACGAAAATGCCGAACCACGAGAAGAAGGGCGCAGCAATACCCCCACGGAAGATGTACCAGTATCGCGAAAGATCAATCTGTGTTTTCATTACGTTCCATCGTTACGTGGGAGTATTGCTAAATTTGTTTTGTTGTGCGCAGCGATTAGCCGTTGAGGATTGCGCGGGCGAGGTTCGCTGCTTCCGTTGGGGTTTTACCAACTTTCACGCCAACCGCTTCGAGCGCATCCTTCTTTGCTGCCGCGGTTCCGGCCGATCCGGAGACGATCGCTCCTGCGTGCCCCATCGTCTTGCCTTCCGGCGCGGTAAAGCCTGCCACGTAGCCAACAACCGGCTTTGTGACGTATTCTTTGATGAATGCAGCGGCGCGTTCTTCGGCGTCACCGCCAATTTCGCCGATCATCACGATGAGTTCGGTTTCTGGATCTGCTTCGAACGCCTTGAGAGCATCGATGTGAGTTGTTCCGCTCACGGGATCGCCGCCAATTCCGATACAGGTAGTGAAGCCGATGTCGGAAAGTTCGTACATCATCTGGTACGTGAGCGTACCGGATTTGGAGACGAGGCCGATTCTGCCAGATCCCGTAATATCTGGCGGCGTGATTCCCACGTTGGATTGACCTGGGGTGATGATGCCTGGGCAGTTTGGTCCAATCAGGCGAACGCCGCGTTCTTGCGCGTACGTGAAGAATTCTGCCGAATCCTTGACCGGCACGCCTTCAGTAATAACGACGACGAGTTCCAGCCCCGCGTCCACCGCTTCAATTACCGCCGCCTTGGTGAAGGCTGGTGGCACGAAGATCACGGACACGTTGGCGCCGGTGGCTTCTTTCGCTTCCGCTACCGTTCCGTAAACCGGGATAGAGACGGTTCCTGCTTGGCGTTCTTCGGCGCCGATTCCGATTGGTTCAACATCAAATTCGACGCTGGTGCCCGCCTTGCGCGGGTTGGTTCCGGCCACGATTGTAGTTCCGGCGCCGAGCATGCGGCGGGTGTGCTTTTGGCCTTCAGAGCCAGTCATGCCCTGAACGATAACTTTGGAATCTTTGTTGAGGAAGATAGACATGGGGTTTGCCTCACTTTCCGGCGAACTGGGCGGCCTTGGCTGCTGCCCCGTCCATTGTTGGTTCAAGGGTGACGAGTGGATGGTGTGCTTCTGCCAGGATCGCGCGGCCTTCGGCCACCTTGTTGCCGTCTAGGCGAACCACGATTGGCTTGCTGGCCGCATCACCGAGGATATCGAGTGCTGCCACGATGCCCTTTGCAACTTCGTCACAAGCTGTAATTCCGCCAAATACGTTCACAAATACGGAGCGAACATCTGGATCGTTGAGGATCACATCGAGGCCGTGGGACATGACGTCGGCGTTTGCACCGCCGCCAATGTCAAGGAAGTTTGCTGGGCCAACACCGTATTCTTCGCCAGCGTATGCCACCACGTCCAGTGTGGACATAACAAGTCCGGCGCCGTTTCCGATGATGCCCACTTGGCCGCCATCGAGTTTCACATAGTTCAGGCCAAGCGACTTCGCGCGTGCTTCAAGCGGGTTTTCTGTTTGCTTATCGACGAACTGGGCATGCTCTGGGTGGCGGATGCGGGCGTTATCATCCAACGTCACTTTGCCGTCCACCGCGATGATGCTGCCGTCAGCAGTTTTCACCAGCGGGTTCACTTCAACAAGAGTGGCATCTTCTTGAGTGTAAACATCCCATAGACGGCACAGAACTGGCACGATCGCATCGTGTTCTTCTGGGGCAAACCCGGCTTCGGTAAGGATTTCGCGGGCTACTGCTTCAGTAATTCCCACATTTGGGTTTACCGGCACTTTCGCCAAAGCCTCTGGACGTTCCACAGCGAGCTGTTCGATTTCCATGCCGCCTTCTTTGGAACACATGGCAAGGTAGCGGCGTTCGGAACGATCAAGCAGGATGGAGAAGTAGTATTCTTCCGTGATGTCTGCTCCGCTGGCAATGAGGACTCGGTGAACAGTGTGCCCCTTGATGTCCATTCCCAGGATGTCACCGGCACGTTCTTTAGCTTCTTCTGGAGTGCGGGCGAGTTTCACGCCGCCTGCTTTGCCGCGTCCACCAGTTTTCACTTGAGCTTTGACAACGACGAGATTGGTTGCTTCTAGGAGCTGGCGAGCGGCTTGCTCCGCTTCCTCGGGGGTTGTTGCCACGATTCCATTTACTACTGGAACGCCGTGTTTGGCGAAAAGTTCGCGGGCTTGGTACTCGTAGAGATCCACGGAGTATCCTTTCCGTTTAGGTCAATTCTTTACCGATGTCTCAACATCGAGACATATATCAGCCTACCTGTTGATCCGGTGTTCTGAAAGCCTCTTGTTAAGACCTGCAGGTATTTATGCTAAAGGCGTTCGAAGGTGAATGGTTAGTTAGTATGCGATTCTTCGCTAGGAGCTTCAGTTTCCCACCCTGTTCCAGGATCCTTTCGCAGTTGTTTGGATAGCTTGGTTGCGCCTTGCGTGATGGAATCTTTAATGAGTTCACCGTATGCGTTGGCGCCTTCGATTGACGTGTGAGTGGAATCGACTTGGAGCAACTCTGGCTTTTTCGCAGCTAGCCCGTTCCAGTCAATGAGTTCAACGTTCACATATTCGCCGGCAATTTTCTTTAGCACTTCATTAGTGTCTGTGACAAACGTGGATGGAGAGTAGATATTAACCAGGAAGATCATCCGGTTTACCCCCAGTTGTTCGATGGCGTCCCGCACGTTATCCGGATCAGAGATTCCTCCATTAGTGCCGAAATCAAGAACTACCACTCTACCGAGCTTCTGTTCTTTATCGACCTTGGAGATCATTTCTCCTGCTTGGGCCCATTGAATAGACGGTTCGCCAAACGTATTAATTCCTGGCATCGCGTGAACGAGGCCAGTTCGAGATGCCGATACCATCGAATCACCGATCACCGTGACCTCATACGTGTTCGGGATGGTTGTATCGAGATCTGCAGATAGCTTTTTCGGAGGTGCCGGCCGCTTCTTCGCGCTTTTCCCTTCTGTTTTTTCAGGGGCATTCTTACTATCTGCCGCTGTGTTCTTCTGCCTTGCCAATGACGATGTTCCTCCAGCTTGAATCTGCGCTTGGGTACTTGTGATCGCAGGAGCAAAAATCACTGCCGCACACGTTACGAGAGCAAGAGCCACCGCGCTCCCTTGAAGAATTGTGGCTGGAAGGGATCTGTTAAAACTGCGGCGCATACGTGCAATAGTTAGACGATATCCTTGTTTGCGAACCGGAGTTTCGATATATCGATAGGAGATTTCAACGATGACGAGAGCTAGAGTCACCGCGATAATCGAACGGAAGAATTCGCTCACACTTCCAACCGCAACAGGATAGAGCGCGGCCACAATAACAAGGATCGGCCAATGCCACAGATAAAGCCCGTAGGATCGTGTGCCGATCCATTTGAGGGCGGAAAGCTCACCGAATTGCGCCAGGAAAGAGCGTGGAAAGAGCATGTCAGCAATCACCAAACAGGTAGCAATTGACGCCGTAAGCATCCCACCCATGTATGCCCATGGGCCGTTATCTGGCATGATCATGATGAACAGGAGCAGAGTGATAAGCCCACTCCAGCCATACAATGTGTGGAATGATTTCCAGTGTTGTGTGCTGAAAATTTTCTTATGTTGATCTGCCCATAAGAACGCCAGAGTAATCCCCGCGCAGAGCCCAAAAATATGGGTATCTGTTCCGTAGTACAAGCGAGTGTGGTTACTTCCGGTGTACAGGATCATCATAAGTATGGATGATGCGAACATTAATCCACCGGATATAGCTACACGTTGTTGACGTGTGGATACCAGAGCCAAAATGACCAGCATGATAAGCGGCCAGAACAGGTAGAACTGTTCTTCAATGGCCAGCGACCAAAAGTTTTTAAACAACAGTGGCGCAGTGGAATCGAAATAACTTGATCCGTGCGCGATCTCTACCCAGTTGGTGGAGAATGTGAGCGCACCGAATATTTGCCGCCCAATTCCAACGATCAGATCTGGGTTCACGGCCCACGCTGTAGGTACCACAGTAATAATCAGTAGAAGAAGCGCCGGAATTAAACGCCTCGCGCGCCGCACCCAGAATTGCCGCAGATTAATATAGTTGCGGGTTCGATCTTCACGCAACAACAACGTGGTGATAAGGAATCCTGAGATCACGAAGAAGATATCAACGCCTAGGAATCCGCCGCGAAAAACGCCTGGGAACACGTGATACAAGATCACGGCAACCACGGCTAGCGCACGCAAGCCGTCCAAACCGGCAATATAGCCGCCGTGATCGCTGTAGGACACGGGCTGCCTTCCGGCCCGGTGCGGCTGTGGGCGGGAGGGACGCTGCGTACGAAGATTGTATGGAGTATCCGTCATGATCTTAGATCTTTTCCAATGGCGCGAAACGTAACATGAGGCGTTTAACTGCCCCGCTTTCAAACCGGACTTTGGCAACCGTAGATTTTCCGCTGCCCTCGAAGGATAGCACTTTCCCAGTACCGAACTTTGCGTGGCGCACGGTATCTCCGGCGCTGATTCCACCCGTCACAACATCCCCGTTAGATGCCGCAGGTTGGGTGGAGGCCGCAGGTTCGTCGTCAAGAATCTTCCCTGGAGTAAACGATGCCTTCCCAGAACCAATCGCTGGCGCGAAATCACTATCATCCCCAGCGGAACTCCAGCTGTTTCGTTTGCTTCCCCAGCTATCGCGAGCGCTCCCCCATGACGATCCGCGCACCGTATCCATCGACGATTCTTCGCGGCGCCATTCGATCACGCCGTCCGGAATTTCGTCTAGGAAGCGCGAGCGTGGGAGTTCTTGCGGCGCTCCCCACTGTGATCGGGTAGCGGAGCGAGTGATGTAGAGCCGTTCGCGAGCGCGTGTGAGTGCTACGTAGGCGAGCCGGCGTTCTTCTGCTAATTCCGTTGGTGATCCGAGCGAACGGATGTGTGGGAATGTGCCGTCCTCAAAACCGGTTGCGAAAACCACGGGGAATTCGAGCCCTTTGGCCGTGTGGATGGTCATGAGCACGACTTCGCCTTCGTATCCTTCGGCTTCATCTGGAATCTGATCCGAATCGGCAACCAACGATATTTGATCAAGGAATTCTGCCAAGGTTCCTTCGGGGTTTCGCACCCGGAAATCGGAGGCTACCGCGTGGAATTCAGCGAGATTTTCCACCCGGACTTCATCTTGCGGATCCTTCGATTCTTGAAGCACATCCAGGTATCCAGACGCATCCATCAACGAATCAAGAATATCTGCCGGAGCCGCGCCTTCTTCCGCTTCTTTTCGCGCCGTTTCCAGGATAGTGGCAAAGGCGATCATTGCGTTGGCAGCACGTTTTTGCAAGCCGTCAACGGCGCTTCGCCCTTCAGCCACAGCGGTTTCTGGATGTGCTACATCCAATAGCGACTGCCCAAACGATATTCCGTATTTTTCTGCATGAAAGGCAACGGTTTCTTCCGCTTTTGCACCCAACCCGCGCTTAGGTTCGTTGAGAATACGCCGGATCGAGACGGTATCATCCGGGTTTGCTACAGCGTGCAGGTATGCGAGAGCATCCTTAATCTCTTTACGTTCGTAAAACTTTGTTCCGCCCACAACCTTGTATGGGATTCCGGAGCGCACAAACATTTCTTCGATGGCACGCGATTGCGCGTTGGCACGGTAGAAAACGGCAATATCGCCGTACTTGTATCCATGTTTGGTACGCACCGCATCGATTTCTTCTACCACGAACGCGGATTCGTCCACTTCCGCATCGGCTACGTAACCAACGAGTTTCGGGCCGTCCCCAGCGGCAGTCCACAGTTTCTTTGGCCTGCGGCCTTGATTATTTGCGATAAGCGAGTTTGCTGCAGTGAGAATGTTTTGCGTGGAACGATAGTTTTGTTCAAGGACGACGCTGGTGGCGTTCGGGAAGTCTTGGTCGAAATCCTCAATGTTTCGAATCGTTGCCCCGCGGAACGCATAAATAGACTGATCCGCGTCCCCCACCACGGTAAGTTCACCGTGAATCGGATCGGTTTCTTCACCCACCAGTTCACGAACCAGCTGATATTGTGCCGTGTTGGTATCTTGGTATTCGTCCACCAGCACGTGCCTGAAACGACGCCGGTAATGTTCTGCAATCGCCGGATTATCGCGCAAAAGCCCTACGGTGAGCATAATAAGATCGTCAAAATCAACGGCGTTCGCAGCGCGCAGCCGGCGCTGATATCCCGCATACGCTTGAGCGATCACTTGGTCATCCCGATCAATCGCATGTCCTTTTGCCTGAGCAACCGTAACCATGCTGTTCTTCAGATCGGAAACTTTGCGGCTAAGCATCTTAGGCGAAAACGCCTTGATATCGATCTGTTCTTCTTGAGCCACGATTTTCATTAGCCGGGCCGAATCTGCAGCATCGTAAATCGTAAACGAAGATCGCATCCCCAACGCTTTATGCTCGGTTCGCAAGATTCGCACGCACGCTGAATGGAAGGTGGAAATCCACATCCGCCGGGCCACATCACCCAACAGCCCTTCCAAGCGTTCACGCATTTCTTTCGCAGCCTTGTTCGTGAACGTAATCGCTAGGATTTCGCCTGGCCGTGCCTTACCAGCAGCAATCAGGTAGGCGATTCGTGTGGTGAGCACGCGGGTTTTCCCCGATCCAGCACCTGCAACCACCAAGAGGTGGCCGCCAGTATGCACAACCGCTTGGTGTTGTTGCGGATTGAGCCCCTCTGTGAGTTCACGGATTCGCGCATTATGAGCGAACTCTCCACCTACCTGGGCTTGTGGCGATTCAGGTATAGAAGACGAGATCGTGGCACTCCCCTGAGCTGCCGCGATCTTCATCTTCAACCGGTCCATTGCTGAAACAAAAGCATCATTAGTACTCATAACACTTCTACCCTAAAGGACACCTCCCACACATTCTTGTTACCACGCCTAGCGTTGACGATTGTGTGTTGATTTACTTTATTTTTCTTCAGATAAGTGGGGAAAGAAGCCGGGAACAGTATCAACTGTTCCCGGCTTCCCGGTTTTATTGTGTGAGGAGAACGTTAGTTAGCGTCTCACTATTTTTCAGACTTCGTGACGACGTCGAACAGCCACAACGCCTGCCATGATGGACAGTGTTGCGAGGCCAGCCACGAGGCCAAGGGTGACACCGGTTTTAGCCAAGCCAGGAGCAGCTGGCTTCGTTGGAACTGGTTTCTCTGGAGCAACCACGGTGAAGGACTTCTCAACGGTCTTGTCACCTGCAGTGAAGATAACCTTGTGAGCGCCGAGTTCGAATCCGGCTGGGACGGTCCACGTAACCGTGATCTTGCCATCCTTGTCAGCTACGTATTCGCCGAGCTCTACAGCCGTGGAGTGAACTGCGACTTTAACCTTAGCGTCTGGCGTAAAACCGGTTCCGGTGAAGACTACTTGGCTGCCAACAGCAACCTTGTCAGATACCATGGAAATGGCTGGGGCTGGCTGAGGTTCAGGAGCCGGTGTTGGCTCCGCTGGTGTTAATGGAACCAGCGGAATTTCAGCCTTACCAGCTTCCTTCAGCTTCTTTTCGAGTTCAGCATTCTTTGCCTTGAGTTCAGCAGCTTCCTCTTCTGCTTTCTTCTTGGCGGCGTTTGCTTCCTCAACAGCCTTGTCAGCTGCCTTCTTAGCTTCTTCAGCCTTGGCGATATCTCCTTCGAGCTCTGCTACGCGCTTCTCGAGATCGGCTTTGTCACCTTCAGCCTTCTTGAGCTTAGCTTCTACTTCACGCTTTGCAGTTTCAGCCTTAACCTTCTCCCGGTCAGCGTCACGCTTTTCTTCCTCAGCTTTCTTTGCAGCCTTTTCCGCCTCATCCTTGGCTTGGTTAGCAGCTTCTAGCTTTGCCTTAAGATCTGCGATTTCGTCTTCAAGTTTCTTGATCTTCTCAGCAGCTTCAGAATCAGCGTTTCCTAGATCTGCCTTGTGATCTTCGGCATACTTGGCCAATTCTGGAGAGATCCAGTTCAGGTCAACCTTCTTGTAGACGATAGTGGAGTCGTTACCTTCATATAGAATTCCGTACGCATCATTGCCAAGAGCGGTCATGACGGAATACTGCATCTTTCCAGGTTTAAATACACTACCGTTTGTCCACGTTGCGCCGTCATCAAGGCTGTAACTGATGGTTCCGTTTACCCGGTCATAGTGTTTTCGACTATTTGCGTGTGACGAAAGAAGTACCTTAGCTAAAGCACTTCCCTTCTTGGCTTCTGGGAACGCACGAATAATTGACGCATTGTTTTGTGGATCTGCTAAGCGATTATCATTTGTATAATCCATCTGGTAATTAATTCCGCCATCTGAAGAAATAGCATAATGCCGTCCGCCTCGGTGATGGAACTGACGAGAGCTCAAAAGAACCTTACCGTCCGACAATTCAACAACCTTGTTCTCATCCATTGTTGTGCCAACGGGTTTACCTGAATGCCAAGTTTTTCCATTGTCATCGGAATAAAGCGAAACTGCTTGATGCTCTCCACTGCCCCAGTTACCGTCTTGTCCGTTATTGACAACTAGATATTGCTGGATTAAACGTCCCGGATGATCACCATACTTGAGCTGGATACCTGCACCCGAAGTAGCAAAACGTGCATGTTGCTTATAGCCTTCAGCTAGGATTCCTGTCACATCCTTAGGAGCAGACCAAGATTCTCCATTATTCTCTGAAACTACATAAACTGCATGAATAACATTAGGATCTTCAGGATCAACTCCGCTACGAGAACCTGCGATTCCTTGATCATAGCTCTTCACAAAAAATGCAAAGACCTTTCCAGAAACATTGTCTACTACGAATGACGGATCCGAATACCCAATCTGCTTTTTGCCAGATGCCTTGTCCCGAAGCTGCCCTGAAGCAATTTTTTGGACAGGCTCCCATGTTTCACCGTTATCCTTTGAGATACGTAAAAGAATGGTATTTGGATTTGGCGAATCATTGTTAGAATAAACAGCTGGACGACCATCCCATGCTGCTAGAAGATTTCCATTCGGCGCCTTCGCTAAAGCTGGAATGCGATGCACTGGGAAGTCAAAATCGTTGGCTTTTGCAAGTAACACATCCTTAGGCCCATCTTTTTCCCCAGGATTCTCAATAGCTTTCTGAATCTTTACCGTCTTCTTGACTGTCAAAGTCGAGAAAGGTTTACCACTAGCATTAGCATCCTTATAAACATTATAGGTTATATCAAAAGTCTTCGTAGGATGCTCAAGATCGGCTTCTTTTACCTTATATGAAGGTTTTTGCACGCACCAATATCCATCTTTCGCAGGGATTTGCCGCAATTGAGCTCCACTATTGTAAGGAACACCGCGCCAGCTGCATTTATCCGCTTGAGTATCACCTAGAGCTTCGGAGGTTGCTTTAACATATACAATTTCCGAAAGACCAGATTGGAAACGACTTTCGAAAGAAATCGTTTCTCCGACTCTCACTACGTCATCTTCTGGACCATTATCAACAGCAAGATAAGCAGTTCCAGCATCTCCCACTGTTTTGGCATGGTTAACCAATGTTCGCTTATTAATAACTTCGCTTGACGCACTTGCCGGAAGTGCTGGCGCTATCAAGAGGCCCATTGTTGCGATACCCGCAACGAGCCGAGAGGTAAACTTCCTCATTTTCTCTCCTAGTGCAAAAATGGAAACATCGTTGTCCCTTGACACATTCTAGGCAATTGATTTGTATGATGTCTAACATTTTAGCTGAAAAATGTTACGAAAACTTTTCATCTTTTCTTTCCGCTACACATATTTCATTACATGAGAAGAATAATTTCGAGTTTCAATATTTTTGCTATGTCATGACATACTAACAACCATGTCTGTGCCATTTGCGATCCCATCCCCCATACCCACAGCATTCCGCGCCGCCTTCCCCACCACGATTCCGATCTTCACCGGCTTCTGGTTCCTCGGCATCACCTACGGCGCCTATATGGTATCCCTCGGCTTCGCTTGGTACTACCCCACCCTTATGGCATTAGTAATATTCGCCGGCGCACTCGTTTCCGCATTCCACCCGTTCGCCGCCCTCATGGTGACACTCATGGTGCAAGCCCGCCATATTTTCTACGGCATCTCCCTCTTGAAAACTTATCAAGGCACCGGCTGGAAAAAGTCATACCTTATTTTCGGCATGTGCGACGAAACCTTCTCAATCAACTATTCCATTACCCCACCCGCCAACGTCGACCGCGGCTGATTCATGTTTGAGTGCCTTAGGTTTTTAGGTCCAGGTGACTTGAGGGTTGTCCATTGATGCCTCACCTGTGGGGTGGGGAGAATGGAGACATGGTGAAAAAGTTCAGTAAGCACACTCCTGAACAGATTGCGCGTAAGCTGGATAAGGCTCGTGAACTGAAGGATTCAGGGTCGACGACAGCTCAGATTTTGACCGAGTTAGGCATTAGCGAAGCGACGCTGCATAGGTGGCAGACAACGTATGGGTCAATGACCAAGAGTGAAGCTAAAGAGCTCCAGCGACTGCGTGAGGAAAACACCCGCCTGAAGCGTCTGCTTGGCCAGGCAGAGCTGGAAAAGGCTGCGTTGAAGGAGTTAGCGGAGGGAAACTTCTAGGCCCGGCTCGTCGTCATGATGCTATCTGGCATCTGAGTGAGCTGGGCTACTCACAACGGTTGGCCTGCAAGGTGGTGGGGCTTGCCCGGTCCGCATACCGGCGGGCTAGAGCAGGTAATCGACAGCCTGATAAGTATGCAGGCCTGCGTGCGTGGATGCACGAGTTCGCCAAGGATCACCGCAGGTGGGGATATCGACGGGCGTGGATCATGGCGTTAGGTGAGGGGTTTACCGTGTGTCGTGAGACGTTTCGGCGCCTGTGGCGTGAAGAAGGACTGCGCGTGTTGCCGCGTAAGAAGCGCAAGCGTCTGGTTGCGGCTACTCAACGTGATGTTCCTGCCGGGCAACACCCGCGCGATGTGTGGGCTTTGGATTTCCAGTTTGATTCAACCTGGCATGGCAAGACGATCAAGATCTGCAATATTATCGATGAATACACTCGCGAGCACGTGGCCTTCGCGGTCGACAAGAACATCGACACGGGCGCCGTGATCGAGCTGCTCGACCTGGCTTGTCTGGAGCACGGCGGGCGCCCGCGGGTGATCCGGATGGATAACGGCCCCGAGTTCATCGCTCATGCGCTCAAGGAATGGGCTGGGGAGGATGAAACGATTCAAGCGTTTATCCCGCGGCCAGCCCTGGCATAACGGGTTCGTTGAGTCTTTCCACAACCGAATGAGAGACGAACTCTTAGAAGACAACAGCATCGAGAATCTCGAACACGCACGGATACTCGTGGCCCAGTGGTCGCAGCGCTATAATGACTTCCATCCGCATTCCTCCCTGAGCTACCTCAGTCCACGGAAGTATGCGGAACAATGGAGACAAGAAAACACGGTCAACGCTTAAGCCAACTGGACCGAATTCTCAGGCCAACCCACGCCGAATACATGTTATACTGATTATTTTAGTAGTAAATTAACCTTTTTAGAGTTGTATCCGAAATTTTATCACTTTGTTTCAGTAAGTCTTGTCTCATTAAGTTTAGTAAAGATAAATATCTATCAAGTTTCTCTTCTGCTTGAACTTCTGTTTGTCCATTATTGGTGAAATTAATATCTCCAATATCTGCCAGCTCCCTAATGATTGGCTCAGTAGAAAATAATATAATTTCTTGTTTGACAGCTATTAACCGCAAACGCAGTTCTTCCTTATCTGCACATTGACTTGTGGCCTGAGAAACGATTACCATAAGTTCGTTATATATTCTGAGTTTTTCTAAAAACAGTTGACGTTTCAAATCTGAACGATGATTCAAAAATATAGAAACCACTGCTACTACTGTTGTTGTAATTACTGCTGCTAAAGAAATAACGTCTTTAAAATCCACGATCCCTCCTATAAATTATAAATTTATAATGCTGCCTCGGGTTGGCCTGAGAATTCGGTCCAGTTGGCTTAAGCGTTGACCGTGTTTTCTTGTCTCCATTGTTCCGCATACTTCCGTGGACTGAGGTAGCTCAGGGAGGAATGCGGATGGAAGTCATTATAGCGCTGCGACCACTGGGCCACGAGTATCCGTGCGTGTTCGAGATTCTCGATGCTGTTGTCTTCTAAGAGTTCGTCTCTCATTCGGTTGTGGAAAGACTCAACGAACCCGTTATGCCAGGGCTGGCCGCGGGATAAACGCTTGAATCGTTTCATCCTCCCCAGCCCATTCCTTGAGCGCATGAGCGATGAACTCGGGGCCGTTATCCATCCGGATCACCCGCGGGCGCCCGCCGTGCTCCAGACAAGCCAGGTCGAGCAGCTCGATCACGGCGCCCGTGTCGATGTTCTTGTCGACCGCGAAGGCCACGTGCTCGCGAGTGTATTCATCGATAATATTGCAGATCTTGATCGTCTTGCCATGCCAGGTTGAATCAAACTGGAAATCCAAAGCCCACACATCGCGCGGGTGTTGCCCGGCAGGAACATCACGTTGAGTAGCCGCAACCAGACGCTTGCGCTTCTTACGCGGCAACACGCGCAGTCCTTCTTCACGCCACAGGCGCCGAAACGTCTCACGACACACGGTAAACCCCTCACCTAACGCCATGATCCACGCCCGTCGATATCCCCCACCTGCGGTGATCCTTGGCGAACTCGTGCATCCACGCACGCAGGCCTGCATACTTATCAGGCTGTCGATTACCTGCTCTAGCCCGCCGGTATGCGGACCGGGCAAGCCCCACCACCTTGCAGGCCAACCGTTGTGAGTAGCCCAGCTCACTCAGATGCCAGATAGCATCATGACGACGAGCCGGGCCTAGAAGTTTCCCTCCGCTAACTCCTTCAACGCAGCCTTTTCCAGCTCTGCCTGGCCAAGCAGACGCTTCAGGCGGGTGTTTTCCTCACGCAGTCGCTGGAGCTCTTTAGCTTCACTCTTGGTCATTGACCCATACGTTGTCTGCCACCTATGCAGCGTCGCTTCGCTAATGCCTAACTCGGTCAAAATCTGAGCTGTCGTCGACCCTGAATCCTTCAGTTCACGAGCCTTATCCAGCTTACGCGCAATCTGTTCAGGAGTGTGCTTACTGAACTTTTTCACCATGTCTCCATTCTCCCCACCCCACAGGTGAGGCATCAATGGACAACCCTCAAGTCACCTGGACCTAAAAACCTAAGGCACTCCAATTCCACCGGATATAAAATAAGTACAGAAAAAAGCACATAGCTGAAAGATTTTACTCTTAAAGTCATGTGCTTTGTCTTTTATATTGTTCGAAGATTTAAACGAAACCGGGATTTATCCCTCCCTATAAATAGGAAGTTGTTTTACATTCTGTTTCCACTTTCATCAAAGGTATTCTTTAAAGCTTTTTCAGTAGATATCATAATTACAACAAAACTTATCATTTGAATTATTGTAATACCAAGTCCTATCCACCCTATCCTATCAATTGACTTACTAATCACTGTAGGCATAATTGCAATTGCCAATATCAACGAAGGAAAAAACATATATAGCGACATTCTTGCACAATATTTTTGTGCAAAATCCCATGTATCTTGATTTTTCATAGACCGTTTCGTTCTATACCCACTTGCATTATGAATCGTTTTGAACTTTGGGCATAAATACCAAGTTAATAATAACGCAGCAGGTATTAATAATGTAATAATGAACATAAAGATCCAAAATCCCATATTTACACCTCCTCTACAACTTCAAATATACCATTATCTACTTTCCACAAAAGCCTCCCTCCAAAACGATGGAAGGCTTTAAACAATTCACCTAAATTCAACAACTCCCTTTTGAACCTACTATTTCAGCTTTTTAGTATCAAAATAGTATCATTTAGAGAAATTCACTACCATCAAAATCGCTTAGACTCACTGTTTTCAACATTTTTGTAGCAGTAACATATTTGCTTCTGTTATTCCCACTCAATCGTGGCCGGTGGCTTCGAGGTGCAGTCGAGCATCACGCGGTTCACGTCAGCTACCTCGTTGGTGATGCGGTTGGAGATCTTAGCCAGCACGTCGTATGGCACGCGAGTCCAGTCCGCCGTCATTGCATCTTCGGAGGAAACTGGGCGCAGCACGATCGGGTGACCGTAGGTACGGCCGTCACCCTGCACGCCAACGGAGCGAACATCAGCTAACAACACAACTGGACACTGCCAGATCTCACGATCCATACCGGCTGCGCTGAGCTCTTCACGCACAATCGCATCCGCTGCCCGCAAGGTCTCCAAGCGATCAAACGTCACGTCGCCAACGATACGGATACCAAGGCCTGGCCCTGGGAACGGCTGACGCCACACCAGTTTTTCAGACAAGCCTAGCTCCAAGCCGATTGCCCGGACTTCGTCCTTGAATAAGTCACGCAACGGCTCCACCAACGAAAACTCAATGTCGTCTGGCAAACCGCCCACGTTGTGGTGCGACTTGATGTTCGCAGTGCCGTCTCCCCCGCCAGACTCCACAACGTCTGGATACAAGGTGCCCTGAACCAAGAACGCAAACTCCACACCTTCTGGTGCTTCTTCCATCAGCTTGATCTGCGCAGCTTCAAATGACCGAATGAACTCCCGGCCGATAATCTTGCGCTTTTCTTCTGGATCGCGCACACCCGCGAGCGCAGTCAAGAACCGCTCAGATTCGTCCACAGCCACGATCTTCATGCCGCGAGCTTCAGCGTAATCTTCAATAACCTGCTCGGCTTCGCCCTTGCGCAGCAAGCCGTGATCGACGAAAACACAGGTGAGCTGGTCGCCGATTGCGCGGTGTACGAGAGCAGCCGCAACCGAAGAATCCACGCCGCCAGAGAGCGCACAAATCGCATGCTTATCGCCAACCTGGGCACGAATCTTTTCGATCTGATCTTCAATAATCGAGCCGGAATCCCAGTTTGGTTCGAGACCAGCGCCGTCGCGCAAGAAGCGCACGAGCATGTCCTGGCCGTGCTCAGAATGCTTAACTTCTGGATGCCACTGCACACCAAACATCTTCGCCTCGCGGTTTTCAAAGGCGGCGACTGGCGCACCCGGCGTCGTCGCAGTCACAACGAAGCCTTCTGGGGCTTGGGTAACTGAGTCTCCGTGGCTCATCCACACGTTTTCGGTGGCGTTCTCGCCAAGAATAACGCCACTATCGACGACGTCGGCCTGAGTAGCGCCGTATTCGCGCAAGCCGGTTTTATCAACTTTTCCGCCCAATGCTTGTGCCATCTGCTGGAAGCCGTAGCAGATGCCGAACACTGGAACGCCAGCGTCCAAAATTGCTGGATCAAGGCTCGGTGAGCCTGGCTCGTAAACACTCGATGGACCACCAGACAGCACGATTGCTGCTGGCTGCTTGGCAAGCAGGTCTGCAGTAGACATGGAGTGTGGCACAAGCTGGGAGAAGTATCCGGCTTCTCGCACACGTCGAGCGATGAGTTGAGCATATTGCGCGCCGTTGTCGACGACGATCACTGGGCGAAGATCAGTTGTATTCATACCCTATAGCCTAGCGAATTAACCGCCATCGATGCTATCTTCTCCCGAATATCGAGCTTGTGATATCTCTCTTGGTGATAAACCCGAATGAAATCTTAAATTACATTTGGGGAGCACTTCAACTGCTAAACCCGCCTAGCCGACTCCTCACAGTAGTACTCGACATCGTGAAAAACGAAAGAAGCAATCGGGGAATTCATCACCCTCGAAGAGATCCAATCAATAGGCCTGCCATAGACGAACTTGCCGACATCATTGCCGAGTTCGACAGCGAATAAGAAAACGCCTCCACTGGCAACATCACTAAGCACACAGAACATTCCACGCTACTTTCAAAAATATCTACCTTTACGCTTCACAAAACACATACCTTTCCACTTCACAAATAGTCTAATTACGCTTGACATAGATCACAATTACGATAGAATAAATTTATCAAAGCTAACCAAAAGGAATACCGGTTCCGGATATATTAACTTATGAGGCAAAAGACAATTTCGAGCAAATATTTCAGATTTGGAAACCTAACTCTATGACTTTGGATAGTTTCAATAACCCGGTTTTACTCGCAAAGCTTGGAACTGCCACAAAAGAACTCAATAATATGTGCCAACTACCAGAAAGAGTCTTTTATGAAAAATCTTTTTGATCTTCAACGGTTCGGCCAGTATCTCGTCCGAGCTGGTCTCGCCTTCCTGATCGCTTATCTTTTATTTTCAATACTGGGACCCTACCTCGTTGCGTGGGGCGTAGAGGCAGATAAATCCGGAATGCTGATCGGTTCGATAATGCAATACCTCGGCACCCAGTTTCAGGCTTTTACCAATCCCATTATCGGAATCTTGCTCTTAACAATTGGTCTCGGAGTGAAATATTCGATCCGTACCACGGACCACAAAACATCTCACGAAGAATAAAACGCTACCACGTATCTGCGTGCTAGCTATCCCTTTGGTAAAGTGTCCGATCTGAAAGTTTCGTATCTTCGAACGGGATATGCTCGTCATATTTCCGTAGTTGCTCCCACACTTTCTTTGCTGCTCCTCGGGAGGGCAAACGCCCTAACTGAACCGCGCGCAACAAAACCTGCTCGGAAGAAAAGCTCATAATTTGACGCTTACGTGCAAGTTCGGCACCATCACCGTCATCAAGTATGATCGCGACCTTTTCCGTGGATTTATTCTTACGATTGTTGTCTTGACGAATGATGCAGTGAGCAATGCCAACATATTCACCCAAATTTTTCGCCAGCCCATGCTGCAGACCAAATCTTGGTCCAGCCCAACCACGTATGATCGGCAATAAGGTAACTAAATTATCTTCAAGAACTTCAACACGTTGAGAACTTTTCAGTGTTTCCCACGTTTTTCGTCCATGCTTAAATCGAGACTCTTTGAGCTTTCGCGCCATCTCATTGTCGATTGTTTCCGGCACATACAAAGGCGACTCTTGCGTAAAAATCAGCAGGAATTTCTCATTATTTGAGCAGATAAAAGACAAAAGAACGCTGGTGTCAACGATGATAAAAACTGCCGGAGTCGCCATATTAATCAAAAAATTCTGATAGTTGCACCATTGGATCATCAGTTTGGGAAGAGCTTTGGCTTTCCGTGGCAGAAAGTTCGTCCATCTCTTCTTGCGCTTGCTCAACGCCCAATCCTCGAACGAGCGCGACCGCTTCAATCGAAATCTTTCCTGCCTGGTATGCCTGAACCGTATCCATAATGAGCTGTTGCGAAGTCAACGGTTGTCTCGACTGAGCAACGTCCGCATCGTACTGGGCAATCCACCCGTATTGATAGGCAAGATCGCGCGCTGAAAAACGCTTCAGATCCGCAAACTCTGCCTCATCGATCAAACCAGCATTCTTCATCTGGATCGCAGCCACACTGGGCGAAACTCGATAGCGTTGAACAAGCTTTGCAAGCAAATCGACGCTATTGCCAGAAAAGGACTGCGCAGTAGCTTTCACTGCCCCAATCGGACACAAAAGATTCCGCGCAAAAGAATCTGCCCGAATTTCCTCTGGACTGCGCTTCGCACACCGATATTCATGTGCCTGAGCAGAAATATCTCCAGCTTCAATATGACCAATTTCGTGCGCGATAGAAAATATTTGGCGATATGGCCAACGAGAAGTAGCAACACCGATAACGAGTTTTTGAGTCAACGGGTCTTTCACGGTAAGCGCTGCTAGACCATCAGACATATCTCGAACAACTACATCGAATCCAGCGATAGCCATAAAAGCAGAAACACCACCGAGCGGATCAACATCTAAATGAAGACGAGTCCGGAAATCGTGTGCTAACTCTTCGCCTTGCTGGGACGCAGACTTCTCTCGCATTGTTGTCCCGCCCTACCTAAGAAACCGAATCGAGCATGATACGCAACCGCAAAAACGTCAACAAATCATTGCGTACAGATTGCGTATCAACTTCAGCTTCCGAGCGAGCAGCCCAGTTAACCCGATCCTTTAGCCGTACATCGTCGGTAAACTCATCGAGCGGAGTACTCAGCAGCCAACTCAACACCAATAGTTCATCTAGCTTCGGCTCACGCTTACCACTTTCAATACGCGAAAGCGTCGCCTGCGAAAACACGCCATCAGCTTTTTCTGCAAGGGCACGCGCGCTCATCCCTTGCTCTTCACGGATTTCACGGATTCGCGTACCAATATCTGCTGGCAACATCGTGAATCACTCTCCTTAATCCATGATTCACTCTACTGCGTGAATCAATAATAAGTCAATGTGATTCACGATTCATTAAACAATCGCCTTCGCCAACCGCGCCGAACTAGTAAACACGCGCTCTACCCCATCGATTGGATCAACAAAGCTTAATTCGCGGGCGTGGAGCTGGAGCGGATACGCCCGCGCGGCTTCCTCTTCTTTAGTGAACAAGCGCGGGTAGAGCGGATCGCCGAGGATTGGCGCGCCCACGTGTTCGAGTGTCACCCGCAACTGATGGGTTTTCCCGGTGTGCGGTATCAACTCCCACTGGGCCAGCCCGTCGGCGCGCGCCACGATTCGCATATGCGTCACCGAGTTCGGTTCACCGTCGACGACGTCGGTAGCCAGCGGCCGATACCCACGCTCGAGGCGCAATTCCACCGTTTCCCAGGTATCGAACCCGGGAATATCGCGGGTGACCGCACAATACTTCTTCCCCACACCCCGGCGCTCAAACAAGGTCTGGTACGGTTTACGCCACTGCGGTTCGCGAGTGAGCAACACCAGCCCAGCTGTTTCGGCATCCAACCGGTGAGCACATACCAGATCCTCGTCGTTAAATTGCCGGCGCGCCGCCACCGTAACCGTCTGCGCCACATGGGAACCGCGCGGAATTGTTGCCATACCGTGAGGTTTATCCACCACAATGAACCGCTCTTCGTCAGCAATCACATTTAACTCGATCGGTGACTCTGGCTCATCCGGAACGGGGCGAAAAATCCATACCCGCATCCCCGGAACGTAAGGTTCTGCGCGAGATATCTCACGTCCCCCGTCGGCAAAAACATCGCCCGCATCGAGCAAGGCCAGTCCAAGGTCACCGAAGCGTGTCACAATCCATTCGCCGATAGTTCGCCACGAACCGGGCTCTAAGGTGACCGGCGTAGCGTTGATTCCGCCCCGCAAAGCTGGGCTCACTGCTGCCCGATGGCGCGCGCGTCGAACAGAACGAGGGGTACGCAACTATGTTCTCCTTTACCCGAAAGTCCCAAAATCGTGCCAAAATAAAGACGTTACACCAAAGACGTTGAAAGGACCCGACGTGACTCACAGTCTGTACTTCACAGCAGCTGAAGGCAATGTTGGCACACAAGCACTCGTTCGCACTTTCGTAACCAGCCTAAAGGAACGTTATACGTCCGTAGGCGTGTTCCGTGCGTTCACTAACGGCCCAGTTGATCAGGATCTTCCATTCAAGGAAGCCCTCGAATTGGTTGGCCGTAGCGAGGATCTCGATCTCGCATGGGGTGCAACCCGCCAGGCATACGTGGCAAACGAAGAAGCCGCTATGGCTGATATGGTCAAGCGCTACACGGATTACGCTGAAGAGTTCGATGCTGTTCTCATCCTCGGCCTACTCGATGGAGATCCGCTCAACCCAGGCGCCCTGTCCCGTACCGGGCGAGCAGCAGCCAACCTTTCCACCACTGTCTTGTTCGCAGTATCAGGTTCGTTGCGTACCCCAGCTCAACTCGACACAGTTATTTCTCTCTCCGCTAACGAATTCACAGGCCAACACGCCCCGATTTCTGGTGTTGTTGTGACGAACGCTGACATGGGAACCGTGACCGAAACGCAGATCGGTGACGCAATCGTTTTCGGCGATGGCCGGGCAGTCGAACTCGACGAAGCTGGCAAGGAACGCCTGGTTGCAGCGATGGAGAAGGGCTCCGACGTCGTTACCCCACTCTCTTTCCAATCCTGGCTCATTTCCCGTGCGCGAAGCGACCGCAAGCGCATCGTCCTCCCAGAAGCAACCGATCCACGAATCCTGCGCGCCGCCGCGGAACTCTTGGCACGCGAAGTCGCGGATATCATCTTGATCGGTGACGCGGAAGAAATCCACGCACACGCTACAGAATTGGGCGTGGACGTATCAAAGGCTCGAATCGTCTCCGTAGATGATCCAGAACTGAACGAAAAGTACGCCATAGAATTCGCTCGTTTGCGCGAAAAGAAGGGCGTGACTGTGGACATGGCACGTGAAAAGGTCAAGGATCTCTCCTACTTCGGTACCATGATGGTTCACATGGATGACGCTGATGGCATGGTTTCTGGCGCAATCCATACCACGGCACACACCATCGTCCCATCGTTCCAGATCATCAAGACCAAGCCGGGTGCAGCGCTCGTCTCTTCCTGCTTCCTCATGCTCATGGAAGATCGCGTCTACGTGTACGGCGATTGTGCAGTGAATACCAACCCAACCCCGCAGGAACTCGCGGGAATCGCTGTGTCATCTGCGGAGACTGCACGCGCATTCGGCGTAGAACCACGCGTGGCCATGCTTTCCTACTCCACCGGCACCTCCGGCAAGGGCCCGGATGTGGACGCAGTTGTGGAAGCAACCCAGATCGCACGTGAGATGGCACCGGAGCTCGCGCTCGAAGGCCCAATTCAGTACGATGCCGCTGTGGATTCCTACGTTGCCAAGACTAAGCTTCCGGATTCCCCAGTTGCTGGCAAGGCTAACGTGTTCGTGTTCCCATCCTTGAACGCAGGCAACATCGGTTACAAGGCTGTTCAGCGTTCCGCTGGCGCCGTGGCTGTTGGTCCTGTGCTTCAGGGCCTGAACAAGCCTGTGAATGATCTTTCCCGCGGTGCGTTGGTGGAAGACATCGTGAACACCGTTGCGATCACCGCAATCCAGGCACAGAACTGACCGATTTGGCGAACGTTACAGAACAGCATTCTGTAACGTTCGCCAACGTCGTCCCTTTTATCTATCAAGAAAGAAAACGTAGTAAAAATGACTGTTCTCGTTATCAATTCCGGCTCTTCGTCGATCAAATACCAACTCGTGAACCCAGAAACCGGTGAATCCATCGCATCCGGCCTTGTTGAACGCATCGGTGAAACCGAAGGCCACATCGAGCACAAGTACAACGGCACCACCACCGACATTAACGAACCAGTTGCCGATCACAGCGTTGGCTTGCGTGAAGTTATCCGCCTGTTCAACGAAGTCGGCCCGAAGCTGGAAGACGCTGGTATCAAAGCCATCGGCCATCGTGTTGTTCAGGGCGGTAAGCACTTCGATAAGGCTGTTATCATCGACGATCACGTTGTTGAGCTCATCGAAGAACTCATCCCGCTCGGCCCGCTCCACAACCCAGCCCACCTCAAGGGCATCAACGTGGCACGCGAACTGTTCGACGTTCCAAACGTTGCCGTTTTCGATACCGCTTTCTTCCAGCACTTGCCTGCAGAAGCAGCCACCTATGCGTTAGATCGCGAAATCGCTGAAAAGTATCAGATCCGCCGCTACGGCGCCCACGGCACCTCCCACCAGTTCGTTTCCGGCAAGGTTTCGGAACTCTTGGAGCGCGACGATCTCAAGCAGATCGTTCTCCACTTGGGCAACGGCGCATCCGTTTCTGCTGTTGTTAACGGCGCGGCTGTGGATACCTCGATGGGCTTGACCCCTCTTGAAGGTCTCGTGATGGGCACCCGCACCGGCGATATCGATCCAGCCGCCGTGTTCCACTTGGCTCGCCAGGCAAACATGAGCATCGACGAACTCGATACCCTCTTCAACAAGAAGTCTGGCATGAAGGGCCTTACCGGTTCCAACGATATGCGCGCAGTTGAAGCCATGGCTGAAGCTGGCGATCAAAACGCGATCGAGGCTCTCGACGTCTACACTCACCGTCTGCTCAAGTACGTTGGTAGCTACACCGCTGTCATGGGCGGCCTGGATGCGTTGACCTTCACCGCTGGCATTGGCGAAAATTCCTCTGAAACCCGAGCAGCTGTTCTTGACCGTTTGGCTGCGTTTGGCGTGAAGTACGACGCCGAAAAGAACTCGGCACGTTCCAAGGAGCCACGCATCATTTCCACCCCAGATTCTTCAGTTGTTGTTCTTGTTGTTCCAACAAACGAAGAACTTTCCATCGCTCAGCAGGCAATGGACGTGATCTGAGATGGGTGTTGAACTCGTTTCTGACGTTACTCCTGATCTGGAGGCGGCTTTTGGCCGCCTGATCGGGCAGCTTTCGCGTTCTGCTACCCCGATGAATGCTGAACAGATCGAAGGCTTCTTGGCTCAAGAATGTGTTGATCTGCTGGTGTTCCGCGATGAGGATGCTGATGATTCAGGCGTTGCCCCGATCCTGGGTATGCTCACCTTGGTTACGTTCGAGATCCCTACCGGCTGGCGTGCATGGGTAGAGGACGTGGTTGTGGATGAGGCTGCCCGTGGTAAGGGTGTGGGCGCATCGTTGGTTGCTGCGGCTATCGATTTGGCGAAGAAGCGTGGAGCTAAGACTGTTGATCTTACCTCTCGCCCATCGCGCGAAGCCGCTAACCGTTTGTATCAGCGCTCTGGCTTTGAGCTTCGCGAAACGAATGTGTACCGCGTGAATAACTGACGGTGGGCTGTTAGATTTGCGGCTGTAGCCTGTTTTATTCTGAAATGCTCCTTGAAAGTTGGACTTGGTAGTTGAGGCCTTCTTTCATGGAGCATTTCTATTTCTTCTTTAGCCAAGGCGAATGTGGTTGGGGTGAGCGGCAGGGGCAAACGTGTTCTTGTTCGTGCTGGTTTTGAAAGGGCGCCCCACTACGTGCAAGGGCCTGGTTCCGAAATCGTTTCGGAACCAGGCCCTTGGAGTTTAATAGGCAGGATAGGTTTAGACTGTTCAGCTGTAGGACACTACCATACCTATTTTATTTCTTGGCATTGTTAGTTTTGTTCTTGGCGCCGGCGACGGGATGCCACTGCGAGAGTCGCACCAGCACCAACCATTGCAAGACCTGCAAAGAGAACGCCACCTTCAATGCCAGTCTTAGCGAGCTCTCCAGCCTTAGCTTCAGGCTTCATTTCTGGAGCTTCAGGCTTCATAGGAGCACAAGCTTCCTTCTCAGCCTCAGCAAGAGCATCAGCTTCAGTATGAGCCTTGCTAATTTCGACATTGAGAGCATCCAATTCCTTTTCAGAGTGAGCAATAGTAGCCAGATCTTTCTGCTTACCCTTCACCGAATCTTCAATCTGAGACTTCTTCTTCAGAAGTTCATCGCGCTCAGAGGTAGCCTTCTTTAGCTCTTCTTGCGCGGCTTCAAGAGCTTTCTTAGCACCATTCAGCTTGGTCTCAGCATCAGTACGCTTCTTCTTCAGATCAGCAGCCTCGAGTTTTGCAACCTTAGCTTCCTGTTTTTTGAGACGCTTTGCAACTTCGCCAGCAATCTGCTGTGCTTCGCCCATCTCGGAGTGCAGAGTATCTACTTCGTTCTGACGTTCCACTTGCTTCTTTCGCGCGTCTTCATCAGCATTTGCAAGCAGATTAACAACGTTCTCAAAATGTTTCTTTGCCGATTCATAATCTTCTTTTAGATTATCTTTAATATTCGACAAAGTTTTTTCAGACTCAGTTGCAAGTTTCAATTCAGAATTGAGTTTGGAGATTTCCTCCATAGCTAGGTTCCGTTCACGATCAGTTTTATCTGCGAGAGAGCCCAGTTCTTCTATTCCCCGTCGAAGCTCATCGATCTCCTGCCGGAGTGTTGTAATCTCTGACTTTAGTCTGGCAATATTTCGCGATTCACTCTCATACTCTTTGATCTCACTTGTTAATCTATTAGCTTCTGCTTGGACATGTCCAAGTTCATCACGCATCTTTTCAACAAGAGCGCTATACTTAGCGATATTTACTTCAAGACGCTGAACTTGGCCATCTCCAGTTAATTTTAGGATTTTATGTTCAATTTCTGCCAGAGTTGCCGCATTTTCCGGAGATACATTATTTTCTTTTGCAGCTTTTGCAACAATACGTTCGATTTGCGAACGTAGATCTGCTGCTTCTTTCACGACGCGCGCATGCTCTGCTTTAAATTCTGCCAATTCCTGTTCTCTATGCTTAAGAGCCTGGGCCCGCCCTCGTGCATTTCCAGCTACATATTCTAATTCCCTCTCAGCTTTTTCTTTCTTCCCTTTATTAGCGCTAGCTCTATCTAGTGCATGTCCTAGCTCATATTGTGTACCTAGAAGTTTTTCAGCTTTGCTTTTTAAAACATGTTCTTTTTGATAATACGTTTTTTCTGTTTCTTTGAAACGAGCGTCTAACTCATCGAAACGTTTCTGAGCATCTTCCAGATTCGCTTTAATCGTTTCTATTCCTTTATTCTGAAGATCTAGTTTTGCAATAGAAGCATTAAGCGCATCCTTTGCACCTTCAAAATCTTGCTGAGTCTTCTTCTTCGCCCCGTCGAGCTTCTCAACACGCCTATTCTCTTCAGCAGTGAGCTTCTTATTTTCAGCATCTTTAGCATCATGCTCGGCCTGGAGCTTGCCAGCAGCATCCTTCGCATCAGCAGCTTCCTTCTTCAACTTCTCCAGTTCAGCCTTTGCATTTGCAAGCTCAGTTTCGGCCTGTGTGAGAGCATGCTTGGCATCATTCAAAGTCTTCTGGGCTTTAGCAACAACTGCAGACTTGCCGTTTACGTGAGCTTCACTCTTTGCAACTTCTTGCATAGCCTTTTCAATTTCACCAGCAAGGCGTGCAGATTCTTTCTGAAGCTCTGCGATAGCCTTCTGGGCAGCTTCACGGGCAGCACGCTCACCGTGAGTGCTTTGCATAAGATCAGCGATCTTCTTTTCCAGATCACGAACATTCTTTGCGGCATTTTCGGCCATTGCCTGAGCGTCAAGGCACTGCTTAGAAGTGTGAGCCAAAGTCGTGGCTTCAGTTCCAAAAGCTGTGCCGGTTCCTAGTGTACTTCCGGCAAGGATAGCGACGATTGCGGACTGAGTCATATTCTTCTTAAAGTTCATGAAATACAGTTTGCAAATGTTTTCACTGTTTCTTCAACGTTTGACGCCTTGACCAGAATCACACACAAAAACCACAACTTTTCCAAGTTACACGCCATTTTATATTTCTACAATCCTCCACGTTACCTAGGCGTTTCATGGGAGAATCCTGAGAACATATAGGCTCTCCTAATAAACATTGAAATGCCAACAATTACAACAATTTTCAACTACACAAAGATCGTGCCTCAAGCTACAGAATTTACAAAATGACGAAATCTTTACGTAAAACATCATTCATGCATACATGTATTTAAGTGGATAATATACATAAATATTCATACGCGAACGTATCTAATGTGATAGAGATAAACCCGAAAAAACTAGGATAAATGGCGATCTTACGACAATGTCAGATAATGACACGCGCCAGAAAACGGACAAAAATAATAAAAATACACGAGCACCCTGAAGCCCGAGAAAAAGCGGCCCGGCATCCACTCACGGATACCGGGCCGCCTAACCCCTAGAATCACAATCTAGGATCAGAAATCGCCAACCATAGTAGTGACGTCAAGAGCCTTATTCAAAGTCTCTTCATCAATCTCTCCACGCTCAACAAAACCCAGATCAAGCACAGCCTCCTTGATGGTCATGTTGTGCTTCACGGAGTGTTTAGCAATCTTTGCAGCATGTTCGTAGCCGATGTGACGGTTCAGTGGAGTCACGATCGAAGGCGACGATTCAGCCAACTGCAAGCAACGATCTTCGTTAGCCACGATGCCATCAACGGTACGCTTGGCCAGGGTTTCAGCAACATTACCCAAGATCTCAATAGACTCAAGCAGGTTCTGAGCCATCACTGGGAGCATCACCAAAAGATCGAAGTTGCCCTGAGCGCCAGCAAACGCGATAGCAGCATCGTTACCGATAACCTGAGCCGCAACCTGAACGGTAGCTTCTGGAACAACTGGGTTCACCTTGCCCGGCATGATAGACGAGCCTGGCTGCAGATCTGGCAGGTGAATTTCACCAAGGCCGGTACGCGGACCGGAGCTCATCCAGCGAAGATCGTTAGCAATCTTCACGAAAGACACGGCAACGGTACGCAGTGCGCCAGAAGTTTCCACCAACGAATCCTGAGCAGCCTGTGCTTCAAAGTGGTTGGTTGCTTCAACGAATGGCTGGCCGGTGTGTTCAGCAATCAGTTCGATCACACGAGCAGAGAAACCAGCAGGAGTGTTAATACCCGTTCCAACAGCGGTACCGCCCAATGGAAGTTCGGCGAGGCGTGGAAGAGCAGCCTTCACACGATCGATTCCCAAACGCACCTGAGCTGCGTAGCCGGAGAATTCCTGGCCAAGAGTAATAGGAGTTGCGTCCATCAAGTGAGTACGGCCCGACTTGACGATGTGCTTGAATTCCACAGCCTTTGCTTCCAGCGACGTTGCAAGAACATCAAGCTTTGGAAGAAGACGCGTGTTGATTGCGTGAACAGCAGCAATATGGATCGACGACGGGAACACGTCATTCGACGACTGCGAGCAGTTCACGTGATCGTTTGGATGAACTTCGATGCCCGAAGCCTTGGTTGCGATCGTAGACAAGACTTCGTTTGTATTCATGTTCGACGACGTACCCGAACCGGTCTGGAACACATCAATTGGGTACTGATCATCATGCTTGCCTGCAATCACTTCATCAGCAGCAGCAACGATAGCAGCGGAGCGTTCAGCATCCAACGTTCCCAGTTCAAGATTCGCGAGCGCAGCAGCGCGCTTAATTTCAGCCAATGCGTGCACGTGTGCAGGAGTCAGAGTCTTCCCTGAAATTGGGAAGTTCTCAACTGCACGCTGAGTCTGTGCACGGTAAAGAGCATCAACCGGCACTCGCACTTCACCCATGGTGTCGTGTTCGATGCGGTATTCGGTCATGTCAACCTCCTTGTTTAGCGCCCGTGTTGGCGCGACATTTCCAATATTACTGCGGTGAACGAACGCACATCTAGGGCATTCGTCCACCGTAAGGTTTTTAGGCGCGAGCCGTGATTTCTACACGCTGGAATTCCTTCACATCAGAATATCCAGTAGTTGCCATCGAATGACGCAACGCCCCAATCAAGTTTGTGGTTCCCGTAGCATCCGTAGCAGGACCAAACAGCACCTTTTCCAGCGGGCCCGCAGTACCAACATGGACGCGTTCACCACGTGGCAAACGAGCATGATACGCTTCACCGCCCCAGTGGAAGCCCTGCCCCGGAGCCTCATCGGCACGAGCAAGAGCAGTACCCAGCATCACACCATCAGCACCACACGCAATCGCCTTCACCAAATCACCAGAGTGAGACACCTGGCCATCAGCAATCACATGAACATACCGGCCGCCAGTTTCATCCATATATTCGCGGCGGGCGGCAGCGACGTCGGCCACCGTCGTCGCCATCGGAACCGTAGCCCCAGCAGTACGCACGTTCGCACTTGTTGCGCCACCACCAAAACCAGCCAAAACACCAGCCGCACCAGTACGCATCAAGTGCAACGCAGCCGTGTACGACGCAACGCCACCCACAATCACCGGAACGTCCAATTCGTAAATAAACCGCTTCAAATTCAACGGTTCGCGATTAGACGACACGTGCTCGGCAGAAACCACCGTGCCACGAATAATAAACAAATCCACGCCTGCATCCACAACCGTACGCCAATGCTCCTGCGTACGCTGCGGAGACAACGCACCCGCAACCACAACGCCAGCGCTACGAATCTCCGCCAAACGCGCCGCAATCAACTCAGGCTTCACAGGCTCCTTATATATACGCTGCATCAACTTCGTAACATAACCCGGCTCCGCGTTCGCAATCGCATCAAAATGAGGTTGCGGATCCTCATACCGAGTCCACAACCCCTCCAAGTCAAGCACACCAACGCCGCCCAGCTTACCCAACGCAATAGCAGTCTGAGGCGACGTAACCGAATCCATCGGAGCACTCAACACCGGAATATCAAGCAAATTGGCATCCAACTGCCACGAAACCGACACATCATTCGCATCACGCGTACGACGCGACGGAACAATAGAAATATCATCAAACGAATAACCTACACGCGCGCGCTTACCGCGGCCAATCTCAATCTCTGCCACGCTCCCAAGCCTACCAGTTCCAAGGTGCCAGAGAACTATGTGGGAGGTAGTACGTAAGATGGGACGCAGACGGAAAAGAACGTGCGAACGGAGAATAAATATGTGGACTTCCCAGCCAATAGTTGGCTTTGACACCGAAACAACCGGAGTGGATCCCACCCGCGAACGGCTTGTTACCGCGTCTGTTGTGGTTGTAGAAGAAGATGGCGTCACCCGCCACTACTGGCTGGCCGATCCTGGAGTAGACATTCCATTGCAGGCATCGAACGTGCACGGGATTTCTACCGAACAGGCCAGGCGCGAAGGTGAACCCGTGGAAAAAGTATTGGGCGAAGTGGCCGATCTTCTTGTACAGCACATGGCCGCTGGGCATCCTGTTGTTGCCTTTAATGCGTCGTATGATCTGACGTTAATGGAATGCGAACTAGAACGGCACGGGCTGCCAACATTGGCCGAACGGTTGGGCGGGCCAGTTGGGCCCGTGATCGATCCGTATATGCTGGATCGGTCCGTTGATCGGTACCGGCGCGGCAAGCGGCGGCTCGAAAACCTGGCCGAACACTACGGCGTGGCTGAAGACGATTCTTTCCACAACGCAGAAGCCGATGTACTTGCCACCCTGCGCGTGCTCGGATCCATGCTCCGGCGCTTCCCCAAGCTCGCCGAAGATACACTGGAACACCTGATGGAAGTTCAGCAGCAAACCTACACCGAATTCCAGCAATACATGGCCAGCCGCAACGGCCAGCACATCGACGGGCCACTCCCCTGGCCGGTGGCTAAATAACCGGGGAATTGTTAGCCGCTTAAGCAGGCGGGTTGATTGCTCATGGGTACGGGGCTAGCCGCTAATGACTACGGGGCTAGCCGATGTACTTACCTCGTTAAACGGGTGGTGGGGTTTGCGCTTCGTGCGCAAACCCCACCACCTCAAGGTTCATTCAGGCTCCCTTAACCGTGATGCTTCACTTAGGAGCCCACATAGGCGATCACTGACGAATCAAGTAATCGAACGCGCTCAACGAAGCATTCGCGCCCGCGCCCAGCGAAATCAACACCTGCTTGTACGGAATATCCGTCACGTCACCAGCAGCGAACACGCCTGGCATGGACGTAGCGTTACGCTGATCCACAACAACCGCGCCACGGTTCATCTCAAGCGTGCCATTCAACCACTCAGCATTCGGAATCAAACCGATCTGAACGAACATGCCGTTGGCTTCGACACGCTGGAGTTCGCCGTCGGAATCCTTGAAAGTCAAACTGGTCATTTCCGAACCATCACCTTCAACCGACTCCAACGCGGCAGACGTATGAACCGTCACGTTAGGCAACGATGAAAGCTTCTCCAAGAGAACCTCATCAGCCTTCAGCCCCGGCATCAATTCAACAACAGTCACATGCGAACAAATACCCGCAAGATCAATCGCTGCTTCGATCGCGGAATTACCGCCACCAATCACGCCAACCGGCTTGCCCTTAAACAACGGACCATCACAGTGCGGGCAGAAGCTCACGCCATTGTTGCGATACTCGGCTTCGCCTGGAACACCAGTGGTGCGATAGCGAGCGCCAGTAGACAACACGACTGACTTAGCCTTCAGGCGAACATCGCCGTCAAACTCAACGGTGAACAGGCCATCTTCAGCCTTGTCGTTGAGCTTCGTAGCGATAAGACCGCTCATCACCTCAACGCTGTAGTTCGCCATCGACTGCGCAAGTTCGCCACCCAGCTCAGTACCGCCGATCTTTTCGAGAACCGTGAGGTTTTCAATCGACGCCGTATCCAGCACCTGACCGCCAACATTGTGCGTAGCCACACCAACACGTAAGCCCTTACGCGCCGCATAAACCGCAGCCGACGCACCAGCCGGGCCACCGCCAACAATCAACATATCGAACGGTTCGGCCGCATTGAGCTTTTCAGCTCGCTTCGAACCAGAGTTCGAATCGAGCTTCGCCACGATTTCAGCCAAACTCATACGACCCTGGCCAAACAGTTCACCATCCATGTAAACCGCTGGCACAGCCTTGATACCACGAGCGTTGACTTCGTCCTGGAAGGCGCCACCTTCAACTGCCGTGTGCTTGATCAGCGGGTTAATCACTGACATCGCGTTCAACGCCTGAACAACCGTTGGGCAGTTCTGGCAGGTCAGAGACATGTAGGTGACGAATTCGTGTGGTTCGCTCAGGTTCTTGATCGATTCGATGAGATCCTCATCCTCACGGACAGGGTGGCCACCAACTTGAACAAGCGCCAGCACGAAGCTGGAGAATTCTTCGCCCATTGGGAGACCCGCGATTCGAACAGAAACATCCGAATCCACGCGCGAAATAGCGAACGACGGCGTGCGTTCATTTGCTACTTCAGCAAACTCAATCATTGGGGAGAGTTCCGCAACCTGTGTGAGCATTTCACGCATCTGCTCGGAGCGTTTCGTATCGTCTAGCGACGCTTCGAAACGGATCGGCATCTTAACGTTTGTTACCAGTCCTTTAAGCTGAGCGATCGTGTTGGAATCGAGAAACATCAGAGCTTTCCTGCGAGATCGAAGGAAGGAGCAAGAGTTTCTTCGCCTTCTTCCCACTTAGCTGGGCAAACTTCGCCTGGATGGTTGTAAATGTACTGAGCAGCCTTAACCTTGCGGAGAAGCTCGGATGCGTTACGGCCAACACCTTCAGAGGTGGTTTCAACGTACTGGATAACGCCATCTGGATCGATCACGATGGTGGAACGATCTGCAGCGCCTTCGCCTGGGCGGAGGGTTTCAAAAGCTTCTGCGATTTCACAGGTTGGATCGCCCACCATTGGGAACTTGATCTTGCCAATGCGCTCAGATGTTTCGTGCCAAGCCTTGTGAGAGAAGTGCTTATCGGTGGAGAAGGAGTAAACTTCAACTCCCATTTCCTGGAACTCTGCGTAGTTCTCAGCCATATCTTCAAGTTCGGTTGGGCACACGAACGTGAAATCTGCCGGGTAGAAGAAGAGGATAGCCCACTTGCCCTTGTGATCTTCGCTAGAAACATCAACGAAAGAACCGTTGTGGTAAGCGGTTCCAGCCCACTGCGCAGCCTTGGTGTTAATCAACGACATAATATATTTCTGCCCTTCATAATCGAAGTGATACATAACAACACCAGTGACTATAGTCCCTAGAGGTGTGAATGAGAAGAGCGCTCCACTCCCGGCTTAATCACATCTAGAAATATTGACAAGTACTCTAATTTTCATCAACAGCCGCCTTCCATAACGTAAAATATACATGTTTTACTCAAAAAGGGGTATTATTAATAATCACGATAATAACCTCATTACGTTCAATGGCGAACCAGCTGAAGTTGACTCATTTAAAATATGAATCGCATCTGGAGCGAAGATGTAGCGCCTAACATTGAAAAAGAGCCCCTCTTCATTTTCTTTAATACATGGAAATACTCCCAGTTTGATCTCAATGAACAACTCACGTTGTCCCTATTTAGCGAAATCATCGCTGCCCATGGAGCCAATTACTTTGGGTTCAGCGAAATTTTAGGTTTATCCCAGGACTTACAGAAATATCGAGAAGCCAATAAAAAGCCACTGGCTCTAGTCATCCATATGAGCTAGTCGATGCTATATCTGAATTTCATGCGGGACTCCAAGAACTTGTTTCAGACCTCTTGAAGAAAAATAAAATCAAACGTATCTATATTGCAATCGACTTCGACATTGTTGCACAAGGAGTGAAGGAAAAATACGGAGCAGATTTTAGTGAAGATAAAGCTCGCGCCTTTTTCGATAAAACCATCCAAGTTCCCTTCAACTTGCCTATAAGTGCCTATAACGTAAGTGAGGCACTGAAGTCTTGGTTGGCGGGCCCCACGATTTCCCACGGAAAATTTCCCAACGACACGATAGATTTCAATCGCTATATTCGATCCCATGGGTCTGACCTTAAAATCACTAATTTCAACCCTACAGTCACAGAATGGGTGGATACAAAAACTGAAGACTTATACTTCAATGCTCTAGCCTGGCTAAAAGACTTACACAACAAATGCGAGCAAGAAAAGGACCAAGAAAACAACTAAGGCTGTAGTCGGGGCTCTAGTTTTCTAGAGCCCCGACTCTTACAACAGCACGTCAGCTAGCCGTGTAATTCGGCGCTGCGGCAATGTTTTGCACATCATGCGGATGCGATTCACGCAGGCCAGCAGCCGTAATGCGAACAAAGCGGCCACGTTTCATTTCTTCCATGTTATGCGCACCAATGTAGAACATCGTTTGATGCAGGCCACCCACAAGTTGGTATACAACCGATTCCACCGGCCCCTTGGCGGCCACTGAACCTTCAATACCTTCTGGAACGATCTTTTCATCAGACTTAACATCAGCCTGGAAATAACGATCCTTAGAATAAGAGACGCGGCCACGGGAGCTCATAGCACCCAACGACCCCATACCGCGATACGCCTTGAAGCGGCGGCCTTCAACCTGAACCACTTCGCCTGGAGATTCATCCGTACCCGCGAAGAGCGAGCCGAACATCACGGTAGACGCACCGGCCACGATTGCCTTGCCAATATCACCCGAATACTGCAAACCGCCATCTGCAATAAGCGGAACACCAGCAGGGCCACACGCCTGGGCAGCCAAATGGATCGCAGTAAGCTGCGGAACACCCACACCGGCAACAACGCGCGTAGTACAAATCGAACCTGGGCCAACACCAACCTTCACAGCATCCACGCCAGCATCAATGAGCGCCTGAGCACCTTCAGTTGTAGCAATATTGCCACCAATAATCTGAACGTTTTCAAACTGGGGATCTGCCTTAATCCGGCTGATCTGCTCCAACGCCAACTTGGCCGCACCATTCGCCGTATCAACAACAAGAACATCAACGCCGGCAGCAGCCAAAGCCTGGGCACGTTCCCACGCATCCCCCCAGTAGCCGATGGCAGCACCAACACGAAGGCGACCAGATTCATCAACAGTAGCCTTCGACGAATCGCCATCCTCCCAGTCAACCATCACGGGAGCAGCCTTCACTTCAGCGACCTGAGCTGCCTGATCTTCAATCGAAGAATTACGATGCAAAATACCAATACCACCCAAACGAGCCATCGCAATAGCCATTCGAGACTCAGTTACGGTATCCATCGCAGCCGAAATCAGCGGAACGCGAAGAGTAATTTTACGAGTCAAATAAGACGTTGTATCTACCTCAGACGGAACAACGTCCGTTTCTTCGGGAAGTAGGAGAACGTCGTCGTACGTTAAACCAACCAGAGCAAAAGGATTCTCAACCATTCTCTAAGTTTACGCGGTTCGCAAGGGAAGCGAAAATCCCGTACTACATTGCGACACAATCTATCTCAAAGTCGCCAAGATACACCCTTAGCACTTTTTGTCAATGCAAGCAACACCACACCACAGACAACCTAAAATCTCACTAAGCCTCTTGTTTTATCAAGGTTTACGTTGGTAACGTAGAGAAAGTTGAAAATTGCAAGAATGAACAGGACGTGACATTAGTGGTCGCCCGCATAAAGGATGTATCCGGAGCTCTCGTAGACTTCTGGGACTGGCAAGCACTCGGTAGCTGCAACAACATGGATCCCGAATTCTTCTTCCACCCAGAAGGAGAACGCGGAGGCCCACGCCGCCGCCGCATCGAACGCGCAAAGCGCATCTGCCAAACCTGCCCAGTGATCGATGAGTGCCGGGAATACGCACTCGTCAATCATGAACCTTACGGCGTATGGGGTGGCCTATCTGAAGAAGAACGCAACCGCCTCATTTCCGCCAAGCGCCACAGCCGTAGCGCCTAGCCAGCCTTATACAACGTCAAATGGGGAGCCAATCCCCTCCATTTTTGTGTCACTTATCCCCCGCACCCCACACAACCAATAACATCGCGTTCTTACGCAAAACTCACTTATTTCCGGTGATAGGGCCATATAGGGGCCTATCACCGGCTGTGGGTGATTTTTGCGTCAACTTCGCCGGTTACAACGGCGGATTCTGGAAATTACGCCACCCTCCCAACAAAAATGGGGCGCCACCCAGGCGCCCCATTTTTCATCTTCAGCTTCAGTGCGTGACTACTGCCAGCACATCGCGCTGCGAAAGAATCAGGTACTCATCTGCACCATACTTGACTTCGGTGCCGCCGTACTTGGAGTAAATAACAAGATCCCCAACCTGAACATCCATTGGGATGCGGTTGCCGTTGTCGTCAACGCGACCTGGGCCTACTGCAACAACTTCACCCTCTTGTGGCTTTTCCTTGGCAGAATCAACCAAAACCAAACCGGAAGCGGTGGTTTCTTCAGCTTCAACCTGCTTGATGACGATGCGATCGTCAAGCGGCTTGATGGAGACGGACATCCGGCTCCTCCTTCTTTTGCTCGAAAGTTGTAGTTTGTGGCTAAGTTCAGCCGTCGCGGGGGTCAAAACTTAGCATGCGTAGATTTCTCCACGTTCAGTATCAAGAGTAGAGCCCCATCTGGCACTCGGTCAAAAGGAGTGCTAGATATCGCTCAGCGCGAATTGGCGGGCCGTGAGAAAATGGTGGGCATGAATATGATCCAACTTCTTTGTACGCCTGATGGCCGCCGGTTACTTGAGTCGCTTCCTCCGTATAGTGCGGATGAGACGTTTTCGTTGACGGCTAGGTTACGTGCGGAGGGGTTTGCTCCTGAGCTGGTTGCGGCGGCGTTGACGCAGGCTCGGTTGCGTGCGAAGGCAGCGGCGAAGTTTGGTGATTTCGCGCAGGCTATGTTGTTTACTCACGATGGGGTTGAGCAGGCTACGCGGTTGAATGTTGCGGCTCATCATGGTGCCCGGTTCCGGAATGCGGGGGTTGCGCACGTGGTTGACGTGGGGTGTGGGATCGGTGCGGATTCGATGGGTTTTTCGGGGCTTGGCCTGCGGGTTAGTTCGATTGAACAGGATGAGGATGCGGCTGTGGCTGCGTCGCATAATTTGGCGCCGTTTCCTGAGGCACGGGTGATTCATGAGGATGCCCGTAACCTCACTTTGTCTGATTTGGGTGCGGATGCGTTGTGGTTGGATCCTGCGCGGCGTTCTGGAGGGAAGCGGATTGTGGATCCTGAGGAGTGGTCTCCGCCGTTTTCTCTGGCGCTTGAGTTGGCTGAGGAGTTTTCTGCGGCGGGGATTAAGGTTGCGCCGGGGATTGATTATTCGCATCTTCCTGATGATTCGCACGTTCAGTGGACGAGCGTGGATGGCGAACTTGTAGAGGCGGTTGTGTGGCGCGGGAAGGCGGCGCCGGTGCCGGGGCGTAGCGCGTTGGTTATTGCAGGTGGGGTTGCGAAAGTTTTTGTGACGACGACGCAGCCGCCTTGCACCCCATCTGAACAGGTTGAGCCACGCGATCTTGGTGCTTATCTGTATGAACCGAATGCGGCGGTTATTCGTTCGGGCGGTATTGCGCGGTTGTGTGCGGAGCATGATTTGGCTCCGGTATCTCGTAATATCGCGTATTTGACGGGCGATGAACCGATTGATTCGGCACTATTGGCATTGTTCGCGATTGATGCCGTGTTACCTCTTGATCTGAAGAAGGTTCGCGCATATCTTGCGTCGCAAGGCGTTGGGATTGTGGAGATTAAGAAGCGGGGAACTGATCTTGATCCGGCACTGTGGCGGAAGAAGTTGAAGCTGAACCCGAAGCATAAGAAGAGCGCTGTACTTATTGCGACTCCGGTGAATGGCAAGCACCAGATGCTTGTGGCGCACCGTTAACGGTGCGCCACAAGGTCCCCAGATGAACTTTGTATAGAACATCGCGGTTGGGCCGGTATCGGCACGCCGATACCGCAGGTTAAAATCAGCGGATGATCGTGGTTTCGCGTGCCAGACCGGTATCTACTGTGATGTTGAGTGGTGATGGTTCAACGCCGTTGCGGACCATCTCCCAGCCTAAGGCGGCGATCATTGCGCCGTTATCGGTGCAGTACCGGATTGGTGGGATACGAACTGTTACGCCGTATTCAGCTGCGCGTTCTTCTGCGAGTTCGCGAAGGCGGGAGTTAGCAGAGAAGCCGCCGCCGATCACCAACGTATCGCAATCGTTGCGCTTGCAGGCTTCGAATGCTTTACGGGACAGGACATCGGTGACTGCTTCGGAGAAACCAGCAGCGATATCTGCTTTTGGAAGTTCTTCGCCGCGAGCTTGGAGTCCTTCAATGTGGCGTGCTACAGCAGTTTTGAGGCCAGAGAAGGAGTAATCGTATGCGTGAACATCCTTATCTTTTACGCGGCTGAGGCCACGTGGGAAGCGGATCGCGTTGCGATCGCCTTCTTTGGATAGCCGATCGATGTGTGGGCCGCCCGGGTAAGGCAACCCGAGCAAACGGCCGACCTTATCGAAGGCTTCACCCGCTGCGTCATCTAACGTGCCGCCGAGTTCCACAACGTCTGTTGCGATGTTTCGAATATCTAACAGATGCGAATGGCCGCCGGACACCACCAGGCCAATGAAACGTTCAGGGAATGCTCCGTGAACTAGCTGATCCACAGCGATATGGCCAATAATGTGGTTGACGCCGTAGAACGGCTTGTTCAACGCCAAGGCCAACGATTTAGCGGCCGATACGCCCACAGTGAGTGGGCCAACCAAACCTGGGCCTGCGGTAGCGGCGATCGCATCCACGTCATGCAACGTGACGCCGGCCTTGTCCAATGCCGCATTCAACGTAGGCACGAACTGTTCTAAGTGTGCCCGCGAAGCAATCTCAGGGATAATGCCGCCATAACGCGCGTATTCATCCATTGACGTTGCGGTGACGTCTGCCAGTAGTTCCCCATCACGCACAAGCGCAATACCCGTTTCATCACACGATGTTTCTACACCCAAAATCAGTTCATTCACGGTTTCTAGTCTAATTGACTTCTCTGGCGTTGTGCCGTACCAACTGTGTAATGTTCGGGACATGTATGCGATGGCAACGCGAAAGGGCCACGGCGTTTCCGCCGTGGCCCTTTCCTGTGGCTAGGAGTCTTTACCGACCGTGTGCCATGGACTTCATCAAGTCACGGTTGAGCATGGAGATCAGCTCAAGTGGAACTTCCTTAGGGCAGGCTGCTGCACAAGCGCCAACGTTGGTGCAGCCACCGAAGCCTTCGGAATCATGCTGGTTGAGCATGTTCACAACACGATCCAAGCGCTCTGGCTGGCCTTGTGGAAGCAAGCCGAGGTGCATGACCTTTGCGGAGGTGAAGAGCATTGCGGAACCGTTCGGGCAGGCTGCCACACATGCGCCACAGCCGATGCAAGCTGCTGCTTCGAATGCGCGATCTGCGTGATCTTTTGGAACTGGCACTGCGTGAGCGTCTGGTGCCGCACCCGTATTGATGGAAATGTAGCCACCAGCCTGGACGATACGATCCAGAGCGGAACGATCCACAACCAGATCCTTCAGGACTGGGAATGCGGTGGAACGCCATGGTTCGATGGTGATCGTATCCCCATCCTTGAACGAACGCATGTGAAGCTGGCAGGTGGTGGTCACGAGTGGACCATGTGGATCGCCGTTGATGACGATGCCACACTGACCACAGATACCTTCACGGCAGTCAGAATCGAATGCGACTGGTTCTTCGCCCTTGGCAAAGAGTTCTTCGTTCAACTGATCGAGCATCTCCAAGAAGGATGCTGTCTCATCGACGTCGGCGATTGTGTGAGTATCGAAATGACCCTTATCGCCACGGCCATCTTGCCGCCAAAATTCAAGATTGATTTTCACTTGTAGCTCCGCTGCTTCATCTCGACGAATTCGTACTTCAGATCTTCCTTGTGGAGAACCGGTGCCCCGTCTTCTCCGCCCCACTCCCAAGCGGCCACGTAAGCGAAGTTCACGTCATCACGAAGTGCTTCGCCTTCTTCCGTTTGAGATTCAGCGCGGAAGTGACCACCACAGGATTCGCGGCGGTGGAGAGCATCGATACACATGAGCTCACCGAGTTCGAAGAAGTCAGCAACACGACCGGCCTTCTCCAAGGACTGGTTGAGTTCATCAGGATCGCCTGGAACGCGAACGTTCTGCCAGAATTCCTTGCGCAGTTCGCGAATCATACCGATAGCCTTCTTGAGGCCTTCTTCGGTACGTTCCATACCGCAGTACTCCCACATGATGTGGCCGAGTTCCTTGTGGAACGAATCCACGGAACGGGTGCCCTTATTGTTGACGAAGAATTCGATCTGCTTTTCAACAGACTGGCGTGCTTCCACAACTGCTGGGTGATCTTCGGTGATCTTTTCGAATGGACCATCTGCGAGGTAATCGTTGATGGTGTTTGGAAGAACGAAGTAACCATCAGCAAGACCCTGCATGAGTGCCGAAGCGCCCAAACGGTTTGCTCCGTGATCGGAGAAGTTAGCTTCACCGGTAACAAACAGACCTGGGATCGAAGACTGGAGATCGTAATCAACCCACAAGCCGCCCATGGTGTAGTGGACTGCTGGGTAGATACGCATTGGAACTTCGTATGGATCATCGCCCGTGATCTGCTTGTACATATCAAACAAGTTGCCGTACTTAGCAGACACAACATCCTTGCCCATGCGGTTAATAGCATCGGAGAAATCAAGGTAGACACCGCGTGCCACGCCGTCGATTTCTGGGCCTACGCCACGGCCATCATCACACATGTTCTTTGCCTGGCGGGACGCGATATCGCGTGGCACCAAGTTACCGAATGCTGGGTAGATGCGTTCGAGGTAGTAATCGCGATCTGCTTCAGCGATATCGCGTGGATCCTTCTTGCAATCTTCAGCCTTCTTAGGAACCCAAATACGGCCATCGTTACGAAGCGATTCGGACATAAGAGTGAGCTTGGACTGGGAAGAACCATGCTGTGGGATACACGTTGGGTGAATCTGGGTGTAGCACGGGTTACCGAAGTAGGCACCCTTGCGATGTGCACGCCAAATTGCCGTTGCGTTACACCCCATTGCGTTCGTGGACAGGAAGAAGACGTTACCGTAACCACCAGTACCAAGTACAACCGCATCAGCCAAGTGGGTTTCAACTTTACCAGTAGCCATGTCACGAGCAATGATGCCGCGTGCGCGGCCATCCACCACGATGAGTTCAACCATTTCGTGACGTGGATAGGACTTAACCGTTCCAGCCTTCACCTGGCGCATAAGAGCCTGGTAAGCACCGATCAAGAGCTGCTGACCTGTTTGACCACGAGCATAGAATGTACGAGAAACCTGAACGCCACCGAAAGAACGGTTATCGAGCAAGCCGCCGTATTCACGAGCGAATGGAACGCCCTGAGCAACACACTGATCAATAATGTTGGCGGAAACTTCAGCCAAACGGTAGACGTTCGATTCGCGTGCGCGGTAATCGCCACCCTTAATCGTGTCATAGAACAAACGGTAAGTTGAATCATTATCGTTCTTGTAGTTCTTCGCAGCGTTGATACCACCCTGTGCAGCAATCGAATGCGCACGGCGAGCCGAATCCTGGTAGAAGAACGCCTTAACGTTGTAGCCCATTTCACCGAGCGAAGCAGCACCAGCGCCACCTGCCAAACCGGTTCCAACAACAATAACGTTAAGCTTACGGCGGTTAGCTGGGTTCACAAGGCGAGCAGAGAACTTGCGTTCTTCCCACTTTTGCGAAATTGGCCCGGCTGGCGCCTTGGTGTCCGCGATTGGTTCGCCTGTGCGGTACAAGCCTTCGATCAAAGTTTCAGTCATGATCTAATCCCCTAAGCAACAATGAATCCGAGCAGGATGGCGGTTGGTGGCGTCATGAAGCCCACCAACACTGCCAAGCCGATAAGGCCAGCGATTGCCTTGAAAGCAGCCTGACGACGGCGAGTGTTCAAGCCCAATGTTGCCAGTGCAGACCACACGCCATGAGCAACGTGAAGAGCTATCGAACAGAGGGCAACAAAATAAATCAGCCAAACCCACCAGATCGAGAAGCCGTAAATCATGTTGTGGTACGGATCGTGAACGGAGTATGGGCCACCAAGCTGAAGTGCCAAAACGGTGTACTGAAGAATGTGGAACACGACGAACAGCGCAATAATAATTCCGCCGTAACGCATCGTTGCAGCCGTGTACGAGTACTTCAAACCAACCTTGGAGCCGCTATTAACCTTGTACTTTTCACGGCCACGAGCCTTGTTGCCACGTGCCCACAACTTAATAGCCGCATACATGTGCCCAAAGATGCAAAACAGGAGCGTGAATCGGAAGATCCACAGTGCCCACAGCTTAGGAAGGATCGGGTAGAGCAGACCGTGCTTCAGCCAGTCTGCATAATGGTTGTACTCTTCTGCACCAAGGAACATCTTGAAGTTTCCAAATGCGTGGAAGAGTAGGAAGAAAACAATAAACAAGCCGGTCACAGCCATGAGCACTTTGAGTGCCACGGTAGTCTTGCGACCGCGAATTTCTACAGATGTTGATTTAGCCACGGTTTGAAGATAGCAAATTGATCGGACAAAAACCGGGCCTTTAGTAGCAAAAAGTCCCATCTCTCCCCCAGGTTTACGACAGGGCCTTGCCGGGGTGTTTTGGTTTTCGGCGTTATATCAAGGCATGTAGCCTTATGACAGGTTCTAAAAATGCGCCGTGCCATTTATGTGAGTATTTGAGCGCGAAATTAAGATTCGCGTAGCATCACCACGGCGTCGTCGTCACTGTAATACCGTTTACGCACCGCAATCTGCCGAAAACCAGCATCCGCATACATTTTCTGTACGCCCTTGTGCGCCGCACGCACCTCAAGAAAAGCCCGGTTCGCCCCATAAAATTCCGCAATATTTAAGAGAGCAGCAAGAAGCTGATGCCCGATCCCACGCCGCCGAAAATGCGGGGACACAGCGATAGTGAGGATCTCGGCGTCGTCGTAATACGAAACCCCGCCAACCGCAACGATCTCTCCTAAAGAACGCAACGGATCCGGCTCATCCTCAAGAAGAAGATACGTGCGCTCCGCACCGCCCAACTCATCGCGCCACAACGATTCCGGCCACGCATCACGCCCAAACGCACCGCGATCGAAATCGGCGATGCGCCCGGCCCACGATACGGGAGGAATTCGAACCGAATATCCCGCAATCGTGGCCGGAACACACGAATCCAGAGATTTCATCAGCTAGCAGCGTATGGGTTGCCTTCAGCATGAGGTTGCGCGTGCGCTCCCCCATGCACATCCGGCCGGCGCAAATACTGCGGCTCCGTACCCAAATCCACATCTTCACCAGCGTCAACACGCGCCAAACGCGACTGGACTAACCGAACCATCACGCACGGATCAAACGCGACCGTGCAACGTTCAGCCCCAACTTCTGGATATAGATCAGTTTCAGAAACCGCCACCACAGCCGGCGCATCTTCGCACGCCGCCGCCAAATCCGCCGGCTTCCAAATATCGGCCGCATCGCGAGCCATCACGTCATCGCCACCCAGCGCACGGAACCGCTGAACAAAAGCTTCCTTACGGCGGGCGTCGATCATCGCCACGATCTCCTCCGCACCAGCATCAACTGCAGCCAGCGCCATCACGTCAAGCGAAGAAACGCCATACAGCGGCACATCCCATGCACGAGCCAACACGCGCGCAGTCACAAGCCCCGCACGCAAACCAGTGAACGCGCCCGGGCCAGTGCCAACAATCACCGCATCCGGCGCCTCCACCCCTGCTTCCGCCAAAGCATCACGCACCATCGGAGCCAACAATTCCGCATGGTGCCGCTTCTCGGGCGAAGTTGCCCACGAAAGCTGGCGGACTTCGCCCAGGGTCCAATCCGCCACACCAACAGCAACGCTAGCGCTGGTATCAATTGTGAGATAAGTAGTCATGTTCTTATTCCTTTGTTGAGGTTTCACTGGCAGTATCAGATTGTTGGGGATGAATAAGGAGGCGGGCACGAGCAAACGGGTCCCAGCGATTCTGGCCTCGAGTGTGCGTTACAGGATCCGCATGCTGTACCGCAGTCCGGTTTTGATCCCATCGCAGCCACGCCACAGAAAAGACGGACAGGGCCGCCAACGCTGCCACGATAACCACAACCTGACCTGTCGTAGTCGTTTTTTGTGCTACGGCCGGCCGCAATGGCGTTGCTGGAACGCTTTTTCCGGATTTTTCAGCGGCTATCACGCCATCTCGTTGGGTCATAAACGTGGAAAACGGGATTGCCCCTAGCACGAAGTTAGATCCGGCTCTATCGCCCGGTTCGATCAGTCCATCGCGAAACACAAACCACGCATCAAGTTCAGAATCATAAATGAGCTTCTGCGTATCACTTCGTGCCGCTGAAGCTTCAGTAGCTAGCCGCACATCAGCCACAATCTTCGCGTGAGCCCGCCGAGTGGCAGAACCGCCATCGGTTGTCACAATTCCAACAGCAGAGGTTTCTTTAAAAATCGGCGCAATCCATTTATCCGAATCAGGAAAAGCCGCGTCCGGTTTCCCAGAGGATCTTTTATCACTCACCACGATCGCTACCCGGTGTGGAACGCCAAGGGTAAGCATCGAAGGATCATCGACAACGTCACTATCAAAAACGTCCCCTGCCTGCGCCCGCACCAGATCAACGCCTTCTTTGGCGAACCACTCCTGCACGTCCTCAGTGCCCCCGGTGGTAGCATTGGCTACCACCGGAAACGCAAGCACGCCAATCGCGCAACAGAGCCCGATCAGCACAGCAACGATCCGCCGCGCAGATGCCATCATTCGGCGTCGCTTTCCCACGTCGCCCCTGGAACTGCCTCAGCAAGCACCTGCTGGAATTCTGCCCCACGCGGCCCGTAGGCGTGAACCTTGATCACGCGCGGAGCGTCTTCATACAAATCTTCGGGTTCCAGCCCCGCATCGGAGCCTTCTGGCCGTTCGATCATGAGTTCGAGGCGATCTTCGGAGAGCACTTCCACCTTGCCGGCACCCCATTCCACAACGGTAAGGGATTCTTCCAGCGAGGCATCCAGATCGAGCGCATCGAGTTCTTCGATGGAGTTGAGCCGGTAGGCATCCACGTGCACTAGATCCAGGCGTTCTCCGCGGTGAATTTGTGCGATCACGAACGTTGGGGAGGAGACGGCGCCTTTGACGCCGAGCCCACGTGCGATTCCTTGAGTCATGGTTGTTTTTCCGGCACCGAGTGGCCCGGTGAGCATCACAAGATCGCCGGGTTTGGCATTGTCTGCAATCACGGAGCCGATGCGCTGAATATCTGCGACTGTGGGTGCGTTCAGAGAGAGGATCATTGCCTGTTCCTTTGTGTGATGGATGGGCCGGTTATTCTACGGGGATTCGTGGAATTCGGGGGCCGAGGTTACAGAAAATTTCGTAGTTAATTGTATCCGTCTTTTCGGCCCAGTTATCGGCTGTCAGGTAGCCTTTATGTTCTGGGCCAAACAGGACCGCGGTATCGCCTGCGTGTGCGTGGGGCGCGTTTACCACAAATTGATCCATACAGACCACGCCGCATATGGGGGCTTGATCCCCGTTGAGGGTAACGGAGAGTGCGTTTGAGGCCCTGCGCGATATTCCATCCGCGTAACCTACGGGTACAACCGCGAGTCTGGTTGGTTCGTCCGTAATATGGGTGTGCCCGTAGGAGATTCCCACGCCTTCTGGCACTTCGCGCGTGAGGATCACGTTTGCTTCGAGAGTCATGAGTGGTTCCAGCCCGAGTTCCGGCCCAGTTGCGTATGCGGGGTTTGGGCTGAGACCGTAGAGGACGATTCCTGGACGCACCATATCGTAGTGGGTTTCGGGGTGCCATAGAATTCCCGACGACGCGGCTAGGTGGCAGAACGGAATCTCTACTTCAGCTTCTTTAGCGAGGCTCCGGGCTTGCTCAAAGCGGTCAACTTGGAGCGCGGTTGCCGCATCTGAGTGTGGATCATCGGCACAGGCCAGGTGGGACCACAGCCCAACAATCTGGATTATTCCTTCCGCGGCCAGTTTCTTTACACGGGCAAATACCGACGGAAGTTGATCCAGATCGAATCCTCCGCGAGTCATGCCTGTATCTACTTTGACGTGGATGCGAGCGGGGCGCCGGCATGCGCGGGCAGCCGCTTCGATTTCATCGATAGCCCAGGTGGCACCAACAGAAAGATCAATGTTTTGTTCAATTGCACGCTGGAAATCTGCTCCGGGGGCGAAGATCCACGCCAGCACGTGACCGTGCGTGTGGCTCTGGCGCAACGTCAAGGCTTCGTTCAGTTGCGCTAGCCCCAGCCAGTCGATTCCTGCTTCCCACGCCCATTGTGCGATGAGTTCAACACCGTGGCCATACCCGTTGGCTTTCACGATGGCCATAAGGGTGGCATCGGTATGTTTGCGCACCACCTCAATGTTTTGCGTAAATGCGCGCCGGGAGATGAGGGCGCGTGCAGGAGCCTGACTAGTCATGAATTCTTACCTTGTGTGGATTGAGAATACGCCAGATCGTTTCACCTAGCGCATCACTAATGTTACTCGCCTTGATGGGGTATCCAACTCCAGCATCACTTCGGGAGGCGAGATTTGCGGCACGCCCGTGAAGGTGTGCCGCCGCGGCAGCGATCCACCCGGCGCTCACAGTATGATCGCTGCGCGCATTCCACAGTGCCAGCAGACCGCCAGCGATTCCCGCCAGCACGTCACCTGCACCAGCGGTTGCGCGCCAGCCTGCCGCGCCTGTTTGTTCGTACGTCGTTCCGTTTGGTTCGACGACGACGTCGGCCGCGGCCGTGAGCATCACAACCGCGCCCGTTTCACGTGCAACAATGGCGGCCAGTTCGTGAGGATTGTGCTCCACATCAACGCGGGTCACGTCATGCCCGCGAACGCGTAGCATCTCTGCCAACTCCCCCGGATGCGGAGTCAAAATCGCATTCGGGTGCAAGGTGCGATTCGACACCAACGGGAGCGCACCGGCGTCGATAACCACAGGTAAACCCGAATCAATCGCCTCAGAAACCACCGAAAAATCGGCAGACTCATCCATCCCCGATCCAACCAGCCACGCCTGAACCCGGCCGTGAACTGGAACAACCTCCGGGAAACGCGGCACCACCAGCGGGCTATCCCCACAATACCGCACCATGCCAGGCCCGCACGCGAGCGCGGCACCCACCCCTAAAATGGCCGCGCCCGGATACCGATGCGAGCCCGTCACTACACCCAGAACTCCCCGAGTGTACTTGTGGTCCGCCGATCCAGGGATCGGCCACCACTGACGAATCTCATCATCTGTAACCGAGCGCGCCTTCATAGAAGAAAACTCTACTCAACCGTCACTGACTTTGCGAGGTTACGTGGCTTATCCACGTCATACCCCTTCACGGTAGCAAGCTCAGACGCGAAAATCTGCAACGGAATGATCGTCACCAACGGCATCAACAACGTTGGCGTGGACTGCGGAACGCGAATCACGGCCATCGCATGATCGTCAACCGCACTATCCCCTTCTTCCGCAATCACGATCGTGCGTGCGCCACGCGCCATCACCTCATGCAAATTCGAAATAACTTTCGAATGCAACAACGGCCGACGTGGAGTCGGCGCAATCACAAACACCGGAAGATCCTCTTCCACCAGCGCGATCGGGCCGTGCTTCAACTCGCCAGCCGCGAAGCCCTCAGCGTGAATATACGCCAGCTCCTTCAACTTGAGCGCACCTTCCAACGCAATCGGGAAACCAACGTGACGGCCCAAGAAAAGGACGGAATCGACGTCGGACATCGTGCGAGCCAACTCGCGGATCGTTTCTTCTTGACGCAGCACGAACTCCATACGCTCCGGCATCTGAGCCAACTGCTCCAAATACCCCGCAACCTCATCCGTGAACTTGTTCCCGCGCAACTGAGCCAAATACAAACCAAGCAAGTACGCAGCCGTAATCTGAGACGTAAACGCCTTCGTGGATGCAACGGCAATTTCGGGGCCGGCGTGAGTGTAAAGAACGGCGTCGGACTCACGTGCGATAGTCGAACCGTACGTGTTCACGATCGCAAGCACGCGCGCACCCTGCTCGGATGCGTGCCGCACTGCCTTCAACGTATCCATCGTCTCACCAGACTGCGAAATCGCCACAACCAGCGTTTTCGCAGTCACGATCGGATCCCGGTAACGGAACTCGTGCGCCAACTCAACCTCAACAGGAATCCGGCACCAGTGCTCAATCGCATACTTCGCAACATGCCCCGCATACGCGGCCGTACCACACGCCACCACAATAATCTTGTCAATCGCACGCAATTCGTACTCTTCAATACGCAACTCATCCAAATGCAAATGACCATCAGGAGTTGTGCGCCCACGCAACGTCTCAGCAACCGCAGTTGGCTGTTCATGAATTTCCTTATCCATGAACGTTGCATAACCATCATGCAACGCGGTATCCACGTCCCAATCAACCTCGAAACGATCCGCCTGCGCAGGTTCACCCGAAAAATCGGTGACCTCAACGCTCGACGCAGTCAACGTGACAATCTGATCCTGCCCAACAGCCATCGCCTCACGAGTATGGCCCACAAACGCAACCACGTCAGAACCAAAGAAATTCTCATCCTCGCCCAAGCCAACAACCAACGGCGAATTACGGCGGGCGCCCACCAAACGATCCGGATGTGCGGCGCTCGTAGCCACCACAGCAAACGACCCCTCAAGGCGAGCCACCACGCGGCGCATAGCCACCGTTAAATCAGCCGTCTCACGCAACGCAAAACTCAACACATGAGCAATCGTCTCAGAATCAGTATCAGACGAAAACTCAACCCCCGCGGCCTCAAGCTCCGCACGCAACTGCGGCGCATTCTCAATAATTCCATTATGAACAATCGCAACCTGGCCATCAGCCGACACGTGCGGATGCGAATTACGATCCGACGGCACACCATGCGTTGCCCACCGCGTATGCCCAATAGCAGCCCGGCACTCCGGCAGCGGATCCGCCGCCAACTGCTCACGCAAATCAGCCACACGGCCTGCGCGCTTACGCACCAACACGCCGTCAGCCGACGGGATCGCGATACCCGCCGAATCATAGCCACGATACTCCAAGCGCTCCAGCCCAGCCAGAACCGCTTCCTGCGAAACAAACGACGCATTCGCGCCAATATATCCAACAATTCCACACATGTTGATACACACTACAACGCAGGCGCCGATCTACGTCACTCAACCTGTCAGACAACCAGGTAGGAGATGGGTTTTGTTAGGTGTTGTTGCGCGGCATTGTCCAACTTCTCACCACGCGAAACTGGCGTAATCAGGTATTTATTGCCACAATCGAAACATGCAAAGCTCAGATCTTTCGGCATTCGTCACATTCACACGCAACAAATGGGCCACGCTCGCTGGCAACACCGATTTCCCGCTCACGCAACACGACGTAGCAAAATTGGCCGCCATGGGCGATCCCATCACCATCAGCGAAGTGGACGCCATCTACCGGCCGCTCACCGCACTTATGCACATGTATGCACGCAACACCGGGCGGCTCTTCAGCGAATCAAAGAACTTCCTGGGATTTAGCGACGTGCGCGTGCCGTGGATCGTGGGGATCGCTGGGTCTGTTTCCGCAGGGAAATCTACCGTTGCGCGGCTGTTGCGCGAACTTCTCAGCCGCTCCCCCGAAACCCCGCGCGTAGACCTCGTGACAACCGACGGGTTCTTGTTCCCCAACGCTGTTTTGAACGAACAGCGGCTACTGGCACGCAAGGGTTTTCCTGAATCATACGATCGGCGGGCTATTCTCGAATTTCTGGCCGCCGTTAAATCCGGGAAACGCAATGTGACTGCGCCCGTGTACGATCACATCACCTATGACATCGTGCCGGATCGCGTGATCACCGTAGATCAGCCGGACATCCTGATCGTGGAAGGGTTGAACGTGCTACAGCCCGCGCCTGGGATTGCCGCCCACGAATTCTCCGCAGTATCCGACTTCTTCGACTTCACTATTTACGTAGACGCCCCCGAAGAAGCGTTGGAACGCTGGTACATCGATCGATTCCTCACTCTGCGAACCACCGCCTTCACCAACGAAGCCTCATACTTCAAAAACTATTCCGACCTCACCGATTCCCAAGCCCGTGAGACCGCCCGCCAAATCTGGGGCGCCATCAACCTGCCCAACCTGCGGCACAACATTGCGCCAACCAAAAACCGGGCCACCGTTATCCTCACCAAAGGCCCATCGCACGCCATCGATCAGGTACAGATCCGGAAGTTGTAGGCCTGGCACAGATCATCTTGACGCAAAATTCACCTATTTCCGGTGATAGGGCCATATATGGGCCTATCACCGGCTGTGGGTGATTTTTACGTCAGTACTACCTGTTGGACCTCCTGAAACTAGAGAGCCAGCTTATCTGCCACCACATCAGCCAAACGTTGAGCCACAGCATCAGCCTGTTCCTGAGTTGCCGCTTCCACCATCACGCGAACCAGCGGTTCGGTGCCCGATGCGCGAAGCAACACGCGGCCTGTTTCGCCAAGTTCGCGTTCTGCCTGCTCGACCTGCTCAGAGATCTCATCCGTGCGAGTCTTATCCACGTTAGGAACGTTGATCAACGTTTGAGGAAGGCGCGTAATGAACGAAACAGCATCTTCCAGCGTGCCACCACGGCGTGCCATCTCCGACGCCACCAAAATAGCGGTCAAAGTACCATCGCCTGTAGTCGCATGATGCAAGTTGATCACGTGGCCAGACTGTTCGCCACCCAACACGTAGCCGTTGGCCAGCATCTCTTCAAGCACGTAACGATCGCCAACCTTCGTGGCAACCAAATTGATATCAGCCTCACGCATTGCCAAGGTTAGACCAAGGTTCGACATCACGGTAGCAACAAGCGTATTGCCAGTAAGCTTGCCCTGAGCCTTCAACGAGACAGCCAACAAGCCCATAATATGATCGCCATCAACGATCTGGCCCTTCGCATTCACAGCCAAGCAACGATCCGCATCACCATCGAATGCGAAACCGAAATCAGCCTCAGAAGCCACAACCATCGCCTGGAGCTGTTCTGGATGGGTAGAGCCAGCATTGCGATTGATGTTCTTGCCATCTGGGGACGCGTTAATCACAGACACGTCCGCACCCAATTCCTGTAACGCAGCCGGAGCAACATTCGATGCAGCACCGTTCGCACAATCTAAGATGATGCGCAGGCCAGAAAGGTCAGCACCACAGCGAATCAAATGATCAATGTACACCTGATCGGACACGATCGCGTTCTCACGCATGTAGCCCACGCCAGCGCCAATCGGTCGATCCCATTCCTGGCCGAGCACTGCTTCGATTTCATCTTCAATCGCGTCATCAAGCTTGAAACCATTACCCGAAATGAACTTAATACCGTTATCTGGCATCGCATTGTGCGATGCGGAAATCATCACGCCCAGATCGTAGTCACGAGCAGCGGTCAGATACGCAATACCCGGAGTAGGAATCTCGCGCACGTGCTCCACGTCCACACCAGCCGATGACAAGCCCGCGGCAACCGCATGGCTCAACATACCCGACGACTGACGCGTATCACGCCCAACGATTGCCTTCGGACGATGACCCGACACATTACGAGCCAACACTCGCGCCGCGGCTTCACCCAGCTGCAACGCAAACGGAGCAGTAATTTCCCGATTCGCTAAACCGCGAACACCATCAGTACCAAAAAGACGTGCCATGATTTCTCCTCCAACTGCACTTCTAACTGTTGTCAGCCTAGTACATTCCATACACTCACAGTGCATTTTGACGCGCTAAAGAACCAAGATGCGCTAGACGTATATCACGTTCACAGACACAAAAAGAGTGTGACCCCAGCGCATACGCGCCAGGGCCACACTGTACATTTTCCGTAGGGCTGAAAATCAGCGCTTGGAGAACTGCGAAGCCTTACGAGCCTTCTTCAAACCAGCCTTCTTGCGCTCGACTGCACGAGCGTCGCGGGCGAGGAAGCCTGCCTTCTTCAATGCCGGACGGTTAGCGTCACGGTCAATTTCGTTCAGTGCACGGGAAACACCAAGGCGAAGGGCGCCGGCCTGGCCGGAGGTGCCGCCACCGTTGATGCGCGCAACAACATCGAAACGACCTTCGATGTCAAGCAAAACGAATGGGGAGTTAACGAGCTGCTGGTGCAACTTGTTTGGGAAGTAGTCCTCAAGGGTACGGCCGTTGATCTTCCACGTGCCGGTACCTGGGACGAGACGGACACGAGCAACTGCTTCCTTACGACGACCCAGGCCAGCGCCTGGTGCGGTCAGGGATGCGCCCTGGCCGGTCTTGGGAGCCTCGGTCTCAGAGGTGTATGAGCTCGGGGTTTCCTCAAGCTCTACGGTTTCGGTGGTCTCAGCCACGGTTCTCCTTAAATCTTTTCCGGACAGGGGTTACTGTGCAACCTGCGTAAGCTCAAGGGCTACCGGCTGCTGAGCAGCGTGTGGGTGTTCAGCCCCACGGTAAACCTTCAACTTGGAAAGTTGCTGACGTCCCAATGTGTTCTTTGGAAGCATGCCGGCAACAGCCTTCATGACAGCCTTCTCTGGGTTAAGCTCCAAGAGTTCAGTGTAGGACGTAGCGGTCAAGCCACCTGGCTGACCTGAGTGACGGTAAGCAATCTTCTGCTCACGCTTCGAGCCGGTCAGAGCGACCTTCTCAGCGTTGATGATCACGACGAAATCGCCTGTATCAGCATGTGGAGCAAAGTTGGGCTTGTGCTTCCCACGGAGCAGGATGGCAACTTGAGATGCCAGACGGCCAAGGACGACGTCGGTGGCGTCAATGACATACCACTTCTTCTCAACGTCTCCGGGCTTCGGTGAATACGTGCGCACTTGCGTAGCCTTCGTTTCTTTAATCGCGGATAGCTTCATCAACTGTTCTGGCAATGGCTTTCTGCCTAAAAACAACCGATCTATCCAATGGTCAAGTTAACGTTGCTGGCACTGTTATCCGATGAGTGGGATTGCATCGTCATACAACATGCACAGCATTAAGCAACTCTACTGCGAGAAACGCCCCCGGTCAAAGGAAACACCCACCCTGTGGTGCGATTCATCTCGCATGCCCGATAAGCGAATGCCACGCCCCGTCGTCGTCACCCCCGATAACGACGCGCCAACCGAGCCTGCGCCCCAAACTCAGCCGCGCCAGGATACCCAATCTCTTCAAGGGTCAACGGATGCGGCGGCGCCACCACAACCTGACCATCCCGCGAACACTCCTCCAAACGAAGCAACGGCCACCGCTCCTCGCGGGCACCGCGCCCCACCTCAATCAACGTACCCATCAACGTACGCACCTGAGAATGACAAAACGCATCCGCCTTCGCACGCCCAACCACAATGCCCTCCACACGCTCAAAACCCAAATCCAGCAACGTCCGAATTGTAGACGCACCCTCACGCGGCTTACAGTACGACAAAAAATCATGCTCACCCAACAACGCAACTGACGCACGATTCATCGCATCCAGATCCAACCGGTCACTCAGCCACAACACATCGTGACGCTGCGGATCCCACTCCGCCACCGAATCAGCAATCCGATACGTGTATGCACGCCACAACGCAGAAAACCGAGCATCAAAATCAGCCGGAACCTCCAGCGCAGAATGAACCACCACATCCGAATACCCACGTGGCGCACCTGCAACCACGCCGCCCGCCGAACGCGCCAACAACGAATTCAAACGCAACACCAACGACTCCCCTGGTGTACGCGACGAACGCCCCGGAAGCGCATCCCACGCAGCCCGTGACACATCACAATGAGCCACCTGATGCCGCGCATGAACCCCAGCATCAGTACGCCCTGCAACAGTCAAAACAACCGGCTCACGGAAAACCACCGATAAAGCCTTTTCCAACTCATCCTGAACCGTACGAAGGCCAGGCTGAGCCGCCCAACCGTGAAAGTGATTACCGTCGTACCCTAAATCTAGGCGGACGCGGAGATTTTGCGCTAGCGTCGAAGTCATGACTGCAGGATCCCACAAACACGCACCCGATCCAAACTCGAAACTGAACACACTCAGCCTCGACTTTGGCGGATCGCGCGTCAAATCAGCCGTATTAGACCCAGACGGCACACAACTCGGCACACACATCGTGGACTTCGTCGGATACCCATTCACGCCCGACGCCCTCATCGCCACCGTCAACACCCACACCAACGCCCACTCGATCCCATTCCAGCGCATCACAATCGGCATGCCAGGGATCATCCGCAACGGGCGTGTAATCCACACACCGCACTACATCCGCACAACCGGGCCAGGCGGAACCGTGGATCCGGAGCTCGTTTCGGCATGGACCGGGGCTGACGTTAAAGGACTAGTGGAGACGACGACGCGGCTGCCCGCACTCGTTGTCAACGATGCGATCGTGACTGCGGCCGGCGTTATTACCGGGAACGGAAGCGAACTCGTGCTCACATTCGGGACCGGACTGGGCGTGGCCTTCGCCGTGGACGGGACGCTGACTGAACACATCGAAGTGTCACACGCTCCGAGCCCACTGGGTGGTACGTTCGACGACACCGTGGGTGCAATCAACGTTTCCGGGGCAGATCCTGCCCTGTGGTCCGAAAATATTTTGCGTGTAATCGACTCCCTGTGGCCCATGTACCGCTGGGATCAGCTCTACGTTGGCGGAGGGAACGCCTTTAAGCTCACTGCGCCTGTGCGGGCGCGACTGGCCGATGCCGGCGTCAAATTCCTTGACTACGAAGCGGGGGCGCGCGGCGGAGCTGCCGCCTGGGAGCACGTGAAGTAAGGCTGTTTTTAGGGCCGCGCGCGGATGCAGAGCGGCGTCCGCCGTATGTTTCCCTTCGGTAGGCCGGTTTAGGGGCTCCGTGGGGGGCCGACAGCACTCCGAGAGCACTATGCGGGGGCCGAGGGCGCTCCATGGGCGACTCCGTGGGCGACTCCGTGGGCAACTCTGATTATTTCGAGAATAGTGGCAAATATCGCCACTATTCTCGAAATAATCAGCATCGCCAAACCGTAACCACAATAAAATCAGCCTTGGACTTCAAAATACGTCATTACACTGTAGAACAGACCACCCCGCCCAAAAGCAAACATCACGCCTCAAAGCCCAACGTCATCGCCCAACGTCATCAAAAATTCCCGTAGCGCAGAGCGAAAGGCCGTACCAGAACACCTGGTACGGCCTTTCAACAAACCCCGCCCTATCTAACCCAACAACTGCCGGATCGATCAGAGCGTGTTAAGGTCACTTTTCTTCGGTAGCTTCTTCTACTACTTCAGCTTCCTCAACTGCAACTTCTTCAACGGTTTCTTCAACCGGAGCTTCGTCAGCAGCCTTTTCTGCAACCTTTTCAGCTTCCTTCACCACAGCCTGCTTTGGGGAGACTGGCTCAAGAACGAGCGAAATCTCGGCCATAGGAGCGTTGTCACCCTTACGGTTTGGAAGCTTCACGATGCGGGTGTAGCCGCCTTCGCGGTTCGCAAACTTTGGAGCGAGCTCTTCGAACAGGATGTATGCAGTTTCACGGGAGCCGAGCACCTTGAGTGCGAGACGACGGTTGTGGGTGTCGCCCTTCTTAGCCTTCGTGATGAGCTTTTCGATGTGTGGACGAACGCGCTTGGCCTTAGCCTCGGTTGTCACGATCGATTCGTTGTGAATGAGCGACTTGCAGAGGTTAGCAAGGATGAGACGCTCATTAGCTGGGCTGCCGCCCAAACGTGGACCCTTAGCGGGACGTGGCATGATTTCTCCTAAAAATTTTCTTGTTCCGCTGACCCTCAGGCCTGCGTTTCGTCACTGAAGTGCATTCCGTACGATTCTTCGCCGAAACCAGACATAAATCCAGCTGGGGAATCCTTGAGGCGCAGGTCAAGCTTTGCAAGCTCATCCTTCACATCTTCAATCGACTTCGCACCGAAGTTACGGATGTCGAGCAGATCGGCTTCAGAACGCAAAACGAGTTCACCGATCGTGTGGATGCCTTCACGCTGCAAGCAGTTCTGCGAGCGAGCTGGGAGGTTAAGAATGGTAATTGGGCGCTGCAGATCAGACGATTGCTGTTCGACAACTGGGGCTTCCTTGAGCTCCAGGCCTTCAACTTCCTGGTTGAGTTCGGTGGTCAAACCGAAGAGTTCAACGAGGGTCTTACCTGCAGATGCGAACGCATCACGAGGAGCCATGGACGGCTTGGTTTCGACGTCAACAATGAGCTTGTCGAAATCAGTGCGCTGTCCAACACGGGTAGCTTCAACCTTGTACGAAACCTTTACTACCGGGGAGTAGATCGAATCAACCGGGATACGGCCGATTTCGTAGTCTGGCGAATTGTTCTGCTGAGCGGAAACGTAGCCACGGCCGCGTTCCACGGTCAGATCGATTTCAAGCTTGCCCTTTTCGTTCAAGGTGGCGATGAGCAACTCTGGGTTGTGGATTTCTACGCCAGCTGGCGGAGTAATATCCTCAGCGGTGACCTGACCTGGACCAGCCTTGCGGAGGTACATCTGTACAGGTTCATCGTTTTCAGAGGTCACAACCAGATCCTTCAGGTTAAGAATGATCTGTGCGACGTCTTCCTTCACACCTTCGATGGTGGAGAACTCGTGGAGAACGCCATCGATATGGATGGAGGTAACTGCTGCGCCTGGGATGGACGAGAGCAGCGTACGACGAAGCGAGTTGCCGAGCGTGTAGCCGAAGCCAGGCTCGAGCGGGTTAAGCGTGAACCGCGAACGGGTATCCGAAATCTTCTCTTCGGTTAGCGTAGGACGCTGTTCAATGATCACTGTATTTTCCTTTCACCAGGGCGCCCACTATATGACACCCTCCAGCCGGAGATTCCCCGGCAAAAAAGTGTGACGCCTGTTCCGATGGTGGAACAGAAAGCCACGGAGGAAAGGGGTTAACACCCCTCGCGGATCAAACGCGACGGCGCTTGGGTGGACGGCAACCGTTGTGTGCCTGTGGGGTGACGTCGGAAATCGAGGTCACTTCGAGGCCGGATGCGGTGAGGGAACGGATAGCGGTTTCGCGGCCAGAACCTGGGCCCTTAACGAAAACGTCAACCTTCTTCATGCCAGCTTCCATTGCACGGCGAGCAGCGTTTTCTGCGGCAAGCTGAGCAGCGTATGGAGTGGACTTACGTGAACCCTTGAAACCAACCATGCCAGACGAGGTCTGAGCAATGACTTCACCGTTAGGATCGGTGATAGACACGATGGTGTTGTTGAACGTGGACTTGATGTGTGCCTGGCCGTTTACTACGTTCTTGCGCACAGTACGGCGCGAACGGCGCTGAGTCTTTGGTGGCATTGTTATAAAATCTCCTGATAATATCATCGATTCACGCTAATGCGTGAACTGCTTACTTGGCCTTCTTCTTACCTGCAACGGTACGCTTTGGCCCCTTACGGGTACGTGCGTTCGTCTTGGTACGCTGGCCGTGAACCGGGAGACCGCGACGGTGACGGAGACCCTGGTAGCAACCAATTTCAATCTTGCGACGAATGTCAGCTTGGATCTCACGGCGGAGATCACCTTCGACCTTGTAGTTTTCGTCGATGTGGTTCTTCAGCTTGACGAGATCATCTTCAGTCAAATCCTTGACGCGGGTGTCCGGGTTAACGCCGGTAGCGGCGAGGGACTCCTGGGCGCGGGTTAGACCAATGCCGAAAATGTAAGTAAGTGCGATCTCAACTCGCTTTTCGCGAGGGAGATCCACACCAGATAGACGTGCCATGTGTTGTGGCTCCTATTGTTCATTCCGAAGGTGTGGAGCATTGCCTCCCCTATTGGGTTCCGGCCTCCGGACCGGAAGATTGCGCGATGCGCTGGCAATGCCTGTTCAGTGCGTTGGGTTTCAGCCCTGACGCTGCTTGTGGCGCGGGTTGTCACAGATAACCATGACGCGACCGTGCCGGCGAATAACCTTGCAGTTATCGCAAATGCGCTTAACGCTTGGCTTGACCTTCATAGTCTCTAGCTTTCTTGGTTGGTTGACGCAACGATTAAGCTACGTGTTGTTAACGGGATTACTTGTGGCGGTATACGATACGACCACGCGTCAGATCGTAGGGCGTAAGCTCAACGACGACGCGGTCCTCTGGAAGGATCTTGATGTAGTGCTGACGCATCTTCCCTGAGATGTGCCCGAGCACTACGTGCCCGTTATCTAGTTCGACGCGAAACATTGCATTTGGCAGTGCTTCAACGACAACACCTTCAATTTCAATGACGCCTTCTTTTTTCGCCATTACTCCCGCTAACTTCGGTGGTTTCTAAGCCCGCGGTTGCGAACCTAGTTTGGTGGACGTATCTGTTTAGATACACGGCACCAACGCTCTATACTACGTGATTTACGTAGCGAAATGATAGGTTACGTGACGTGTATCTGGTCACTGATTTCTGGATTGACGACGACGGGGCCACGCTCATGTTAAAACGTGGGACAGATCCTCTGCCCCACGTTAAAACTTATCCTTCTCGGAACATAACCCCCATAGAAGAATTCGGGTAATGCCATCTCAATAGCCCTTCTGGAGCAATTGCTAGGCATGTTCCGCATTCTAAACAAGCGGCGTATTCAACAGAGACGGTCCCATCAGGTTCTTCTGTATAAACATGAGCTGGGCAAATTCGCGCTAAAAGACGGCCTCCGTTAGTAGCTTGCGCCATCTTCTGGTTCACTTCAATATGTGAATTGCCCTCGTCAACTTCATACACATTGCCGGCAAGGCGCTCTGTTACTGTTCCTGGTATATAACGTGCCATTAGAGTGCCCTCACTGCTTCAATTCCGATTCGCGCTAGGCGAGTCACTTTCATACCTGACTGTTTGAAAGCTCCCCATGCAGTTTTCATAAGGCTCTTGCGTGGAGAGAGATCGAGGTTGTAGATGCCAAAGAATACGTTGGCAATCATCTCTCCCATGCGGCCATACATCTCTTTGTTGTGTTCAAGGAACTCTGGAGCACGTTTAAACGTTTCCATATCCTTACCAACAAAACTTTCATTCGTATAGTCCACATATTTTTGGAGAGCAGCTTGCGAATAGTCACCCTTTTCTAAGGCTTCGCTAATCGCACGAGCCGCACAGCGTGCTGATCCAGCCGCAAGATCCATGCCGCGTACAGTAAAGCCCGTATTGAGAGTGAAACCTGCCGCATCACCGATCAGAACAAGCCCATCATGTACGAGATCATGTTGCATTTTCTTACCACCTTCAGCTACAAGGTGACAGCCGTATTCGAGGAGCTCACCATCTTCTAGGAACGGTGCAATAAATGGATGGTTAAGGAAATGATCGTGTATATCAGACGATGCTAGGTCATGTTTCTTCATATCATCGAGCATCATTACGACGCCGATAGATACCGAATCTTTATTGGTGTACATGAACCCACCACCAGCGACGCCTTGTGTGCAGTCACCAACGATGGCGTAGGCAGCTCCGTCGTCTCCAGAAAGATTAAATCTCTCCTTAACCGCCTTTTCTCCAATATGAATTACCGATTTAACTCCTACCCCAAAACACGAAGCAGGATCTTTTTGTCGAAGATTTGCATACTGAGCCAGGAACGAATTAACCCCGTCTGCGGCAACGACGACGCGCGCACGCAACTCGTCTTCACCGGCACGCACTCCAATAACTTTGCCAGAATCTTGTAGCAATTCATCAACTTTGATACCTGGCATGACTGTAACTCCAACGTTTTCACATTGTTCAGCCAGCCATGGATCAAACTTCGCACGAAGGACACTAACTGCATTCACTGGTTCGGCCAAGCGATTGTCCCAGTAATCGATATTGACAGCGGATTCTTTATTCAAGAAGCTCAAACAGTTGCGAGTAATCCTTCGTTCCACAGGAGCAGTGTTTGCAAAATCAGGGAAAATTTCTTCCATAACGCGGCAATAGAAAATACCGCCGGACAAGTTTTTCGTCCCTGCTTCTACACCGCGTTCGATCAACAGGACTTCACGTCCTTCTTGCGCTAGGAGATACGCGCATACGCTACCTGCTATACCTCCGCCTACAACGATAACGTCGAAGTCGTACTCTATTTCACTCACGATTCCAACGCCTTCGTCAAGGCTGGCAGTACATCGTAGAGATCTCCAACAATGCCATAATCTGCGATATCGAAGATTGCTGCCTTGTCGTCTTTATTAATAGCAACAACAATCTTCGATTCATCCATGCCAGCAGTGTGCTGAATCTGGCCAGAAATACCTACTGCTACGTATACATCCGGGGCCACACGCTGTCCAGAAATGCCAACATAGGTTTCACGCGATAACCAGCCGTTTCCTTCTGCAAGTGGCCGCGAGCAGGCAATTTCTGCACCCATAGCGGCGGCAAGGGAGCGAGCCAGATCCACATCCTTTTCTTCTGCAAATCCACGGCCAACTGCCACGAGTTTCTTCGCAGAGCTAATGTCGGTTTGTTCTCCATCATTCGTGTCTTTGGCAGTGACTGTGGCCGAATAGCCATGTGCCTCTACTTTTGAAGTGTCTACTGCGGCGCCCTCAGGTGTTCCGCCTCCGTCTACCATCGCCACGATTGGCCCAGTAAATTCGAGGTTTTCCATGGAAATACCCCCGAAACGGGATACGACGGCGTGGTTGGCACCTAGTTCCCGAACGTCTGTCACGATAGGCGCCTGCAATCGTGCAGCAACTGCTGTTGCAATGACGCGTTCTGCTGCACCTTGGCGAGCAATCACAACACCAGGATTGTTTGCGATGATATCAGCAACAGCGCCAGCATAAGTTTCTGCAGGAATGTTCGCATCATGTTCAATACGCATTGCGGAATGAACACCTGAAATGTCTGCAGAGCCAAGGACGATCGCCGTAACATCGTCGAACTGATCGGCCATGAGTGTCAAGATACCGTCGATACGTGAATCTGTTGTGATAATCCATGCGTTTGTCATGTTAATTCTCTTCCTTTTCCAATCGTAAGCCGTGTTCAGAGAACGCCGTCATTCTTGAGTGCTGCCACAAGCTCAGTGACTGCCGATTCGCCCGCGAACGTGATATTTTTACGGGCCCGCATCTGAGGCTTGTTCGTCGAAGCAATTCGAATATCTGGACGAACAATCTCCATGTCCGCAATAGCAACTGTCTCCAAGTTCTTCTTTCCAGCCGCCAAAATGTCTTTCATCGACGGAACTTTGGCAACAACTGCATCCGATGCTGCAGCCACAACAACTGGTCCCGTAATCAAAATGGTGCGAAGTCCTTGTCCATCCTGCTGGACAAGTGAGTAGCCTTCGGGTGTTTTATCTACAGAAACAACATTTTGGAATGCTGGCCAATTCAAGAACCCGGCGATCAATCCCGACATGAGACGAGCACCTTCATCAATTGAAGAATCGCCCGTAAGAACCAGATCGGCCCCTTCTACTCGCTTAACTAGTTCTGCTAATGCGCTTGCGATGCCGGTGGCAGACCATGTTGCTGTTTCATCATCTGCTACAACGAGTGCGCTATCAAGACCTTTCGACAGCGCATTCTTTTTTGCCAATGAACTAGCAACATCGCTCTTGCCTACGGAGATGCCGACAACATCGGTACCAACTTTGTCTGCGATCTCTCGCGCTAGGGTTAATGCAACGCTATCGTATTCAGCAACTGAGCTTTTCGCGCGTGTCCAATCAACTGCCCCATTACTTGCCACAGAGGCATCCTGTGGATTTGCCGCGTACTTGTAAGCAACAACGATACTCATTTTTCCTTCTTTCATTATGGTTGAATCTTGTATGTAAAAAATGGTTTAGGATAGGTCACGACGCCTTAGAAGACGCCGGAAAGGTAGTGATATGACTGAACCAACGGGCCATTCCACTGGTCGCCCTCGCAATCCCGATATTGATCGACGTCTTTTGCAAGCCACTCTTGACGCTTACGGCGAGTACGGTTGGCACACATTGACGTTGACACATATCGCTAAACGAGCCGAAGTTGGGAAATCGGCGCTTTACAGCCGATGGAGCACGAAAGCCGCTATCGTGAGCGACGCTTTTCGTCACGTTATTGACGTCCCGGGGCCCACAGGCGATACGTTGGAAGAAATTTTGTACAACGAAGCGTCGTTCCGCCTTCACGCATACCTTGGCCCTAATTCGACCGCGCTTCGCCGCTTGCTTTTCGAAGCAGCAACAATTCACGAACCGGAGATCTTTACGCTCTACCAGTCCATTTTCAGGGAACCAATTCACGCTTTGACTGCTCGCTTGTGGGATTTCAAAAACAACGGGGAACTCCCTGCACACGTTTCTTGCACTCGTATCATGGATGCTTTGGAAGGATCCATCTTGATGCGAACGTTTTTCATCGCTGCCGACCAAAAATCGTGTTTTATTTCGGCACCGGAAACGTATCTGGATACATTGGTCGAGGAACAGATCCAGAATGTGAAAATCCATTTGCTTTAAACGTGCCATGTGCTTCCGTTCAGATAGATATTGTGGATTTTCTCTTCTCCAATCGTTGTCGATTCTCCGTGCCCTGGTAGCACTGTCGTGTTACCAGGGAGTTCACCGAGTCTCCCTAAACTTGCGATCAGGGCCGGAGTGTCTCCCAGTACAAATGCAGTAGATCCGATTCCATTCCGGAATAGCGTATCTCCAGTAAAGAGGAGGGCATTTTTCTGATTAAAGAGGCATAGAGATCCTGGCGTATGCCCTGGAGTTTCGATGACGCTCAGTACTTCTTCACCAACCGTGATAAGACTTCCTTCAGTCACGAATTCGCAATCAGTTACTCTGTACGACGATCCTTCATCAGCAAATCCTGAGTAGATAGGATTTCTAGCCATTTCTGCATCGTCTTTTCCAATAAATACTGGGCACAGATACTCGGAACGTATCTCGTTTATCGCTCCAATATGGTCGCTGTGTCCATGTGTGGCAACGATTGCTTTAACGTTATGGTTTTTCAGTATTGGCAATAAAAGTCCCGGTTGCGCACCTGGATCAATAACGAGAGTTTCGTCCTGCGAGGTCAGAAGATAACAATTCGCTTCCCAGGCTCCGACTATGTACCGTTCGATCGTTACCATGATTTATCTACCTGTAAAGTTTTTCGACGATGTTACAGACAGTGGCAATCCGCGCGTTTCTGGTGCCCACGCTATGGAAACTGCCAGACCAATCAAAGAGATAACAGCTGCTCCAAGCATGATTGGACCTTGACCATAGCTATCTAGTGCTGCGGGAAGTATATATATCGACACCACTGTTCCGATTCGGGAAAGAGCTGTTGCCAAACCCATCGCGCTTGCTCGTACATCAGTTGGAAATAATTCATTTGGATATAGCCATTGAAGATTTCCCGGCCCTCCTGAACATAAGGCATAGAATCCGAAGCACATCACAACCATAAGAGCACTTGTATTTGGAATAATTCCTAACGCTGCGGTAGATACAGTCATTCCTAGGAAGCTCCATATAATGAGTGGACGGCGCCCCCATTTTTCGGACAGTATCATCGCCGGAATAGTGCCCAGCATGAAGAGAGTTCCAATAATAACTTCACCGATAAGAGCCGACGATCCGTCACCTAGCCCCATTTCTTGCATCAGCTGAGGCCCGTAGGTGTAAATTCCAAACATTGGGATAACCTGACATAACCAGATCGTGGACACGAATAACACTCGACGCATATAGGTGCCTTGTAGCAAAGAACGATATGTTGACGTAGGCGTCACTTCTTCTTCGATAACTAAACGGCATCCATATATTGATTCGACGATCTTGTGTGCTTCTTCAGTACGTCCTTGTGCATATAGCCAGCGCGGAGATTCAGGAATAGACCATCGTCCAACTAGGATTATCAAACAAGGAATAACTGAACTTGCCAACATCCAGCGCCATGATCCTGTCACATCCGCAAGTGCATAACCTACGATCCACGCAACATTCGCCCCCAGATACCACACCGCGGCAATAATTCCCAGACAAACAGCTCGATATTTTCGAGGGGCAAACTCCGCGATAATTGCAGTTGCTATCGGATAATCTGCACCAATAGCTACGCCTATCAAGAAACGCAATATGGCAACGTGTAGAGCACTGGTAGCTCCAAAGAAAAGAAGAGAAAGAATGATGATCACTGCAAGATCAATGATGAACATCTTCTTTCGGCCTAGTTGATCTGTAACCCAGCCTCCAATAAGTGCACCAAAAGTAAGCCCCACAAGTGCTGCCACACCAATAAGTCCACTCCAATGATTATCAATGTTTAATTCTGGCTGCATCTGTAGGAATGCAACACTGACAATCGAGAGAACGTAGCCTTCTAAGAAGGGACCACCACTTGAAAAAGCGATCACTTTCCGTAAAAACGGAGTCACCGGCATATCATCTAAGTTCTGTGCCATCATTCTTTCTCATTCTTTCCTTAACGTTCTCGGTAAGCACGTTTGTCCTCACCAAGAACGAACGGATTACTCAAATTCGATAATTCCCCAGTTAAGATGTGGTTTCGCACCAGTTTCTGCTGCGTCCGCATCAACCAGACGGAAACGAAGTTCGCCTGGAGCTACTTGCCAAAGTTCTGTTCGCAAAGTCGTGCCCGGGTGAACAGGAGAGGTAATACGAGTCTTGAAACGCTTGATACGTTCTGGTTCACCTGGCATGTATGAGTTGATTGCATGGCGCATAACAACACCTGCATAGGAAATAGCGTGCAAGATTGGACGAGGTTCTCCGTTCTCTGCCGCATATTCCCAGTTAATGTGTTGAGGATGATAATCACCAGAGAGGCGGTAAATCAATGCTTGATTTTCGGGGATTCTTTCTTCTACAACCACATCTGGTTCACGTTCAGGCATGTCAACGATGTCTTTCGGAGCCGCCGGGCCGCCCCAACCGCCGTCGTAAATCAAGCAATCCCACGATTCGTTCGTGAACAAAAGCTGGCCATCAGAATCGTATGTATCACCAATATGCTTAGCTAGAAGACCACGTCCTTCACCTCGATCGTAAAGACCGTCGAGCTTAACCATCGTTTCAACACGATCGTTGAGCTTCGTTATTGGCTGGTGGAAAGTAATATCAAAACCCCAATGCAGCGATCCTGCGTAGTTGTATCCATAATCAATCGTCCGAGTAACTTCCGAATCAACAATGAGCATTGCGCCAAACATCGGAAGGACTTTAAGTTGAGGATTACGCTCATCGCGTTCGTCCAAATACTCTAGGCCGTCCTTACCATCGATGCCTGCTCCACATCCAAGTGCGAACAGTTCCAAATCACGGAACGTGTACTCACGAACAAACGGACCAAATGTCTGTCCAACCATATCTGTATTGATTGCCACGAGGGCCTCCTTACTTGTTATTTCGCTTCATCGCGAAGTTGTTGTGTTAAAACTTTTCCGTACAATCCTCGGGGGATCTCTTGTCTAAATTCCACGATCTCCGGAACCTTGAAATGGGCAAGATTCAAAGCAGCAAAATCAATCACTTCTTGCCTGGTTAAAGACTCGTCATCAGGCACAACCACAGCCTTTACCACCTGGTCGTATATCGGATCCTCAACTCCTACAACAGCAACATCCCTAATGCGTGTGCTGTCGCGTAAAACAGCCTCTACTTCAAGAGCAGAAATATTTTCGCCAGAACGTTTAATGACCTGATTTGCTCTGTCAAGGAAGTAAAAGTAACCATCATCGTCTTGATAACCAATATCTCCAGTTGCAAACCAGCCATCGGATAAAACTTTTTCGGTTGCCACCGGGTCATTCCAGTAACCAGCAAGGAGCGTATGCCCCGCTATTCCACGGATAAAAATTTCTCCCGTTTCATTCGGAGAAGCAACTGTCCCATCCTCGCGTCTAATCTGTGCCTCATATCCGAGGCCTTCGATACCAATTGATGGCCATCGATGCGCGCCATAAGGAACGTCTGTAATAACGCCTACCAGTGTCTCTGTTAACCCATAGTTATTAATGAGTTCTATTCCGAACCGTTCTTCATATACTTCTTTTTCTTTCCCTGTCATGGGCAAGAAATAATGAACAAACCTCACAGAATGATCTCGCTCGTGGGGATCTACCGGTTGGGCCATCATCGTTCGAGCTATCATCGCCATCGATTGAACTAGTGTTGCACGATGCTCGATGACGTGCTTCCAAAAACGACTAGCGCTATAGCGTGAAGCGAAAACGAGCGATGCTCCGATCGTGAAGCATGGCATCATCGCGGACAACTGAAAATTGACATGTGTAGCCAACATCGACGTAAAGTATCGATCCTCTGGGCGCATAGCCAATTGCCAATTCACATAAAAACCAGAGAATACAAAATTGGCATGCGTCAGCATCACTCCTTTAGGACATTGAGTTGTCCCTGAGGTATACATGATTTGTGCCAAATCGCTTTCTCGGATTTCGCGCCGCTCGTGTAATTCGTCCGGCATGGTTATCGCACGAGAAGTAATGGTGCTTATTGCTATTGCTTGACAACTATCGGGAAGATCTATCTGCGCCTCTTCACACACCACAACTAGCTCTGGTTCAGAGCTACTCAACAAAAACGTGTATTCGCTTTGCGTCAGTGTTAGGGCCATAGGAACAACAACGGCACCAATTTTTGATACGGCAAGTAGCCACCGAACAAAATGAACACTATTCCCCATCACGAGGGCGACTCGGTCACCTTTCGCAATCCGATATTCCTGGACTAAGACATTCGCAATTTGATTTACTTGCTTATCGAACTCACGGTAGGTGAACGAAACGCTACGCTGATTGTCAACGTCGATCCACGTCATACACTCCGCATCCGGCCGTGCAGAAACCTGCTGTTCCCACACTGCTCGAATAGTACGTTCGCACATTGTTCCATTCACCTACCGCTAGTTATCAGTTCTCGTCGCGTTTCACAGTGCCGTTAGCAACGAAACGGTCAATTTCTTCTTCTGTAAAGCCTGCTCGCTCAAGCAAATACTGGGTATCTTGACCAAGCCGTGGCATTGGACGCCAGAAGTCACCCGGATGGCGCGTAAACTTCGGGAACGTATTCAGTCCCTTAATTTCTTCGCCATCCATGTTTTCCCACGTAATAAACGTGTCACGAGCAGCAATGTGAGGATCTGCTAGAACGTCCTCAAATTCATTGATTGTTTGAGCTGCCATCTTGTGATCTGAGAAATCACGTTCAACATCCAGCTTCGAACGAGTACTCAAATACTCTTCAAGCTTGCTCTCAATCAAGTCAGCGTGAGGATTCGATTTCCACAAGGCAGATGTGCCTTCTGGAATCTCTTCAGTACCCCACAGGTGTCCCAAGCCAATAGACTCGAGCAAATACTTATTCTGAGGAACACCGTAGATACAAAGGGCAATAAATCCATCAGCACACTTATACTCACCGATGCCACACAGATTTTGGTGACGCCCTCCTGGACGCGGATACTTCACTCCTGCGTTCAAGTAGTCCATCATGTAGTAGGTGCCCACGCGAAGAAGCGTCTCATGCATTGCTAGATCGATCGATTCTCCCTGCCCCGTCATCTTCGCCTTATGCAAAGCCGCGAGCGCAGAAGAAATAATCATCAATGAGTTGATGTAATCTCCAGTGTAAGGATGCATTCCAACTGGCTGTTCTTCCGAACCGTTTTGAGCAACCATACCGGCGTAGGCTGCAACCGTGAGGTCATAAGCTGCAGTATTGATACGAGTAGAATCACCAGATTGGCCGAATCCAGAAACATGGACAATAACGAGCCGCGGGTTTACTTTCCACAACTCTTCATCAGTGATCCCCTTGCGTGCAAACACTGGGCCTTTCGAAGACTCAATGAAAATATCCGCATCCTTAATCAGGCGGAAGAGAACTTCTTTTCCTTCATCAGAGAACTGATTCATCGAAATAGAACGCATATTTCTACGTTCCATTTCTTTCACCCAGGTGGTGTCCCGCATCGAATCACCGTTCCAGTGGTTTTCGATCCATGTCACGTCAGCGCCCCACTCGCCCATAATCGCAGCCGCGGTAGGCGCAGCAATTTCCATAGCCGAGTAGACAACTTTAACGTCGTCCAATACGCCAAAAGATGGCTTCGTCGTCATGCTTGTCTCCTATCGATACTGACGCAACGTTTGCTTTCCAGCGGTCAGAATCATCATTTCGTCTGTACCACCAGAAATACGGTCAACACGAATGTCACGATAGAAACGCTGCAAACGATGTTCGCCCGTAATCGCAACGCCCGAAAGAACCTGCAACGATTGATCGATTACCATGGTCGAAGCCTGAGAACAGTAGTACTTAGCCATCGAGCAATCTCCACGGCCAAGTTCTCCACGTCCCTGCTTCCACGCAATTTCGTAAAGCATATTGCGCATATTGGTAATTGCAACCTTCATATCCGCAAACTTGAGCTGAATCAATTGATGCGCCGCAAGAGGCTTACCACCCTGAATACGTTGGTTAGCGTACTTTGCTGCATCTTCAAATGCACACAGTGCCGTACCATAATTGGTCAATGCAACCAAGAAACGTTCCTGATCGAAATCCTTCACACCACGCATAAAGGCGTTGCCCTCAGTTCCGAAAATATCGGATTCTTCCAGCTCTACGTTGTCAAAATAGAGTTCCGCAAGAGAATCCATCCGGAGGCCCAACTTCGCCAACGGTTCACGAGTCACGCCGGCCTTCGACATATCAACAACCCATTCGGTGTAGACAGACATATCTTCGCTATTGCGTGCCATCACGATCATGTAAGGAACCTTCATGGATGATGTTTGGAAGGTCTTGTGACCGTTCAAATACACCTTGCCATCGCGACGCGTGTAGGTGGTTTGCATATCATCCCAAGAAGAACCTGCGCTTGGCTCTGTCATTGCGAAGTTGTAAATCTGTTCACCCGTACCAAGATATGCCAGGAATTTCTCTTGTTGTTCTGGTGAACACTCACGCATGAGACCACCGATTCCAGGAAGCTGATAAAGAACATAGGTAGGTGCGCCTTCACGCCCCAGTGCTTCATAAACTGCTGTGAGAGTAACCCAGTCCATGCCCAATCCGTCAAATTCTTCAGGCAGAAGGATTCGATCAAATCCCAACTCGCACAACGCCGCAACCCAACGCTGTGGATATTCTTTGTTCGTATCGCACTCACGGAAATATGCTTCCCAGTTCTCACTGCGCATTAGTTCCGTAAAAGAATCAGCAATCAACTGCTGATCTTCATTCAAAGAAAACTCCATCGTGTCTGTCCTTTCGTTAAAATAAACTCATAATTCCACGCCACACGACGTGAAAAACGTAGCGGCCGATGTCAACACCTGATCGACATCATCAATAATTCGGCCATGGTGAATAAAACCGTGTATGACACCTGGAACTTCAACAAACTCATAACGGATGCCAAGATCGTCATAAATAGAAGCCAAAGTTCGCGAATCGTCTTTCAACGGATCGAATTGCGCAGCCACAATGTACGCAGGTGGCAAGTTCTTCAATTCCTGCCCAAGGATGTCAACAAACCGTTCCTTTTCATCGGCAGGATTCTCAAAATACAGGTCCTTGTACATCTGGAAGTCTGACTCCGTTAGCCCATCCCATGGGCCACCTAGACGCCTGATCGACATCGAATCACGCAAACCAAACCAGCCATAGATCAAGATCATTGACCGGATCGATTCTGCAAGGCCAGCCTCTTGGAGCGCTAAGAAAACGCCCATTGACATATTGGCTCCACCAGAATCACCAGCGAAAGACACGTCGCTAGCATTACAGCCCAGTTGCTCACCATGCTCACGTACATACGCAACAACATCCACGCACTCTTCAATTGCTTGAGGATATTTGGCCTCTGGTGACAACGTGTAGTCAATAGAAACGACTGTGGCTCCCGATTCCTTTGCCAATACTCGCGCAATCCGGCTATGCGTATTCACGCTACCGAGCGCAAAACCGCCACCGTGAATATAGAAAATCACTGGAGCATTCGCATGTGACGTTCTTCTGAAAAATCGACACAAAACACTACCGTGCCGTGTCGGCACCGAAAGGTCTTCAGACGCTACGTGAGGACCGCCGTCGTTCCACCACGCACGTTCACGTTCATACGCACGTCGCATGTCAACAATACTCTGCCCCGGAGTGTACAAATCCCCCGCGAGTTCGTTTTGCTTCTCCAAAGCTTCACGCTGCTGCGTGCTTAACCTTGACAAGACATCAATCTTATTCGCCATGACCGTATGCCTTACTTCATCTCGGCCTTAGGAAGACGCTTAACGTAAGCCAAAAGCAGAGCAGAGAAAACTGCTGCTAATACTGCTGCTCCAGCCAAAATATAGAAAATAACTGGATATGCATCATTCCCCTGCGCATCAATAATCGATCCAAACCACGCAGATGAGAACGTGTCCGGCAAGAAACCAATCACAGAGAGAAGGCCAGTTGCCGTTCCGAAAATAGACAGCGGAACTTTACCTTCAGTTAGCTGAGACGAAACCACACCAAACACACCATTCGCGATAAAGCCAAGTGCAACCACGATGATCGCTGCAACAACTGCCATACCTGCAGTCTGCGGAAGAACTGTGAACGCTACCAAGCCAGCCGCAGCAGTAAGAGAAGAAAGCGCAATAATACGAGACGGGGAACCGACTGCCTTTGCCATAAACCCAAAGGCAGGCCCAGACAAGAGTGTCACACCATAGGTTCGCAAAATCGATACCACTGTAACTACTCCAAGCGATGCGCCCATCACGTCTTTGAGATAAGGAGTCGTGTAGTTAACGCCGGTGTAGTAGAAGTACACGAAGAACATTGTTAACGAAGCCAACCACACAACAGGATTCTTGAAGGCCTCAGTCACCATCGAAATCTGGAAACCAGAACTAGAAGGCGCAATTTCCCCTTCGAACCGTGGAATGAACAGGTAAGAGAGAATGCCCAAAAGAAGAATGAGGACGCCAAGGAAAACAAGCATCGTACGGATAGCCATGATCATGTTGTTTGCCATCCACGTCACAATGCCAAGGCTTACTAAACCTACGAGCAGACCTGCAGCCCCATAGAACCCGTAGGAAACCCCGATATTGCGCGAGTATTCATCTTCTTCTGAGATAAGGCGAACCAGCTTGAAACGGATTCCCCACCAGATCAAAATCGTTGTAATACCCATACCAACGAACACAACATAAAGCATTCCGATGGACGGCAACATTGCATACACGAATGTCAGCACTGCTGTACTAACAAAGCCTACCCACGCCAAAGTCCGTGTACGGATCTTATCTGCAATAATTCCAGAAGGAAGGTAGCAAATCGTCGCGGTGATGGCGTACGCCGACAGCATCTTACCGATCTCAGCATTCGATGCTCCCGTTGCTTGCATCAGTGGATCATAAAAAACGTTTTTTAAATATGCCGGTGTATAGATGATCGAACTTCCGATTGATACCAGAACCAGAAGAAAGAAACGGTGACTCCGAGACAAGTCGGAAGCATGCACCTCAGTGCGGAAATTTTTCATAGCATGTTCGCTTTCACGAGCAGAAGACTGGATAGAAAAAATCGATCTTTACCCATAAGCACATATCGCTGCTTATGGGTAAAGATCGATGGCATAAAAAATGGAGTCGATTCTGGACTCCGTAAGTCCGAAACCAACTCCTTAACTTGTGATCCCTCGCACTGAGGCGAGTGAAGCGCGCTGGCCTCAATGCCAGCGACTTGGCTCTGCCAGATCACAAGGCAAGTCTATCAAAAGCCTTATTACGCACTTTAGGAAAAACGTCCCGATCGTGCTCTCGGGACGTTTTCAATAATGCTATTTTTACGTTGTGCTCAGCTCGTTTTAGCTCAGCGGCGCAACCTTGATTCCGAATCGGGCGAGCTCTTTTTCGCCGCCATCCGGTTCAGTGAGTACCCAGATTCCGCCTTTGTGCAGGGCCACCATGTGTTCCCAGTGGCAGGCGTCGGATCCGTCGTCTGTCACTACGGTCCATTCGTCTGCAAGAGTGTGGTTATCTTGCGCGCCGGCGGTCAGCATCGGTTCGATACAGAGGACCATTCCTGGCTTGAGTTTCGGGGTTCGCCCGTCGATTGAGTAGTTGAGGACTTCCGGTTCTTGGTGCATTGAGTCACCAATTCCGTGCCCGGTGAAGTCAAGGACGATGTCGGGATGGAGTTCGCCGTCGAGTGATTCGACGTAGTCATCGATCGCGTCACCAATATCCCCCACGCGCTTTCCAGTTGCCATCGCCGCGATACCTACCCACATTGATTCGCGTGTAATATCGGAAAGTTCTTGACGTTTCGCGGTGATAGCCGCGTCTCCCCCAGGAACGACGACGGAGATGCACGCATCCCCATGCCATCCATCAACGATGGCGCCGCAATCGAAGGACACAAGATCGCCTGGTTGCAACACGTAATCGCCGGGAATGCCGTGAACGATCACGTTATTCACCGACGTACAAATGTGCCCCGGATAATCGTAATAGCCGTAGAAATTTGATCGGGATCCATTTTTGGCCAGGACTTCTTGTGCAACCGCATCCATATCCGCGGTGGTCACGCCTGGTTTCACGGCATCACGTAGCGCTGCATGGATTTGAGCGACGACGAGACCAGCAGCACGCATCTTCACGATCTGTTCGTCAGTTTTATATTGGATTGAATGTCCCATGATTTCTGATCCTTATATATGTGGATAAAAAGTTAACTGCTAGCTACGTGGTAGCTAGCAGTTAACTTACGTTCAGTTAAGACCTAGACGTTCTTTCACTGCGGTGACGATTCGTTCGCGAACCTCTTCGATCGTACCCATACCATCAATCGTGATGAGCTTGTTACGATCGCGGAAAGCTCCGATGATCGGTTCGGTTGCATCGTGGTAGACCTTGACGCGGTGGGCAATCACTTCAGGGGTGTCATCGGCGCGTCCTTCGATCTCAGCTCGCTTCAGGAGACGGCCTTCAACTTCCTCATCTGGAATTTCGATATCAACCATGGCGTCAATGCTCAAGCCGTCTTCAGCCAACATGGCTTCGAGCGCATCAATCTGTTCGAGAGTGCGTGGGTAGCCATCGAGCAAGAAGCCGTTGACAGCGTCCGGGCGTGCCAGACGACGCCGAACGATTTCGTTCGTCACGGAGTCTGGAACCAAGTTACCTTCGCTAATGTAGCGCTGGGCTTCAAGGCCGATGTCAGACTTGTTGGCGATTTCCGCACGGAAGATTTCTCCAGTGGAAATAGCTGGAATGCCAAGTTGCTGTGAAACTGTGGTCGCTTGAGTGCCCTTGCCTGCTCCTGGAGGACCAGCAAGAATCAAACGGAAACTCATCGTAGGAATCCTTCGTAGTGTCGCTGTTGGAGCTGGGCGTCAATATCCTTAACAGTTTGAAGACCAACGCCAACGAGAATGATGATCGACGTTCCGCCGAAGCTGAACGTAGTCAAACCCATTTGGGTAAAGACGATCTGCGGGATGAGCGCGATGATCGCCAAGTAGAGGGCGCCAACCCACGTGATTCGGTTGATCACGTAACGCAGGTAATCTGCGGTTGGCTGGCCTGCGCGAATACCTGGGACGAAGCCGCCGTAGCGTTTCATGTTGTCTGCAACTTCTTCTGGATTGAAGGTGATCGACGTGTAGAAGAATGCGAAGAACAAAATTAGGAAGAAGTACACGCACAGGTACGAGAATGAATGTGGCGCAAAGTAGGTGTGAATCCAGCCTGCCCAGCCTTCATTTGACTGCGCGAACTGAGCAATCATGGTTGGCATCGACAAAATCGAGGATGCGAAGATAACTGGAATAACGTTTGCCATGTTGAGCTTCAGCGGGATGTAGGTGGATGTGCCGCCGTAGGTGCGACGCCCAACAACACGCTTTGCATACTGTACTGGGATACGACGCTGGGACTGTTCCACGTACACAACCACAACAATGATCGCAAGGAACATGCCAAGGACGATCAGGACGCCCAGCCAGCCGTGGTTCGACTGGCTGACGCTGCCGAGCATTGCTGGGAAGTTAGCTGCGATACCCGTGAAGATCAAGAGAGACATACCGTTGCCCACACCGCGTTCAGTGATAAGTTCCGCCATCCACATGATCAGGCCTGTACCGGCAGTCATCGCCAAAATAGCAATAATGTACTTGCCTGCCGATGCGTTCGGGATCGGATCAACGGAGCATTTCTGGAACAGTGCGCCGTTAGCCACAGACACGGTAACAGAAGACTGTAGGATAGCCAGGAAAATCGTGAGGTAACGAGTGTACTCCGTGAGCTTTGCTTGGCCCGTCTGGCCTTCCTTGGAGAGCTCTTCAAAACGCGGGATAACAACCTTCATCAACTGAACGATGATGGACGCCGTAATGTACGGCATGATACCGAGCGCAAAGACTGCAAGTTTGAGCATAGCACCACCCGAGAACATGTTGATCAGGGTGAGCAGACCGTCACTCCCCGCTTCATCGAGACACTTGGTGACATTCTCATATGAAACAAATGGAGCAGGGATGAACGTACCGAGACGGTAGATCACCATAATCATAACGGTGAAGAGGAGCTTTGCTCGCAAGTCTGGGGTACGGAAGGCTGAGATCAGTGCGTGTAGCAAGGAAGTTCCTCCGATGTTGGTTCCGGGATCGCCGGGCACGGTATATCGGCAAACGCCGATGTCTGGGCATAACAAGGCTCGAAAGCCATCGTGTACTTAGCCATAACTATGCACACTTTCTTTGATAACTATACCCGTTACACAGGCATAAATAGTAACGTTAATCAAGTTACGTTTGAGACATTCTACATGTAAAAGGCGGGCTCTGAATCACATAAGTGACTTAGAGCCCGCCTTAGGCTTTACGCGCTATGATCAGCGCTGCTCGAGCGAACCACCAGCAGCTTCGATCTTCTCCTTTGCAGAAGCAGACCAAGCGTCAACAGTAACGTTGACCTTAACGCTGATTTCGCCGGTACCAAGAACCTTGACGAGCTTGTTTGCGCGGACAGCGCCCTTTACAACAAGTTCTTCAACGGTAACGGTGCCACCCTCTGGGAAGAGGGATTCGAGCTTGCTCAAGTTAACAACTTGGTATTCGATGCGAGCCGGGTTCTTAAAACCACGGAGCTTCGGCAGGCGCATATGCATTGGCATCTGGCCACCTTCGAAACCAGCCTTAACCTGGTAGCGTGCCTTGGTACCCTTGGTACCGCGGCCAGCAGTCTTACCCTTTGAGCCTTCACCACGGCCAACGCGAGTGCGTGCCTTCTTGGCGCCAGCTGCTGGGCATAGATCGTGAACCTTCAGAACGTCAGCCATCAGGCAACCTCCTCCACAGTAACCAGGTGGGCAACCGTGCGGATCATCCCGCGGACAACCGGGGTATCTTCACGAACGACCGACTGGTGGATCTTGTGCAGGCCAAGCGAACGAACCGTATCTTTCTGGTTCTGCTTGGTACCTACCAAACCCTTCGTCTGAGTAATCTTGAGTTTCATCATGCACCAACTCCTGCGGCGGCAGCTTCATTCTCAGCACGCTGTGCTTCGAGTTCAGCATCTTCGCGTTCCTTAGCTTCATGCTCTGCTCGCTTGCGGAGCATTGCCTGAGGAGCAACTGCGTCGAGTGCAAGACCACGGCGAGCAGCAACAGCTTCAGGCTGTTCGAGCTGCTTCAGTGCTGCGATCGTACCGCGAACAATATTGATAGCGTTGGAAGAACCGAGGGACTTAGAAAGAACATCGTGGATACCAGCGCACTCCATGATTGCACGAACTGGGCCACCGGCGATAACACCGGTACCAGCCGAAGCTGGACGGAGCAAGACGACGCCTGCGGCGTCCTTACCCTGGACCAAGTGTGGAATCGTAGTGCCAATACGTGGAACCTTGAAGAAGTTCTTCTTTGCTTCCTCGGTACCCTTAGCAATAGCTGCCGGTACTTCCTTTGCCTTACCGTAACCAACACCGACGGTGCCGTTGCCATCGCCCACCACAACAAGTGCGGTGAAGGACATGCGACGTCCACCCTTGACGGTCTTAGCAACACGGTTGATCGTCACGACGCGCTCTACGTATGCGTTGCGGTCCTCGGCGCGACGATCGGTACGACGATCGCCACGGCGATCATCTCGACGGTTGTTGCGCTCGTTGCGCGCGCCGTCGTTCTCCGAGCCAGCGGCTCGTCCTCGCTGCTGTGCAGCCATAAGAATTTCCTCTCGTTTCGCCAATTTACAGGGTCAAGCCAGCTTCGCGGGCGCCTTCTGCGACAGCAGCAACACGACCGTGGTACTTGTTTCCACCACGGTCAAAGACCACTGTGGTAATACCAGCGTCGATCGCACGCTTGCCGATGAGTTCACCAACAACGCGGGACTTAGAAACCTTGGAATCGGATGAGGCGCGCAGATCGACTTCGAGAGTTGACGCAGACACGAGGGTCTTGCCAACGGTGTCGTCGATAACCTGTGCAACCATGTGGCGATTTGACCGGGTAACAACCAGGCGTGGACGCTCGGTGGTACCGGAAATACGCTTGCGAAGACGGATATGGCGGCGAGTACGTGAAACGAACTTGCCCTTGCCCTTTGGAGTAACAGCCATCACTTACCAGCCTTTCCGGCCTTGCGACGAACATGTTCGCCGGCATAGCGAATACCCTTGCCCTTGTATGGCTCAGGCTTACGGAGTTTACGGATGCGAGCTGCCATCTCACCGACCTGCTGCTTGTTGATGCCGCTGATCGAGAACTTCGTAGGAGCCTCGACTGCGAAGGTGATACCTTCTGGAGCTTCAACGTAGATCGTGTGGGAGTAACCAAGAGAGAACTCGAGGTCCGAGCCCTTTGCAACAACACGGTAACCAGTACCCACGATTTCGAGAGACTTGGTGTAGCCGGTGGTAACACCGGTGATGTTGTTGGAGATCAGCGTACGGGTCAAACCGTGAAGCGAACGAGAGACGCGCTCGTCGTTTGGACGCTTAACGGTAATGGTGCCGTCTTCAATCTCAACGGTAATGGGAGCCGGGATGGTGTGAGTGAGTTCACCCTTTGGGCCCTTAACGGAGATAACATCGCCGTCAAGCTTGACCTCAACACCTGCAGGGATGGCAATTGGGAGCTTACCAATACGAGACATTGTTTAACTCCTTCCTTACCAGATGTAGGCGAGGACTTCCCCACCTACGCCCTTGTCCTTGGCCTCACGGTCAGTGAGCAGACCTGACGACGTGGACAAGATTGCCACGCCAAGGCCGCCGAGAACCTGAGGAAGATTGGTGGACTTCGCGTAAACGCGGAGACCCGGCTTAGAAATACGGCGAAGACCAGCAAGCGCACGCTCGCGGTTTGGACCGAACTTCAAGTTGAGGGTGAGCGTCTTGCCCACCTGGGCATCTTCGACTGTGAAGTCGGCGATGTAACCCTCACGCTGAAGGATGTTGGCGATGTTTGCCTTCATCTTCGAGTACGGCATCGAAACCGACTCGTGGAACGCCGAGTTGGCGTTACGCAGACGCGTGAGCATATCTGCAATTGGGTCTGTCATAGACATCGGGCTTTTGCCCTTTCTCGTCGCGGTTTCCTGTTAAGACCTGCGACGTAGATTCTTACCAGCTGGACTTCTTTACACCGGGGAGTTCGCCACGGTGGGCCATCTCGCGCAAGCAAACACGGCACAGGCCGAACTTGCGGTAAACCGAGTGCGGACGGCCGCAACGCTGACAACGGGTGTAAGCGCGAACGGCGAACTTAGGCTTACGAGCAGCCTTTACCTTGAGTGAGGTCTTTGCCATTGTCGTCAGTCCTCCTTGAACGGGAATCCAAGGTGACGCAACAATGCACGTCCCTCGTCGTCGGTCTTGGCGGTCGTAACCACGGTGATATCCATACCGCGGACACGATCAATCTTGTCCTGGTCGATTTCGTGGAACATGGACTGTTCGGTCAAACCGAAGGTGTAGTTACCATGTCCATCGAACTGCTTTGCAGACAAACCGCGGAAATCGCGGATACGTGGCAGAGCAGTTGCGAGCAGACGATCAAGGAATTCCCACATACGATCGCCACGCATAGTAACGTGGCAGCCAATTGCCTGACCTTCGCGCAGCTTAAACTGTGCGATGGACTTGCGTGCTCGGTTGATCTGTGGCTTCTGGCCGGTGATAGCGGTGATATCAGCGATAGCACCTTCCAGAACCTTAGAATCACGTGCTGCATCGCCGACACCCATGTTGACGACGATCTTTTCCAGACCTGGAATCTGGTTGACGTTTACGTACTTGAACTCGTCGTTCATCTTGGAACGAATTTCATCGGCGTACTTAGTCTTCAAACGCGGAGTAATCTTCTCGCTCACAGTTCGATTTCCTTTCCACCGCGACGGCCAATACGCTCGCGCATGATCTTCTTGCGGCCATCGCGCTCAACTTCAACCTCACGGAAACCAACGCGAATTGGCTTCTTGTCTGGGCCAACGAGGGCCACGTTCGAGATGTGAATTGGAGCTTCGACGGTTTCGATGCCGCCAGTTGCTGCACCACGATCGGTACGACCGACCTTGGTGTGCTTCTTCACGCGAGCAACGCCTTCGACGATGACACGGTTTTCAGCTGGGAAAACTGTCAAAACAGTTCCCTGCAAGCCCTTGTCACGTCCCGCGATTACCTGAACTAGGTCACCCTTCTTGATCTTCGCCATGTGTCAGATCACCTCCGGTGCCAATGAAACGATACGCATGAACTTCTTATCGCGAAGTTCACGAGCAACGGGGCCGAAGATACGGGTACCACGTGGCTCGTTCTCGTTCTTCAGGATGACAGCTGCGTTTTCGTCGAAACGAATGTACGAGCCGTCAGCGCGACGAGTGCTCTTCTTTGCACGGACGACGACCGCCTTAACGACGTCGCCCTTCTTTACATTACCGCCAGGAATAGCATCCTTGACGGTGGCGACAATCGTGTCGCCAATTCCGGCGTAGCGCTTGCCAGAACCGCCAAGCACGCGGATGCAGAGGATTTCCTTAGCACCGGTGTTGTCGGCGATCTTAAGCCGCGACTCCTGCTGGATCATTTACATTTCTCCTGTCGTCGTGCCGGTTCTCGTTAAACGAGCCTTGCCGAACGGATGGTTTGCTTTCCCGGGCGTTGCCGCCCGGGATACATCACTTTGCCTTCTCGATAATCTCGACCACGCGGAAGTGCTTGGTCGCAGACAATGGTCGGGTTTCCATGATACGGACGAGATCGCCAACCCGGACCTCGTTAGATTCATCGTGGGCCTTGACGCGCTTGGTACGTGTCATAACCTTACCGTAAAGCGGGTGCTTACGGCGGTCTTCGACTTCGACCACAACTGTCTTGTCCATCTTGTCAGATACTACATAACCACGGCGAACTTTGCGATAGTTTCGCGCTGTGGTTTCAGTCAACTTTTCCTGCTCGCTCATGTGGGACCTCACTTCTTAGCCGTCGGAGCGGTGCGAATTCCGAGCTCACGCTCGCGGGCGATTGTGTAAATACGTGCAATATTACGACGTACTTCCTTGAGACGACCGGAATCTTCCAGACGGTGGGTCACGGCTGAGAAGCGAAGGTTGAACAGTTCTTCCTTCGATTCCTTCAGACGCTCGGCAAGCTCAACGTCAGTTAGCTTGTCTAGCTCTTCAGTGGTGATGCCCTTAGCCATCATTCACCATCCTCACGGGTAACAAAACGGGTCTTCATTGGGAGCTTGTGCATAGCACGCAGCATTGCTTCACGAGCTAGTTGCTCAGGCACACCAGCAAGTTCGAACATGACACGGCCAGGCTTCACGTTGGCAACCCAGGTTTCCACTGGGCCCTTACCAGACCCCATACGAAGGCCGAGAGCCTTCTTGGTGAGCGGGCGATCTGGGAAGATGTTAATCCACACCTTACCACCACGCTTCACGTGACGGGTCATAGCAATACGTGCTGCTTCAATCTGACGGTTGGTAATGTATGCCGGCTCCAGAGCCTGGATACCGAATTCACCGAATGCAATCTGGTTTCCGCCCTTAGACATGCCCGAACGGGTCGGACGATGCTGCTTGCGGTACTTTGTGCGGCGGGGAATGAGCATGTAACTCAGGCCTCCGTTTCCTGGGTCTGTGCCGGCTCGGTTGCCGGTGCTTCAGCCGGAGTAGCGGTTTGCTCTGCCGACTGGTTCGAACGTGCGCCACGGTTCGGACGATCGCCACGACGACCACGACGTTCGCCGCCACGGCCACCGCGACCACGCGGAGCTTCAGCGAGTGAACGGTAGTATTCGGCGTCGGTGATGTCACCGCGGTAGATCCATACCTTCACGCCGATACGGCCGAAGGTGGTGCGTGCCTCGTAGAAACCGTAGTCAATGTTGGCGCGAAGCGTGTGCAGTGGAACTCGACCTTCACGGTAGAATTCTGCACGCGACATTTCAGCGCCGCCAAGACGGCCAGAGCACTGAACACGGATACCCTTAGCGCCTGCACGCTGCGCGGACTGAATGCCCTTGCGCATTGCGCGACGGAAGGAAACACGTGCTGCGAGTTGCTCAGCAATACCCTGAGCAACAAGCTGTGCGTCAGCTTCTGGGTTCTTAACTTCGAGGATGTTAAGCTGAACGGCCTTACCGGTCAGCTTCTCAAGATCCTGGCGAAGACGATCGGCTTCTGCACCACGACGGCCAATGACGATGCCTGGACGTGCAGTGTGGATGTCGATCACAACGCGCTCGGTACGACGCTCGATGTTGACGCGGGAAATACCTGCGCGTTCGAGATCGTTTTCGACCTTGCGGCGAATCTTGATGTCTTCTTCAATGTAATCGCGGTAACGCTGACCTTCCTTGGAGGAATCAGCGAACCACTTTGACCGATGTTCGGTGGTGATACCGAGACGGAAACCGGTCGGGTTTACTTTCTGTCCCACAATCAGGCTCCCCTCTTCTCGTCACCGACAATAACGGTGATGTGGCTTGTCCGCTTCAAAATGCGGTTCGCACGGCCCTGAGCGCGTGGTTGAATGCGCTTCATGGTTGGGCCTTCATCAACGTAAGCAGCAACAACCTTGAGTTCTGCTTCGTCGAAACGCTCGTTCGCCTGTTCGGCGGCGTAGCGGGCATTAGCAACAGCAGATTCAAGAATCTTCTTGACGTCTGTTGCGATTGCCTGTGGTGCGAACTTCAGTAGGTCGACCGCTGCGAGGACACGCATTCCACGGATCTCGTTGATCACGCGACGTGCCTTCTGCGGCGTAACACGTACGTAACGTGCCTGTGCCTTGGCTTCCATAATCCTGCCTAACTCTCTCGCGCTGCCTCAGCGGCGGCGGCCCTTGCGATCGTCCTTCTCGTGACTCCGGAAAGTACGAGTTGGAGCGAATTCGCCGAGCTTGTGGCCGACCATGGATTCGGTGACGAACACCGGAACATGCTTGCGGCCGTCGTGGACTGCAAAGGTGTGACCTAGGAAATCGGGGGTGATAACCGACCGACGGGACCAGGTCTTGATAACGTTCTTGGTACCCTTTTCGTTCTGTTCGTCAACCTTCTTCATAAGGTGTGAATCGACGAACGGGCCCTTCTTCAAACTACGCGGCATTGCTCAAATCCTCCTGATCAGCGCTTCTTGCCAGTCTTGCGACGGCGCACAATGAGCTTGTCGCTGGGCTTGTTGGGGTGGCGGGTGCGGCCTTCCTTCTGGCCCCATGGTGAAACTGGGTGACGGCCACCAGAGGTCTTGCCTTCACCACCACCATGTGGGTGGTCAACCGGGTTCATAACGACACCACGCACGGTTGGGCGGACGCCCTTCCAGCGCATACGGCCAGCCTTACCCCAGTTGATGTTGGACTGCTCAGCATTGCCAACTTCGCCAACAGTCGCACGGCAGCGCGCGTCGACGTTACGAATTTCGCCGGATGGCATACGCAGCTGGGCGTACTTGCCTTCCTTAGCAACGAGCTGCACCGAAACACCAGCGGAACGTGCGATCTTCGCACCGCCGCCTGGGCGCAGTTCCACAGCGTGAATCACGGTACCAACCGGGATGTTACGGAGTGGAAGGTTGTTGCCTGGCTTGATGTCAGCGGATGGACCGTTTTCCACCATCATGCCCTGCTTGAGGTTGACCGGAGCCAAGATGTAGCGCTTTTCGCCATCCACGTAGTGGAGAAGGGCGATACGAGCGGTACGGTTCGGGTCGTACTCAATGTGAGCAACGCGTGCTGGAACGCCGTCCTTGTCGTGACGACGGAAGTCGATCACGCGGTACTGGCGCTTGTGGCCACCGCCCTTGTGACGGGTGGTGATGCGACCGTTGTTGTTACGGCCACCAGTCTTGGAAAGCGGGCGCAGGAGCGACTTCTCCGGCGTCGATCGGGTGATCTCAGCGAAGTCGGCGACGCTCGCACCGCGACGACCTGGTGTCGTCGGCTTGTACTTACGAATTCCCATGAGTTCTTATCCTCAATATCCTGCCGGCGTTAGCCGACGATCTCGCCGTAGATGTCGATCGTGCCCTCACGGAGGGTAACAATGGCTCGCTTGGTAGCCTTGCGACGGCCGATGCCGTTGCGGGTACGGCGGGTCTTGCCTGCACGATTCTGGGTGTTCACGGACTCAACCTTGACACCAAAGATCTTCTCAATGGCGATCTTGATTTCCGTCTTGTTCGCGGATGGCTGCACCAAGAAGGTGTACTTGCCTTCATCCTCGCCGCGAGCAGACTTTTCAGTTGCTACTGGGGCAAGAATGACGTCACGCGGATCCTTGTTATGGAACGCTGCGTACTGAGTCACTTCGTCTCCTCCTTGCTGTGTGCACCAACGAAGGTGTCAAGAGCTGCTTGGGTGAAGATGACATCGTCAGCAACGAGCACATCGTATGCGTTGAGCTGGTCAACGTACAGGGTGTGTGCTTCCTGCAGGTTACGGAGCGAGAGAACTGCGGTCTCTTCGTTACGTTCGAGTACAACAAGTGCACCGCGCTGCTCTGCAACCTTCGAAACGAGGTTGAGGGCTGCCTTGGTGGACGGAGTTGCGGAATCGACGATACCGGTAACGACGTGGATACGGCCGTTACGAGCACGATCAGACAGTGCCTGACGCAATGCTGCAGCAATCATCTTCTTAGGTGTGCGCTGCGAGTAATCGCGTGGGCGCGGGCCGTGGACAGTACCACCGCCGGTGAAGTGAGGTGCGCGGATCGAACCCTGGCGGGCGCGACCGGTACCCTTCTGCTTGAATGGCTTGACGCCACCACCGCGGACTTCGCCACGGGTCTTGGTCTTGTGTGTGCCCTGACGTGCAGCAGCAAGCTGAGCAACAACAACCTGGTGGATCAGCGGAATGTTGATCTCGAGATCGAACGACTCTGCTGGGAGAGTTGCCGAACCGGCCTTAGCGCCTGTGGTGTCGAGGATGTCAACCTTGAGGTCTGCCATTTAGATCAGGCTCCCTTCACGGCAGTACGGATCACGACGACGCCACCCTTGTTACCTGGGATAGCGCCAGACACGAGAATAAGGTTGTTCTCGGTGTCGATGGCGTGAATGGTCAAGTTTTGCACGGTGACGCGGGCGTTGCCCATACGTCCAGCCATACGCATACCGCGGAAAACGCGGGATGGGGTGGAACATGCGCCGATCGAGCCTGGCTTGCGGTGGTTACGGTGAGCACCGTGGGAAGCGGACACGCCAGCGAAGCCGTGACGCTTCATTACGCCAGCGAAGCCCTTGCCCTTTGACTTACCGATAACATCGATAGTCTGGCCTGCTTCGAAGGTCTCAACACCGAGTTCCTGGCCGAGAGTGTAATCTTCGGCGTCAACAGTGCGGATTTCTGCAACGTGACGACGTGGCTCAACGCCAGCCTTCTCAAAGTGACCCTTGAGTGGCTTCGTCACATTCTTAGCTTTCAGTTCGCCAGATGCAATCTGGACTGCTGAATAGCCATCGATTTCAGGTGTACGAACCTGAGTAACAACGTTCTTACCAACACGAACGACAGTCACTGGAACGAGTTTTGCGTTCTCATCCCAGACCTGGGTCATGCCGAGCTTGATGCCGAGCAGGGCCTTAACAGGCGCCACTGTGGCAGTAGTGATGTTCTTGGTCATTTTATGCGTTACCTCAGAGCTTGATCTCGACGCTAACGTCGGCTGGAAGATCCAGACGGCGAAGCGTGTCAATGGTCTTCAGAGTCGGATCGACAATGTCGATCAGTCGCTTATGCGTACGCATTTCGAAGTGTTCGCGACTGTCCTTGTACTTGTGGGGCGAGCGAATGACCGTGAAAACGTTCTTCTCGGTCGGCAACGGCACTGGGCCCACGACCGACGCTCCTGTACGGGTAACTTCGTCGACGAGCTTTTTCGCTGCGTTGTCGATGACCTCATGGTCATAAGACTTCAGACGGATGCGGATCTTTTGTCCCGCCATGGCGTCGTCTCCCTCTCTTCTACCGCGGAACACTGAAACCCGCATTCGGGCGTGTCGCGGTTAAGCAATCAACAACGTCAAGCCCTATGAGATTTTTCAGTGAACCGGCCTTATGTACCGAAATACTTTTGCACTTCGGCCAAGTTCTTAACGTCTGGATACAACCAGACAACTTGATAAGTATTGCAAACATTGCCTACACCCTTCAAGTCTGAACCGTGGTTAGTGTCTTACTCCACTTCGAATGTAGTCGAATGTTAAAAGGATGGGCCCTGCCGAAGCGGCAGGGCCCATCCATAGGCTTAGTTACCTAAAAGATGCATCACTTGATGATCTTGGTGACTCGACCTGAACCAACGGTGCGGCCACCCTCACGGATAGCGAAGCCGAGGCCCTCTTCCATAGCGATTGGCTGGATGAGCTCAACTGTCATGTCGGTGTTGTCGCCTGGCATAACCATTTCGGTGCCCTCTGGAAGGGTGATCACGCCGGTAACATCCGTGGTACGGAAGTAGAACTGTGGACGGTAGTTGGAGAAGAATGGGTTGTGACGGCCACCTTCTTCCTTACCGAGCACGTAGACCTGAGCTTCGAAGTTGGTGTGTGGGGTGATGGTGCCTGGCTTGGCAACAACCTGACCACGTTCAACATCTTCGCGCTTGGTGCCACGGAGGAGAAGACCACAGTTTTCGCCTGCATCTGCGTGATCCATCGACTTGTGGAACATTTCGATACCGGTAACGGTTGTCTTCTGTGGTGCACGGATACCGAGGATTTCAACTTCTTCGTTCAAGTTGAGCATACCGCGCTCTGCACGGCCGGTAACAACGGTGCCACGACCGGTGATGGTGAAGACGTCTTCGATTGGCATGAGGAATGGCTTATCGAGGTCACGCACTGGATCGTCGAAGTAGGTATCGACAGCTTCCATGAGATCTTCGATTGCCTTGCTCCATTCGGCATCGCCTTCGAGAGCCTTGAGTGCCGAGATCTTGACGACTGGGAGGTCGTCACCTGGGTACTCCTGGGAAGAGAGAAGCTCACGAACTTCCATTTCGACGAGTTCGAGGATTTCCTCGTCGTCAACCATGTCAGCCTTGTTGAGAGCAACGATGATCTGTGGAACGCCAACCTGGCGAGCAAGAAGAACGTGCTCGCGGGTCTGAGCCATTGGACCGTCGGTAGCTGCAACAACGAGGATTGCGCCGTCCATCTGAGCTGCGCCGGTAATCATGTTCTTGATGTAATCGGCGTGGCCTGGAGCGTCAACGTGAGCGTAGTGACGCTTTTCGGTCTGGTATTCAACGTGGGAAACGTTGATGGTAATACCACGCTGGCGCTCTTCTGGAGCGTTATCAACCTGGTCGAACGGGGTGAACTCGTTCAGTTCTGGGTACTTATCCGCAAGAACCTTGGTAATAGCAGCGGTCGTCGTCGTCTTACCGTGATCGACGTGACCGATGGTGCCGATGTTCATATGCGGCTTGGACTTGTCGTACTTGGCCTTGGCCACTTTCGCCCTCCTGGGACTCGATGTTATTTGGTCTTCAGCTTATAAGTTTTGTGCGCTAGCACCAAACCGTGGCTAAAGAGATCCTACTGGTCGATTGGTTTGATTGTAAATCAGACCTGTTGGCTCACTCGCCACGGGTCTTCTGGATGATCTCGTCGGCAACAGCCTTCGGGACTTCCTGGTACTTCGCGAACTGCATGGAGTACACCGCACGACCCTGCGTCTTAGAACGCAGATCGCCAACGTATCCGAACATTTCGGAAAGCGGAACGAGAGCGCGAACGATCTTTACACCGGTCGCATCCTCCATCGAGGAGATCTGACCACGGCGAGAGTTAAGATCGCCGATCACATCTCCCATGTACTCTTCAGGAGTACGGACCTCCACGTCCATCACTGGTTCGAGGATAACCGGGTTGGCGCGCTTTGCACCTTCACGGAATACCATCTGGCCGGCGATCTTGAACGCCATTTCGGAGGAATCGACGTCGTGGTACGCGCCGTCTTCGAGCGTGGCCTTCACGTTCACCATTGGGTAACCGGCAAGAACGCCGTTCTCCATGGCTGCCTGAATACCAGCATCGACTGACGGAATGTACTCGCGTGGCACGCGGCCACCGGTCACGGCGTCAACAAACTCGTAAGTCTTGCCTTCTTCGTTTTCCTCGAGAGGTTCGAAGGTAACAAGAACCTTTGCGAACTGACCGGAACCACCGGTCTGCTTCTTGTGGGTGTAGTCGATAGACTTCGCAACGGAACGGATGGTTTCACGGTATGCAACCATCGGTGCACCAACGTTTGCCTCAACCTTGAATTCGCGACGCATACGGTCAACGATGATGTCAAGGTGGAGTTCGCCCATACCGCCAATGACGGTCTGGCCGGACTCGTCATCAAGACGAACGGTGAAGGTTGGATCTTCTTCAGCAAGCTTCTGAATAGCAATGCCGAGCTTTTCCTGGTCAGCCTTCGACTTTGGCTCGATTGCGACGTGGATAACTGGATCCGGGAATGTCATCGATTCGAGCGAGATTGGGTGGTTGAGATCGGTCAAGGAATCACCAGTGGTGGTATCCTTCAGGCCGATAACAGCGTAGATGTGGCCAGCGTGAGCGGTATCAACTGGGTTTTCCTTGTTGGAGTGCATCTGGAAGATCTTTCCAATACGCTCCTTCTTACCCTTGGTTGCGTTGAGAACCTGCGAACCAGCATCCATCTTGCCGGAGTACACGCGAACGTAGGTCAAACGACCAAAGAACGGGTGAACAGCAATCTTGAATGCGAGAGCTGCGAATGGTTCCTTCTCATCTGGCTGACGCGTGAGCTCAACTTCTTCGTCACGTGGATCAACACCCTTAACTTCGCCTACATCGAGTGGGGAAGGAAGGAAGTCAACGACGGCGTCGAGAACTGGCTGGATGCCAATGTTCTTGTATGCCGAACCACAGTAAACTGGGAAGCCTTCGCCGGCGATAGTCATACGGCGAATGACCTTCTTGAGCTCTGCAACGGTTGGTTCTTCGCCGCTGAGGTACTTGTCAAGAAGTTCGTCGTCGTTTTCTGCAACCTGCTCAACGAGAGCAGCGCGGTATTCTTCAGCCTTGTCGAGGAGATCAGCTGGAATCTCTTCTTCAACAACCAAGTTACCCATGGTTGCGTTGCCCTTATCATCCTTCTCAGGGAAGCGCAGTGCCTTCATGTTGAGAAGATCGATAACGCCAGCGAGTTCGGACTCAGCACCGATTGGGAGTTCCATGATCACTGGGACAGCGTGGAGGCGGTCCTTCAGTGTCTGAACCGAGAAGTAGAAGTCCGCACCCATCTTGTCCATCTTGTTGATGAAGCAGATACGTGGAACATTGTACTTGTCAGCCTGGCGCCAAACGGTTTCGGACTGTGGTTCAACACCTTCCTTGCCGTCGAACACTGCAACAGCGCCGTCGAGAACGCGGAGCGAACGCTCCACTTCGACGGTGAAGTCAACGTGTCCTGGGGTGTCGATGATGTTGATCTGATGACCCTTCCAGAACGAGGTAACAGCAGCAGACGTAATCGTAATGCCGCGTTCCTTTTCCTGCTCCATCCAGTCAGTGGTGGAGGCGCCATCGTGGGTTTCACCGAGCTTGTAGTTAATACCGGTGTAGAAGAGGATGCGCTCAGTAACGGTGGTTTTACCCGCGTCAATGTGCGCCATAATTCCGATGTTACGGACCTTCTTGAGGTCGGTAAGCACTTCGTGTGCCATGGCTCTCTTTCCTGATCATGCCGGGCGGGTGCCCGACGGCTTTTTACCAGCGGTAGTGCGCAAACGCACGGTTCGCTTCGGCCATCTTGTGCATGTCCTCACGGCGCTTAACAGCGGCGCCGAGGCCATTAGCGGCGTCCATGATTTCGTTCTGGAGGCGTTCGAGCATGGTGTGCTCACGGCGACCGCGGGAGAAATCAACGAGCCAGCGAAGTGCGAGCGTGTTTGCACGGCCAGGCTTCACTTCAACTGGAACCTGGTAGGTTGCACCGCCGACGCGGCGGGAACGCACTTCGAGCTGTGGACGGATGTTGTCAAGTGCGCGCTTGAGGACGGAAAGTGGTTCCTGACCAGTCTTTTCGCCAACAGCGGTGAGTGCACCGTAGACGATGCGTTCTGCTGTGGACTTCTTACCATCAAGAAGCACGCGGTTAATGAGCTGGGTAACGACTGTGGAGCCGTGAACCGGATCAGCAATGAGCGGGCGCTTACGCGCTGGACCCTTACGTGGCATTACTTCTTCTCCTTCTTAGCACCGTACTTGGAACGGCCCTGGTTACGGCTCTTAACACCTTGGGTGTCAAGTGCACCACGGACGATGTGGTAACGCACACCAGGAAGATCCTTCACACGACCACCGCGAACGAGCACGATCGAGTGCTCCTGGAGGTTGTGGCCTTCGCCTGGGATGTAAGCGGTAACTTCGATACCGGAAGAAAGACGGACACGGGCAACCTTACGAAGAGCCGAGTTTGGCTTCTTTGGGGTTGTGGTGTACACACGGGTGCACACGCCACGACGCTGCGGGCTAGCCTTCAGCGCCGGCGTGTTGGATGAACTCGCCTTGCTGGAGCGGCCCTTACGGACCAGCTGCTGAATAGTTGGCACTATTTCTCCTGTTGATATGTCAATAGTCGAACTGCCCGCCTGTTCGCCTTTTTCGAACCTGCGGTCGGAAAGACACCGTTCTTTCCTAACGTCCAAGCGTATTCACATTCGAAAATCCGACAGTGTGGAGACAGGCTTTCACGAGAAAGCGTTCGGTTTTTCCGAATTGGCAACGGTATACGCATGGAACGGGCACCGTTCATAAGACTAACGAATCCGCACTACATCAGTCAAAGAATGAGCGCATTTTGCTTAGTGGCACTAGGCACACAGGCTCCTTTTCCACAGCCATCAGCCCGTTTCACACCACAGTCACACGTTATCAACATCACACAACTTTGCAAGGTGGGCTTCATATTTCTCACGATTATGTGCCGAAAGATTCTCCGTACCCAGGTGGTCATAGAACGCTTCCAGCGCACTAATCGCCGTATCAGTTTTCGATTTCGCGTGAGCAACAGCCGCTGCAAGTTCCGTTTCGACGGCACTATCCATCGCCTGCCCCGTCGTCGTCTCCCACACACCCAAAAGCTGCCGCGGAATCGCAACCGCGTCGCTCACGTTACGCACGTAATTCTTCGCATTCTGGATTAACGACGACGTACGGGCAACTTGCGTATCCAACCGCGCGAAATCTTCACGCAACGCGCGCCCAAGCATACGCAACGAACGCACACTATCTGGATCGTTCTGCATATCAATCAATTCACACACAAACTGGCCATACATTGATAAGTGAAGCCGACTCAACGCAATATTCACCTGCGTGTGCTTAATGTTGGCCCTCAATTCAGTCAACTTAGCAACCAGACCATCCATGTAACCACCGATGATATCCTGCATCGAAATCCACACGGACAACGGCATCGTCAAATCTGGCCGACTCACCGAATGTGCCGAAAACTCCTGGCCCACGTGCGCCATATCCGCCATCGTCGACCGAACATGCGCCACTGCCCCACCGATCTCCTCAACCAGATGATGCAACTGTTCCTGATCCTTCATCCACTGCGAAAAATACGTGTGAATCTGATGCGCCTCTAAGAGCAACTCCCCCAGCTGAGATCCAGAATCTCGCACCGGAAAATCGCCATTATGAGCCTCCCACGCAGAAACTTCAGACGTGAGCGCCATATGCATGAAGTCATCGTATGAAGCAAAACCCGCAAGCTCAAGATCACTCACCAACGCCTGCGCGCCAAGCCGAGCACATGCACGGCGGTTCTGCCCCTCCAACGCTGCCGCATTTTCCACCTGCCGAACATGCGAATAAATTCGATTCGCAGCCTGCGCCAAATCATTGTTCATCGGCGCCGAACGCACCGACAAATAGCCACCGCCATCCAACGGCGTAACCGTGGCAAACACCCGATACTCAGACCCATCCGCAGCCATATTCGTCACGTACGCACCAAACGGTTCGCCGCCAGAAATAGTCTCCCACATCGTCTTAAAGGCACCACCCGGCATATGAGGATGGCGAATAATATTATGCGGCGCACCTGCCAACTGAACACGCTCATAACGTGACATGCGGATAAACACCGAATTCGATAAATCAATCACGCCACGCGAATCAGTTGTAGAAAAGAACAATTCATGCGCAGCTACATTGTGTGCTTGGCCATTAGGCTCAACCATTATTTCTTTACTCCCTTTATAAATGAAAGGGAAAGCGGTGGCATTCGCGCCACCGCTTTCCAATCGTTCTAGTGTCGAATCAGATCAGAAGTTAGATCCGAACCCGAAACCCGATGTATCGTAATCGTCGAACGAACCGTACCCGTAGAAATCATCAAACGATTCCATACCGGAGCCCATGAACGAGTTGAGCTGTTCGTATTCGGAACGTGCTTCCGCAGTTGGCTCAACACGAAGCTGGCGTAGCGACTCAAGGCCGGTACCAGCTGGGATGAGCTTACCGAGGATAACATTTTCCTTCAGGCCCGCAAGTGGATCGGACTTAGAGTTCAACGCCGCTTCTGTCAGAACCTTGGTTGTCTCCTGGAACGATGCCGCAGACAGCCACGAATCCGTTGCCAACGATGCCTTAGTGATACCCATCAGCTCTGGACGGCCAGATGCTGGACGGCCGCCTTCAGCCAAAACTGCACGGTTTGCAGATTCAAACACCGAAACATCCACAAGTTCACCAGGCAACAAGCGAGTATCGCCCGAATCCAAAACCGTGACCCGGCGGAGCATCTGACGCACGATAACTTCAATATGCTTATCGTGAATCTCAACACCCTGCGAACGGTAAACGTGCTGAACTTCAGAAACCAAGTGCAACTGCGTGGTACGGCGGCCCGAGATACGAAGAACCTTCTTAGGATCGATCAGGCCTTCAACCAGCTGCTGGCCGACTGTCACGTGCGAACCTTCTGGAACCAAAAGCTTGGCACGCTTGCCCACCAAGTAAACTAGATCCTCATCGCCGTCATCACGCTTGATGATCAGGCGGCGGGAACGTTCGAGATCTTCGATCTCCAGCTTACCGGCTGCCTCAACGAGCGGAGCCTCACCCTTAGGCGTACGTGCTTCGAACAGTTCCTGAACACGCGGCAGACCCTGGGTAATATCTTCTGCCGATGCCGCACCACCAGTGTGGAACGTACGCATCGTCAGCTGAGTACCCGGTTCACCAATGGACTGTGCTGACACGATACCAACCGCTTCGCCGATGTCAACGAGCTTGCCCGTTGCCAACGAACGGCCATAACACATCGCACAGGTACCAACGCGGGAATTACAGGTAAGAACGGAACGAACCGAAATCTGTTTAATGCCAGCAGCAAGAAGCTTCTCAAGCGCAACATCACCCATATCGGTGCCCGCTTCAACAAGAATGTTGCCATCGGCGTCGGCAACATCCTTCGCCAAAGTACGAGCGTAAACCGAGGTATCCAATTCTTCGTTCGGAAGAACCTTACCAGACTCCCACTGGGCTGCGGAAACTTCCTTCTCTGTTACGGTGGTTGGAACGCCATCAACGAGCACCTCACGGAGTTCATTGCCTTCCTTATCCACTGCAACAATGAACTTGGACAAGCCGCGCGACGTACCACAATCGTGTTCGCGAACGATCACGTCCTGTGCAACGTCAACCAGACGACGCGTCAAATAACCAGATTCTGCCGTACGCAACGCCGTATCAGCAAGACCCTTACGAGCACCGTGGGTTGCCGTGAAGTATTCCAGAGCGGACAGGCCTTCACGGTAGTTCGACGTGATCGGGCGAGGAATAATTTCACCCTTTGGATCAGCCACGAGACCACGCATACCAGCAACCTGGCGAATCTGCATCCAGTTACCACGAGCACCCGAGGTAACCATGATGTTCACGTTGTTCCAGTCATCGAAGTTCTTACGCATTTCTTCTGCGACTTCGTCAGTAACTTCAGTCCAGAGAGCAACCAGATCCTTACGGCGATCTTCGTCACGGATGTTACCTTCTTGGAAGTCCTGTTCGATCTTCGCAGCGCGCTTTTCAGCAGCCGCAAGGATATCCTTCTTGGTTTCTGGCGGAATAACGTCCGAAACCGCAATAGTCACACCGGAACGTCCGCCCCAGTAGAAACCGGTTTCCTTCAGGGCGTCAAGCGAGGCGCCGACGTCGACCTTCGGGTAACGCTCAGCAAGTTCGTTAATAACCGTGCCAAGAACCTTCTTGCCCACAACCTTGTTGATGAACGGGAAGGTGGTTGGGAGGGCTTCGTTGAAGATCGCACGGCCCAGGGTTGTCTTGAGGATGATCGAATCGCCTTCCTCGTAACCTTCTGGAGCTTCCCACTCACGTGGCGGGACGATATCGTTCGCTGGGAAGCGGAGGTTAATCATGGAGTTAAGATCCAACTGGCCCAAATCGAACGCCATCTGCGCTTCAGCAACCGATGAGAAGTAACGGCCTTCGCCATCGCCACCATCACGAACAACGGTCAAGTGGTACAGACCGATAATCATATCCTGTGCCGGAACAGTCACTGGGCGGCCGTCCGATGGCTTGAGGATGTTGTTTGCCGAAAGCATGAGGATACGTGCTTCTGCCTGTGCTTCAACCGATAGTGGCAGATGGACTGCCATCTGATCGCCGTCGAAGTCAGCGTTGAACGCGGAACACACGAGTGGGTGGAGGCGGATTGCCTTACCTTCGATGAGCTGTGGTTCGAACGCCTGAATACCGAGGCGGTGGAGGGTTGGTGCACGGTTGAGCAGAACTGGATGTTCACGAATGACCTCTTCGAGAACGTCGAAGACCTCATCGCGCTGACGTTCGATCAGACGCTTTGCAGCCTTGATGTTCTTGGCGAGTTCAAGATCCACCAAACGCTTCTGCACGAATGGCTTGAAGAGTTCCAGAGCCATGGTCTTTGGAAGACCACACTGGTGCAGCTTCAGAGTTGGGCCGACGACGATAACGGAACGACCCGAGTAGTCAACACGCTTACCGAGCAAGTTCTGACGGAAACGACCCTGCTTACCCTTGAGCATGTCAGAGATCGACTTCAGCGGACGGTTGCCGGCGCCCTGAACTGGGCGGCCACGGCGGCCGTTATCGAACAGCGCGTCAACAGCTTCCTGAAGCATACGCTTTTCGTTGTTCACCATGATCTCAGGCGCGTTGAGATCGATCATGCGCTGGAGGCGGTTGTTACGGTTGATAACGCGGCGGTAGAGATCGTTCAAATCGGAGGTAGCGAAACGGCCACCATCGAGCTGAACCATTGGGCGTAGATCCGGTGGGATCACTGGAAGCGCGTCCAACACCATTGCTTCTGGCGCGGTGCCAGAATGCAGGAATGCGTTCACAACCTTGATGCGCTTGAGGGCGCGAGTCTTACGCTGGGCGGTGCCGGTTTCGATCTGTTCAACAAGAGCTTCGTGCTCTGCTTCCAAATCGAACGACTTCAGGCGGCGCTGAATTGCTTCCGCACCACGGAAAGCCTGGAAGTAATCGCCCCAGCGAAGAACCATTTCACGGTATGCATCTTCGTCACCTTCAAGATCGCCAACCTTGAGCTTGGTGAACTTATCCCAGACCTCTTCGAGGCGGGCGATGTCGTCTTCATATTCACGGCGAACACGGCGTGCTTCGCTTTCTGCGTTGCGCTTGATCTTAGCGCGGGCAGCAGCGTCTTGACCGTTCTTCTCTGCTTCTGCAAGAGCGGCTTCTTCAGCCTTCAAACGCTTCTCAACAGCAGCATCGCATTCCTTCTGAAGGTTGGCGCGCTCCATCTCGTATTCAGCCGTGAGGGCTGGGAGATCGTTGTGGCGGCGCTCTGCATCAACATCGGTCACCATGTAGGCGGCGAAGTAGATGACCTTTTCCAGATCCTTTGGAGCAATATCAAGCAGGTAGCCAAGGCGTGATGGAACACCCTTGAAATACCAAATGTGGGTGACAGGCGCAGCAAGTTCAATGTGCCCCATACGTTCGCGGCGCACCTTGGAACGGGTGACTTCAACACCACAACGTTCACAAACGATGCCCTTGTAGCGTGGGCGCTTGTACTTACCACATGCACATTCCCAGTCACGGGTTGGGCCGAAGATCTGTTCACCAAACAGACCGTCTTTTTCCGGCTTCAATGTGCGGTAGTTAATGGTTTCCGGCTTGGTGACGGTGCCGTGGCTCCACTTGCGCACATCTTCCGACGTGGCCAGCGAAATGTGGAGCTGATCAAAAAGATTGACGTCGAGCAAGGTTCCTACTTCCTCAATTTAGTACGCCGATTTTTGGGCATTTCGCGAGGTGAGCAGCAGGCGCGAAAAGCTGCTCACCTCGCGTGACAATTTAGAGTTCCGAACCGGTCTGGAGATCTTCCAAACCAGTGGTGATGCCAGCGCTCTGTGGAGCACGGAAGGCGTCGTCGTCGGAATCTTGCAAGTTAATCGGGTTGCCGGCAGCATCAAGAGCTTCGACGTTCAAGCACAGCGAACGCATTTCTTGAACGAGAACCTTGAAGGACTCAGGAATGCCTGGCTCTGGGACGTTGTCACCCTTAACGATCGCTTCGTAAACCTTGACACGGCCGACTGTATCATCGGACTTGATAGTCAACATTTCCTGAAGCGTGTGGGATGCGCCGTAGGCTTCGAGAGCCCACACTTCCATTTCGCCGAAGCGCTGGCCACCGAACTGTGCCTTACCACCCAATGGCTGCTGAGTAACCATCGAGTATGGGCCGGTGGACCGGGCGTGGATCTTGTCATCAACCAAGTGGTGGAGCTTGAGCATGTACATGTAGCCCACGGAAACTGGTTCTGGGAACGGATCGCCGGTGCGGCCGTCGAACAACTGAGCCTTACCGGACGCGCCGATCAGACGATCGCCGTCACGGTTCACAGTGGTGTTCTCAAGCAAACCGCGCAGTTCGTTGGACTCAACGCCGTCGAATACCGGCGTGGCAACGCGGCCCTGGGCCTTACCAACAACAGCGTTCTCTGGAAGGCGGACTGCCCATTCTTCACCAGCTTCACGAGCAGTGGTAGCGTCCCAGCCCTGGGAGGCAACCCAACCGAGGTGGAGTTCGAAGACCTGACCCAAGTTCATACGGGAAGGCACGCCGAGCGGGTTGAGCACGATGTCAACTGGAGTACCGTCCGCCATGAATGGCATGTCCTCGAGTGGAAGAATACGGGAGATAACACCCTTGTTTCCGTGGCGGCCTGCCATCTTGTCACCAATGGTGATCTTGCGGCGCTGAGCGATGTGAACGCGAACGGTCTGGCGGACGTCGGCTGCCAGTTCGTCATGGTTTTCGGACGAGAATTCCTTAACACCGATAACGATTCCGGATTCACCGTGTGGAACGCGCAGGGAGGTATCGCGAACTTCCTTGGCCTTTTCACCGAAGATAGCGCGCAAGAGGCGTTCTTCGGAGGTCAGTTCGGTTTCGCCCTTTGGCGTGATCTTACCAACGAGGATATCGCCTGCAGAAACCTCAGCACCGATGCGGATGATGCCGCGATCGTCGAGGTGAGCGAGCATATCTTCACCAACGTTTGGAATGTCACGGGTGATTTCTTCTGGGCCGAGCTTCGTATCGCGGGCATCGACTTCGTGTTCTTCGATGTGGATCGACGTCAGAAGATCTTCGGACTGGCAACGCTGCGAAAGGATAATAGCATCTTCGTAGTTGTAGCCGTTCCATGCCATGAACGCAACAAGAAGGTTCTGGCCGAGAGCGAGTTCGCCGCCGTCGGTTGCAGGACCGTCTGCAATCAGGGAGCCTTTTTCGACGCGGTCGCCTTCAGAAACGCGCACAATCTGGTTGGTGCAGTTTCCTGGGTTGGAGCGTTCGAACTTGAGGAGCTTGTAGACGCGGTGGGTGCCGTTGTCTTCTTCCACGTGAACGATGTCAGCAGAAACTTCCGTAACAACACCTGGAGCCTTGGCAACAATGACTTCGCCGGCGTCAACTGCTGCGCGCGATTCGATACCAGTTCCAACGTATGGAGCAACTGGACGGATCAGTGGCACAGCCTGGCGCTGCATGTTCGCACCCATGAGTGCTCGGTTAGCATCGTCGTGTTCGAGGAACGGAATAGCTGCCGTACCAACGGACACCATCTGGCGTGCCGAAACGTCCATGTAGCCAACTTCGTCAGCTGGAACAAGCGCCGGTTCGCCGCCTGGGAGGCGGACGAGGACTTCGTCGTCAACAAAGTGGCCGTTGTCGTCCAGCGACGCCGAAGCCTGCGCAACGTTGTACCGATCTTCGTCAGCGGCGTCGAGGTAATCGATCTGATCGGTAACGCGGCCGTCCACAACCTTGCGGTATGGCGTTTCGATGAAGCCGTAGGCATTCACGCGACCATAGGTTGCCAACGAACCGATAAGACCAATGTTCGGGCCTTCTGGGGTTTCGATTGGACACATACGGCCGTAGTGGGATGGGTGGACGTCTCGCACTTCCATGGATGCACGATCACGGGAAAGACCACCTGGGCCAAGTGCCGACAGACGGCGCTTGTGGGTTAGACCTGCGAGCGGGTTGTTTTGATCCATGAACTGCGAAAGCTGGGAGGTTCCGAAGAACTCCTTGATCGCTGCCACGATTGGACGGATATTGATCAACGACGACGGCGTGATCGCTTCCGCTTCCTGGGTGGTCATACGTTCGCGAACCATACGATCGAGGCGAGCCAAACCAGTACGAACCTGGTTTTGGATAAGTTCGCCGACTGCGCGGATACGACGGTTACCGAAGTGATCGATATCGTCGGTTTCGACTGGGACTTCCCTGCCGCCTTCAACGGTAGCAATCGTGGTTTCGTTAGCGTGCAAAGCCAAGAGGTAGCGCAACGTTGCGGTGACATCCTGGAGCTGCAGCTGACGCTTGTCCATTTCGATCTCAGTGCCGAGCTTCTTGTTAATCTTGTACCGGCCAACCTTCGCCATATCGTAACGCTTAGGGTTGTGGTAGAAGTTGTTGATCAGCGCACGGCCAGCTTCGGCTGTTGGTGGTTCGCCTGGGCGTAGCTTGCGGTAGAGATCCTGTAGCGCATCTTCCTGAGTCTTGACTGTATCCTTATCCAAGGTGTCGAGGAGAATCGGGAAGTCCTTGAATTCTTCACGAATCTCGGCTTCTGACATACCCAGAGCCTTGAGGAAGACAGTTGCTGACTGCTTACGCTTACGATCGACGCGGACGCCAACGGTATCGCGCTTGTCGATTTCAAACTCCAGCCATGCGCCACGGGATGGGATGACTTTGGTGGAGTAAATGTATTTATCGGAGGTCTTATCTGCCATGCGTTCGAAGTAAACGCCTGGGGAACGGACCAGCTGGGAAACGACGACGCGCTCTGTACCGTTGATGATAAAGGTGCCCTGAGGGGTCATCAACGGGAAGTCGCCAATAAAGGTGGTTTGAGATTTAATTTCACCGGTTTCGTAGTTTTGGAACTCTGCGGTGACGTAGAGAGCTGCGGAGTAGGTAAGATCCTTCTCCTTGCACTCTGCCATGGAAGCCTTTTCTTCTTCGAGGTGTGGCTGGGACAGGACAAGGCCCATCGTGCCAGCAGTGTTCTCGATTGGGGAGACTTCATCAAAAATTTCTTCAAGGCCAGACTTTTCGCCTTCTGCAGCGCTTTCGCGCCATTCGTCAGAGCCGATGAGCCAGCCGTAGCTGGAGGTCTGTAGGCCGAGGAGGTCTGGGACTGACAGCGGTTCGTGAATCTTTGCGAACGATACGCGGTCAGAAACTAGTTTGCCATTCACAACTGTGGGCGTAGGGGTGCTATGCGCAGCCAAAGGTGATCCTTCCCTGGGTTCTGGTAAGGGATATGCGCGATTCGCCTATCAACAACCATTCATTTTGCCCGATTTATCGGTAAAATGCGCTATTTTCAAGGAAAAATGGTAGCCAAAAGGCAAGCCACGCAAGTTTCTAATCTACCTTTAGGATGCAAGAAAGTCTACCCCTAGCCAGTGTGGAAGGGGTCACGACTCCTATAAACATTCTGAGATCCTCGAATCACTGAGCGGCTGTCGTGCTACACGCAGGTTCCTCGATCATCATCATGCATCCGTCGAAAACATCGACGCGAAAACTCTCCCATACTTTGCCAGCTTTAGCAAGTTCGACGTACCATGCTCCCCTATTTTCTGTTCTAGTTTAAGGAAAGTATGGAGAGAAAATAGAGAGATCCCCCAAACGAAAACGTTTGGGGGATCGTCTCAACCGCTGGTGATTAACCAACAAGTTTTAGATGTGATTGCGGCGTCAAACCGCATGAATCACTTAAGGGTGACGGTTGCGCCAGCACCTTCGAGCTGTTCCTTAGCCTTCTCAGCGGTTTCCTTGTTAACGCCTTCGAGAACTGGCTTTGGTGCACCATCAACGAGGTCCTTAGCTTCCTTCAGACCGAGGGAGGTAAGGGCGCGCACCTCCTTGATAACGCCGATCTTCTTGTCGCCAGCAGATTCGAGAATGACGTCAAATTCGTCCTTCTCTTCTTCAGCTTCAGCAGCGCCTGCAGCTGGAGCAGCCGCAGCAACAGCAACTGGGGCAGCTGCTTCGACGTCGAATTCCTCTTCGAACTTCTTGACGAAGTCGTTGAGCTCAACAAGGGTGAGCTCCTTGAAAGCTTCGATGAGCTCTTCAGCGGTGAGCTTAGCCATGATTGGCCTACCTTCCTTTGCCTACGTTTGAGGCAGTTTAATTGATGAGTTATGCCGCTACTATCAGGCAGCAGCTTCTTCCTGCTTCGCACGTAGTGCGTCGACAGTGCGTACCAACTTGGTAGCTGGTGCGGTGAATACGTATGCAGCCTTGTGCAGCGAAGCCTTGAGAGCTCCAGCGGCCTTGGCCAGCAGGACCTCGCGGGATTCGAGATCGGCGAGCTTCTGAACATCTTCAGCAGCAAGAACGTTACCTTCGAGAACACCAGACTTGATGATCAAGGCCGGGTTATCCTTTGCGAAGTTCTTTACTGCCTTAGCTGCGGAAGCGATGTCACCGGTGACGAATGCCAGTGCAGTCGGGCCAGCAAGGGCATCATCGAGACCTTCGATGCCAGCTTCCTTAGCCGCGATGCGAGCGAGGGTGTTCTTAGCAACCACGTAAGTCGCTTCCTGACCCATCGCACGACGAAGAGTCTTCATCTGTGCAACAGTCAGTCCACGGTACTCGGTTACGAGAACGGCCGAAGAACCCGAGAATAGCTCCTTGAGCTCTGCGATCGCTGCAGACTTGTCGGTCCGTGCCATGGGACCTCCTTCCGATTGAATGCCGCAGTCGGATGCTCAACATCGCGAAACCCTTTAGATACTAAAAATCCTCATGCGCAGGCATGAGGACATGGGCAGATTAAACTGCTGTCTATTCGTACCTACGCGGGCTTCGCCGTGCGAACTTCGTCCCGATAACTTCGGGCGACCTGCGGTCTTGGGCATTAAGTAGACTACGTTGATTCATCAACGTGCGCAAGAGTTGGGCGCGTTCAGTGACACGCCCAACAAAGAACTCCCCCTAGACCATACGCTTGAGTTCGCCTTCAATCCGATGAACGAGCATATCGAGAGCCACCAGATTATGGCCTCCTTCAGGCACGATAAGATCAGCGCGGCGTTTAGATGGTTCTACATAGAGTTCGTGCATCGGTTTTACTGTGGCGAGGTACTGTGCTTCTACCGATTCAAGTGACCGGCCGCGTTCTACCACGTCACGTTTAATACGGCGCAAGATACGCACATCGGCATCGGTATCCACGAAAATCTTCACATCACACAGTTCACACAAACGTGGTTCAGCAAAAAGCAAGATACCTTCCAGTAAAAGCACTGGAGCCGGTTCGATATGCTGAGTGTGTTCTGCACGATTATGGTTGGCATAATCGTAGACTGGAGCTTCGATTGATTCGCCACCAATAAGCTTGTGCATGTGTTCAACAAGAAGGTCATTATCGAATGATTCTGGGTGATCGTAGTTGAGCTTGCAACGTTCATCGAAACTCAGTTCGTGGTGTGCTTTGTAGTAGGAATCGTGAAAGATAACCGAGGCATTCGGCGCGAAGCGTGATTCGATTGCACGCGTGAGCGTAGTTTTTCCACTACCTGTACCACCAGCAATACCAATGACAAGCGATTTCCCCACGTTCTTATCCCTTTCAGTTGAGTTTCTACACACATAGTACCGTGAAAATGAGGGAAGACAGAACGCTACAAGTCCTGTCCCCTGCGCCATAATCGCGGGAGATAGCACAGGAGTGCTCTGTATGACACTCCTGTGCTGTATGCCGCCGATCGGGCACCAAATCACGTGGCATCCGGGTGAATCAAGCGCATGTGGGCGACAACCTGCCGGCAATCAGGCGCCAGCCTAGTAGTAGCCTGGCGCCAGCCAGCACCCTTTCCACACAAAAGCCGTAGGTGCGGAAGCAACAAACTTCCGCACCTACGGCTTAACGTATGACGTTATGCGTTTTCCTAGATCTACCGATCTCAGGCTTCCTTGGTGGACTTGGTAGCATCAACGCGGATGCCTGGGCCCATCGTGGTGGAAACAGTAGCCTTGAGGAGGTAACGACCCTTCGAGGATGCTGGCTTGAGACGCATGATCTCTTCGTGTGCAGCAGTGAAGTTCTCGAGGAGCTGTTCCTTGGTGAAGGAGGTGTTACCAACGATGAAAGCGAGGTTGCCGTGCTTGTCCACACGGAACTCGATACGGCCACCTTTGATGTCATTAACAGCCTTGGCGGTATCCATGGTCACGGTGCCAGTCTTTGGGTTTGGCATGAGACCACGTGGGCCAAGGACGCGGCCCAAACGGCCAACCTTGCCCATGAGATCTGGGGTTGCAACAGCTGCATCGAAGTCGGTCCAGCCACCTGCGACCTTTTCGATGAGCTCGTCGCCGCCGACTTCGTCAGCGCCAGCTTCAATAGCTGCCTGAGCCTTGTCACCAACGGCGAAGACGATAACGCGAGCCGTCTTACCAGTGCCGTGTGGGAGGTTAACCGTGCCACGAACCATCTGATCAGCCTTACGCGGATCAACACCGAGGCGGTACATAACCTCAACGGTGGATGGGAACTTGGTAACGGACGTCTTCTGTGCAAGCTCGATTGCTTCAGCTGGGGTGTAGATTTCGCCAGCCTGAATGAGCTCAGCAGCCTTACGGTAATTCTTTGAGCGCTTTGCCATTTCTGCTTTTCTCCTTGTCAGCAGTTGTGGGGAGCGAGCCCGCTCGGGGCTCTACCACGATGCCACGAATGGCATCATTTGCTCGGGATGAGCGGTTGAGATCCTCAGATCTCGTCGGTGGTTACGCCCATCGAACGAGCGGTGCCTGCAATGATGCGAGCAGCGTTCTCGATGTCGTTGGCGTTCAGGTCTGGTTCCTTGGTCTTTGCAATCTCGCGCAGCTGATCTGCAGTGAGGTGAGCGACTTTGTTGGTGTGCGGCACACCCGAACCCTTCTTAATGCCAGCAGCCTTCTTGATGAGTTCTGCAGCAGGTGGGGTCTTGGTGATAAAGGTGAACGAACGATCTTCGTAAACCGTGATCTCAACTGGGATGATGTTTCCGCGCATGGATTCAGTTGCAGCATTGTATGCCTTGGTGAATTCCACGATGTTAACGCCGTGCTGACCCAGTGCTGGGCCGATCGGCGGAGCCGGGGTGGCCATTCCAGCTTGAATCTGGAGCTTGATCAGACCGGCAACCTTCTTCTTCGGTGGCATTTTGATCCTTCTTTTCTTTTCTTGTTACCGCCGCCTGGCAACGACGACGGGCGCCTTCGTTGGATTAAAAAGGGCACGTTTAACTGCGGAGATAGAGCAGTGAAACGTTGATCGGAATTTCGATCAGTCCATCTTCTTAACTTGCCCGAAGGACAAATCGACCGGGGTCTCCTGGCCGACAAGTGTCATGAGAACAGTCAACCTCTGGTTAACTGCATCAACCTGAGAAATTGTAGCTGGCATACCCATCCAAGGCTCAGTGGTGAGCGTCACGATTTCCCCAACGGAGTATTCAACTTCGAGGGTCACACCAACATTTCCCACCTTCTTACCAGCAGTTTCTACAGCAACAGCAGCTTCCTTCTCCACAATCGGAGTGAGCATTTGCACAACCTCATCAGGGGTTAAAGCTACTGGGGTGCGGCCGTTTCCAACGAAACCAGTCACACCGTTCGTGTCCTGAACGACTCGCCATGAATCGTCAGTCATCTTCATACGGATAAGTGCATAACCCGGAATACGGACACGTGAAACGAGCTTACGGGATCCCTTCTTCACTTCGAATACTTCCTCCATTGGAACTTCGATCTGGAAGATGTAATCTTCCATGTCCAATGAGTGCATACGTGTTTCAAGATCGTGCTTCACGCGCTTTTCGTAGCCTGCGTAGGTATGAAGAACGTACCAACGGCCCGGCAAGCCCTTGAGCTTTGCACGAACCATTTCTTCTGTGGGAGTGCCTTCTTCAGCAGCCGGAGCTTCAATCACGAGAGCCTCAGCTTCTTCAGCAACTTCCTCAGTAGATTCGCCTTCGTCGGCGTCAGCTTCTTCATTTTCGGCAACGTCTTCAGTGGTCTCATCTTCAAGGATGACGCCTTCTTCGACCATGCTTTCTTCTTCAGCAGGTACGACGACATCCGGCGCCTGCTGTGAAGCGGCGTCGGAAAAAACTGGTTGAGCGATTGTATTTTCGAGCTTTTCCTCAGACATATTTCCTGCTTTCAGACGACCTAAAATCTGGCGTTAACTGAAGATAAGAAGAACGAGCTGAGCGAAGATCAGATCGATCACTGCCACGAACGCCATAACAACCGCAACGAAAAATACGACTGTTAGAAACAGCTTCCACAACTCTGCGCGAGTTGGACGCTGGACTTTCTTCAGTTCCACGAATACCTCGCGGAAGAACTGAATGATACGCGCGAAGAAGCCTTGTGAATGCGACTCCGCTGGCTTATGACCATGATTGGACGCTGAAGCCTGGCTCACGTGTTTATCCTCTCGGTAAATGTGGAAAACGGCCCTTGTGGGCCGCCTTCTAGCAGGGCAGGAGGGACTCGAACCCACAACCGCCGGTTTTGGAGACCGGTGCGCTACCAATTGCGCCACTACCCTATATTGGAAACCTCTGTAACATTATGCCTTAAACAAGGACACTAATGCTAGCGAACGTTCCACAACTCCCCTTACTTTACTGCCCATTTTCTATTCGCACAATATTCTGCATGTAATTCACAACACATAGACATCTCATTTTACGGTTTTCACTGTGAGATCGCAGGTGACATCAACTCATTTCCGTGCCACCATAGGACGTATGACACATACATCTCCGCGATCTCGCGTTTCAGCACGTCTTGGGGCGCTCCAGCCCTCCGCAACTCTCGCAGTCGATGCCAAAGCAAAGGCATTGAAGGCTGCCGGCAAGCCAGTTATCGGCTTCGGCGCTGGAGAGCCCAATTTCCCAACCCCACAACACGTTGTAGATGCCGCCGTTGCAGCCGCTCAAGATCCTAAGAACCACAAGTACACCCCAGCATCTGGTCTCCCAGAACTGCGTGAGGCCATCGCCATGCGCGTCCAGGAAGATGCGGGAGTCACGATCGATCCAGCAAACATCATCGTCACCAATGGTGGCAAACAGGCCGTCTACCAGGCTTTTGCCTCGCTCGTGTCCGATGGCGACGAGGTAATCCTCCCTGCCCCATACTGGACCACCTATCCGGAAGCGATCCGGTTGTGCGGCGGACACGTCGTCGACGTCTTTGCCGGACCGGACCAAGACTACAAGGTGACCACCGAACAACTCGACGCGGCACTCACCGAGCGCACCAAGGTGCTCCTGCTCTGCTCGCCATCGAACCCAACCGGTTCCGTCTACACACCGGAAGAACTCCGCGCAATCGGCGAATGGGCACTAGCCAACGGCATCTGGATCGTGACCGATGAAATTTACGAAAAGCTTGTCTATGAAGGTGAGATGTCCTACCTACTAAAGGTTGTGCCAGAGCTCGCCGACCAGACCATCGTCGTCAACGGCGTTGCCAAGTCCTATGCCATGACTGGATGGCGCGTGGGTTGGATGTATGGCCCCTCCGACGTCATCAAGAAAGCAGCCAACTTCCAATCCCATGTTACGTCCAACGTCTCAAACGTCTCCCAGCGTGCCGCCATCGCCGCACTCACCGGCGATCAAAGCATACTCGCTCCAATGAAAGAAGCTTTTGATCGCCGTCGGCAGACGCTGGTCGCCATGCTTCGCGAGATTGATGGCTTTGTTGTCCCCCAGCCTACCGGTGCATTCTACGTCTTCCCCAACATCGAAGCGCTACTCGGTAAAGAAATCCGCGGCAAAGTCGCACAGACTTCGGCTGAACTTGCCGAACTTATTTTAGAAGAAGCCGAAGTAGCCGTCGTTCCCGGCGAAGCCTTCGGAGCGCCCGGTTACCTACGCTTCTCCTATGCGCTTGCCGACGACGACCTCGTTGCCGGTGCCTGTAGACTGCAAGAACTATTTGCGTAACGAGATACACATCTCGACGAAGAAAAGTTGCCGGGGGAGAACACATGCTCTCCCCCCGGCAACGTGTATATGGAATAGCTACTAGTAGCCTGGATAGACCAGGGCACTAAGTAATCGGAAAAGAATCACACCAGCCAAAATCAGTCCAGGGATCAACGTAAATATTCCAAGGTACAGCCCACCAGCAGATGGTAACGACTCTGGGTTAGCCTGGCGCTCCTTGCGCGAAACAATAATCGCACTGAGCGGCAAAATTACTGTGAAAAACAGCGGAACACTGAACAAAGCCAAGATAAAGCCGAAATAAAATTGTTGCGACTGGCGCATCGGAATCTTAGAAGATGTTATGACATTGTTCTCCACGGAACGCTCCTCCTACGAATAGCCGTGCGCACTGTTTGCCACGCGAGACATAAAACGGTTGATTGATTTCGCGTTTCATACTCCAGCGCCATGCGCAATTATACTGTGTCGGTCCTACCCACGTTTTCATAATGTTTCCATGAATATCTCGGTTCTGGAAATCAATGCGGTAGTTACTTATATTGGTTGCGCTTGTCCCCCTTCAATAACAGTTTCAGTGGAACCATCACTATCCGGGACTAGGGGAGTCGCCACTGCCCGTTACCTTGTTGACAGGTCCTGATTGGCGGGTGTTGATTGGGATTGTCGGCCAGCCGCCCTGGCATGGTGTCTTGCCCCTGTCTATCCAATGATCCGGGGGGTGTTGCCACCAGGGTCGGTTGCCAGCATGTGATCGCTGATTAGGGGCTCGGCACCAAGGATGGATGCCTGTCGTAACGTGGATGTGAGGCGTGCTGTCTAGGCTCGGCCGACTTATGGTGCAAACCGAGAGGACAACTGCCATGAGAACTGACCGACCAGACATTTTTCTAGGACTGGACGTCGGCAAGACCGACCACTGGGCCTGCGCACTAACCGATTCCGGGCAGGTGTTATGGAATAAGACCCTGCCCAACAACGAACAAAAACTCACTGATATCTACACGAATCTGTCAGCGAAAGGCTCTGTGCTGGTGGTCGTGGATCAGCCGGCAACAATCGGCGCTCTCGCCATCGCGGTCGCCCAACATATGGGCATCGAGGTCGCCTACCTGCCGGGGCTGACCATGCGCCGGATCGCTGACCTATACCCGGGCGAGGCGAAGACTGATGAAAAGGATGCGTTCATTATCGCTGACGCAGCCCGCAGCCTTCCCCACACCCTGCGCCAGCTCACCAAGACCGACCAGGACGAGGCAGGACTGGCGATGCTCACCGGTTTCGACCTTGACCTCTCACGGCAGGTCAATCAAGTCTCCAACCGGATCCGCGGGCTGTTCACCCAAATCCACCCTGAACTGGAAAGAGTTCTCGGACCACGCCTGGAACATGACGCGATCCTCGAAGTGCTCGCTACCTGGCCAACCCCGCAGGCTCTACGCAAAGCCGGGCGAGCCAGAATGGATGCGAAACTCAAAAAGCACGGAGCTCGCCGCCACGCTGCATGGACCGAGGATATTCTTACCGCGCTAGCGAAGCAGTCGGTGATAGTCACCGGCACCGAAGCCGCGGGCCTAGTCATCCCGCACCTGGCCCGCCAACTGGTGAGCCTGCACGCTCAACGCGCCAACGTCGCTTCAGAGGTAGAGAAGATCGTGGCCACCCACCCTCTTTACCTGGTCCTGAGATCCATGCCCGGCATCGGTCTCAGGACCGCTGCCGTGATCATCGCTGAACTTGCAGGGAAGACCTTCACCAGCTCAGCAGCCCTGGCCTCCTACGCTGGCCTGGCACCGACCACCCGTCAGTCCGGGTCATCGATCAAGTCTGAACGAGTCAGCCACTCAGGCAACAAACGCCTCAAACGCGCCCTGTTCCTGTCAGCTTTCGCCGTGATCCGCACCGACCCGGTCAGCCGCGCCTACTACGACCGCAAACGAGCCCAAGGCAAACGACACAACCAAGCCATCATCGCCCTCGCCCACCGCAGACTCACAGTCCTGTACGCCATGCTCCGAGACGGCACCCTCTACGACGTCCCCGACACCGCCCTGGCAGCTTGACACACAACATAGGGGCACCCCCCTGACATTAGACCTAACATAGTTGTTAAAGCAATCGCGGAAACCATGCGAATCCTTATTTAAACATTCCTCCTTTGGAATCCAAGTTTTCTATACGTCTTTCGATATTTACCTGAAATAACGTATGAAAGTATGCTACCAGCAAATTCATTAAAAAATGCGGTTTCTCACACTTATCATATAGGTAGATCTGGGCAGAAAGTTATCCGCTACCTTCACCTCAGCCACTTCTCAGCTACCTCTAAGCGAAACAGTGCCTCAGCCTGCCAGTTCTTCTTCCGCGAGCGCCGGGCGCCGGCAACCAATGACAGCACCACGCCAGCGGCAGACGCGCCCAGCGCCATCGGATCAACCCAGCGTGCCACGCACCCAGTCCAATCGGCCAGCAGCAGATCAACATGTTCATAGGTTTTCGGCGCCAGCCCTGGCAGCACAGACATGTGCCCCAGCAAGCAGGCCCAGTCATGTACCCGATGCCCTGGCCCTAAACTATCCACGTCCAGCACCCCAGAAACGCGCCCGGTTCCCGGGTCAACAAACACGTTAGCCTCATAAAAATCGCCGTGTGTAGGAACGATCGGCCCCAGATCGGCGCGCTCCAACGCGGCCCGTATCCGCCCGGCCAATCCGCGCGCCCGGTCGGCTTCTTCGGGCAACACACTGGCGGCGGCTTCAGCATAATGTTCACACCGCTCCACCCAGGCAGGCCGTGCAGGCAGCCCGATCGCCACCAATGGCAAACTATCCAGCACGCCAGCCAACGAATCAAGCACGCCCCGCGCCTGCTCCAGATTCCCCGGCACCACACTGGCATACACTTTACTCAGCGGTATCCCATCAAGCGCATTGGTCACCACGCACCCGCGATCGTCCCGCCGTTCGATCCGCGGCGCCGGCGTCCCAGCCCGCTCCAACATTCGCAACCGGGTAGCCACGCCATCCACATGTTCGGGCAGCATGACTTTGCCGAACCGCACAGCCCCGCTATCGTCAAAAATCTTTACAACGGCCCGCCGGGTTGGCCGATACGCCACCAGCTCCACGTCAACATCAAACCCGAGCCACTCCCCCAACAAAACCGGATCGCACGCCAGCTCCAAGGCAGGAAGTTGCGGATCAAAAGGATGCTCCCACACGTGCACGCGCACGTCCCGCCAGGTCACGGTGCGGCCGTCCACCTCAGCCAGCCGATCTTCGTCGATCCGCCCAGAGGACGCAACCACATACGTTTCGCGCCGCGCCACGGCGCCGCCGCTCCCGCGCGCCGCATCCAACACTACGCTGTACCCCACAGACACCCCAGCGCCTGGCCGGTGATGAATCGCATGCACGTTCCAGGATCGAACAACGCCCCGGTGTGCCAAGGCAACAGAGAGCATGTGTGCGGCGTCAGAGCCTGTAAGCAGAGCCAAAATGGTACGTTCGTGATCGGCGCGCTCGCGCCGGAGGGCGGTTTGGGAGACGGGAAAGGTCACGTAACCATTTATATGTGCAAGGCAGACGGAACTTCAAGCCGGATCCCCACCAACCCCGCCGAGTTTCACACAAGTCACGTTGAAAGGCCTCCTTTTCACTGGCAGACTTGGTTTATGCGAGACCTTAACGTCCTTCCCAAAGCCCATCTCCATCTTCATTTCACAGGTTCGATGCGTGTTTCTACGCTTGCCGATATGGCCCGTGAGCAGGGCCTTCGCTTGCCTGAGAATTTGACTGATAACGTTTCTTTGCATGTTCCTGCGGATCAGCGTGGCTGGTTCCGTTTCCAACGTGCGTATGATGCGGCCCGCAAGGTGGTGCGTAGCGAACCTGCAATGCGCCGGATTGTGCGGGAGGCTGCGGAGGACGACAAGCGTGAGGGTTCGCGCCGTTTGGAGATTCAGATTGATCCCACGTCGTATGCTCCGTTTGTTGGGGGTATCACGCCTGCGTTGGAGATCGTGTTGGATGAGGCTGCGTCTGTTTCGCGTAATATTGGTATTGAGGTGGGCGTTGTTGTGGCCGCTTCGCGTATTCGCCATCCGCTTGAGGCGCGTACGTTGGCTCGTTTGGCTGCGAAGCATGCGGGCGATGGGCCAGGTTGCGTGGTTGGTTTTGGGTTAAGTAACGATGAGCGGCGCGGTACTACATCGGAGTGGTCTGGGGCGTTTAATATTGCGCGGCGATCTGGGTTGGCTGCAGTTCCGCATGGTGGCGAATTGTTGGGTCCGGATCATGTGCGTGAAGTTGTGGCTCATTTGCGTCCGGCCCGTTTGGGGCATGGGGTGCGTGCCGCTGAGGATCCTGAGTTGCTGGCACGTATCGTTGACGCGGGGATTGCGTTTGAGGTGTGCCCCGCGTCAAACGTGTCGTTGGGCGTGTATGGCCATAAGCATGATGTTCCGTTGCGTACATTGCTCGACGCCGGTGCACAAGTTGCGCTTGGAGCCGACGATCCGTTGTTGTTCCTGTCGCGTTTGACTGACCAGTATCAGATCGCGCGAGATTTGGGGTGCGACGATTACGAGTTGGCGTTGCTTGCTCATTCTGCTATCAGCGCATCGTTGGCGTCTGCTGAATCCAAGAGTAGATGGCACGATGAGATCGATGCCTGGCTTGCTACTGAAGATGTTGATGACCATGAGGCTTAAACCGGATCGTTTTAATTATTTGGTGGATGATTCTGGGTTTCCAGAACCGCAGCGTTCGCTGGTGAAGGTGGGTGATTCGTTTGTGCGCGTTCACCGGATTGGTGCTCCGGCTCCTGGGCTGAATCGAATCGATACGGATGATCCTGGTGACGATCGAGTCACGTTCGTGCTGATCCACGGAATCGGGCTTTCGGCTACCTATCTTCTGCCGTTGGCAGATGAACTGTGTAAGTATGGCGAAGTGCTAATGGTGGATCTTCCTGGGTTTGGGGATCTTCCGGCGCCACCGCGTGCGATGACTCTGTGCGATTTCGCGGATGTGTTGTGTTCTGTTCTCGATCTAAACGGGATTTCGGATCCGATTTTGGTTGGGCATTCAATGGGGGCGCAGATCGCTGTGGAAATGATGGCGTCGTATCCACCGCGTTTCCGGCGTGCAGCTTTGATCGGCCCTCCGGTAAACATCAACGAACGTACGCCTGGCTGGGTGGTTGCTCGTTACTCACAATCGTCCATATGGGAGCGGCCATCATTGGTACGTGTTGCCTTGTGGTCTTATGTTCGTGCCGCGGCCGTGTGGATGGCTCAGATTATGCCACGCGTATTGGATTATCCGATTGAAGAACGCATAGCAGAGGTATCTCCTGACGCGAAATTTGTGTTCATACGCGGCGAACATGACCATCTGGTCCCGCCTGTGTGGCTTGATTTCTTAGCGCAGCGAGTCCCCGAAGCCGAGATTTTCACAATCCCTGGAGCCGCACACTCTACCCTCTACAACGACGATCGCAACGTGAGCACCCACGTCGTTACCCTACTGGAGGAGTGCGAACGATGAGCCTACACGACCGCCTGAACGACTACGCGTGGTTCGTGCGGTCGTCACTGGTTCGGCATCGATACCATCAGTCACCAGAAAGCCAGGCCACGATCGTCGTCGTCCCTGGAATCTACGAAGGAACTGCGCAACTCGAACCCGTCGTACGCACGCTCAGCAACGCCGGGTACGCGATCGTGCGGGTAAAAGAACTCGCGATGCTCACGCAAACCACGGATGTTCTGGCGCGAATCGTCGCCGACGCGGCAGAAAAAATCGATGGTCCCGTCATCCTCCTCGCACACTCGAAAGGCGGGCTCGTAGGGCGCGCCACAATCGCAGAATGCCGGCCACGAAACGTAATCGGAATGGTCACGATCGCAACCCCATGGCAAGGCTCCACGCTCGCACGCTACTTCCCACGAAAATCCGCGGTACGCAGGCTCGCGCCGGGCGGAACAGACATCGGAAGCGACGCAGAAACCGCGCTCAACTCCCGAATCTACTCACTCACCCCACACGTGGACCCGCACGTGCCCAACGGATCATACCTACCCGGAGCACACAACGTACGCCTCACAGCCTCAGGGCACTTCTACCCACTCGGCCGCAACGAAACCCACCGCTACGTCCTCACTGCGGTAGAACGGCTACTCGGACGCTCCTAATCGAGGCTCACACCCACAAACACCGGTTCCGGAACCAAGGTGACCCCAAAGGCGTTCCGAACCCCATCACGAACCTCGCAGGCCAACGCAACCACGTCAGACGCACGCGCGCCCCCACGGTTCGTCAACGCCAACGAATGATCCGTAGACAACGACGCAACGCCAGGCAAACCATGCCCCTTATCAAAACCAGCATGCGAAATCAGCCAAGCCGCAGACGACTTCACCAAACCCTCAACCACAGGAGCATCTCCCCCAATCTGGTTAATCGCCGTATGATCCGTTACCGGAAACTGAGGAGCCTCCGGCGGCAGATTCTTCGCCTGCTCGGCAGTCACAATCGGATTCGTAAAGAACGACCCCGCCGAATACGTATTCCGGTTCGCGTTATCCAACACCATCGACTTCGAGCGGCGCAAATCAAGCACCGCCTGGCGCACGTCCACCGCTGGCACACGATCCCCAACCGAAACACCGAGCGTTGACGCCAACTGACCATACTTAATCGGCGTGCCAAGCGTTGCCCGGCGCATGTGGAAATTCACCGACAGCACGATCCAGCGTGGTGTGGAGCCCCAGGCGCCCGAAGCCATCGAGGATTTGAGGAGCGAGTGGCGGTAGCCGAAATCAAGATCTGCGAGGAAAAGCGTGTGGATCTCGCGGCGCTGGCGGTCATAGACACGGACAGAGGCGATCGTTTCTGCCACTTCCTGGCCGTAGGCGCCAATGTTTTGAACCGGGGCAGCGCCGGCCGATCCTGGGATGCCCGACAGGGCCTCTAGGCCGATCCACTCTTGTTCGAGCGAATACACCACCACGTCATCCCATGGGGTGCCAGCCGTGACCGTCATTTGGCCACCGCCGCAGCCATCATCCATTATGGTAGTGATTTCGTGGCGCATATCCCTAATTACGATGCCATCAAAGTGATCATCGGAGGCCAAAATGTTGGAGCCGCCGCCGATCATGAGTACTGGGACGTTGTTTTCGTCTGCTTCACGGACTGCTTCGACGATCTCAGCTTCCGAATGGGCCTGGACAAGGCGTTCGAATGTTCCACCTATACCAAACGTGGTGATGTCACTGAGGGACGCCGGGGTGTCCAAAGCGCGCGATGAAGGAACTGCAGGTGGAACCGGCCCGTGGCCGATCATTTCGCCGATAGAGCACGTCATGGGATCCTCTTTCTCTTAACTCATACACACTATACTCACCCAGAACGTTCAAGGGCGAAGATGTGGATCTTTCTACGCCGGCTGGGGCTGCGCGTTGTTTGGCGGCACCGGTTGGGGCTGCGCGTTTTTGGCGGCCCCCGTCCCAAAAAGCGGCAGAGAGCTCAGGAGTCCCATATAGAGCACTGCTGTGCTGTATGCCGCCAATCGGGCGCTGGTGGATGGGGTGGCAGGCCGGTTAAAAAACAAAAGCCCTTCCATTAGGAAGGGCTTTCAGTTTGCGTGAACCTTATCGGGTTTCGCGGTGTGCTTGGGACTGGTTGCACCTTGGGCAGTACTTCTTCAGTTCCAGGCGATCCGGCGAGTTACGACGGTTCTTCTTCGTAATGTAGTTACGCTCCTTGCAAACCTCGCAAGCGAGGGTGATCTTGGGGCGAACGTCTGCAGACTTGCTAGCCACTGTTGTTACCTCACGTTCGGCTTGTTTAGAAGCGGGTGCTTCACTTTCACTTGTAGCGGGGGCGGGGTTTGAACCCGCGACCTCACGATTATGAGTCGTGCGCTCTGACCAACTGAGCTACCCCGCCTCAAATCCATTTCTTTTGAAATGAATGGAGCCCCGAAAGGGAATCGAACCCTTGACCTTCTCCTTACCATGGAGACGCTCTGCCGACTGAGCTATCGGGGCAACGTTGGAAAGCTTACCAAGAGGACCACTTAAAACCAACTTATTTTTCCAAAAACTTTGATGATTCACATCACCTCAATTTTTGAAGCCGACTACCGAAGTAATCAACTGGTGGCAGGTGAGGGATTTGAACCCCCGAAGGTTACCCGTCTGATTTACAGTCAGATGCATTTGGCCGCTCTGCAAACCTGCCGTGCTCGGTGTTTTTACAACCCCGTGCGGATAAAGAGATTACCAGCTCCACCCCATACCGTGTCAAACTAGAACCATAGAAAAACAATGCCACGCGCGTCACACTTTGACGTAGCGTGCTCTTAGAGGAGGAGAAATCATGGCAGATTCGTCATTCGACGTCGTATCAGATTACGACTACCAAGAGGTAGATAACGCTGTAAATCAAACGGCAAAAGAGATCGGGCAACGTTACGATTTCAAAAATGTTGGAGCTTCTATCGAGCTCTCCGGAGAATCGATCACGATGGTTGCAAATGCTCCAGAGCGCGTGCTCGCAATCTGGGATGTTTTGCAATCCAAGCTGATTCGCCGCGGCCTTTCCCTCAAGCAGGTTGACGTAGGTGAAGGCGAACCGAAGGCGTCCGGCAAGGAATACCGCCTTGTTGGCACGCTCAAGAAGGGTATCGACCAGGCAAATGCAAAGAAGATTACTAAGTTGATTCGCGACGAAGCCCCGAAGTCCGTGAAGGCTCAGATTCAGGGCGACGAAGTTCGTGTCTCATCCAAATCTCGCGATGATCTTCAAGAAACTATTGCTCTTCTTAAGAACGGTAAGTTTGAAGTTGCGCTTCAATTCGTGAACTACCGCTGAATTCTAGCCGCGATAGCAGGCGTGTAGATGCTCTCTACACGCCTGCTTATTATGTGCACACCCACTTATACGCACACGGGCCTATGTGTACACGGACCTATATGTACGCGGGCTGGGCTTGGGAATTTTCCCCAAGCCCAGCCCGCTCGCGCCAGCATCAGCCCCATGCAGAAGCTAGATGCCAGCTAAGTATCAGTAGAGCTTTCCGTCGTGCTCTTCGCCACGGGATACGGCTGTCATGGTTTCGCGCTCAACAACTTTGATGCGCTCACGGCCTGCGGCCTGCCCAAGTGACTTTTCAAAGTCCTCCAGGTGGTGCCAGCCCTCCCAATCGGTGTAGCGGACGCCGCGTTCTTCCAGGAGCACACGGGACGCATCCCAGCCAACATTTTCAGTGGATGCATGGAGCTTTCCGGCTTTGTAATCGTCCACCAGGTTGTTGATGGTTTCTTGGGCGTCAGACTTCGTAGAGCCGATCAACCCAACCGGGCCTCGTTTGATCCAGCCAGTTGCGTACATGCCAGTAACGACGTTTTCGCCGTCCATCACACGGCCGCCCACGTTTGGCACAACGCAGCGGCGTTCATCGAACGGCGCGCCAGGAATTGGCGACGACGCGTAGCCGACTGCCCGATAGACCGCCTGGACTGGGTAATCAATGAATTCTCCAGTGCCTTTCACAGACTGATCTCCTTGGAGTTCCATACGTTCCATGCGGATGCCTTCAACATGTTCATCGCCAAGAATTTCAACTGGGGCCTGCAACATATGGATGTGGATACGGCGGGATGCGGTGAGATCTTCGGCATCTTGGAAAGCGTAGTTGGTGAGTTGATCGACCACTTGACGTGTCATCTTCGACTCATCCATGGCTTGTTCCGAACCAGCATCGTAATCGAAATCGTCTGGGTAGACCACGATGTCAACGTCTGGCACATGGCCGAGTTCGCGCAGTTCCATCGGGGTGAACTTCACTTGAGCGGGGCCGCGACGGCCGAACACGTGAACGTCTGTAATAGGAGATTGGCGCAAGCCCGCTTCCACGTTTTCTGGAATTTCGGTACTCATCAAATCTTCAGGATGCTTTGCAAGGATGCGGGCCACATCGAGTGCCACGTTTCCAACGCCAAGAACGGCAACTTCTTTGGCTTCCAACGGCCAGGTGCGCGGTACGTCTGGGTGCCCGTCATACCAGTACACGAATTCAGATGCCCCGTAGACTTCTGGCAGATCGGAGCCCGGAATATCGAATGGACGATCACGATCTGCACCAGTTGCTAGGAGAACCGCATCGTAGTGTTCATGCAGTTCGTCAAACGTGATGTCTTTGCCTACTTCAACGTTGCCAACCAGCCGAATATCGCCGCGCTGCAACACGTTGTAAAGGGCGGTAATAATCGCTTTAATACGTGGATGATCCGGTGCCACACCGTAACGCACAAGGCCGTATGGGGCTGGCAATTTTTCGTACAGATCGATCTGTACATCAACATCTGACTTGGACAAAATATCAGATGCATAGATTCCAGCAGGGCCGGCACCAATAACCGCAACCTGAAGTGGACGTTGAGTCACAATTACCTCTTCCAGCTACACCAAGTAGCCCGTTAACGATGGGAAAGAAACCACTCACCATAATATCCGAGGAAGCGAAGTCGATCCGCACAGGGTGACAAGGTCTACACCTTTACCTCCGATAAGATGTAAACTCCTGCATTTTGTTTGAGGATACGGCACGCCTTCGCCGCATATTGCAGGGCGTGCCGGATTCCCTATGTTTTTGCAGGTGCGGCAGGGCTATGCAAGTGCGGCCAGTCATACAGGCACGAAAGAAGGGCCGAACCCTGGAAATTCCAGGATTCGACCCTCTACGAGTCCAGTTATATTACTCCACGTCACCAGGACCGTTTTCGGATGTCTTCGCATCCAAGCGAATCACACCGTAAGTCCATCCACGCCGGCGGTATGCGGCACATGGCTGCGACGTTTCTTCATCAATGAAGAGGAAGAATGGGTGCCCAACCAGTTCCATTTCATCTACTGCCTGTTCAACGGACATAGGCTTAGCTTCATACAGCTTTTGGCGCACAACAACTGGGGAATCCCCTACTTGCGTTTCAACCGCTTCGCCAACAGCAGTTGGCCGTGTGGGTTCTTCAGCAGGTTCTTCCACCTTGGCAGACTTTACTTCCGCCATCAATTCATCAACATTGAGTTCACCCGCAGGTACATCCTTAACGGCGTGATGCTTCCGGTCCTTCATTTTCTCACTCTTGCGGCGTAGCCGTTCAAACAGCTTCTGCGCCGCCAAATCCACCGCGCCATATCGATCAGATGCAGCCGCTTCAGCACGAACAACCGGGCCCTTGTCACGAACAGTGATTTCAATACGCTCAGAGATTTCTGCTTGAGCCGGGTTTGGTTCATGTGTTACTTCAACTTCAACACGTTGAGCACGAGGAGCAAACTGTTCAATTTTTGCTAGCTTCTCTTCAACAAATTCACGGAAGTTGTCACTAACTTCGGCGTTACGGCCTTTAACTACGAATTCCACGATGACCTCCTTGGGTCGTGAGAGTGGCAGCGTTGCCACGTTGAGGGGACTTGCGCTCGCAGACGCGAGCAGGAAACACTCACCACCTACTTTCATCCGAGCGTAATCACAGCTTCAGTGAGATTCACTCCTTTAATCTGTTACCTCAAGTATAGTGCCTCACATCACAAAAGGGAATCTTTTTCACCCCATTCAGCGGTCAGCATATCCTCTAGTCAAGGATGGTCAGTAACCGCTAAAACCACCGCACCACACACCCGGCCACCAGCCGCTTCAATCGCCCGTTGCGCCCCAACCAACGTAGCCCCAGTTGTCAAAACATCATCAACTAACACCACGTCACGCCCCGAAAAATCCGCCACAGATCGCTGCCCCCGTAACTTCCGCGCCCTATCCGCAGCGCTCCCCGAACCACGCGCAACATTCACAGCTTTCAGCCCATCAACATAAGGCACACCCCACAACTCGGCCACAGCGCACGCCGCCACCCCGGCAACAAACCGGCCATCCCGGCGTCGGCCTCGAGACGACGCCAACGGAACAACCACCACGCGATCCCATCGCGCCGCAGGAAAGGCCCGCACCGCGTCCAGATCCGCCACAATCCGCGAAAACAAACCAGAAAAAGCCTGATCCGCCCGACGATCTCGAGTATTCTTCCACCCCACGATCGCACGTGCAACGCGCCCCGAATACCAAGCCTTGCCCCACACGGGAAACGCCACAGAGTCAGATTCGTCATCGCACACGCTCACCAAAAACCTCGCGTCGCCACCAGCCCGCCACCACGGGCCTTCCCACAACGCCGCACACGCGCTACACAAACTTTCGTCAACTGCGCCGCACCCCAAGCACCACCGTGGGAAAACGATATCGGCAACATCGCCCCACAATCGCCTCAAAAAGCCCGGCCACACGGCAATCACCCTGGATAGGCAGGCGAGGATGCGTGTTGAATAACTTGGCGCCATCCACCGGCGTCGTAGGCGAAGATTTCATCCTTGGATGTGTGGAGCAAGATGGATTCGTCGTTGCGCCCAGCGGTCACGTCCACAATATCTTCCAACGATGAGGACAAAAGTGAAATGTTCTCCCCCAACGGCACGGAATATAAAGAATTGACTGTGGAGGACTGAGTTTTTCCGATTGCAACAAGCCGCGAATCGGATACCCAGGCGATGTCTTGGGCGTCGGCGAACCGCTGCCCCACTCGGATCGGATCGCTCAACGATTGTGGGATTCCGGCGTTGTCACGCACGATTCCCGCGATGAGGATCTGTACGCCGTTTTCGTTTTCCACGATCACCGCGAGCCGTACGCCTTCGCGGGATACCGCGAGCGCCCGTACTTTTACGCCTTCGAGCCATGGGGCGTCTACACGGGTTACCGTGCCGGAGGCTATGTTGGCTACAGTGAAGGATTTGTTCGGTTCGCGTTCTGATACCCAGGCGAAGCCTTTGCGGTCGGTTGATGGAGGTACAAGGGCTGTTCCGTTAACCAGGGGGCTTGCGCCATTTTCTTGGGAGACACGATAGAGGGTTTGTTTGTTGTTTCCGAGTGCCACGAATTCTGTTGTGGTTTCGCCGTATGGGATGGCGATGTTGGTGAGTCCGAGTGATACAAGAGCTTCTGCTCCGGGCACGGGGTGGATTCCGTCGTCTTTGACTACCGCGGGTTTCCCGTCGACGAGGACCATGAGCGATGAGGCCGAGTAAGGGTATGCGGGTACGTCTGTGTTAGTTTGCGCTGTAAGTGGTACGCCGTTTGCGGTGAGTTCTACGCGTGAGATTCCTGCGATGGCGCTGAGTGTTTTGGAGAATTGTGCGTAGACGAGGTTACGGACACGTTGTGGCAGTTCTGCTACTTCACTGCTCAGGTCCACGCGCGCGGTTCCGTCTTCTACCGTAACGGGGTTTGTTAGGCGCGTTCCCGTTGGCAGGACTGGGTTTACTGATTCGGCGAGCCACGCAGGTGGACCGTCTACGATTCCGCGCGCAACCGATGACGCTACTTGGGAGCGTGGATACCAACGCACGTCCGTCACGAGCGCATTTTGGTCTTGCGTTGGGAAGTAGAGTGGGACGCGCACGAATAGCGTTCGGAACAGTGAGTCTGGCATTGTCACACCGTCAGGGACGACGGCGATGCGCCATTGTCCTGATTTTTCACGAACAAGGGAAAATTCGTTCGATAGGGTGGCGTCTGCTGTGGCGGCGGTGAATCGTCCTGTGGAGTCGAGGATGCCGCCTGCTCCTACGGTGACTCTGTATGCACCGGATCGAGTTTGGCTGACTTGCTGGTTTTGTGAGTCTGGATAGATGCGCACTTGTGTGGCAGGGTTCCAGGCTGTGGAGGCGTCGGCAGTGAGATATTGGCGTGCTACCACGAAATCGTCGGAGAAGCCGGCGGATGATGCTCGCATGAAGCCCACCACGATGTCTTCTGGTTCTGCGCCTTCGGCCGGCCCTTGGGGGTCGAGTACGATTCCGCTAGTTGTTTGCTTGGGTCGATCTACTGCGTATGGGACGCCGGAGGTTGGGATCCGAGCGCATCCGGATACCAAGAGGATTATGGCTATGAGGACAGTGATTTTGTTTTTCATTCTGTAGCCTCCGTAGCACGTGCGTCTGGTTCGTCATGTGCTGTTGGCGATGTGAATGGTTCTGGTACATCGAGCGGGAGTGGATGTGAGAAGTCTTCTCCTGGATTGCGTGGCACGGTTAGCAAGAATGTGGAACCGATCCCGAGTTCACCGGTTGCTTCAAGCGTGCCTCCGTGGATGAGAGCATCTTCTTTCGCGATAGTCAGGCCCAACCCAGTTCCGCCAGATTTGCGGACCCGAGATGAGTCCGCACGCCAGAATCGATCGAACACGTGGGCTGCGTGTTCTTCAGTGAGCCCCACCCCGTTGTCTTGTACTCGTACTGCCACGGCGTCACGCCCGCCTACCACAGATACATGGACTGGCTTACCTCCAGCGTGTTCTAGCGCGTTCACAACTAGATTGCGGATCACGCGTTCGATTCGTCGTGGCTCTACTTGTGCTGTGGTGTCACCAGTCTTGTCTAGCCGAACGATCACACCGTTATCGAGTGCGAGTGGTTCTGCCATATCGATGACGTCACGTGCAATATCAGCAATATCGACGTCTTGGGCAGCAAGAGCCATGCCACCGGCGTCGTACCTAGAAATTTCTAGGAGATCAGAAAGCATCGCATCCAAATTACGCAACTGGGTGTGTTGTAATTCGGCGCTTCGTTTGAGGGCTGGAGGAAGCTCGTCACGCTTGTCGTAGATAAGCTGGCCCGCCATACGAATCGTGGTTACAGGGGATCGAAGTTCGTGCGAAACGGCCGAAACGAAGTCTGTTTGAATCGCAGACATTCGTTGCATCCTCGTAAACTGTTCTTCCAATGACGATGCCATCGTGTTAAACGAATCCCCCAACTGGGCTAATTCGTCTGCACCATTGACTTTCATACGCGAATCGAAATCACCTTCGGTAAGTTTTTGCGCGTTCGCCGCGGCAGCCCGAATCGGCCGCAAAATAAACCGCACCATCATCCATGCCACAATAACAAGCAGCGCCAACAGTCCAACCATGCCAAACGATTGCGCCTGAATCGTGGCGTTCAGAAGATCTTGCTGGTTAGCCAACGAAAACACGGCATACAGTTCATAATCTCCAGATCCAGGAATACGGATCTGTTTGCCCACGATAATGCCCGGGATTTCCTTGTTTTGTGCGTTGGCGATTGATACAGATTGCCAGCCCAAATCGGCGTCACTTCGCACGATTTCCCGAAGTTCCGGGGTAATCAGCGAACGCACGCGCGTTGTCGTGGCCGTTTCTGGTTCCAAAATAGGTATGCCGGAAAACTCTTGGTTTGGGGAACGCAGCAGCACCCCGCCAAGCAATTCACGTGCAGGATCGTAAAGAGAGGATACGAGTTCGAGCGCTACGCGTTGCGATTGCGCCGTCGTTGGCGCAATCGCAACCGAGAAGCGTTCTTGAGCTAGTTGAGTGTCAGTGGCGAACCGCTCAATATCAACGGATACAGTCCGATCGAATACAGCGTTCTTCACTTGGTATGTGATGGCCGTTCCGGTGATCGCAATACCCACAAGTGATGCGAGCGCGATGAACGTTATTGTGCGTAATGAGAGCGAGGAACGCCATCGCTGCTGATAGGAAGCGAATTTACGTTCAATAACATCGAATATGCTGCGCCGTTTGCGTGGGCGGCTCTCTTCCTGGTTCACTCCTTAACGGCACCTGCTCGGTAGCCTACGCCACGGACTGTGAGCACGACGCCCGGGTTTTCTGGATCACGTTCCACTTTGGCGCGCAGGCGCTGAATGTGCACGTTAACCAGGCGAGTATCTGCTGAATGGCGGTATCCCCATACTTGTTCAAGGAGTTCTTCGCGAGAAAACACTTGGTATGGCTTACGAGCCAGTACAGTAAGCAGATCGAATTCGAGCGGAGTGAGGTGAACGGTTTCGTGCCCGCGTTTGACTTCGTGTGCTTTGAGATCGATGCTTAAGTCCGCAACCTTCAAAATTTCGGATTCGTTTTCTTGGCGGCGCAGGCGGACTTTCACGCGTGCCAAAAGAACCGAGTTTTCGAAAGGCTTAGTCACATAATCGTCTGCGCCTGCTTCCAGGCCGGCAATGACATCAAGGGAGTCCGTCTTTGCACTCATCATGATGATTGGCACATCGGATTCTTCGCGCAACAAACGGCATACCGAGACGCCATCGAGCCCCGGCAACATCACGTCAAGCAACACGAGATCTGGGTGTTCTGCACGGAAAAGCGGCACTACGTTGGATCCGTTTGCACATACGGATACGTCGTATCCTTCTGATTCCAGAAGGATTGCCACCATTTCGGAGATTCCTGGATCGTCATCTACAACAAGAATGCGCATCTATTCGCCTTTCACATTGGTTAATAGCTTTACTTTACCGGATTGTTTCATCGTCTGATACGGGTGTGAGATCAGCGCTAGAGGCTTCTTCAGAGGTTTCGCCACCACCGTTAATCATTGACAAATGGGGACGCGGCCGCGGGGTTGCGGAAATATCCATGGAGGTCCGGCGAATTTCGCGTTGTGCCGGGCGCGGCGGTGGAACGTCCCGCCGGGAGGCTTCACGTATGGCGTCCGCGAGCGCCGTGAGATCGTCTGTTGATGGCGCGACGGGTTCGAATTCGGTTTTGAGGCGGATCATTTGCCATCCTACGGGCACAGTAACGGTGTGGGCGTGTTGCGCGCATAGATCAAACGCACCAGGAAGTGGAACGGGCGATAATGGCCCGAGCACGGCTGTTGCTTGTTTGTAATCGTAGGTCATGGTGGCTGCTGCAGGGTTGTTGCAGGCGCTTCGGCTACAGTGTCGGATTGGACTCACGGTTTCAAGTCTACAACGCTCGTGGTTAAGTTTCGGGTGGCTTACCATAGACGTGTGAGTATTCTTCCGAAACGTTCGAATGGGCGGAGGCGCGACCGCCATGGCCGCGGTATGCGGGGTCCGCTTGTGGGCCCAGAATCGCCTGCTTTCCGTTCGCGCGCCCAAAAGTTTGATGACGTTCTCGCGGTTGAATTGGCTGCATTTCATGAACATTTGGGGCCGCGTTTAGATCGGTTTGACGTGGCTGTGTTGGATGTTCCAGCGGCGGATCCAGCTCCGTGGGAGGATGGGGTTCCGTTGGCTCGTTTTTTGCCGTTTGAGCGCCCGTCGAAGATTTATGGCCGGCTTGTCTTTTATCGGATGCCGTTGGAGATGGCTATGTTAGCTGAGGATGATCCGCGTGGGTTTATTCACGAGGTCATGGTTGGCCAGATTGCTACCGCGATGGAAATGGATCCGCGGGACGTGGATTATCTGCGTTAGGGTGGACGTTGACGCGTACTCCTTGCGCGTCGGTTCCTTGCGCAGTGAGTGGGATTGCGGTGATTCCTGTGCCCGAGTTGAGGGGTTGCGTTGCGTAGATTGATCCGGTGATCGACGACGACGCCGTGACCCATACATAATCTAGCCCGTCAGGTAGCTCAATTTGTTGTGTGCCTGTGATGTGGCGTTGTTCTTCGTGGCTGATCTGCCCGTGGGAATCGTAGCCGGTGATCGTGACGTCAGCATTAGTGGGTGTGGTGAGGACGAGCGATGCTGTTCCAGTAACAGCTGCACCGCCTGTGCGCAAGGATGGCTGGGCTCCGATCCAGGCTTGATCTTTTCCAGCGGTTCCTTCGATGCTCATGTTGACGCTTCCCGTAATGGGCTGATCTGCGGCGATACGCACAGCGTACGCGCCAGGGGCGGTGCCATCGAGCGTGAGGTCAATAACGGATTGAGCGGGCAGCCGAACGTCTTGTGCGCCGGCGAGTGCGTGTTCACGTTCGCCAATGAGCGATACGTGGGCGGTGATTTCTTCTTGTTGTGGGTTCACGATACGTACTGACGCATGGTGTTTTTCTGCATTATCGGCTTCTACAGCACGGTTTTCTGGAATAACAAGCCCTGGAATAACAATGTTTTTCCCTGAATCGGAGTGGGAAACAAACGACATGCCTTGCGGGGTGAGCCCATCGAGCGAGTTTGTTTGCAAGGATGCGGAAAACACGCCAGAATCCGAGGTGAGGTGAAGTGCTAGCTGAGCCGTATCCGGGATTAGCCCATCAAGGCTGATCTGCGATCGGCTTTTTGCGGGTACAACAATGTGATGGTTACTGGTGAGTTCGAGTGGACCAGTGGCTCCGTATGCGTTCACGGATACCGTGATGGGGTTTTCTCCGGGGTTGAGTATGGCGAGGGAGTTGTATGTGCCAACTTTTGCTTGAGATCCGGACAACCAGACAGATTGCCGTGCCCACTGGCACGGGTTCGCTGCCAACCCGCGCATGTCGGCTCCTCCGATGCGCACGATGGAGGCTCCCATAATATGGCCGTCCTTGATTCGATGGTCTGATGCGTAGACCACCCCGGTGGCTTGCGTTACACCTAGATCAGATTCTGCGTGAGAGACGATCGTTGTGGCATCAACCGAGGATTGTTGTGCAATATCAAACCACTGTGCACCATCAACGAAAACCACGCCCTGACCTGAAATGGATTCGGCTTCGTGGTTGACGTTGACTCCCGATTCGACAGTGCGAGTAGCACCGCCTGTACAGGCGAGTGAAAAAGTCTGCCCCATCGGCACATATTCTGGGCTAGTTTCTGCCGCCGTAGTTCGCGCTGGCAACGTAAAGGCCGCTCCTATAACACCTGCGGCTAGCGCGATCACAGCTACACCAGACAGAATCGGTTTGATTTTCATCGGCTCAACCTCCGCCGGTTTACAGGCAACGCGAACAACAGCGAGAGCACCATAATCGCGTAAGTGATCGTGCTGAGTGTTCGATGGATGCCATCGCGATATGTGATATGCACAGTTCCATGAGCATCTGCAGGGAGAATGAAACCCTGCGCCCACCCGCTCTGTTTATCGCTTTTGAGCACAGTATCTCCTACCTGTGCATGCCAATGCGGATCCTTGCGTTCAGGAATAACAATTTTTCGTTCACTACTTGCTGGAGAAATCTGACGCTCATGGCCAGGAATCACCCGGAGGGTTGCAGAATCATTCCATTCCACACGCCAGAAGTCACCCGATTCGTGGCCAGACACATACGTCACATGAGGAAGAGCATTCAGCGCTCCAACCAGTTCATTGCGTCGTGGATCGTTACTTGGTGGAACCACGATCAATGACACACCATGTACAGCCAGATCACGGGCAACATCGGGCGCCCTTCCAGTCACATTCGCAACAGTTTGAGCAAGCACATCACGAGCCGCCGGATCTACCCCAACAGCCTGCGCTACCATCGTCAATTCATGAAGTTCTGTTCCATAGCCACGCCACAAATATGCCGTAACCCCATCAGCCTGCGGTTCTAACGCCAAAACTTTCAGGCCAGAACGCTGATCCTCCCGTCCAACAGCAGGGATCAGAGACGATTGAACCGGGCGCACATCCCGAATCTTTGAATGATTCATGATCGTGTAGCCAGCTGACCCTATCCAACTCAGCCCAAGAGCTACCACAATCAACCCAACCACCAGATGGTATACGCCAAACGACGCAGCACGAAGCCGCTTACGGGTCCCAGCGAAACCGCATGCCACCGCCGTCGTCAAAGAAACCCACACCAGTTCTTGGCCGTAACCAGGCCACAACGGAACAACAAACAACGCAATCGCCAAACCTGCCACTGCGAAAAGCCACGCCACGCGGGCGCGAGCATAGAAACGCACCTGGAACAAACCAAGCAACGCAACCAACGCCAAGCAAGCCGGCAACACGAACGCCAGCAAAGTAGGGAAACTCAACGAAAAATCGTCAAATGGAACCAAAGAAAGGATCGCACGGGGATCACGAACACCCGATTCAGACGCTCCTGGAGACGTGAGAAGATAGCCAATCCCAGCAAACCGGAAACCTGGAATATGAACCGCGAGCGCAGGAAGTGGCACCAACAACCAGCGCACCTGCGCCCGATGGTACACAAAACCAACCACTCCCACCACAAGCGTCACAACACCAAATACGGGCGCGCCCAACGATGCCACCATCGCAAAGAAAGATAGAACACCCAGATCGTGCCGGCCACCACGCCACGCACCCCCAAGAGCATACACGCAGCCAGTCAAACCAAGGAAGGCCACCACGCCAGAAATCCGGCCAGTCGCAACCGAATCCACAAACGCAGGCGCCGAAACCCACACCATGGTCAAACCGGCGCGAACATACCAACTAATAACGATCTTGCCCAACGCGGCATACGCCAACAACACAGCCAAAGGGAAAGCCAGCCACAACAACAGTGTCACTAAATGCCCCAGCGTAACCTGGAACGGGGAAAGCACCAAGAGCGGAAGCGAAAGGAACACCCACAACGCATCAATCGCGCCAGGATACCCATCCCCCGATTCGATCCAACCACGCAACACAGCAGCGAACAGGTCAGGGCCCTCCACCGTACCGGGCGCCAAATGCCGGCCAACCAGCACACCACCCGACGCCACAGGAATCAAAAACAAGCCCATCCACGCCAGCGAAACAGCACCCACCAGAGCGCGTCCCCACCGGTTCGCACGCGCATTCTCCTGCAGTTCTTTTAACGTCAAGTGATCAGGAACGTCTGCCATTAAACGCGCATCCTGATGCGCCTTGCGGGTTTGGCGCTGTGCCAACCTCACGCTCCACGGCTTTTCTTCCAACGCACTCAACGCCCGCCGTGGAACCTTACGCACACGCCGAATCTGCGCCCGGCCACGCGCCACATGCGCCAACGCTCCCGCGATTTTCCAGCCCGCACGCACTTCTGCGCCAGCATAGCCAGGTTCATGCATAAAGAACCGGGCAATAGCCCGCACAATGCCGCCCAATACAAACCCTAACCACAACAACGGCACCAGCACGCAAGGAGCCGCCAACAAGGCGTTATAGGCTTGAGACACCCGGCGCATCGCAAACGATTCCACCATGCGTTCTCCGAGCGATACGCGGGCATGCCGAATTCGCGCACGCGGTTCCACAACCACCCGGTAGCCCGCCAAACGAAGCCTGCGAGAAAATTCAAGCCCGTCCCCGAACGGCCCCAAAAATGGATCAAAACCGCCCAGTTCCTCCCACGCTTCGCTCCGCACCAGCATCCCGGCAGTGCCCACAGCCAACACGTCAGTTCGCGAATCAAGCTGCCCCTGATCTAGTTCACCGGGTTCAACTTCAGGTACACGCCGTGCCGATCGGGTGGCACGAATACCCACGCTTACAAGCGTGCGCGGCTCCCGATCCCACCCCACATGTTTAGGCCCAACAGCGCCGATCGAATGAGACGATTCACCCATACGCAACATCGCGTCCAACGCATCTGGTTCCGGAGCTGAATCAGCATGCAACAGCCACAGCCACGAATCACAATCATCAGCCATGGCACGAAGAGTCTTAACGGCAGCACCAAACGATGGCTGTTCGCCGATCACATGGACTCGGGCATCAGGTAGCGCCCGGCGAAGAAAAGGGAGATCAGCATCAGTTTCTATACCGATGAGCACGTGATCTACGGGAAGTTGTTGCGCGGCCAGTGCGGCCAACGTTTGGGCAAGATATGGAAAATCACGGCCTTGTGCAACCACAATGGCCGTGACGCTTCCTCGATCTATACCCTGTATTTTTTGATTATCCACAGCGAACCTTAGCCGCGCACACTCCGAGTGGCCTTGCGCTCACGTGCCATGCGCTTCCGATCGTTATCTGATGTCCCGCCCCAAATTCCATGCCGGATATCGTTTGCCACAGCATATTCTAAACATTCGGCGCGGACAGCACAGCTGGCACACACCGAGGTTGCCGGGGCGGTGGACCCACCTTTTTCAGGATAGAAAATATCTGGATCAGTTTGGGCACACAGAGCTTCTTCCATCCACGTGAGATCGTCCGCGTACTGAGTGCCATATCCTAGATTAAAGATGCCGCGCATGAGAGACCGAGTTGAGCGAGCATCGGAGCACATGCCCGGGGCTTTCATCTCGGTTTCCCTCATAGCCAGATCCCTTCATAATTAAATCACTATATAAATTACACGCGTGTCGCACCCCAAAAGTCAAGACGATAAGGCAAACTGTCCTCTAGCATTCGGAATAATCACAGATGCATGGAAGAATTTACATTCACCCGTTTATCCGGTTTCGTCCAGTTACATAAAACATTGATCTTTCTCACTGAAACGAGTCATTATGGCCATCCCGGCACCCACATTTTTATCCGTTCTTCTCTCACGCGGCACCAGTCCTGCCCTCGTGTGGTACGGCGATCAAGAGCGTATTGAACTATCAGGAAAAGTAGTTGCGATGCATTTGGCAAAGATTACACAGTATCTACTTGATGATCTGGGGGTTGATTCGTCGAGCACGCTTGTTCTTGATCTACCGCCACACTGGAAGTCAGTGATGTGGGCGCTGGCGGGTCAGTTGGCTGAATGCACAGTTGCGTTGGAAGCCGGAGAGGTTTCGTGGAACGACGTCGTCGTCACCTCACACCCAACCCAACCCGATTCGAACGCAACGAATCTTGCGTTAACCCTGGAATCACTTGCGTTTTCCTGGCCAGGGGAACTTCCCGAAGGGTACGACGACGCGGCATCGGCACCCATGCGCTACCCTGACTCAATCGATCCCTACACGCTCACCGGGGAGGTAGACGGCCTCACTCCGCCTTCAGCCGAAACTCCTATGCTCGCGGTACCACCCAACGATCTCCAAACCCTCACGAAACAGTTCGCTGGAGCCATTTCCCACGGATATGGCCTGGTGATAATCTCCCCACAAGCGAACACTGAACGGGTCATCTCCGGAGAAAATGCATCAACCTGGGGTAGAATTTGACCACTCAATGATTGTTGCGCACAGGCGCAACCCCAACGAGATTGTAGGAACACAAGCGTGGTTAAAACGAATGACAACATAGATGTTTCCCCCCGCTCGGCTTCGCATCAGCGAAAGAGTAATCCGTGGCGAAACAGACTACGGATCTTCGGCCTGGCTATTTTCGCGTTTATCCTCACCAGCGGAACCGCATTTGGAACCATGCTTTACGAACTACAGCAATCGATCACACAGCACGATATTGCTGCGCTTGTTGAACAAAAGGAACGTCCCGTCCAAAACCAGGCGCCTCTAGATCAAAAAGCCGGAAAACCACTCAACATTCTGCTCCTTGGCGCAGATAAGGAAGATGGTGGAATCCAACGCTCCGATACCACGATGATCGTTCACGTCTCCGCCAACCGGGAGCGTGTTGATGTGGTGTCGATTCCACGTGACACTCTTGTGAACATCCCGTCGTGTGTAACCGGAAATAATGGAAACTCCTACCCACAAGAAGATGCCATGTTCAACTCCGCCTTCTCTACAGGCGGTTCTAACGGTGGCACCGTGGCACAAGCAGCCGCGTGTACTCTACGTACCGTTGAAGAACTCACCGGCATTTACATTGATGGGTTCGCTGTGTTGAACTTCGATTCGTTCCGGGATGTGGTGGATACCATCGGCGGTATCGATCTGTGCTTCAACGAAGCTGTGGACGATCAGTACTCCGGAATTAAACTCGATGCCGGCTGCCACCATCTTGATGGAACGCAAGCGCTTGGCATTGCTCGTGCCCGCTACTCTATTGGGGACGGTACAGATATTGGCCGAATTTCACGTCAGCACCAAGTGGTTACCGCGATCGCAAAGAAAACATTCTCGCTGAACTTCTTCACCGATATCTCTACCTTCTACGGAATCATCAAAGACGTCACTAGCCACATGGATCTTTCCAATGGCTTGGGCGATATCCAGTGGCTTGGCGGGTTCGCCTACTCGTTGCGGAATATCGATCCGGATTCGATCAATTTCGCAACTATGCCTCACGTATATGAAGGGGCCCGCGTACGGCCGTCTGCCAATGCAAGTTTGGTGTGGAAGGCGTTGCTGAATGATCAGCCGATTCCAGCCGAAGCCTTGGCAACCGATTCTGGCCCGGACATCATCCGAAGCGTCACTCCAGAACAGCTGGAAGAATTCAAAAACAACCTAGGTTCGGGCCTGCACAAATAAGTCTCTGAGGGGAAATCATGACTCAACCGCCGTCTTTTGAGCCGCGCAAACGCCGCAGCCGGCCGTCGAGTGCTGGTGCGCGCCGCGTGGGCCGCCCGGATTCACCGTCAGAAGATTCAGCTCGGCCACGCCAGTCTGCCCCTCGCCCAACGAAAGCGCCTCGTATTGAACCAGTGCGCCGTACTCCTGCCCGTCCGGATGTGGATCACAGCGTTTCCTCTTCCCAGGCTCCGCAACGCCGAACACCTGCCGGCCCTATTCGCAAGTCTGCTTTCTCGCACCCGAATCAGCAGTATCAGGCGCGCCCTGACGATGCCGCTGAATCGAATCAGCCTCCGCGTTTTCCGGCCCAACGGCCAGTGCAACCACCTCCGCATACGCCAGAACGCCACGCTCCTCATACGCCTCTTATTGCGCCCGCGCAGCGCAGGCGCGGCGTAAAGTATTATGCCCGCATGGCGGGGATTGCAGCGTTGTGTTGCGTGCTTGCTGTGGGCGGCTGGGTCTATTACCTGTTTAGCTACGGAAATTCGCAGGTCACGCGCATTTCGGCGTTGACTGGAGCCGAAGGCACCCCTGGCACCACCTACTTGATCGTTGGATCGGATGAACGAGGCGGTATCGTTTCGGATCCTACGGAGGGGCATCGTGCAGATACGATCATGCTTCTTCACGTGCCAGATTCTGGTTCCACGTCTCTTATCTCGATTCCTCGCGATACTCTGGTTGACTATCCTGATGGATCTTCGGGGAAGATCAATGCGTCGTTGAATATTGGTGGCCATCAGGCGCTTGTGGGCACAGTCGAAAAGCTGACCGGGTTAACGGTGGATCATTACGTGCAGATTGGCATGGACGGCGTGAAGGAGTTGACGGACGCCGTGGGCGGGGTCAACTTGTGTTTGGATTATGACGTCAATGATGAGTTTTCTGGTTTGGTGTGGCAGGCTGGTTGCCATGACGTTGATGGCACTAAGGCGTTAGCTTTTTCTCGGATGCGTTACCAGGATCCGTTGGGCGATATTGGCCGTACGGCACGCCAGCGCCAGGTTGTATCGAAGATTATCGGTAAAGCGGCGTCCACAAGCACATTCTTGAATCCGTTTACTCAGCACAGTTTGGTTGGTTCGGCCGCGTCTGTGTTGACTGTGGACAATGAGGATTCCTTGATGGATGTTGCGTGGGCTGGGTTGGCGTTGCGTGGCGCGATTGGCCCCGATGGAATGATGGGTGCTCCTCCGATTAGTTCGCTTAATTACGTTGGCTATGACGGGGCATCGTATGTTTTGTTGGATTCGGATAAGATTGACGCGTTCTGGGAGCATGTTCGTAACGGCACAGTAACGAAGGATATGTTTGCGTCGTTTTAAATTATCGACGACGACGCCGTGAGCTCATCGATATCACTGCTCCACGTGGAACCACACGTGATGGATCGAGCTGGTGTGGTACAGCCGCCAACGTGAGCGTGAATTCTGCAGGTTTGCGGGCGGTGAGTTCAAGGCGGCCGCCATCGTTTGATGCTAATTCGCGTGCTACTGCTAGCCCGATCCCAGTGGATCCGCCGCCCGATACGCCTTTGAGGAAGATGGAATCTGCGAGTTCGTCTGGCACACCCAAGCCTTCGTCACGGACTTTGATATTGACCATTCGGCCTGATTTTATTGGGGTTATTGTGGTTGTTCCAGCACCGTATTTGAGCGAATTTTCGATCAAGGTGGCAAGGATTTGTGCCAACGATCCTGGAGTGGCAAGAACAGGGTTGTAATCGCCTTCTGCTAGGACTAACGTGCGGTGGGCTTTACGGAATATGGTTGCCCATTCGTGGTGTTGTTGTTCGCAAACATCACGCAGATTAACAGCTTCAGTAGTTCCGCCAACGCCTGTGGAGGATTTGCGCATAAGCTCTGTTACTACTCCGCTTAGGCGATCAATTTGTTCTAGGGCACGTTCGGCTTCGGTGGCAACTTCAGAATCGTCTGCCAAAAATTGGATTTCTTCAATCCGCATAGAAAGTGCGGTGAGTGGTGTTCGGAGTTGGTGGGCCGCATCGGCGGCGAACTGGCGTTCGGCGGCGATGCGGCCCGCCATCCGGCTAGCAGTTCGTTCGAGTTCTTGATAAACCAGATCGATTTCTTCGATCCCTGATAGGGACATGCGTGGGCGAACTTGCCCCGCCCCGATTTGTTCCGCCGTTGCCGCAAGGAGAATGAGAGGATCTGAGAGTGTTCGGGCGCGCCTGCGCGCCACCCATGCCCCAACTGTGAATGCAGCCAGGACAAGGGCAACTGCGCCTGCGATAAGTTGAACGATGTTGTGGAGTGCCGCTGAGCGTGGGGCAGAAATAGTTACAAGCGATCCTTGCGTGGTAAATCGCCGCAGTTCGAAGCGTGACGGCGCAACTGGGCTGGTAGATTCTACTGTTTGCCCATCTGGGTACACGACAGAAATATGAACACCTGACAGATGCGATGATTCAGCGAGCGAATCGAGCAGGTTGATCCACACTTTTGACTTGTTTTGTTCCAATCGCCCTACGATTTCTACAACCGCTTGGGAACGAATTTCGACGCTCGTTTCGGCATCTTTCCAGATAAGGTAACTGCCGAGCAACATTCCAGGAATAGCCAAGAATAAAACTGCAACACCAACAGCTACGGTAACTAGAGCAACTGCCCGCTGGCGCATCGCACACCTTCTTCAGGCTAGATCAGGCGTTTTCGAATCGGAATCCCATGCCGCGCACGGTGGTGATGTAATGTGGTTCGGTAACATCATCGCCAAGTTTGCGGCGCAACCACGATACGTGCATATCCAATTTCTTCGTGGATGTTTCGATGTCTTTACTCCACATCGTAGCCATGAGGCTTTCACGTGAAACAACAGAGCCAGCCGAACGCAAAAGGATGGTAAGCAATTCAAACTCTTTGCCTGTGAGCTGGAGTTCTTCATCGCCTAGGTACGCACGATGGGCAGAAATATCAACGCTCACATCCTGCGCTTTAATCATTCCGACTGTTTCATCTGAAGAAACGGACCGCCGTAAGAGTGCACGAACGCGCGCCAACAGTTCTGCAAGCCTAAATGGCTTGGTGACGTAATCATCGGCACCAGCATCAAGGCCAACAACCATATCTACTTCTTCTGCACGAGCAGTGAGGATAAGGATTGGGCACGACTGGCCTTCAGTACGTGCAGCACGAGCAACATCCAAGCCGTCCATATCAGGAAGCCCCAAATCAAGGACCATGAGATCAATGGAGGACGACACGAGGTCAATCGCTTCTTGGCCTGTAGCCACAGAAGTCACATCGTATCCTTCACGTGTGAACGCGCGAACAAGCGGGCCTGAAATAGCCGAATCATCTTCTACAATAAGTACTTTCGTCATACCATTTCCCCTTGCCTAGATAGATGTACGTGCTTAATCTAGCACACCTTCCCTCATTAAAGTAAAGGAAGATTCAAGATTTGACGAGATCACATTTCTTGTCTAACAACATGAAGTTGTGCAGCATCGATACTCCCAATTCCTTGCAAATCAGGAGAACCGAACGGTTCAATGAGATACGCCTTATCATCCAGTTTTTTCAACGCTTCAGCCGTTGGACGATCCACCAAAATACCGCCAACCGGTGCGATAGAACACAGGCGAGATGCCAGATTGACGTTCGGACCAAACACGTCACCGAATCGAGAGACCAAACCGCCCCACACAAGCGAGGCACGCACGTCCGGCATACCCGGAGTCTTGTGAAGCGCATTGACGATTTCAGAAACAACTGTGGCACCGACGTCGAGATCATCAGCAATATACAAAACAGCATCCCCAACCGTTTTTACCACGCGAGCACCGTACGCAGAAATGACGTCACGCGACGTAAATTCGAAGGTCTGAATAAAGTCAACTAGTTGATGCGGCGAAAGTTCACCAGAACGTTGCGTAAATGACACCAGATCAACAAAGCCCATAGCACGAGTCAACGGCATCACGTTTGCACCGTTGTATGACATGCCTTCCAACTCAACTTCAGTGCGGCGCAGGAACGCGGTCAAATGCCGCCGCCAAGCGTACTTTGTTTGATAAATCAGGAACTGTTCATAATCTTGAATATGATCTAACACCCAGTAACGAGCAGACACTTCATCTAAACCAAAGCGATTTTCTGCTTCTTCTACAAGAGCCTCATATTGCCACAGCACGATACGATCTGCGAGGTGCGACTGCGCGCGAACCAACGAATTTTGCGTATCCTCATCCATCTTCCCACGTTCGATGAAATCTTGATGGGCACGCATCACATCGATGTCATATTCCGTAAACAGCACACTTTCAGAGTTGCGAATATACGGAAACCCCATGGCGCGCCAAAAACGACGCACAGAATCAACATCCATTCCAGCGAGTTCCGCAGCTTGATGAATAGCGTACTTTGGGGCACCACCGAGGAGCCGACGAGCATGCTTCTCGACGGTAGTCAGTTCTTCATCGGACCCAAATCCAGGTGTGTCTTGCATCACATCCACTACTCTAACAACTTTGCCACACTTTTTGAAGAGAAAATGCCAAACTCACGTGTTACCCACATTAGGGTACTACTATTTCTTCTCCAACGTCTGCCGGTAGAATGACATCCATGACTAGACCAGTATCCCCCATTGATGCCCTTGCAAACGAATTCTGCCAGAAGATCCTTAACGAATCGCCGGAATTCGTCACATCGCTCGGCCTACCAGGCGCCGATGAATCCACATTTTCTGACTATTCCCCAGAAGGATTAGCGAAAATGGCAGATATCCAGCGCTCCACTCTTGCCGCAATTGATGCACAAGAACCTACGGACGCCGTTGATCGCGTAACCGTAGCCGCCATGAAAGAACGGCTCGGGCTAGAAATTGAATCCTTTGATAATACCGAATTTGGCGACATCAACAACATCACCACGCCACTTCAAGGCGTTGCCGAAATCTTTGACCTCATGCCATCCGATACTGCCGCCGATTGGGAGCTGATCACTGCCCGCTTACGCAACGTTCCTCAAGCCCTCAAAGGCTGGCAGGAGACCCTCCTTCTCCGCGCAGAACACGGCCCAGCCAACGCAACACGCCAGATTAACCTCGCAATCGACGAAGCCGCACAGAAAGCCAGCGACGCATCCGGGATCGCTTCCCTCGCTGAGCGTGGCGCCGCAGCACACCCACAGCTAGCCGATACTCTCTGCGCAGCAGCAACAGACGCCCGCGCAGCCTACGCTGAACTCTCCGAATTCCTCAAAGAAAAGATCGCTCCGCACGGCGGCGAACGTGACGCTTTTGGCCGCGAACGCTACGAACGCAGGATCCGCCAGTTCGTTGGCGCAAAACTCGACCTCGATGAAACCTACGAATGGGGCGTCGCCGAACTGACGCGTATCATTGCAGAACAGAACCGGGTCTCTGAAGAACTCTATGGCCCAGGAGTCAGCATTCCTGCAGCCATGGAACGCCTGAACAACGATCCAACCCGGATGCTACACGGCAAGGATGCACTCCAGACATGGATGCAGGGCATCTCCGATCAGGCACTCAACGATCTGGCTGGCACTCATTTTGAGATTCCAGAACCCATGAAGAAGATCGAATGCATGATCGCCCCATCTGGCACGGGCGCCATCTACTACACGGGCCCATCGGACGATTTCTCCCGCCCAGGCCGCATGTGGTGGTCTGTTCCAGAAACATCCACCACGTTCACGACATGGCAGGAAAAGACCACGGTTTACCACGAAGGCGTTCCCGGCCACCACCTTCAAATCGGATACACGACGTTGTTGCGCGATCAGCTCAACATGTGGCGCCGGAACTTCTGCTGGGTTTCAGGCCACGGCGAAGGCTGGGCTCTATATGCCGAAGGTTTGATGCGCGAGTTGGGTTACATGAACGATCCAGGTGACTACATGGGGGTCCTCGACGCCGAACGGTTGCGTGCTTCCCGCGTGGTACTTGACATCGGGGTTCATTTAGAAAAGCCGGCACCGGCCCAATACCAGCACATCTCCCCTGTGTGGAACCGCGATGTGGCATGGCAGTTCTTGCAGGATAACGTGGCGATGGATCGTTCGTTCTTGCAGTTTGAGCTCAACCGCTACCTCGGCTGGGCTGGCCAAGCTCCGTCATACAAGATCGGCCACCGCATGTGGAAGCAACTGCGGGCTGACGCAGAACTGCGCGATGGTGCCAACTTCAACCTTAAAGATTGGCACACGCAGGCACTCTCCCTCGGTTCGGTAGGCTTGGACGTGTTACGTGAGGCGATGGCATGAATCTCTTGCTCGGTTCAGCATCCCCTGCACGCCGCCAAACCCTGATCAACGCAGGCATCACCCCATCGGTGATGGTTGCCGATCTAGACGAAGATTCGCTAATCGCCGATTTTGCGACCCAACATCCTGATATGGATACGAGGAGTCTAGCTACTGCACAAGTCCAGCTACTTGCCACTAGCAAAGCTCAGGCGATCTATGAAGAAATGAGGCGACAAGGTAAGAACGCCACCGTCGTCGTCGGCTGCGATTCGATGCTCGAAATGAACGGAACCATCGCAGGAAAACCACACACCCCGCACATCGCGCGCGAACGCCTGCGGAACATGCGCGGAAACGTGGGATACCTCCACACCGGACACTGCGTAATCGATACTGCCACCGGGAAAATCTCCGAAGGAGTCTCCACCGCAGCCGTCCATATCGCCAACCTCACCGACGCAGAAATCGACGCCTATATCGCAACGGGAGAACCACTCCACGTGGCCGGCTCGTTCACTGTGGACGGATTCGGCGGGCCCTTCGTTGAAAAAATCGACGGCGACTACCACGGAATCGTAGGAATATCCCTTCCACTGCTCCGAACGTTACTCGCAGAACTCGGCCATTCGATCACCGACTTCTGGAACTAAAATAGGAACTTACGTCAATGAATTGTGGGGTTGTTTCACGTGAAGCAACCCCACAATTCATTTTCACGGCGTCCTATACCTGATAGTCAATCGGCTCCCGGAACCCCGAATATCCCCTGTTGCGTTCACTCAACGGAACCCAATCGCGTTCGTCCGCCCCAATATACACCTGCCGCGGGCGGCCAATCTTCTGCGCCGGATCGTCCACCAATTCGTGATACTGAGCAATCCACCCAGGCAACCGACCAAGCGCAAACAACGGAGTAAACATCTTCGTAGGGAACCCCATCGCCTTATAAATCAAGCCCGTATAGAAATCGACGTTCGGATACAAGTGGCGCTCCACAAAGTAATCATCCTCCAACGCAACCTGCTCCAGCTCGCGTGCCATATCGAACAATTCTTCATCACCAGAAAGCGACCCCAAAATATCGTCCGCCAAGCCCTTCACGATCTTCGCCCGCGGATCGTAATTCTTATAGACGCGATGCCCAAACCCCATCAGCTTCACATTGTTCGTCTTGTCCTTCACCTGGGAGACGAACTCCTTAATCGGCGTGCCTGATTCGCGCAGGTTATCCAGCATAGACAGCACGGCTTCGTTCGCACCGCCATGCAACGGGCCCGAAAGCGCTCCCACGCCCGCTGCCACCGACGCATAAATATTCGCCTGAGACGATCCCACAAGGCGCACCGTGGAAGTGGAACAATTCTGCTCATGATCTGCGTGCAGAATAAACAACTTGTCCAAAGCGTTCACGATCGTTGGATCAATATCGTGATTCTGGTACGGCAACGCGAACGTCATCCGGATGAAATCTTCCGTGTACGATTTCGCGGCGTCCGGGTACAGGAGCGGCAAACCCGTAGCGCGCTTCGAAATGTAGGCGATCATCGTGGGGAGCTTCGCCAGCAGCAACACTGATGCCAAATTTCGCTGTTCCTTATCCACCGGATCCAGCGTGTCCTGATAGTAGGTGCCTAAGCCGGCAACACCCGCTTGTAGGATGGACATCGGATGGCCAGAAGACGGGAAGGCCGTGAAGAAGGAACGGAAATCTTCATGTAAGAGCGTGTGGCGTTTGATCCGATGCGTAAAGGCCGCCAACGATTCCACGTCCGGCAACTGCCCATAAATCAGCAGGTAGGCCACTTCTAGGAACGAACAATGTTCGGCTAGTTGTTCGATCGGATAACCGCGGTACCGCAAGATCCCCGCATCTCCATCGATGTACGTGATTTCTGACGTGCATGAAGCTGTGTTGGTAAAGCCCGGATCTAGTGTGACCGTGCCAGTTTCGGCCAGCATTGTGTTGATCTTAAACCCGTCATTTCCTGAGACTGCCTGGACGCGTTCCAGTTCAAGTTCCTGGGCGTCCACGGTAAGGTGCGCGTTGTTTGCCATAGTGAGTCCCCTTTTCTCGCGGTTACCCCTTCAACGGTGGAGGAGCAACGTACGTTACACATCACACTACAACACTTTGAGGAAAATGTTTTGATGTTGAGATATTTTGTGGGTATGAAAATCCCCAGCATTACCGAAGTAACGCCGGGGAAATCATCATTTAATCGTTGATGCCCTGAGGAAGTTCGGCAATCAACGGGTGATCTTTCGCGATCGGACCAAGCTTCGTTGCGCCACCTGGCGAACCGAGATCATCAAAGAATTCAACGTTTGCCCGATGGTATTCGCTCCACTCTTCTGGCAGATCATCTTCATAGTAGATCGCTTCGGTTGGACACACGGGTTCGCATGCTCCACAATCCACGCATTCATCTGGGTGAATGTAGAGTGTTCGTTCACCTTCATAGATGCAATCTACTGGGCATTCATCAACACATGCCCGATCTTTCACATCCACGCATGGCAACGCGATAACGTACGTCATGGATTCCTCTTTCTCTTCTTTACGCTGTTTCCATTATCTTCCTGTAACGCGCTCAAGCGCTACTTGGCGTAATTACGCTACTCATGAGGTTCTTTATGAGGACACGTTACCGCATGGATAGGATCGTAGTGAACAGTGTGGCGAGAATCTTCAACGGGTTTGCCCTGTAGAGTCACGGTACGGCCCACGTCTACAGAGAAGCCATCTTTTGTATATGACGACGGCGAACAATCCGGCGCCGGATTTTCTTTCGTTTCTGCCTTCACATAACCGTACGGCTGGCCCTGGTGAACCTCCACGTTAAAATGCTTAGTTGACCACAATTTGGTGGTGAGTTTTCCGCCAGATACAAACGATTGAATCATCACGCCGTATGGGGTGGTGTTCTTCCATTTCACGAAGATTTTATCGTACCAAATTGTAGATTCGAGTCCCATTGGGTAGCGATCGTAGTACACGCTGTGAGGCGTGTGGGCCAGATCTTCTAGGCCAGCCCGGTAGCCAACATTAAACACGTTGGTAGCGAGTTGCGATAGGCCGCCGCCCAGCGCCTTCGAAGAGAACCCGTTAACGAACACTCCCGAAGCGCGGAACCCGCGTGATTCTTCCAGTGGGCCGAGTGCGGTTTGAAGATCGAAAGTCTCCCCTGGTTTCACCAAGGTATTCGACACGTATTGTGATCCAACGATGAGGTTTTTGGTCCGTACAGAATCGGACGTGATCGGGGTGGAGATTTCCGAAACAACTTCTTTAATACCGAGTTCTTCGGCGGCTTTTGTGGTAAGAGTTGGCTGAGAAACATCGATTTTTGCAGTGATTGTGCGGTTTTTTGTTTCGACGACGTGGCTTAGCTTGTGTGCGAAATCGTCAGCATCGATCTGTTCACCTTCTTGTGATGGCGCAATCGAAACGTCCGTATTTTTTATTGAGATGACTGCATCTTTGGCGTGTGTGAGAAGATCCGGGTGGGCGGTATCAACCTGTGAACGGAGTTTCTCCGGATTCACGTTGATGAGGAAATGTTTTTTATGTTCGATAACAAGAAGATCCGCGAGCTGTTCAGGATTCAGCTCAATATGTTTTTCTTTGACATCCACTGATACCGGCTGCGCAAGAAGCGGGGTGAGCGTGTTGTCAACGAATTCTTGTGCTTCTTTCGTGGTGATGTGTGCCGGACGTTCCACCGATGGAAGCGTTAGAGGCTCTTTTCCAAAGAACCAGGATTGAAGAAGTACTGCACGGCTCTTTGATACATCCAGTTTGCGAGCATTGCTAGAAGCCTTCACTACGGGCGTGCTGCCTTCGAAGGTAATGGAGGCATCTTCTCCTGCGCGCTCTACTTGCCCGGCCAGGGCAGTGAGTTGCTCATCGAGACTTTTCTTATCAGCCGTGAGCTGGGCATCCATCGCACTACCGCCCACAATGTGACGCCACAGATGTACTGGGTTTAGTGAAAATCCAGTAAGATCAGACAGGGTGGCATCATAATCAATCGCGATCTTCGCAACAGTAGGATCGATCGTTAATGGATCGTGTTCGATATCTTTGACAACGATCGCGCGTGGAGTGGCAAGCTGTGGCCCGAGTTCTTTTTCTAGCGCACCACGTGCCTGATCCTGTGACATGCCAGCAACGTTAACTCCAGAAATTGTTGTGCCTGATGGGATCTGCCCGGAAAAGGCAAGGGCCAAACCAACATAGAACACAAGTAGAATCGCACCAATAACGCCAGCGATCGCGGGGCGTGACCACGTTTTAACAGACGCAATAATTTTCATCATTTGGCCTGTTCTTCCACGATTTCTGCCCGAGGCTCTGCAGGAGGAAGTTCATGGCGCCCGAACCGTTCCCCAATCACAGGAACAATCACGCCTACCGCAAGAAGAATCAGCCAAGCATCAAGCGCCCAGGAATGATCCGTATACAGGTAGTCCCCACTGTTGGCTCCAAAAAGGAACCAACCAGTGGTGATCACCAATGTGGCACAGAACAGTATCCACCCAACCAAACCGGTTAGCCGGCTTGTCAGCCACGAACCGGAAATGATCAACCCGGTAGCAAGCCCCAACCCGATGATCGGTTGATCTAGAGGCCCAGAGTAGGCCACGAGGGAAAGGACTGCTGCCAAGAATCCGATGAATGCACCAGTAATGCCACGAATCATAGAGGACTACTTCCCAGCTGCACGCTTACGGCGGGCTGCTTCACGAAGACGTTCGGTTGTGTTCAGAATGACCTTGCGAACGCGAACGGTTTCAGGAGTGACTTCGATGCACTCATCATCTGCCGCGAATTCGATGCACTCTTCCAAGGTGAGCTTGCGGCGGGCCTGCAAGGTTTCGAACGCGTCTGCGGTAGCGGAACGCATGTTGGTCATTTCCTTGGCCTTCACAACGTTCACTTCCATATCTTCGTTGCGCGGGTTTTCACCAACGATTTGGCCTTCGTAGGTTTCTTCGCCTGGATCAACAAAGAAGGTGCCGCGATCTTCCAAACGCTGCAAGGAGAACGCTGTAACTTGGCCGGAGCGATCAGACACGAGGGATCCGGTGTTACGCGATTCGATTTCACCAGCCCATGGAGCATAGCCCTCTGAGATGGAGGCGGCGATACCCGTTCCGCGAGTCTGGGTAAGGAACTGGGTACGGAAGCCGATCATGCCACGCGAAGGCAACACGAATTCCATGCGAACCCAGCCGCTACCATGGTTGGACATGGTAGCCATCTGCCCCTTACGGGCAGCCATCAACTGAGTAACTGCACCCAGGTGTTCTTCTGGAACATCGATGGTTGCGCGCTCCCATGGTTCGTGAATAACGCCATCGATCACACGCTTCACAACTTGTGGCTTGCCAACGGTGAGTTCGAATCCTTCACGGCGCATAGTTTCCACCAAAATCGCGAGCGCCAATTCGCCACGATCCTGCACTTCCCACGCGTCCGGACGATCGGTTGGGAGAACACGGATGGAAACGTTACCCACGAGTTCTTGAGTCAAACGATCGCGTACCTGACGTGCAGTGAGCTTGTGCCCCTTCACCTTGCCAGCCAATGGAGAGGTGTTGATACCGATGGTCATGGAAATGGCCGGATCATCGATGTGGATTCGTGGCATTGGGCGCGGATCTTCCAGATCCACCAATGTTTCACCAATCATAATGTTTGGCATACCTGCCACAGCCACGATATCGCCTGGGCCTGCGGTGGTTGCTGGAACACGTTCCAGGCCTTGGGTACGCAGAAGTTCAGTGATATGCACACGCTCGATGTCAGATTCTGGGCCGTTGGCAAGGCCAACCCATGCACCCTTCTTTAGTTCGCCGGAGTAGACGCGAACCAACGCAAGACGGCCCAAGAATGGGGACGCATCCAAGTTGGTTACCTGGCCAACCAGCGGGGCATCTTCTTCATATGTTGGTGCCGGAATGTATTCGAGGATCGCACGGAAGAGCGGTTCCAAGTTTTCGTTTGCTGGGAGTTCGCCATCACGTGGCTGTTCGGTATCTGCACGGCCAGCCTTAGCAGCCGCATAGATAACTGGGATTTCCAGCAGACGATCCAGATCCAGATCCGCATCATCAATATCGGAGGCCAGGTTCAGCAGCAGATCCTGCGCTTCGTCCACGACTTCACTGATACGAGCATCTGGACGATCAACCTTGTTAATGACTGTAATAACAGGCATATTGGCTTCAAGTGCCTTGCGCAGCACGAAGCGAGTTTGCGGGAGCGGGCCTTCGGAGGCATCCACCAAAAGAACAACGCCATCAACCATGGACAGGCCGCGCTCTACTTCACCAGAGAAATCGGCGTGGCCAGGGGTATCGATCACGTTGATGGTGACGCCTTCTGGCGCGCCGAATTCAGCGGCAGAAGGGCCGTGGTAGGTGATGGCCGTGTTCTTGGCAAGAATAGTAATGCCCTTTTCACGTTCCAGATCGCCTGAATCCATCACGCGCTCACCAGTTTTTTCAACGGTTGCGCGCGCATCGAACGCACCGCCTTGCCAAAGCATGCCGTCCACAAGCGTGGTTTTGCCGTGGTCAACGTGGGCCACGATGGCTACGTTTCGAAGATCGGCGCGTGTTTGAATCATAAAAAGTCCCTTAAATATTATTCCGGTACGAATGACATTATTTTACGACGCACCTCCGACACTATTCGTGTACACCTGACGAAATGCGAGCGAACAAACAGGGGATTTATCGATGTCGGAGTGGTTGCGGTGGATGCACAAACCACCTGAACCTGACACAATATGGGGTATGAATCTAATTTTACGTGGCGAAAAGAGCCACTTTTGGGCGTTCTTGTTGTGGTTTTTTGCGGGGACTATTCTTCTTGCATCGACTATCAATGGGGGTATCGCAGAGTTTCTTTTCGCGATGCCGCTTGGCGCGTTTATTGGGTTCGTTGGATGGGCTGGCTGGTGGAACCCACGGCTCACGATTACCGATGAAAGAGTTATCGTGACAAACGTGGTTCGCCAGTTTTCGATTCCGTGGGAGGATCTGAGCGAAGCGTATAACCGCTGGGGGCTATATATCACCACGAAGTCTGGGAAAAAGATTCCCGTGTGGGCGCTTCCTTCCCGGGTTGGGTTGTTGCAGAATTCGTGGCGTGATCGCAACAAGAGCGAACCCGATCCAATTGATTGGAAGCATCCGCGTTCAGAAGAGATAGTTGTTCCGCTCAACTTTGCCGCGGATACGATTATGATTTTGCTCCACGCCGTGCGTTCTGATCCGGCGCTCCGCAGGCGTTTAGCGCTGGGAGCGCCGGATCAGAAGACGACGACGTTCGTGTGGCTTCCGCTTCCCATCCTAGGCACGATCGGCTTACTTACCGCCACAATTGTGACGTTCGCAATATTTTAATCTTGCTGCCACGTGTTCCAGAGGGACGCATATTGGCCGCCGAGCGCCACGAGTTCATCATGTGATCCGAGTTCGGCAACCCGCCCGTCGATCATCACGCACACACGATCGGCGTCGTATGCCGTATAAAGCCGGTGAGCAATCGAAATAACGGTACGCCCTTCCAGAACACGCCCCAACGCCAACTCTGCAGAACGCGCCACGGTTGGATCAAGCAACGATGTTGCCTCATCTAAAATGACCACGTCCGGATCTAGCAACACGATACGCGCCAACGCCAACTGTTGCGCCTGCGCAGGAGCAAGATCGCGGTGCCCTGAACCCACCTTAGTTTCCAGCCCATCAGGCAGATCACGCACCCAGGTAGCATCCACGATATCGAGAGCGTCCCACAGCCGAACATCGCGCGCCTGCGGCGATGCAAACCGCAAATTATCAGCGATCGTCCCTACAAACACGTGATTTTCTTGAGTTACTAGGGCAACCGACGAATGAAGATACTTCTCCTCAATCTTCGTCACTTCCACGCCGCCAATCGTAAGCGATCCCGATGTTGGCGCATTAACTCCAGCAATCAAACGGCCCAAAGTCGATTTGCCAGCCCCGGACGGCCCCACAATCGCAACGCGTTCTCCCGGCGCAACGCTCAGATCGACGTCGTCCAAAACTGTTACCCCGTCACGGTAAGAGAAGGAGACTCCGCGAACGTCGATCGCGTCGCCGATCGGAAGATCCTCCCCCGCAACGCGATCCGGCGGAACCTGGGCCACGCCAAAAATACGTGCGAGTGCCACCGCAGCAAACTGCATTTCGTCAATCCACCACGAAAGCTCATCAATCGGGCCGCGAAGTTGCTGAGCATACAACGCAACCGCTGTCACGGCGCCAACCGACACATAACCCAGACCAATCAACCAAGCGCCCCACAACACCGCGATGATCACCGGCGAAAACAACACAATCACCATGCCCGCACCAAAAATCGCGCGCATCGTTGCCGAATACCGTTCGTTCTCCCAATGTTCAGCCATCAAGGTCATGGTACGGCGAACGCGATGCTCCCCCATCGCAAGCGAATCAATCGTCTCAGAATGCTCAACTGTTTCCGCAATATCGCCAGAAACTTCCGCATACAATGCAGACGATGCCAAGTAGGCCGCGATAGTCCGGCGCAAATACTTACGAACCACAAAGAACACCGGCACAAAGGACAACGCCACCACGAATCCGATCCGCCAATCCACCAGCAACGCGGCAATCACTGTAACCACCACTTGCATCGACAGCATCATGATTCGCGAAATACCCACACGCACGATGAACTCGATCCGGTCCACGTCCGTTGTGGTGCGCCCAAGAAGATCGCCCGTACCCGCCGATTCCACGGTGGAAAGCGGCAGATGAGTCACAGATTTTACCAGTTCAACGCGCAAATCGTTAAACACCTTCTGCCCCAGTACGCGCGAGACGTATTCGCCGTAGCCGGCCGTCAACGATTGCACAATCACCGCCACGATCAAAATGATGATATTCGTGCGAATCACCGAACCTGCCACGCCCTGATTCACCGCGTCCAATGACGCACCAATCACCCACGGCGTGACCACCGTAGCCAGCGCCACCATCAGTTGCACAACCAGAACAAAAATCAATTCTGATCGAAACTTCGCCACCAACGCTCCCAACTGGCGCATAATCGTTGCATTTGAAGCTATAGGGAGTTTCATGCCTGGGCCTCCTCTGACTCGGTTTCCGATTCGTGTTCTGGTTCGCTCGCACGGTGAACGATCGCGTGATAATCGGCGCGTTCGCTCAGTTCCGCATGGGTTCCGGTAGCGATCACATGCCCGGTTTTGTCTAAGAAAATCACGCGATCTGCCTGGTGCAAAATGATTGGAGATACGGAAACGATCACCGTTGTTTTACCGCGGCGCTCATTGTAGAGGGCTTTGGATATGCGCAGTTCCGTATGCGAATCCACGGCTGACGTCGGTTCGATCCCAATCAAGATCGGAGCGTTGGTAGCCACAGCTCGCGCAAGAGAAAGGCGCTGACGTTGGCCGCCAGAAAGCGATCGGCCGCGTTCAGCCACATAGCCATCCAGGCCCTCATCGAAGCCGTGGATAATATCCGTAGCATCTGCAATGGCAAGAACGCGCATGAGATCCCTCTCCGAAGCCGCGCCCGGCTGAGGGAGGTGATCACGCGTGGCTACTCCTGCCCCATCTCCAGTATCTGCCATCTGGGTTTCGATCGGGCGCGGAAGCGGCTCATCCGCATGTCTGCCGTTCACGTTCGAACGTAACCTACCCTGGAACAACTGAGCAATAGCACCAGATAGAACAATGTTGTCACGAACGTTTGATACGGGAAGAGTACGAATATCGATATCGTTGCTATCCCACGTAACACGAATAGGAGAATCATCAACCCGAGCAAAACGTTGGGCCACCCCGGCAGAGATATCCGGGCGTGCTGACACGATCACACTCATACAGCCAGATTCGATCACAACGCCACGTTCGTCGTCGATCAAACGAGCCCGCGACCAATCCGGAATCGGAACCGAAGGATCTTCACGATCGGAAGAAATCAACGGTTGCGATTCCAAAATCCGTTCGATGCGGCGGGCGCCTACGCGAGCGTCCGTCAACATCTGGAAAAAATTTGTTGCTGACGAAACGGGGACAGCCAAATACGCCGTGTACCCGTAAAACGCCACAAGGTTGCCGTAGCTGAGCTCCCCCGCATACACAGACCACAGGCCCAGCGAAATCACAATCGCGCTGAACAACGCGGGAACCGCGGTGGTCAAACCGCCTAAGACCGCCTGAACCAGCGCCGCCTTGATACCTGTGTCCATGACATGGCGGGACTGCTCTTCGTACCGTTCGTTGTAGGAGCCTTCACCGCCAACGCCGCGAAGCACGCGGAGCCCCACCACGGCATCCGACGCGAGCGTAGTCAATTTTCCACGCTCCTCGCGGTTCTCGGCTAGGCGCTTATGCAATGGCTTAATCAACAAAGTCATCAACGCCACGCTGATCGGCAGACCAATAGCCACCACAAGCCCCAACATCACATGAGTTTTCAGCATCAACACAACTATCACGGCAAATGACGTTAACGATGCGATTGTTGATGGAATCGAATACATCAGGTTGCCAAGTTTTGGCGAATCGGAGGTGGCAGCCGAAACAATTTCTCCCGACGGAATCGCATTTCGGCCCCCATTACGCATGCCGGAGACGTGCGTGACGACGTCCCGGCGCCACGCGAATGCACCACGCATCCACACCACCACGCCCAAGGGCTCGCCCAATGATCCGAGCGCACGAACACCCACGATAAAGCACATGAGTAAACAGCCAGGAATCAGCGAAGCTTGGAGCCCCTGCTCAAGCCCCGAATCAAGAAAGATGCCCAGCGCCCACGGAATCAGTGCCGAACCAACAAACATAAACAGGAAAGCAATCGTGGCAGCAAGGAGTATCCGCCAATTTTGCCGAACCATCGAACCAATCACACGATCCGGATCGCCCTGAGGCGTGGCATCAAATGTCATAAACTGCGGCCAGCGGGCCGGATGAGGCCCTACTTCAAACTGGCGATCTGTGAGGGACCGTTTCCCGCGCTCATCTGGCGTTTGTAGATGTGAACGCGTGGAATAGCGGCGAAAGGGAAAAGATACAGGAAAGGTAAAAATATTCTTCATCATACGTATTCTTTGCTTATGGTTTCGCTTGATTGTAGGCGTTGCTGAACGCGCGCCGCTAAGAGCGCATAGTCAAAATAGACGCGAAACGATACGGATTTCTGGAGTAGTGCGCAAGCTACACGTGCGCAAAAGTGTTAGTACTCAACAGATGGTGGCTTATAGCCACCACAATCACGACAGCAACAGTGTATACATCATGAATCCACACTAACACGTTCCATTTTCTTCTACAAAAGCTCAGAAGAATATCCTTCTTACAAAAAACTCACCCAGAGCCGGCGATAGGCCCTTATATGGACCTATCGCCGGAAATAAGTGAGTTTTTCGTATTGGCTGGCATGCGCTTCGGCTGGCATGCACTGGCCAATAACAGCGCCGGAGCAGATAGCCGGAAACGGATTGAGGGCCGGGAATTTCCCGGCCCTCAGAGGCTGCACTTAGCAGGACCCTCTATGTTGTGCGATCGTTCAGATTCACTCGGTGTAGCCGATATTTTCTGGAAGGATCGTTTCGAATGCCGTCGCACCAAAGTTAGCAAGGTTTGCTGGCACGGCTCTCAAAGTTGCCCGGTAGTAAACTGGAATAGTCATAACATTATCCCAGATAATCTTGTCAACTTCGTTAGTCATCTTGATTCGCTTCTCATTATCTGACTCACCTGAAATCTTATCGATGTACTTATCGATTTCTGGATCAGAGACCTTCGAGAAGTTAGACTGCGAACCTGTACCGTAGATTTGGCCAATGTTGTTCATTGGGTACGGAGTTCCACGCCAACCGAAAGCAATCGATTCAAACTCTCCAGAATCAAGCACGTTGGAGAATTCCTTTGCCGGAACATCAGTAAACACAAGGTTGATACCAATATTCTTCATGTGTTCCTTGAGGAGGGCTGCGGCAGATTCAGACGTTGGAACGCCTGTTAAACGAGTGAACTTGAAGGAGAGTTCCTTGCCGTCTTTTTCGAAGAACTTAGTCTTCTCATTCATCTTGTAGCCTAGTTCTTCAAGATCCTTCTTCGCGCCTTCAGGATCAAACTTTACAGAGTTATCCTGGTAGCCCTTCTGGCCTGGCATGAAGAAGTGGTTTCCGAGGGAAAGATCAAGACCGTCAACTGGCAACCCGGCCATATCGGTAGCCAAGAAGTCAGTCGCATCGATACCCTTTTGGATTGCACGACGCACCTTAACATCCTTCAGTGCCTCAGCCTGTGAGTTAAGGGTGATATGACGCCACTGAGTGGAGGCAGATTGCTTAACAACTGCGTTCTGACGCCCCTTGACGAGTTCGTAGGTTGGCGCATCAACGATCTGACTAACCACATCGAGCTCATTGTTTGCAAACGCCTGAGCTTGTGCCTTCGCATCGAGGGTAGAGAAAGTTACAGTATCAAGCTTAGCCTTAGGCCCCCACCACTTTTCATTGCGCTCAAGGGTGATACGCTTGGTGGCTTCATCAATGCTCTTAAACTTGAATGGTCCAGCAACATACTGGTTCAGAACGTTAACATCTGCAGCAACCCAGCCCGTGTTGAACACAGTTGCATCGCTTGTGCCCTTTGCGGCTACTGGCTCAGAGAGAACAGCTGCCCAATCCGGATACTCGCGATCGAATTTCACAACCACTTCAAATTGATCTTTACCAGGTTCGATAGAGAGGATTTCTCTCCATCCATCTTGGGAAGCACAATCGAAACCAGTATCTGGCGTTTTACATGCGTTCCAGTTAGCTTGGTAATCAGCAGCCGAAATTGGGGTGCCATCATACCACTTTGCTTCTGGGTTCAAGGTTAGAGTGACAGTCATTTTAACGTCACCATCAGCCTTGTTATCAACCTTGTAAGATTCCAAGAACGTCTTGTTTGGTTCCCATGTGCCGTCTTCTGCAAACTTAATGTTTCGAGGAGACATGTATGCCCACAAATCACTATTCTCTACGGTGTTCCCATTTACGTGTATCGGATTGTAGTTCGTTGGCAATGCATTAAAGGCAAGACGAAGGTTTCCGCCTTCCTTCAACTTAGCTGGCTCGACTCGATTGATGTCTGACGCCGGAAGTTCCGCAGCTTTATTGCTCTTACCATCAGTAGCTGCTGGCCCTGAGCATGCGCTCAGTGCAAGTGCGGACGCTGCAAGGAGAGCAACTCCTGCTTTCTTGATTCGCATATCTGGTCCTCCTCTAGGACATAACTCCCATACATACTTACGCGGAGTGTTACGAATAGACTAAACCATATTTCAATAAAAGGTAAATTCATTTACCATTTATTTTACGAATTGTGGAAAAAAATACATTCAGGCGGCTGGTATTCCAGCCGCCTGAATGTATTTACACAGATATAGCAGTTATGTGCGCGGTAGCTATCCTAGAAAAGGGCAGCTGGCCGCGGATAATAACACGCAGCTTGGTGATCTTGCGCCAGCGAAACGAACTCTGGATGCTTTGCATCACACTTCGCTTTCTCTGAATCGCCAAGTGTCTTATAAAGTGGGCATCTCGTAACGAAACGGCATCCCTTTGGCGGATTTGCTGGAGAAGGCAAATCGCCTTCTAGGATAATGCGATCGCGATTCCGTTCCTTATGAGGATCAGGAATTGGAATGGCAGACAAAAGAGCTTGCGTGTACGGATGCTGCGGTGATTCGAACACTGAATCCACATCACCAATTTCCACAATCTTACCCAAATACATCACCGCAACACGATCAGCAATATGGCGAATAACCGAAAGATCGTGCGCAACAAAGAGGTAAGAGAGTGACATCTTCGAACGCAACTCATCAAGCAAATTAATAACACCTGCTTGAATAGAGACATCCAATGCAGAAACCGGTTCATCAAGAATAAGGAGCTTCGGTTCCAAAGCAAGCGCACGAGCAATACCGATACGTTGCCGCTGCCCGCCAGAGAAATTACGTGGATAACGGTTGACATGCGCTGGTTCAAGCCCAACCATCTTCATGAGTTCTGCTACGCGGCCTGGAATGTCTTCTTTCTTCCAGCCACCATAACGCAATGGTTCCGCGATAATATCAAACACCGGGAATCGTGGATCTAGCGATGCCATTGGATCTTGGAACACCACCTGCAAATCCTGCCGGATCCGCTTACGATCACGCGCATTAAGCTGTGCGGTATTCTCCCCCATAACAACAATATTGCCGTTTTGTGGCTTCACCAAGTCCAAAACTTGCATCAACGTGGTGGTTTTACCCGAACCAGATTCGCCCACTAAACCAAGGGTTTCACCTGCACGGATGTCAAGATCGATACCATCAACTGCGTGAACAGTGCCCACCTGGCGGCGGAACACTGATCCCTTCATGAGTGGGAAGTAACGAGTCATATTTTCAACGCGAAGCACTTCTTCACGTTCAAAACGAGACGTGGTGAAAGGCGGTGGCACTGCAGCAGGAAGTGGGTAAATATCTGTATATTTACGAGATTCATGGCGGATTTCGTCTGCACGCTTACACGCCACACGATGCCGGTAGCTATCAGAGCTCTTGACATCATCAAGCCCCGGTTCACCATCCAAACAGCGCGGTTGAGCAACTGGGCAACGAGCCGCAAACGGGCAACCAGTTGGCTCAAAGAGCATCGATGGCGGGTTTCCTTCAACAGCAGCTAGCTGGTATTCCTTCTTAGAATCAAGGCGTGGCAACGATCCCAGCAAACCAATCGTGTATGGCATAGCTGAGTGGTAGAAAATTTCATCCACGGAACCAGATTCAACTACACGGCCAGCATACATAACCGCAACTTTATCGGCCAAGCCTGCAACAACACCCAAATCGTGGGTAATCATGATGACAGCCGCACCAAGTTCCTTTTGAGCCTGACGCAAAACGTCAAGAATCTGAGCTTGGATAGTGACGTCAAGAGCAGTAGTTGGTTCGTCCGCGATAATCAGTTCTGGCTTGTTCGCGATTGCCATCGCAATCATTGCACGTTGCCGCATGCCGCCCGAAAATTCGTGTGGGAAAGCCTTGACACGAATTTCTGGATTAGGAATACCTACAGTGCGAAGAAGTTCAACGGCGCGTTCTCGATATTGGGCATCGCTCAAGTCAGAATCATGAACCTTGAGCGCTTCGATAATCTGATCCCCAATTGTGTAAACCGGAGTTAATGCTGAAAGCGGATCTTGGAAAACCATGGCCACTGTTTTGCCACGAACATTACTCATGTAAGAATCTGATCGGCCTAAAACTTCCGTGCCATGTAGCTTCACAGATCCGTCTACCTGAGCAGATTGATCCAAAAGCCCCATAATAGCCATCGACGTGACAGATTTACCTGAACCAGATTCGCCTACGATGCCAAGGACTTCCCCTGAATTAACGGAAAAATTCACACCGCGAACTGCGTGAACGATTCCGTCTTCTGAAGGGAAACGTACGTGAAGATCGGTGACATCAACGATCGGCACACCAGCTTTTGCGCGTGGGAGATCGTCGTTTTCAAATGTCATCACATTCTTTTTCTTGCTCATGCTTTTCCTCCAGACTTCGAGGTTGGATCAATTGCGTCACGCAAACCGTCACCAATGAAATTCACGGAAACGAGCATGAAGACGAGTACAAGAGCCGGTGGCACAAACAGCCAGGAATGGGTCAGTGCCGATGCTTGGCCTTCACCAATTAAGCGTCCAAGCGAAATTTGTGGATCCTTGATACCTAAACCAAAGTACGACAGCGTTGTTTCAGCAAGAACTGCACCTGCAATCCCCAACGTGAAATCGATGATCAGCAAGGAAGAGATGTTCGGGATGATATGCCGAGTGATGACGACGAAGGGTGGCACTGACATGTATTGAGCCGCATTGACGTAATCAAGATTTTTGACAGACATTGTCATAGAACGTACAACACGTGCCGTAAGCATCCAGCCAAACAGCGCAAGCAAGAAGATCAACACGATAACTGATCCTGATTGCCCACCTAGCCGCTGATTAATCACCGCGATAAGAAGGAATGACGGGATGACTAGCATCAAATCGATCAGCCATGAGCCTGCCTTGTCAATCCATTTGCCAAAGTAGGCGATTGAGGAGCCAAAGAGAGCTGCCCATCCGGTTTGGATGAAGGCAACAGCAAAACCGATCATGAGGGACGTACGCAAGCCCTCGATTGTCAAAGCGAAAAGATCGCGCCCACGGTTATCTGTTCCAAACCAGTGAGTGGCACTTGGCGCTTGTAGTGGCGCGGTACGATCTCGGGTTAAATAATCCCAGGGGCTGATATATGATCCGAAAAATGCGAAAAGGACGATGCCAACAAGCATGAATACGCCAAGAACGGCAGTCCAGTTTCGTACGAAACGACGCCGTACGAGCTGGCCACGGGTGTAGCGATGCGCTGATTCCAATCGAGCTTTAGTAACTTCTGCCAAGCGTGATTGAACTTCATCAACTTCTGCTTGGGTAACCATAGGTGAATGTTGTGTAGCGTTCATCAGCCTACCCTTACTCGTGGATCAACTAGAGAAATGGCAACGTCAGATAAGAATGCACCAGTTAGCGTACAGGTTCCAGCGAACGCAACAACAGCTGCTGTTCCATTAATATCGGAACCGGTAATCGTTCCCACAGAGTAGATGCCCATACCGTTCCAGCCATAGACCTGTTCGGTGATTGCAGCACCCAAGATGAGTGTTGCGATACCGAATGCGAAGTATGTGGCAATTGGTATGAGGGCGGTGCGGAGCGCGTGTTTGCGAATGGCGGTGCCGAAGCGCACTCCTTTTGCACGAGCCGTGCGTACATAATCCGCCCCGAGGGTATCGAGCATCAAGTTGCGCTGGATTCGCGAATATGAGGCAACTGACGCCAATGCCATACTGATCGTTGGCAACAGCAGGTGTTGGGCACGATCTAGCAGTGCTGGGAAAAATCCAGTGGGGGGTACTGCCGATGTTGGGCCAATGAAGTTAAAGATTTGATAGCCGGCAAAGTTATTTGCGTATGTGGCCCCGATTTGCAAGAACACGGCGATAACCATTGCAGGTGTAGAAATGATCACCATTGCAATGATCGTGATGAGGCGATCACGCTTGGAGTACTGGTGAACTGCAGCCCATGCACCAAGGGAAACGCCACCAATAATTCCAATAAAGAAGCCAAGGAAAACGAGCTGGAGAGAAATCGGCACTCGATTTGCGATTTCAGCATTGACGCTATTTCCGAGTGGGGAGTGGCCCCAATCCCAGTGGCTAATCATACCAACCCAGTTAAAGAAGCGATCAAGAATCGGATCTGTTGGGTTAATGTTCCACCCGGTAAGTCGCTGATCAACGGTTCGAACAACCTCTTCGTAAGGAATGTTCTTACCAGATGTAATTTCCGCTTCAATGAGCATCGAACGCGGATCTAGCTGAGTGCCAGCAATAAAGTAGGCAAGGGTTACTGCCACTACCAGCAAAAGCAGATAGTTAAGCAGTCGCCGAAGAATGAACTTTAACATGCGAGGCTTTCTGTCCGGCGGTGTTCTCCGCCTCGCGGGGACGATAAAACACCGGTTTTCTTATTCTCTTATTTTGGGAGTGTATAACGGATAGCCATACTGACTCACATTTTAATGCAACTTTGTGGGTAAATTACCATTCGGTCCTACCCTAATGCACACGATATCTAATTATCTCGATTGAAAGTTATCTTAACCAATGGCGAACTAAGCGACATCACATACTCACAAGTCGCATAAGACTAACGTCCCGGACTACGCTTATTGGTGTGCAGATCGTTAATTTATTATCGTGTGGCCCACTCCCATACATGGATGTGGACTCCCTTCAGCGTTTTCTTCACGCACGAATTGCTTGTGGTTCCGAACCAGACACGCTCATTGTGTGGGAGGCGGACCATACATACACTGCTGGACGGCGCACACAGCCACAAGATATTCCGAACGACGACGTTCCGGTGATCGCCATGGACCGCGGCGGGTCTGTCACTTACCATGGTCCCGGCCAGTTAGTGATCTATCCCATTGTTAAAGTCACGCCACCTAAAGACGTCGTTGCCTTCGTTCGCACAACAGAACAGCTCCTTATTAAGGCGGTAACATCGTACGGCCTCACAGCGAAAGCCGTAGATGGCCGATCCGGAGTGTGGATTAACGCAGCTGATACTCCCACACATATCGAATCGAAACTCTGCGCAATTGGCATCAAGTTCGCAACAGATACAACGATGCATGGCATGGCTTTTAACGTCACTACAGATCTTGATCGCTTCATGCGCGTGGTCCCATGCGGAATCACCGATGCAGGCGTCACGTCGCTCCAACAACTCGGCGTCACCGCAAGTCTAACTGATGTTGCACAGCACCTCATACCATTCTTGAGCGATGGATACCAGAAGTTCTTGGCGCGTCCAGACCCCTGCGTCGTCGTCCATCCACACCCAACCCAGTTATTAAACGAAGCCCTGGCTTCTCACCCAACTGTGCCAGCGCGAACCGGCGTAGCATGGAACAAAGAATCTAAGGAGGCGCCGTGGCCGTCGCAGACCGCGTGAACCCAGAACATCGCAAGCTCCTGCGCGTCGAAGAGCGCAACCGCGAAACCCCAATCGAAAAGAAGCCAGGCTGGATTAAAACCACAGCAACTGTCGGAAGCGAATACACAGATATGCGCAACCGAATGGAAGGTGCCAGCCTCCACACCGTGTGTGCAGAAGCAAACTGCCCAAACATTTACGAATGCTGGGAAGATCGCGAAGCATCGTTCCTCATCGGAGGCGATATTTGTACACGCCGGTGCGATTTCTGTTTCATCAAAACAGGAAAACCAACGGAATATGATCGCGACGAACCGCGCCGCGTGGCCGAATCCGTGGTCAATATGCGCCTGAACTACGTCACTGTTACGGGCGTGACTCGTGATGATCTTGACGACGGCGCATCCTGGCTCTACGCCGAAACGTGCCGCGAAATCCACCGCCAGTCCCCAACCACCGGCGTGGAACTTTTGATCGATGATATGCGCGGCGGCGAAGCCTCCCTTGCGCAAGTCTTCGAATCGAAGCCAGAAGTCTTGGCGCACAACCTCGAAACGGTTCCGCGAATCTTTAAGAAGATCCGCCCGGCATTCCGCTACGAACGTTCTCTCGATCTCATCACGTTCGCGTCCGAATCGGGGCTTATTACCAAGTCCAACCTGATCTTGGGCATGGGCGAAACGTGGGACGAAATCATCCAAGCCATGCAGGATCTGAAGGACGCACAATGTGACATCCTCACGATCACACAGTACCTGCGCCCCTCCCCGCTCCATCACCCGATCGATCGTTGGGTGAAGCCAAAGGAATTCGTTGAACTATCCAAGATTGGGTATGAGATGGGCTTTGCTGGGATCATGGCTGGGCCGCTGGTTCGCTCGTCCTACCGGTCTGGTTCCCTCTGGGCGCGTGCCATGAAGCACAAGGGATGGGAGATTCCAGAAAACTTGAAGGCCATCGGTGCATCGGCCGAACAGGGCCTGGGCGTTGGCGGTGGCCATGCCCGCCAGGAAGCAGCAACTCTTGTTGCTCGCGGGCATTGCTGATCGCGCATCATCTAACTCGCGCTGCTAAAGCGAACGGTGGCCTGGTTTGTGTGTGTGGATCTTCCACACACACAAACCAGGCCACCTGCCATCAGCATCAGATCCTGGCCAACACCAGTTCTTTGACCTCGGCCATGTTGATCTTGCCGTTAGCATTGGTTGGCAGAGCATCAACAACAACCAGCACACGCGGCGCCTTGAACCGGGCAATGTGGGCTTGAGCGAAGTCACGCACAGCCTTAACGCTTGGAGCCTCAAAACCTGGGCGGAGTACGATGGCCGCTGCAACAGCCTGCCCCCACACCGGATCAGGGATTCCCACCACGGCAGCGTCAGATATTTCTGGCATGTGGATCAGCACGTTGGAAACTTCTTCAGGGATCACCTTTTCGCCGCCCGTGTTGATCTGGTAACGCACGCGCCCAACAATCCACACGAATCCGTGCTCATCACGCCGGGCCATATCTCCTGTATAAAGCCAACCATCGCGGAATGCTTCGGCGCTAAAATCTGGATCCTTCCAGTATTCGCTCACCACGTTCGGGCCGCTAATCACGAGTTCACCTTCAGCAGCTTCGTTTCCGTCTGCCCCAACGATCTTGGCTTCCACGTGGGCGAACGGCATACCGATCGCGCCCCTGGCTTCATCTAGAAGATCCTGCGAGAGCATGAAACCGGATGCTGCAGCTTCCGTCATCCCCCACACGTTCAACGGGCGCAACCCGTGTTCTTCCATTCGCTTCAACAAGGCAGGCGGGCAAATCGCCCCACCGATCAGCGGCAACCGGAACGCAGAAAGATCACGCGCCACAAAATCCGGATGCGCCATCAACGCAGCATAAATCGTTGGCACCGCGAACATCATGGCCACCTTGCGGCGCTCCAGTTGCTCCAACACAATAGCCGGAGAAAATTCGCGCACAATCACAACGGTTCCGCCATGGCTAAACAGATCCAGCGTAGTCCCGTTAAAACCGCCAATATGCGTAAGCGGAACAGTCACCAATTCAACGTCATGATTCGAATACTCAAATCCTTCACGGAAGTTCTGCGAACCCCACCACAGATTTTCATGGCTCAAACACACGGCCTTCGGGCGCCCCGTAGAACCGGAGGTGAACAGCATCGCACCGCCCAAAGATTCCACATCAGCCAGATCAGGCAACACATCGCCCAGTTCAGCCGGATCAACCGCCGAATAGCTCGCCACCAGCCGGCGGTATTCGCCAGGAGCATCGGCGGCGGAAGCAGCCGCGTCGTCGTCAATAACAAAAAACTCAGCCCCACCGCACCCGGCTCGGTCAATGCCACGCACGGCAGTCTCTGGATCCGCCACAACCACGCGCGCACCCGAAAACCGCAGCAAATCTTCCAACTCCGGCACCGCGAAACGGAACGAAACCGGCACGAACACCGCGCCCAACCGGGCACACGCCACATGCAACAGCAAATGATACGGCGAATTGCGCGAAATCAGCGCAACCCGATCCCCCGCCCCCACGCCACATTCGGCCAGCATCCCAGCCAACTGGCGCGTAACCTGCGCAGCCTCCGCCACACGCACCGCCACGTCACCGTAATGAATCGCCACGCGATCCCCATGCCAGGCAGCCGCCTGATCTAACGAATATGCAGGGTTGAAATGCGGCTTCATGCACCCATCCAGTACGCTTCAAGGATTCGTGCCATCGCAAGCACATCTGCCGGATTCGTGATTTCACGAACTGAATGCATAGACAGCATGGCAACGCCAACATCTACGGTTGTCATGCCAAAACGGGTGGCGGTCAACGGCCCAATTGTGGTGCCGCACGGCATATCGTTATTGGATACGAATTCTTGAGTCGATACGTCAGCCACGTGTGCCGCCCGCAGCCAGGCCGCCGAACCGATGGCATCCGTGGCGTAGCGCTGCTGCGAATTGAGTTTGAGCAACGGGCCCCCACCCAGCACCGGGTGGTGTGCCGGATCGTGTTTGGCGATCTGGTTTGGGTTCACTGCGTGGCCTGCATCGGCGGAAATGCAGGACGAATTCGCGATGAAGCGCCAGTAGCCTTCGTCTCCTGCCATCGGGGAGGAATCAACGATGCGGCGCAAGGTGCTTTCCAAGATTGGCCCGCTGGCGCCCGTTGGGGTTCCGGAGCCGACTTCTTCATGATCGAATGCCACGAAGATCAGTACGTCCTGGCCATGTGCGTCTACCTCAGCGTTCCCAGCCACTGCCACGAATGCTTCCAGGGATGCGAAAACCGATGTGAGGTTATCTTGGCGCCCGGCGCAGAAGAAATCTTCTCCGTCCTTGCCACCATAGATCTGATATGGGGCCGTATCGTAGGCGTACAGATCGGTGCCTGCCACGGTGGCGGGATCGATTCCGGCTTGCGCGCAGATTTTGTCCATCACGGAGGCTTCGTTGCAGGACCAGATTGGATGGTAGTCCTTTTGGCGGGAGAGTTTGAGATCGTCGTTTTGGGAGCGATCCAGGTGAGGTGCCAGTTGTGGGATTGTCATGAGCGCATCGGTTTTCACCAGGTGGCGTTCGCCAGAGATGGTGACGATTTGGCCTGCGATGCCCAGATCGCGGTTGAGCCACGAGTTGAGGAGCGGCCCGCCGTACACTTCAACGTTCACATGCGAGTAGCCTTCGGTGGCGGTGTGTGCTTCGGGCTTGAGTTTGAAGGTTGGGGAATCCGTGTGGGAACCGATGATTCGAGCACCAGTTTGCGGGGTGAACGTTTCTGGGAGTTGCCATGCGATAACAGCACCGGAGATCACCATGACTCCGCGGCGCGTATCCGGCCATTCGTCTGTTTGTTCGGTTCGCGTAAAACCGGCGTCTTGGAGCCGGCGGGCAACATTTTCTGCCGCGTGGTACGAGGTGGGAGATTCAGTAATGAAGTCGCCAAAAGCTTGGGCGTAGGAACGTGGTGTGAAGGTATCAAGGTAACTCATACCTTCATTTTAGCCTTGTTACTTAATCGGCGCGTAACGCTCCTAGAAGGAAGAGCCACGCATCATGGCCTGGTCGAATTAAATCGACGTGGTTGGCACCTGGCACGATTGCGGTGCGTATTGTGGTGCTTGCGTTTCCGCGTACGCGTGCGAGTGGGATTGTTTGGTCATCTTCACCGTGGATGATTTGAATGTTGAGTTCATTGGCAACAAATCGTGCTTCGCCAAGTTCTTTCATGCGTGCTCTGGGATCGAGTTTTGTGTAGATTCCTGGCAGATTTTCTGGTTTTCCGCCGATCCAGAGTTCGATTCCGGAACCGTCTGGGTGGATGTCTACTTCGTTTGCGAGATGGCAGAATGGCGCGAGGCCGATCGCTTTGGTTGGGGGGAGGTCAGGGTCAAGGACGACGTCGATCGCTAGCGTTGCGCCCAGTGAATGCCCGATCCATGTTGCGTTGGCAAGTTGTGGAAGGTGGGCAAGGGTGTCAAGATCAGCAAGCGTAACATTGGGGTTTCCGCGTTCTTTGCGCATTTCGACGAGGGCTACCCGGTAGCCTTCTTCGCCTAGTGCGAGTGCTGCTGGGCGTGCGTGCCCTACTGAGAGTGGTGACCGGAATCCTCCGCCGTGAACGAAAACAACAGGTTGTCCTTCGGCAGGGCCGTACCATTCGATGAATTGTGCGGGGTCGGAACCGTATGGTTCGATTTCTTCGCTGGCAACACTCAGTGCCGCCAGGGTCTCAAGGACATGGCGTTCAGGACTATTTGGTGCTACCCCATCAAGGAACATGGGACAAGTATGGCGCAAATGACTAAAAATCTCACCTTCGTTCGGTGTAAGTACCGGAAGTTGAGTGATATGCCACGATCCACTATGAATTCGTGGCAGATATGTCCTATTTTTAGTTGACGTCCGATCCCAGATCCATAACAAACGCTCGCTGAGCAGGCGATTCAACGGATTCTGGGTTGTATTCTTGCTGTACGAGTTCGATGGCGTCGTGTGGTTCCATGCCGTCAAACACGGCTAAAATCGCGAGCGCCGTACCTGTTCGCCCCACGCCTCCAGCACACGTAATTTCTACTTTTTGGTGTTCTGCCGCATCCCATGCTTCGCGCAAGGTTTGGAGAGCTTGGGCGGAGCGGCGTGGTAGGCGGTAATCTGGCCAATCGATCGCAATGGTTTCATTTGCGCGTGAGATGACGGTTGGCGCACCGAATTTGTTGCCAACTGACGTGGTGAGAACAATGGAAAGATCTGCTTGCTCATCAGTGGCCACCCTCCAGGAGCGTCCTCTTATGCGCCGCCCAGAAGGTAGAGTGATCACTCCAGGGCCATCGGTCCACGTTGCCATAGCCCGCCTCCTTTGTTCCGTCAAATACGGCTTTGTGTGCAGTTCAAAAGTACCAACGTGAGGGGTGTTTTCCCTAGTGCGAGCGCGTTAAAACGACGTTTGGCGGGCAACCTCACATCATTATGTTGATTCAGCCCACATTTCTTCATATTCCTGATAATCTTAACATCAAGACATTTTCGTGATATGACCGTGAAATTCGAGGGAGAACAGCCATGGTACAGATGATTTACACGTATACAGACGAAGCACCGATGCTCGCATCCGCGTCATTCCTCCCCATTGCTCAGGCGTTTGTGCGTACCGCAGGAATCGATCTTGTATCCCGCGATATTTCACTTTCCGGCCGTATCATCGCAGCGTTCTCCGATCTGCTCCCCACATCGCTTCGGCAACCTGACGCCTTAGCTGACCTAGGGAAACTCACGTTAGAACCGGACGCGAATATTATTAAGCTGCCAAACATTTCCGCATCGCTCCCCCAACTTCAAGCCGCGATTGCAGAGTTACAAAACCAAGGCTACCCGCTCCCCGATTACCCATTGAATCCGCACACTGAGGCAGAACGTGACGTTCGCGTCCGTTACGATTCAGTGAAAGGTTCCGCAGTAAATCCAGTACTTCGTGAGGGAAATTCGGATCGTCGGGCACCTCAAGCGGTAAAGAATTATGCCCGGACACATCCGCACACGATGGCGCCTTGGAGCCCTCAGTCACGTACGCGTGTTGCCACGATGCCCAGAGGCGATTTCAAACATAATGAAGTTTCTGCGGTGGCCGATCGTTCAACGAACGCACGTATTGTTTTTACAAGAACGGACGGTTCCACACAAGTCATTACTCCAGTTATCCCGTTAGGATCTGGGGATATAGTGGATGCTAGCACGATGGAAGCGCACGAATTGGATATGTTCTTATCCGGCGCGATCGCGGCCGCTAAGCGTGAGAATCTACTTTTTTCGTTGCATCTGAAGGCCACGATGATGAAAGTGTCCGATCCGGTTATTTTTGGGCATGCGATACGCGCATTTTTCCCGCGCACGTTCGCACGTTTCGGGCAAGATTTAGCCCGCTTGGGCGTGAGTGCCGATCACGGGCTGGGTTCGATTTTTGCGAAGATTGAGGGGGACGACGACGCAGCCGTTCGTTCCTCGTTCGCATCTGAGTTAGAATCCGGCCCACGGTTATCGATGGTCAATTCGGATCGGGGTATCACGAATCTTCATGTCCCATCTGATGTGATCGTCGATGCATCGATGCCAGCAATGATTCGCAATGGCGGCCGTCTATGGGGGCCAGATGGTGAAGATGACGATACGATCGCAGTGATCCCCGATTCGTCATACGCCGAAATTTACCAGGTAGTTATTGACGATTGCCGCCAGCATGGCGCATTCGATCCGGCAACACTAGGCAGTGTTCCAAACGTGGGGTTGATGGCTCAAAAGGCTGAAGAATACGGATCCCACGATAAAACGTTCATTGCGCCGTCTGCCGGCACAGTTCACATCCTGCTGGATGACGATACCGTGCTGTTGGAGCGCCCCGTAAACGCTGGCGATATTTTCCGCAGCTGCGTCACCCGCAAAGCCCCACTCGACAACTGGGTTGAGCTAGCTGTGGAACGCGCCAGATTATCGAAAACCCCCGTCGTGTTCTGGTTGGATCCAGAGCGAGCACACGATCGAGCTGTACGTGACGCGGCCCAACGTCGTCTTTCCAAACTTGATACCCATAACCTGGATATCAGTATCTTGCCGCCACGCGACGCAACTCTCTACACTTTGAAACGATTCCGTGCGGGACTCGATACGATCTCCGCCACCGGAAACGTCCTGCGTGACTACCTCACGGACCTCTTCCCCATTATGGAACTTGGCACATCCGCGAAAATGCTTTCCGTCGTGCCACTCATGGCAGGTGGCGGACTCTTTGAAACAGGAGCCGGAGGTTCTGCACCAAAACTCGTGGAACAACTCCTCAGCGAAAACCACTTAAGGTGGGATTCCCTAGGAGAATTCTTAGCCCTGGCTGAATCGCTACGCTTCGCCGGCAGAACCAGCAATAATCCGCAGGCAACCGTGTTAGCCAACACACTTGATACGGCAACCGAACACGTGCTTTCCAACGGACGTTCGCCTAAACGCAACGCAGGAGAACAAGACAATCGAGGCTCCCACATCTGGCTGGCCCTATATTGGGCACAAGCGCTACGCGATCAAACCGACGATCCAGAACTCTCAGCACGCTTTGCCGCTTTTGCCCAGGAACTGGAACACAACATCGGCTCGATCCAAGATGAACTCGTGGCGCTCCAGGGCACTCCCGTGGATCTGAAAGGCTACTATCATCCAGATCCAGTTTCTGTTCAGGCGATTATGTGCCCGTCTGCGTCATTCAACCACATACTTCACAATCTGTGAGACCGACCATATCGCAAGAAAAGAGGTAAGAACTAGCCAAAAGTGCTAACGTTTTCGTGAGTTTTATATGAAAAGTCAGAAAGAAGTGATCATGGCTCGTTTTGGCTACGCACGCATGGGATGTTTAGCAACTGCGTTACTGGCGCTTAACGGATGTTCAGATTGTGCGTCTACCACAGGTGAGGAAGCGTTAAAGAATGCCTCCACGCAGATCGCTCCCGCATGGGAAGGGTTGAAAGACGGCGCTGTAGAAAACTGGGATCTGAAAGCCGCAGATACGAGCACGTATGATTCATGTGCGCAACTTTCTTGGATCGTCATTCCAACAGGCAAGCCAGGTGAAGATTCTCCATACAACATTGCCTTGTTCCACAACGGAGTATTTAGTGGCACTGCCGAAGCACGCCCATACTTAGGCGAACCGAAGATCTCTCGCGTGTCCGATACAGAAATCCAGATCAAACGCACCTGGTACTTGGATGAAAAGCGCTCTCAGCCAAAGCCAGCTGTTGCCACGTACAAGTGGGACGATTCCACTTCGCGCACTGTGCGTACCGGCAGTCTCCCACCAAATGAGTTTGCTGCTGGCGGCCCGGTGCCAACGGCTGAATAACGGCTCATGGGGCTGTACCAAAAGGCCAGTTTTCTATCATCTGCCTAAGTCAAAGCGTTGACATCTCAACGTTTTACGTTCGGGAATGATGGTAGTTTCAGCCTTTTGATACAGCCCCAGGCAAAGATCCAGCGTTTCGATGCCGATTAGATGCCGATGCTCTTTTGAGCAGCGCTCAATGCTTCAACAGACGCATCGAAGCGGGCACGTTCTGCCTGATCCATTGGGAATTCGATCGGGCGTTCCACGCCGTTCGCACCCACGATGCATGGAACGGCCAACGCCACGTCATCCACACCGAAGGATCCGTGCAACACACTGGAAACTGGCAGGATCGCGCGCTGGTTGTTCAGCACTGCCTCAACAATGCGCGCACCCGCCACGCCGATCGCGTAGTTGGTTGCACCCTTGCCTTCGATGATCTTGTAGGCAGAGTGAATCACTTCTTGTTCGAGTTCGTGCAGAACGTCATCTGTAAACACCTTGTTGCCGGACGAATCGCGCCATTCACGCAACGAAACCTGACCGATCGTGGCAGAAGACCACAGGGCGAATTCGCTATCGCCGTGTTCGCCCACGATGAGCGAGTGGACGGAGCGTGGAGAAACGCCGATCTTGCGGCCAACCAGCCAGCGCAGACGCGACGAATCCAGCACCGTACCCGAACCGAACACGCGGCCTTCTGGCAAGCCAGAGAACTTCACGGCAGCAGCGGTGAGCACATCAACCGGGTTGGTAACCAGCACGAACACCGCGTTAGGCGATAGTGGAACCAGATCAGACATGAGGCTTTCGAGAATGTGTGCATTCTTTTCGGCCAGTTCTAGGCGGGTTTGCCCAGGGTTTTGCTTTGCGCCCGCGGTGATGAGCACGATGTCAGAATTCGCCGTCACGGTAATATCGGAGCCACCAATCAGTTCAGAACCTGCCATGAACTGGGTGCCGTGGGCGAGATCAAGAACCTCAGCATCCACCTTTGTTTTATTGATATCGAACAGTGCAACAACATTGGCAGAACCGCGCAACATTGCCGCATAAGCGAGAGCAGTACCAACTGATCCCGCACCAATCACGGACATTTTGGTTTTGAATTGTGTAGCCATGGTTCCATTATCCCGGTTTTCGCCCCGGATGTCTCGTGTCTTATGCAACAGTTTGTGACCGGTGGCACGCACCTAGAAGAAAGTGACACAATGAAAGCTGGATTGTTCATCGCAGCATGCCGCGCTGTCTGGAAGGAAAAGTTATGGATAGATCGCTTGCAACCGATATTGCCCGCAAATTGAGCAAGGCGCAGCACACGCGCGAACCGCTGCCGCGGATCTCCGAACAGCTTCCGCACGCCACGATCGATGACGCGTATGAAATCCAGGCCGCGTGGGTTGAGGAACAGTTGGATGCGGGACGTAAGATCGCAGGTCACAAGATTGGTTTGACAGCTCGCGCCGCGCAGGATTCGCGTGGGATTACGGAGCCTACGCACGGCACGATTTTCCGGGACATGATTTATGGCAATTCCACACTGATTGATTTTGATATGTTCCGTAATCCGCGGGTTGAGGTGGAGTTGGCGTTCGTGTTGAAGGAACGTCTGGAGGGCCCGCACTTGACTATGTATGACGTGTTGCGTGCTACCGAGTTCATTACGCCTGCGGTTGAGATTTTGTCGTCTCGTGTTGCGGGGCCTGGCCGTACCGTGGTGGATTCGATTGCGGATAATTCGTATTTTGGGGCGATGATTTTGGGCGGCCAGCCACTTCGCCCTGAGGACGTCGATATGCGGTGGGTTTCTGCTCTTTTGTACAAGAACGAAGTGATTGAGGAGACGGGCGTTGCGGCTGGGGTGTTGAATCACCCGGCGAATGGGGTTGCATGGTTGGCTAACACGTTGGCTCCGCGCGATCAGTATTTGGATGCGGGTGAGATTGTGCTTGCTGGTTCGTTTACGCGCGCGATGCCTGTTGAACGTGGTGACGTCATTTTGTGCGATTACGGCCGGATGGGCACTATTTCGGCACGTTTCGTGTGAGGAGTTGTGGGATGACGACGACGCAGCTGCAAGGTTTGACTCTGGCCGATCATACGATTCGTGTTCCATTGGTTCATGGGGATCCATCCGATGATCGTTCTATTGATGTGTTTGCGCGAATCGTTACCCGTGAGGGTGGCGAATCGTTGCCATTCTTGGTGTATCTCCAGGGCGGCCCGGGTTTTGAAGCGCCTCGCGTGGCGGCTAATCCGCCGGCGCCCGGCTGGTTGCCGGCGGCTCTGAAACGCTACCGTGTGATTATGCTGGATCAGCGTGGAACGGGACGTTCCACACCAGTCACCGAAGAATTGTTGGCGATGGGCGATGCTCACACGGTTGCGGAGTATTTAAGCCACTTCCGTGCTGATTCGATTGTTGAGGATGCGGAGGCGCTCCGTAAGCATTTAGGGGCTGGTCCTGAAGATTGGAATCTGCTTGGGCAGAGCTTCGGCGGTTTCACGTCCGCGTGCTATATCAGCACGCATCCTGATTCGGTAAACCGGGTGTTCTTCACGGGTGGTTTGCCGCCCGTTGTTGGCCATGTGGATGATTTCTATGCGGCTACGTTTAACAAGATGCGCTGGCTATCGGAAAACTACTATTCGCATTTTCCGCAGGATCGGGAACGGATGCGTGCCCTGGTTGAACAGGCTGCAGCCGGAAAGATTATTTTGCCTGATGGTGAGGTGGTCTCCCCGTCACGTATTCGTTCACTCGGCATGAACCTGGGCCGTAATGAAGGCTGGCAGGCGTTGCATCATCTGCTGGAATGGGATCCGCAATCGTTGCCATTGCGCCACGATCTTGCAGCTCAACTGCCGTTTGATGCTCGCAACCCGATCTACTTCTTGCTCCATGAAGCATGTGGCGCCAACGGATGCGTCACCGGATGGTCTGCTGGGCGGGTCATGCCAGAGGATTACCGTAATGACGTCACTCTCCTCACCGGCGAACACCTCTTTGACGAATGGTGTGATTCGATTCCAGCGTGGAAGCCGTGGGCAGATGTGTTGCGCATCTTGGCGAATTGGGAATGGCCACCGCTCTTCGATCCAGAAGTCCTTGCGGCTTCGGGCGTAAGCGGTGCGGCTACAATTTATCTGCGTGATGCCTACGTTCCATTTGAGATGTCAATGGCAACCGTGGATCTCATGCCAGGCGTTCGCCAGATCGTCACCAACACCAATGAACACAACGGGTTGCGTGCTGCTGGCGAAGAACTGCTCGATCACATGTTTGACTTGGCAGAAGGGCTACGTTACCGCTGATCCCTCTGCTTAGAGAAAAATGTCTATCCGTGCAGATGATCTAGCAGAGATAATGGAACCATGACTCAAAATATGTATCACAATGGCATGATCGTTGAATCTGTGTCAGAAGACGATCGCACCTGGGCTAAGATCGCGCACTTATCTGCGATCATCGCGATGTTCGTTTCCGCTTCATCGCTGTCCTTCATTGGGCCATTGATCGTGTGGGCGTTGAAGAAAGATTCAAGCCAGTTTGTTCGCAAGGCGGCAGCGGATTCATTCAACTTCAACATTGGCATGTGGCTGATGTCGATCCTCGGATGGATACTCACATTCACTTTGGTCTTGGCAGTTATTGGCATCCCACTGATCATCGCCAGCGTTGTCCTCACACTCTGGCACCATATCAAGGCTTTCTTGGCCGTGGATAAGGGCAGGTTACATTCCTACCCATTCCAGTTCAAGATCCTCAGCTAATCTCACGCCTGGTCATCAACGCCCAGATCACCTGGAACGATGCCAGAAATTCGGATACAGGAAGAAATTCGTGAACCGAATGGAAATTGAATCCACCCGTAAAAATATTCGGGGTTGGAATCCCTTGAGTTGATAAATAGGAACCGTCGGTCCCGCCTCGCATGACGAGCGGGACCGCTTCCCTACCCACCGAACGAATCGCCGCACGCAAATCATCGATCACCCAATGGTTACTAGAATCAAGCGAATCGGCGATGTTGCCATAGACGTCCGCGATCGTCGTCGTTATTACTGCCTTCGGATGCTGTTGCGAAACGTCGGCAACCGCAGATTCAATCTCAGCCTTCCGTTGCTCAAAACGCGCCTTATCGTGATCGCGAATACTCAACGTAACCGTGCAGCGCGCCTGGTTTCCCGTGATCCCCTGAACCCAAATATAGCCCTCGCGGCCCTCGGTACATTCGGGCGTCTGGCTACGATCGAAACGCGCGATAAGATCGTGCGCAACCAAAACAGGATTCACCAACACGCCTTTCGCAGACATCGGGTGAGCAGTCACGCCCTGAATCTCAACGATCGCCTGGCCCGCGTTAAACGTTTCGTACGCAATCGTGGATTCGCCTTCGCAATCAACCGTGTACGCCGCATCCACCTGGAACCGGCCCAAATCCAACGCTTTCGCGCCACGCAAACCGATCTCCTCGTCCGGCACAAACGCAACCGTAATCGCCGGGTGCGGATGTTCGTGAAGGTGAGCAAGAGCGGTCATGATGGACGCCAAAGCGGCCTTGTCATCGGCACTCAGCACCGACGTGCCGTCCGTACACACCACGTCATCACCCACGAAGTGGGATAACACCGGATACTGCGCGGAATCAAGCACGAAGCCATTACCTAAGGCGATCGGCTCCCCCGTAAACACACGAATCTGCGGGTGAATCTGTGGAGCCAGCCCAACATCAACCGTATCCAGATGAGCACAAAAACCAAGATGCGGGCCCGGAGCGGTGGCAGGGAAATGCGCCGTCAAGCACGCATACTCATCCAACACCACATCGCGAGCGCCCATCTGCTCTAGCTCGGCCTTGAGCAGTTTCGCCAACTCTCGCTGGCCTTCCGACGTGGGAACATGCGTTCGCGAGGCGTCCGATTGGCTAACGATCCCCACGTATCGCATGAAACGTTCAACAAGTTCTTCTTTAGCAAGAGTTAGATCCATGAGTTATGCCTTATCCTCGCGGTTGTGCTGCCCCAATATCCTCGCGGTTGTGCTGCCCCAATCTTATCGCGTACTTGACTCTTCATTCACACTGCTCGTATGATAAAAGCAATCTTAAGAGGTTGCAACTATTTTTAGGCAAGACTCAAGAGGCGCTTTCGCGTATCTCTTGGGTCTTTTTTGTTTTCCGGCAGATAAGACGATAGAAAAGGACAAGGATGTCTACAACAACAAGTGCGCGCAGCATCATCGATGCTGTTGGCGGCCCAGATAATATTCACTCCCTGAATCACTGCGCTACCCGTTTGCGTTTTGAGCTCGGCGATTCTTCTGTGGTTAAGGCAGAAGAACTCGAAAATATTCCAGGCGTTCTGGGTGTCATGCCTCAGTCTGGCGATCGCTACCAGGTGATCGTTGGCGGCGCTGTGGAATCCATGTTCAGCGCAATCATGGCAATGGACGAGATGAAGAAGCTCGGTGGCCACATGTCTGATGCTGACGTGAAGGCAGCTGCTCGTTCGAAGGCTCGCGGCAAGGTTGCCTGGCTCGATACCTTCTTCGAATACCTCTCTGATTCCTTCCGCCCAATCCTGGGCGTCCTTCTTGGCGCATCGCTCATCATCGCATTCGCTGCTGTGCTCGATGCGCTGGACATCGTCGATTTCCGTGCGGCAGATAAGGCCGCGTCGTGGGTGTTCGTGGATGCCATGTGGCACTCCGTATTCTACTTCCTGCCAATCATGGTGGCATACAATGCAGCAAAGAAGTTGCGCATTGATCCATGGCTGGGCGCCACCGTCATGGCTGCGTTCCTAACCCCAGAGTTCTTGAAGCTATCGAACCCAGAAGCGTTCTCCCAACTCCAGTGTGTGGAAAACGAAGCTATCCACAAGGCCTCCTGCTCGATCGACATCTTCGGTCTGACTATGCCATTGCCGGACTACTCATCCAACGTGTTCGTTCCGTTGATGATGGTTCCTCTCCTCGCACTCATCTACCACAACCTCAAGAAGATCATTCCAAGCAATGTTCAGATGGTGTTCGTTCCATTCATCTCCATGCTAGTGACCATCCCGCTCACTGCATTCCTCATTGGCCCACTCGGCATCTGGATCGGTAACGGCCTTGGTAACGGCCTGGCGTGGATGAACACAAACGCTCCATTCATCTTCGCTATCGCAATCCCGCTCATCTACCCATTCTTGGTTCCACTCGGTCTCCACTGGCCATTGAACGCAATGATGCTCGTGAACATCCAGACCCTCGGCTACGATTTTATTCAGGGCCCAATGGGTGCATGGAACTTCGCATGTTTCGGAACCACCGCTGGTGTTCTCTTCCTGTCCATCCGTGACAAGGATGTGGCAATGCGCCAAACAGCATCGGGCGCATTGGCTGCTGGCCTCTTCGGCGGTATTTCCGAACCGTCCCTCTACGGTATCCACCTGCGCTTCAAGATGATCTACTCGCGCTTGCTCGCCGGCTGTCTTGCAGGTGGCGTCACCATCGCCATCCTCAGCCTTCCATACGGTGGCGTGAAGACCGACGCTTTCGTCTTCACCTCGCTCCTCACCATCTCCGTGTTTGATCCAGCCTGGGTTTACATGATCGCTATCGCGGTTGCCTTCTTTACCTCCATGATCGCGGTCATCCTCCTCGATTACCGCCCACGCGAAGATCGCCCAGTCCGCAAGGGCACCCGAAAGGCCGCAGTTGCCACCCCAGTTGAACTCCCAGAAAATGCTGTTGGTGTGCCAATCGAAGGCCGTGTTGTTTCCCTCGACGAAACCGGTGATAAGGTTTTCGCTTCCCGCACCTTGGGTGAAGGCTTCGGTGTGATTCCAAGCGTTGCTGGTGTGTCCGACGTCGTCGCCCCAATCAGCGGAACTATCTCCAGTGTTACCAAGTCCGGTCACGCATACGGAATCAAATCGGAGAACGGAACAGAAGTTCTCGTCCACGTCGGAATCGATACCGTTAACTTGAAGGGCGATGGTTTCACACCAAAAGTTGCCAAGGGCGAACAAATTACTGCCGGTACCCCACTCGTCGCGGTAGACTTTGACAAAGTCACCGCCGCGGGATACGCAACCACAGTGATCGTTACTGTCACCAACACACGTAACTTCGCGGCTGTCACCCCGGTGTTAGCTGATCACGCAACAGTCCTAACGCCAGGTGTCACAACCGAACGTTAAGGAAGCGCATGAAGATTCTCCGAATCTTTAATAACAACGTCGTCTTGGCCCGTCAAGACTCTGGCCGTGAGGTCATCGTGACGGGCCGAGGCGTCGGTTTCAAAGCGAGCGCCGGACAACAGGTCAATCCTGACCTTGTTGTCCGGGTTTTCGTACCACTCGACGGCCGCGATCCGGACCACCTCGGAACCCTCATCGCGCAACTGCCAAACGACGTCCGTGACCACGTCTACAAAGCCATGGTCACGGCCGGTTTCAGCGAAGATAAACTCACCAGCCCAACACTCTTTATCGGGTTGTGCGACCACATCGATCTGGCTCTCCGCCGCGCACAAAACGGCGAAACCATGCACTATCCGCTCCAAGCAGAAGTGGAACACCTCTACCGGGGCGAATACGAACTCGCGAAACGGTTCTTGAGTAATTTGAACGAGCTTCTTCTGCGAGAAGGGCACGGAGCACTGCCCGAATACGAAAGCATCGCCATTGCGCTACACCTGGTCAATGCCGGGTTCTCTGGCGGCGATCTTTCACAAACCTATCTAATGACGGGGCTGATCCAGCAAGTGATCGACGTGATCGGGGCTGCGTTCGACGTGACTCTCGATCAAACCAGCGTGAATACCGCCCGCCTCATCACCCACATGCGGTACTTGTTCGTACGCATCATGCAACACAAGCAACTAGACGATCACGCCACCACAATCGGCGATGCTATCCGTTCTAGCCTGGTACCAGAATACGCATGTGCGGAGAAAATCGGGGATCTCGTGGCTCTGCGCCTGGGCGAAGAACTCAACTCGAACGAACTCGCCTATCTGGCGCTTCACATATCGCGCGTCACGAGCGCCTGAACGCGCTCTCGGGAATTGATTGAACGGCTCTGGCTGTTGTTGGAAAGGCTCGGCAGGTTTCCCTGCCGAGCCTCCAACGTTATAAGACGTTACTCTACATTAAGAACTTCACGTCAGGGTGAACCAGAGCCTCAACCGCTGCCCGAGCATCCTGTGCCGTTGGGGCATCAAGCGCATAGGCAGCCATCTGCTGGCATGCAGAGAGATCGTGGAGCTTGAGAGATGCACGCACAGCATCCACTTTCGAAGGAGCCATCGAAAGCGACTGCACGCCAAGGCCCGTGAGTACAAGCGCCAATAGCGGATCGCCGCCCGCCTCACCACACACGCCAACATACTTACCAGTAGCAGTACCGCCCTGGCATGCCATACGGATCATACGGAGCACGGCAGGCTGCCAGACGTTCAACAGTTCAGCCAATTCGCCTTGCATACGATCTGCCGCCATCGTGTACTGGGACAAATCATTCGTGCCGATCGATGCGAAATCAACAATCGACAGCAATGTGGACGCATTGATCGCCGCTGCTGGCACTTCGATCATGATACCCACAGATGGCAAGCCAACCGCACGGGCTTTATCCGCAAACCACTGTGCTTCTTCCATCGTGGCAATCATCGGAGCCATCACGCGCACATCCGCGCCAGTGGCCTGCTGAGCCGCCGCCAATGCCTGCAACTGAGTATCCATCAGCTCTTCACGAATCCGGGTAAGGCGAATACCACGGCGGCCAAGCGCCGGATTCTCTTCCCCACCCAAATCAGCAAACTTTAGCGGCTTATCCGCACCCGCATCCAGCGTACGCACCGTCACACGGCGCGTACCAAACGCCTCAAACACTTTCGTGTACACAGCAGTCTGTTCTTCCACACTCGGCGCAGTTTCCCGCCCAAGGAACAAGAACTCCGTACGGAACAAGCCCGAACCCTCAACATCGTATCCGGCCGCTCGCGCAGCATCGTCTGCCGTCCCAATATTCGCAAGCAGCGCGATCTTGTGCCCATCACGAGTCAAACCCGCACCGTGCGATCCAGCCAACGCGGCCTCGCGTCGCTTCGAACGCTCCGCAAGCAGTTCGACGTCGTCCTCCGTCGGCGCAATAATCACTTCGCCCACCCCGCCGTCGAGCGCAATCGAAACGCCATGCTTTTGCGCATCATCCGCGTATCCAACAATGTTACGCACGCGAACCGCCGCAGGAATACCAAGCTGAGCCGCCAGAATAGCCGTGTGGCTGGTTGGCCCACCTTCTTCCGTAATAATTCCGAGGGCAAGTTCCGGATTCAGTGTTGCTGTTTCAGCAGGCGCCAAATCCCGTGCCACAATCACCGACGGCTCCGTGAGCTCAGGAATGCCTGGCATCGGAAGACCACGAACAACCGCGATCGCACGGTCACGGACATCATAAAGATCCGTTGAACGTTCGGCCATGTACCCGCCAAGTTTCACGAACATATCCACATATTTTTGGATAGCGTCCGTGATCGCACGGGTAACACCTGATCCCTTTTTCAGTTCCTTGACGATCGCCTTTGCAAGCCCGCGATCCTTTGCCATTTTTGCGGTGGCATTGAGGATTTCTTGAGCCTTTTCGGGGGCGCGTTCTGCACGTTCGAGTAGCAGACGAGCCACCGTGTCTAGCGCATCAGTAACGGTTTGGGTGGCGACTTCGACGTCAGTGGTCTCAGCTTCATTCGGATCCATCGTTGGCGCCGGGGTAACAAGAGCAATAGCACCATGGGCGGTTCCTGCTGAGACGCCAATACCTAGGAGAACACGATGTGGAGCGGCCATGTACTCACGCGTCCAAATCAGTTTCGATCATCGCGGCGAGCTTATCGAGTGCTTCGGCGGCAGAGTCATCATCAGTAGAGATGGTGACTTCGTCGCCATGTTCTGCACCAAGTGACATGATGTCGAGCACTGACGCCGCATCCGCTTCTTCACCATCTAGGGTGAGGGTGAATTCGATGCCAGTTTCTTCTGCTGCTTCTGCAAGGAGTGCTGCTGGCCGAGCGTGAAGGCCTACGGACGATGCAACAGTTACGGTACGTGAGATCATGATTATCTTCCTTCCCCTTTGAAGGCGTGGGTAACGACTTCTATGGACTTATTCGTGTTTCTGAGTAAAGAATTCTGAGTAAACAAAAAGACCCGAGATTGCAGTGCAAATCTCAGGTCTTGCCTTTTCAGTAACAACCCTGTTCATGGAATGATTCCTCAACCATTCTATCTCAGACCCTTTGATTTTGCTAGGTTTGGTGTCTAGTTCCTAGAACTTGGCCATTTGCTACTTCTGGTCCGTTTGGGTGTGTGGTTGTGGGGGTGTGTTTGAGGGGCTGACCGGTGTGTTGGTTAGCCCCTCGATGGTGTGGTGACGGCGGTGTCCTACTCTCCCACACTCTCTCGGGTGCAGTACCATCGGCGCTGGTAGGCTTAGCTTCCGGGTTCGGGATGGGTCCGGGCGTTTCCCTACCGCTGTGACCACCGTCAAAACGGTTGGATGAATAGTTTCTGTGGTTGGTGTGGGGGTTGGGAGTTGTATAGTGGACGCGTGCGTGTTTGTTACGTGTTTTTGTAGGTGGTTGGCCATTAGTACCAGTCAGCTTCACCCGTTACCGGGCTTCTACGTCTGGCCTATCAACCCTATGGTCTGTAGGGGGCCTTCCGATCGTTAGGATCGTGGAAACCTTATCTTAAAGCAGGCTTCCCGCTTAGATGCTTTCAGCGGTTATCCCTTCCGAACGTAGCTAACCAGCGATGCTCCTGGCGGAACAACTGGCACACCAGTGGTTCGTCCGTCCCGGTCCTCTCGTACTAGGGACAGCCCTTTTCAAGTTTCCTGCGCGCGCAGCGGATAGGGACCGAACTGTCTCACGACGTTCTGAACCCAGCTCGCGTGCCGCTTTAATGGGCGAACAGCCCAACCCTTGGGACCTACTCCAGCCCCAGGATGCGACGAGCCGACATCGAGGTGCCAAACCATGCCGTCGATATGAACTCTTGGGCAGGATCAGCCTGTTATCCCCGGGGTACCTTTTATCCGTTGAGCGACGGCGCTTCCACAAGCTACCGCCGGATCACTAGTTCCTACTTTCGTACCTGCTCGACCTGTCGGTCTCACAGTCAAGCTCCCTTGTGCACTTACACTCGATACCTGATTGCCAACCAGGCTGAGGGAACCTTTGAGCGCCTCCGTTACCATTTAGGAGGCAACCGCCCCAGTTAAACTACCCACCAGGCACTGTTCCTGAACCAGGTTATGGTCCGAGGTTAGACATCCAGTACGACCAGAGTGGTATTTCAACAATGACTCCATACCAACTGGCGTTGGTATTTCATAGTCTCCCACCTATCCTACACAAGCCGTACCGAACACCAATACCAAGCTATAGTAAAGGTCCCGGGGTCTTTCCGTCCTGCTGCGCGTAACGAGCATCTTTACTCGTAATGCAATTTCACCGAGTTCGTGGTTGAGACAGCGGAGAAGTCGTTACGCCATTCGTGCAGGTCGGAACTTACCCGACAAGGAATTTCGCTACCTTAGGATGGTTATAGTTACCACCGCCGTTTACTGGGGCTTAAATTCACAGCGTCGAACCACGAGGGTTCTAACCGTTCCTCTTAACCTTCCAGCACCGGGCAGGCGTCAGTCCGTATACATCCACTTACGTGTTCGCACGGACCTATGTTTTTGATAAACAGTCGCTTCTCCCTGGTTTCTGCGGCCATTACCCCTAGCCCGTGAAGGGCTTCAGGGTTTTGGCCCCCCTTCTTCCGAAGTTACGGGGGCATTTTGCCGAGTTCCTTAACCACGATTCACTCGCTCGCCTTAGTATACTCTACTTGACTACCTGTGTCGGTTTAGGGTACGGGCGGCTAGAACCTCACGTCGAGGCTTTTCTTGGCAGCACAGGATCACTCTGCTTCCCCACTAGTGTGGGTCATCATCCAGCCTCACCCCTTAATGTTCCCCGGATTTGCCTGGGGAACGGGCTGCGCTGTTAAACGTGGCAAGCCATTAGCCACGCGGAGCTACCACTCTGCGTCACCCCTGTTAACACGCTTGTCTACTACAAGATCAGGTCCCACGCTCCCCGATACCATCACGCCCGAAGACGTGGATGGATGGTTTGGGTGGTTAGTATCCCTTGGTTCGACAGGGACGGTTCTTCGCCGGTACCAGAATATCAACTGGTTGACCATCGACTACGCCTGTCGGCCTCGCCTTAGGACCCGACTAACCCAGGGCGGACGAACCTGGCCCTGGAACCCTTAGTCATTCGGCGGACGGGATTCTCACCCGTCATTCGCTACTCATGCCTGCATTCTCACTCGTACGAAATCCACAACCAATTACTTGTGCTGCTTCACCTCACGTACGACGCTCCCCTACCCAACAAACAAAGTGTTTATTGCCGCGGTTTCGGCGGTGTACTTAGCCCCGCTACATTGTCGGCGCAGAATCACTTGACCAGTGAGCTATTACGCACTCTTTCAAGGGTGGCTGCTTCTAAGCCAACCTCCTGGTTGTCACAGCAACTCCACATCCTTTCCCACTTAGCACACGCTTAGGGGCCTTAACCGGCGGTCTGGGCTGTTTCCCTCTCGACTACGAAGCTTATCCCCCGCAGTCTCACTGCCGTGCTCTGACTTACCGGCATTCGGAGTTTGGCTGACGTCAGTACCCCGATAAGGGCCATCGGCCATCCAGTCGCTCTACCTCCGGTAAGAAACACACGACGCTGCACCTAAATGCATTTCGGGGAGAACCAGCTATCACGGAGTTTGATTGGCCTTTCACCCCTACCCACAGGTCATCCCCTCCATTTTCAACTGAAGTGGGTTCGGTCCTCCACACGCTCTTACACGTGCTTCAACCTGCCCATGGGTAGATCACCCCGCTTCGGGTCTAGAACATGCAACTCACACGCTTTTTAAAACTCGCTTTCGCTACGGCTTCCCCACACGGGTTAACCTCGCTACATGCCACTAACTCGCAGGCTCATTCTTCAAAAGGCACGCCATCACCCCTACCAAGGAGGCTCTGACGGATTGTAAGCGTCCGGTTTCAGGTACTATTTCACTCCCCTCCCGGGGTACTTTTCACCATTCCCTCACGGTACTTATCCACTATCGGTCACACAGAGTATTTAGGCTTACACAGTGGTCTGTGCAGATTCACACGGGATTTCACGGGCCCCGTGCTACTTGGGCACCACATAAAGCAGGCAGGCATGTTCCAACTACCGGACTCTCACCGTCTACGGTCCAGCTTCCCAACTGATTCGTCTACACACCATACATTTATCACTACCCGACCCAGTATCGGCTGGATCAAACATGGCCCCACAACACCACACGCGCAACGCCCGACAGCTATCACACACGCATGGTTTGGCCTCATCCGCTTTCGCTCGCCACTACTCACAGAATATCTTTTCCTGCGGGTACTAAGATGTTTCACTTCCCCGCGTTACCCCCACACACCCTATACATTCAGGTGCGGGTAACCAGAAATAACTCTGGCCAGGTTCCCCCATTCGGACACCCCCGGATCACAGCTCGTTTGCCAACTCCCCGAGGCTTATCGCAGGCTACAACGTCCTTCATCGGCTCTGCATGCCAAGGCATCCACCGAACGCTCTTGAACACTTACAAAAAAACCAAAGATGCTCGCGTCCACTATACAATTCTCAACCACCACACCAACACCACACCCACACGCTACAACAACCGTCGCAACACGCAAGCACAGGCAGCACAGGATCTATTATCCCACACCCCAACAGCATGCCAACCCTCATACGATAAACCACTAAAAACCACTACCCAACCACCAGGCTAGGCACCACACAACAATAAACACAATAACGCGTGGTACGTGACTCCTTAGAAAGGAGGTGATCCAGCCGCACCTTCCGGTACGGCTACCTTGTTACGACTTCGTCCCAATCGCCAATCCCACCTTCGACCGCTCCCCCTCAAACGAGTTAGGCCACGGGCTTCGGGTGTTACCAACTTTCGTGACGTGACGGGCGGTGTGTACAAGGCCCGGGAACGTATTCACCGCAGCGTTGCTGATCTGCGATTACTAGCGACTCCGACTTCATGGGGTCGAGTTGCAGACCCCAATCCGAACTGAGACTGGCTTTAAGGGATTCGCTCACCCTCACAAGCTCGCAACCCTCTGTACCAGCCATTGTAGCATGCGTGAAGCCCAAGACATAAGGGGCATGATGATTTGACGTCATCCCCACCTTCCTCCGAGTTAACCCCGGCAGTCTCTCGTGAGTCCCCACCATAACGTGCTGGCAACACAAGACAAGGGTTGCGCTCGTTGCGGGACTTAACCCAACATCTCACGACACGAGCTGACGACAACCATGCACCACCTGTACACCAGTCCGAAGACTCACACATCTCTGCATAATCCCGGTGTATGTCAAGCCTTGGTAAGGTTCTTCGCGTTGCATCGAATTAATCCGCATGCTCCGCCGCTTGTGCGGGCCCCCGTCAATTCCTTTGAGTTTTAGCCTTGCGGCCGTACTCCCCAGGCGGGGCACTTAATGCGTTAGCTACGGTACAGAACCCATGGAAAAGGCCCCACACCTAGTGCCCAACGTTTACGGCATGGACTACCAGGGTATCTAATCCTGTTCGCTCCCCATGCTTTCGCTCCTCAGCGTCAGTAACGGCCCAGTAACCTGCCTTCGCCATCGGTGTTCCTCCTGATATCTGCGCATTCCACCGCTACACCAGGAATTCCAATTACCCCTACCGCACTCTAGCCTGCCCGTACCCACTGCAGCCCCGGAGTTAAGCCCCGGTCTTTCACAGCAGACGCGACAAACCGCCTACGAGCTCTTTACGCCAATAATTCCGGACAACGCTCGCGCCCTACGTATTACCGCGGCTGCTGGCACGTAGTTAGCCGGCGCTTATTCAACACCTACCCTCAACTTTCGCCTTGTTCAGTGTTAAAAGGAGTTTACAACCCGAAAGCCTTCATCCCCCACGCGGCGTCGCTGCATCAGACTTCCGTCCATTGTGCAATATTCCCCACTGCTGCCTCCCGTAGGAGTCTGGGCCGTATCTCAGTCCCAATGTGGCCGGTCACCCTCTCAGGCCGGCTACCCGTCGACGCCTTGGTAGGCCATCACCCCACCAACAAGCTGATAGGCCGTGAGCCCATCCCCCACCAGAAAAACCTTTCCAACCCCCACCATGCGGCAGAAGCAGAATATCTAGTATTAGACCTCGTTTCCAAGGCTTATCCCAAGAGAAAGGGGCAGGTTACTCACGTATTACTCACCCGTTCGCCACTAATCCAACCCCCGCAAGCAGGAGCCTTCATCGTTCGACTTGCATGTGTTAAGCACGCCGCCAGCGTTCGTCCTGAGCCAGGATCAAACTCTCCAAACAAAAAACCAAACACCCACAAAAGGCATCCAATCAATACATCCGAAAAGCCCAACAGGCTCAACAAAAAAAGACAAACCAAAACTAGCTCATCCAAAAAACAGCATCAAACCAACCAGCAAAAAACCAGCCAGCCCAACACCAAAAAAATAATCGTAAAAAAAGCTGACACACTATTGAGATATCAAACAACACACCCACACCCAACAACCACCCACCACAAAAGCAGACAACCATCAAGAAGGCAACATCACGAAGAAAACCATCCCGCAAGAACCGTTCCAGCCCCTCGCAACGAATAAATACTCTACCCACCCACACCCCACAACGTCAAACCAAACCAACGTAACCCCCACCACACACCCACAAAACCCCACCACACCAACAAAAAGCGCTAAACACTAGACACCCCGTCCAACACATAGTTTATTATTTAATAAAATTGTTGGGTGGTCACTTACGTGATCGGCGTCGAAAATACGATTCTGCACCCACACAGCCCACCACACGAAAGGAAAAACATGACGAAAATTGGCATTTTTGTCGGAAGCCGCCGGAATGGCTCCTGGAACCAGAAAGTTGCAGATGATCTAACAACCTTGCTTCCTGAAACGTTCGAAACTTGCCAGATCGAGATCCACAACCTCCCTTTCTATGAAAGCGAATGGGACCAGCCCGAAACGTTGCCAGAACCGGTGCGAATCGCACGCAAAATCGCCGAAGAATGCGATGGCTTCATCTTCATCACTCCAGAATACAACCGGTCGATCCCGGCGGTCATCAAGAATGCTCTGGACATCCTGTCACGCCCATACGGCTCCACTCGCTTCACAGGCAAGCCAACCCTGATCGCCACTGCCACGCCGGGCGCCATGGGAGGTTTCGGCGCTAACCGCGATCTGCGCACGGTGCTCAGTTTCCTTGACGCGCACCTCATCCAGCAACCAGAAATCCACCTGAGCTTCGTTCACCAGCTTTATGACGCGCACGGCCAGCTCAATTCCGCAACCCAGGAATTCTTAGAGGGCGCGGTTGCAAAGTTCAGTACTGCGTTTGCGCGCTGAGTTTTCGTTATTTAACGACGATAACGACGAGGGTGCGGGGATCGAAGATCCCCGCACCCCTTGCGGCTCGCATCAGTCAGCGTTCTGCAACAACGTCAACGCCAAGTTCTTGAGAGGCCTGATCCACAGATCCCACGTTCTTCACGTTTTTAAAGCCGATGCTTTCCATGTAGCCTTTGGCGCCCGATGCCCGGTTTCCTGAACGGCAGTAGAGGATGTAGTGGCCATCGCGGTCAAGATCCTTCACCTGTTCTTGGAATTTCGGATCGTTCACGTCAAAGTTCACGGCGTCCACTAGGTGTCCACCAGCGAATTCTTCTGGGGTCCGGACGTCAATAATCATGGGTTTCTCCTCTGACTTGGAATCGAGTTGAGAATCGGATGTGGCTAAAGCGGATTCCTTCGCAGGCGTTTGATCACCCGGCACTGTTTCTGCCTGACCAGAACCAGCATTGGTACAGCCACCAGCCGCTGCCACAAGCGCAATTACTGTTGCTATCTTCTTCATGGCACCCCATTCTACCCTGATTGTCTTGACGCCAACCCTAGGGCGCTTTGACAATCTGAATTTCCGTTGCAGACATAACCTGCTGATCAAGTGCCGATGGTTGAGCAGAAAGCCCTTTCAATCGAACATAGGCTGCAGTAACGCCATTAAGTCCGATGAATTGTGGTTCCGCAGTATCCTTCAGTTCGCCCTTTACCACAGGTTCGCCCCAGTTCTGGACATCGTTCGATACGTAGAGTTCGTATCCTTTCACGCGACCATTCGGGGACGTCACCCGCACGCCCTGTGTACACGTACCCACACAACTTCACTGGATTTTCGGCCACTTACACATCAAGTACATGAGGGAATCCTTCGCTTCCGTTCTTCCATTGAGTGTGCCAGAAGGTGTTGGGATCACCATCAATAGCTGATCCATACCCTCCACTGTTTTTCGATTCACCGCGGGGTTGTTCTGAATCTTTCTCATGAATTGTAAGGGCGGATTCACCAATAAAATTCTCTGATCCCACTGTGATATCCCGAAGGACTGGGCTTCGTGGAGCGCCCAATGCTGGAGAGGCAACACCTGCCACTATGCCAGTAACTATGAGAGCACTAGAGGCCACCACAGCAACAAGCTGTTTCTTCACCGGAAACGTTTCACTACGCAACACTCCTTCGCATCTCCGTTTCGTAGATATAACAACCATGTTCCCTTATGGCGAAGTTGGTTGCCGTTATCCGGCATCCAAGGGGATACTTGAAATATAAAAGATCTTTTTGCATACGCGAAGGAGAAGAAAATGACTCACGGTTTCACCGGTTCTGCAATTCTATCCGAAGGCCTCCAGAAGGCTCTCAACGATGTTACCGCCCTATCACTCGTGGGCAAGCAGCTCCACTGGAACGTGGTAGGCGTTGGCTTCCGCGGCCTCCACCTCTATCTTGATGAAGTTGTTGCAATTGCTCGCACCGCTTCTGATGACATCGCTGAACGTATGCGTGCAGTGAACTTGATTCCAGACGGCCGTCCACAGACCATCGCCGAACTCACCACTTTGCCAGCAGCTCCAGAAGCAGTCATCTCCGTTCCAGAAACTGTTGAAGCTGCCGTTGCCGCCATTAACGCAACCGTGGCCACCATGCGCCAGGTTCACGAAAAGGTGGATGCTGAAGATTCCGCTTCGGCAGATATTCTTCTTGACTACGTTCGTCAGCTCGAACAGCAAGCATGGTTCATCCGTTCTTCAGTTGATCAGGCCTGATTAACTGAGCACAACTGCTGGAGGGCACCCGGTTCCGGGTGCCCTCTGACGCAAAACTCACCCAGAGCCGGTGATAGGCGCCTATAGAGGCCTATCACCGGCTCTGGGTGAGTTTTGCGTAAAGTACAGATCAGGAAAGTGAGAGCACCTGATCGTTTTCCATGATGATTGGCTGCGAATAATCGGTGTCTGGTCCATCGTCATAGGTTGCACGCAAGTAGGCCACCAGCTGATCGCGCGATTCAAACCATAATGCACGGTACGGCTGATTGAATGTGAGTTTCTCAACGTAGAGGAGACGGCCGTCGTCAGCTTCGGCCAACAACCCCGCATGCGTAACGAACATGGATGCATCTTCTGGATCAGAAACATCGTGAACAAACACGTTCACTACGCTCGCTTTCCCAGGATTGTAAGTGATCGCGTGTTTCTTTTGATATTCCATGATGTTTGCAACGTGAGTTTCCGAATCCTTTTCGGCCGTGGTTGGGATACGCCCGAAGAACCCGGTAAAAGCATCACGGTCCGCAACAGTAAATGTTTGCGGATCAGACTTAATAGTTTCGAGGTCTTTAAATAGTTCCGATCCATCGGCGCCTTCAGGATTTCCAACACCGAGCAAACTTCGGCCTGCTGTAAAGGCCGTGATCCGGCAATTAATAAGGTTTTTGTTGTGGGCTTCGGCAGCGGTAGCAATGGCTGCTTTATCTTCATCGCTGGATTCTTTTAGCGGCTGGAACCCCACTTTAACCAGCGACCCTGTGGGTATCGTGGCGTTGAATTTGACCACCTGGTTTTCGAATTCTCGCAGATCTGTTTTCGCCATTCCCGCTTCGGCTAGGATTCGCAGGACTTCCGCACGGCTTTCATCATCCACCAGATTACTAACCTTGAGGTATGAAAAATCTGAGGCCTTGCGCGCGGCGGGTTTCGTGACGGTAGGAGACGACGAGGTAGCGCGTTCCGCATCATCCGAACAACCGGTTAGCCCGGAAATGTCACAAAGACAAGCAAGTGCAGTGGCAATCTTCTTCATAGGACTCAAATGTAGATTATCTGTCAAGTTGCGGTAACCGGCGCTTCCACAGAATCAGAGCACCTATACACCCCACGATGTATTGCGGCGCTAAAATCGCGGTCATTAACGGTACATTTGAAGGCAAATCGGAATCAAAATTGATCACAACTACAGGTGTGATATTGACCGTCCAGTGGATTGCAGCGGCAAGAAGTGCACGTTGCCACCACGATCCTCCCATAAGCATCTCTATCCCATACGAGATGGCAATACAGGTGCTGGCAAACACAAGGAAATCACTAAGATCTAACAGCTGATCCCCATGCCATGCGGCCCAGAGTGTGCCAACAATCAACGTACCGGCAAGTGGACCAAAACGTTCTACAAAGATTGGCTGAAGAAACCCGCGCCATCCTATTTCTTCGAAGAATGCGCCGAAATATTGAACCGTAAGAAAACCTATCAAGTGCCAATCTTGAAAGATGGGATAGAAATGAGCAACGTTCAACACTTCTGCCAACAGCCAGGTACTTCCCACATAAATGACACATATAAGAACCACCAGCCGGCCGCGATACCGAAAGGCCATCATCCGTGATGATTTGATAGGAAGAAAACAACGAAGTTCTTCGCGATATATCACCCACAAAGTCAGTAAGCCAAGAGCTGGGCCTAGTTGTGGAAACGCAATATAACCGAGGCTGACATCCCACCAGATTTGGGCCGAAATTAGCCAGAGAGAATGAACAAGTGTGGCACCTAAAAAAATCAGCACGTGCCGCCACGGAAAACTACTTCCGTGGCAGACTCGTGCTAATTCGGCACTGTTCATTTGATCTTCGCTAAATGGCTCTCAATATGCTTTTTACTTAAGACACCCACAGCATGATCTCTAATGATCCCATCACTGTCAATGAAGAAATGAGCGGGTATGCCAATCGTGCCGTATGCCCGCGAAACATCCCCTGTTTCATCTGGCGCAAGCGAAAATTCTAAGCCTGCTTTTTCGGCGTAAGATGCCACATCTTTCACTGATTCTCCACCAAATACGGAAACTACCTGGAGTTCTTCAGAGGAATGGGCCGCATAGGCATTCTGTATGTCAGGCATTTCAGCCCGGCATCCCTGACACCACGTAGCAACGAAATTTACCCAGACCGGTTTGCCTTTGAGCTCACTTAAGCGGACAGTTTCGCCCGTAATAGTTGTGAGTTGGAAATCAGGGGCTTGTGCGCCTACGCTTGGCGCTTGGCCTTCTCCTCCAATCTGGAGTTGACTTGCGGCGCCGTTTTCTCCAGCACCAGAATCAGACGGTACGCCTTTCAGATACCACGCACCTAAGAGGACACATGCAGCAGTGACTGCCAGAACCACGACGGTTCCGAACCTACTTTCGCGTACCTTTGCACGCCAATCTTGTTCAGGCATGAATCTTCCTTTCTTTCACTACGTCCATCGTACCGCGCGCCTCCCACACATATTTAGTCAGCACGCATAGTAAAGGCCGAACCAGATTTACCCTGGTCCGGCCTTTACCTGCACGCATTATGTCACGCGTATGAGTGGAGACCACCGAACCAGTAATTACCAAAGAAGGTAAAAATGATTGCGATAAAACCAATCACTAGAAGCCATGCAGCTTTTGTTCCACGCCAGTCACGGACGACTCGAGCGTGCAAGTAGGCCCCGTAAATCAGCCATGTTACGAGAGCCGCTGTTTCCTTTGGATCCCAGGCCCAGTAACGGCCCCAGGCAATGTTTGCCCAAATAGAACCAAGGATGATCATGATAGTGAGAAGCGGGAACGTAATAACAACTGCTTTATAGGCAATCTCATCAAGCAATTCTTGCTTCGGCCATCCACGCCATGTCACCTTCGGTGCCAACAAATACATAAGAGCAGCCCCAAAACCAACCACGGCAGCACCATAGGAAAGAGCAGCAGTGAACACATGCAGGGTTAGTAATGGACTATTTTGCAAGGCCGGCATCAACGGGTCATTTTCGTAAGAAAGACGCGTAATGTAAATCAGCATCGCTAGAATCACTGGCAAGGTGAACAGAGCCAAAGTACGAACACGATACTGACGATCGAAATACACCTGGAATAGAAGCATTCCCCAGGAGAACGACGTAGCAAACTCGTACTGATTAGCTAATGGAACTTTTCCGGTAGCTACCCATCGCAACACCATAGACAGGGTTAACGCAACGAAAGCCAAAATAACGAAGGCTCCCGCATACCACGTACTACCCCGTTTCTTGGACTGTGTAGACACTGCGGTATTACCTGCCACACTACGGTTGCGCATCCGCCACGCAGTAAAGGTCACAAGAACATAGGCAACAAATGCCAACGCAACAAGCAAGGTTGTTGCAAAAAGTAAAATCTGGGAGTACTCAAGCACGAGCATCCTCCTTCTTCTTTTCCGCTATCGTTATAACTTTTTCAGCAAATTCCTTGAACTGGCGTTCAAAACCCAATTCAGCCTTATCATGAGATGCAAACTGCACACGGCTTCCCGAACCTTCAGGAACAACTCGCACCCACAGCCGATGATGCCGCAGCAGCATTGTCACTGTTGTCCCAAACGCGATCAACGCGCACCCGATCCATACCACGGTGGTCCCTGGATCGTTTTTTACAGTAATTCCTGCATATTGTGCTTCACGGATAAAGGTGTACGTAAGATCGCCAATTTTTACTGGTTCACCCTGATTAACAACCTGCTGATTCTCAGGCTTATTCGACCCTTCCGGATACACCTCAATACGCATCTGGCCCGGTTTAATATCCACAACCTGTTGTCCTGAAGCAACAGCAACAACGTAAACGTCACGCTTTTGTTCAGGAAGATTAACTACACCATACGTGTACCGGCCATCAGCCGTAGATTTTGTTAACGGGACTCCATTCGCAAAAATTTCAGATCCTGAAGCATCGGCAATACTCACCACACTCGCCAACCCAAATGACGCCTGATGGAAGGTCACACCATCAACTGTCAGAGGACTATTCACACGTACTTCTTGCCGCGCCAAACGTTTCCCGTTCTTAGAGACAACCAGATCGGTCACGTAATCCTTCGGTTTGCCATTTTCATAGTAGGTATCTTTGAAAGATTCAGCCTTCGCTACCAGACCAGTATCATGCCCTACAGGCTTCTCATATCCAACAGTCAACGTAAACGATTCATCTCGGAATCCAGTAAATGATGACACCAAGAATCCGCAAATAATAATCACGAAAGCAGCATGAGAAAACGCAGTACCAAAAGGTGCCCAACGGAAACGATCCACGTAAAAACGCTGTTCGTTTGTCTGATCGTCAACTAACACACGCCCATGCCACCGTTTCGTTTGGGTACGCAACGCAGCCACCACGTCGTCGTCCGAAGCGATCGTCTTAAACTCAGTACGCAACCGCGCCCGCTCAAAAAACGAATCACGAACCTTCACATGCGGATGAAAAGCCGCCTTATACAGCACTGGAAGCCGATGAACCGTACACCCAATAATGCTCAGGCACAGCAAAAGCATTGATCCTAAAAACACCCACGACGTAAAAATGCTAAAGAACCCAAGCGCGCCCAAAATATCAGTCCACCCGCCGTAAACGTCCGAAACACGTTCCAAAAACGCACCCCACGCCTGCGGATCATCCCGAACCTCATTGCTAACTTGAGGCATAATCACGCCGATCATACTTAGCAAGCCCACAAGCAAAATCAGGAGCATCCCAATTTTCTTGTTGTAGAAAAAGGCATAAATCATATTTACTACCTGGGACAACGAAAGATTCACGCTATCTAGCTCATCAGAAGTCTCAACCACGTCAGCCATTCCTTCTCTCCTCACTCATCACGCAACAACCGGGAACCAGCTAACAAGCCGTTCAAACATATTCACGATCATCAAGAACCCAACCACAACCAGCAGAGCGCCACTCACCAGCGAAATCGCATCATGATGCCGCCGGAACCAACCGAAACGTTCACGAACATCAACCGCGCCAACAGCAACCAACACAATCGGCAAACCCAAACCCACACAGTACGCAAGCATCAAAACAATTCCGCGAACCACCGTGTCAGTTTGCGAAGCCAACGCCAAAATACCGCCCAAAATAGGCCCAATACACGGAGTCCACCCCGCACCAAAAATCAGCCCCATCAGACCAGACCGTCCCACTCCCGGGCGAACCCGCGTAGCCGAACGCATATCTCCCGAAAATTGACGATCCAGCACCGGGATCCGGATCAACTGTGCCATATGCAAACCCAGCACAATCAAAACCGAACCACCGGAAACCCGCAGGATCTCGCTATATTGCCCAATCACATGACCAAATAGCCCAATCGACACCCAGAGTCCAATGAAAACCATGGAAAAACCAACGATAAATGCCACCGCATTCCACACTGCTGACCAGCGCGACACGCGCCCAGGCGTGCCCCCAATCAGTTGCGCAATAAAAACGGGAACGATCGGCAAAAAACACGGCGACGCGAATGAAACAATCCCCGCCATAAAGGCCACAGCGATAGTCATCGTTAGTGCTTCGAATCGGAACCGGTCACAGGGCCCGGTGCGCTTTGACGATATTCTTTTACAGCCTTCGCCATATCTGAATCTGGAGCAAGTTCAAGCACCTTATCCCAGGCGCGTTTCAAGCCCGCCTCATCTTTCGGTTCGCGCATCAAATACACGTAACCAAGATTGAACCAAGGTTCTGGCTTGGTTGCGTCAACTTCGGTTGCGTGGGTCCAGTGTTTTTCTGCCGCATCAAAATTGTTCACATTGAATTCTGAAACACCAGCCATAAGGAGCGTTTCAAGATCGTCTGGGGAAAGTTCCAGTGCGCGACCAAAGTACGTGTTGGCATCCTGGTAGTAGCCAGCATCGAAGTATTCTTTGCCCAGGTCCTTGTGGGAATCGATATCTTGAGGGTTCGCTTCGATCTTCTTTTTCAGTTCCCCAACTTTTCCATCGTTAAGCGTGACCCCTGGCTTTTTCGCCTTGCTTGTGGCTTTACCGTGCATGCTCGAAATATCTGGATGGTTTTTCGGAAGTTGAGTTTCAGAATTTCGTATGCCAGATTGGCGAACAATAACCACTACGGCGATCGCCAACAGAACTACCAGCACAAGCTCAAGTTTGGTGTAGCCGCGCTTAGTTTTCTTTGGTTTTGGTGCTGGTTCCGCAGGAGTTTGTTGCGGTTCGGGATCCAACAATTCGGAATCGTCAAACGCTTCGATGCCTACGGCATCGTCTTCTAGCGGCTTATTATCGTTCGTTTCTGGCATGATTTTTCTTTCTTCTAAAGTTCCGTGTGGGGCGGAGCCTGGAAACACGGTGACGGCACCTTTCATCCAAAGATGCCGTCACCGTGACTACGCAACCATGAATCCGTTACTTTCGTGGACCTGGGCGATCCACTGGAGCAATCGTGTAGCTGGATGCAGGCCGCTTGGTTTCAACCTGGATCCCACGAAGCGCCAGCTGACCCGAGCGGGCATAATCTGTTGCTTCGTTCAAGATCGCTACCGAATACTGTGGCGCGTGGAATCCTCGCGAGTTTTCAGAAACAGAGTAATCGACTATGAACTGAGCCTTGCGCTGGAACTCTTGAGCCTTCTTCATGTTAGCTTCAGATACATTTCCTTCAGCGCGTGCCTTCGTAATATCTTCGATCAGGCTTTGGACTGCAGTGAATGCGGTGTCCTTTGCATCAGACCAGCGATGTTGGATGGCTTCCACACGGCCACGCATTTCCTTGGCAGAAGAGTGGTGGCAGGTGAGGCAGGTTGCGTTGATTTGTTCATCATCGGCCATTGGCGAACGGACCTGGTGATCTGAAATCTTTGCTGCCCCATCACGCTTGTATGGCATGTGGCAATCGGCGCAGGATACGCCATTATCCGCATGAATACCTTGACTCCAGGTTTCGAAATCTGGGTGTTGAGCCTTGATAACTTCCGCTCCCGTATCCTTGTGGGTGAAGTCGCTGAAGCCAGCTTCATCATAGTAGTCAATGGCGTCATTGACTGTGAGTCCCTTAGTCCACGGGAAGGTTAGAGTCTTTCCTTCGCCCTTGAAATAGTATTCGACGTGGCACTGTGCACAAACATACGTACGCATTTCTTGATGCGTGGCATCCTTGTTGACATCAAAATCCTTGATGCCTTCAGCTGCTTTCGCGGCCTTGATACCTTCGATGAAGGCTGGGCGCGAAACGCGTAGCTTCATGGTCTTCGGATCGTGGCAATCAATACAGCCGATTGGCCCGTTTGCGTGTTGAACTGCCTCATCGTATGGCATCTTATTCATTTGCGCCCAGCCATCAGCTGGATCATTCGGGTTAATCGAATTAACTACCTGCGGAATCGACGCGTGGCAGTTCAAGCATGCACCTGGCTGCTTAAAGTCAGTCATACGCTTAACGAACTTTTGATCTTCGAGCATGTATTCATGGCCGCGTGGTTCGTTATATTCCACAGAGAACGCGTAGCCCTTCCAGATGCTGACAAGGCGTGGTTCAATTTCAAGCTTCGAACGAGTCTTGAATTCACGCTTATCTTCTGGAACGTTTGGTTCCGTATTTGGAATCTTGCGTTCTTCATTTAGCTTCGATGTTGCTTTGAATCCTTCGTATTGCCGTGGGAAGTTTTGTCCCCAGGTTTCAGAATCAAAGGTAGTATCGTCGATCTTAGTCACTGGGCTCCACGGATGAGCAGCCTCTTGTTTGTGGCTCACAATATCTAGCAACAACCAAGTTATTGCGGCGCCTACAAGCGCCACGATAACGAGTACAGCGATAGCTAACCATGATCGTGGTTGCTTTGCTGCACTGTTTGAGCTAGGGGTTTGAGTCTCGACGTCGGTGTGTTCCGAACTCATATCTTTCACCTCTTATGCCCAACACCATCATGGCACTTGATGCACGATAGTGTTTCACCGTTTTGGACCGAATTATGTGCGATCTGATCCACGAAATTTCCGTGGCAATAGATGCATGCGTGTTCTGTGACCTCTTTGTTGTGAGGCCGGATTTGGATATTCTCTGGATAATTGCCGAATGTGAACTTCAGCGAATGCATCAATCCGTTTTCAGCTTTATTTATGTATTTAGAGACGAGGCTATCGTGCGGCGCATGGCAGTCATTACATGTAGCCACGTTCGCATGAGAGCCCTTCATATATCCGTCATACTGTTCATTCATTGCATGGCACGAATTACAGGTTTGAGGATCATTGCCAAAATACTTTGTAAATCCCGCGTAATGGAGAGTTACCCCTCCGATGCCAATAACTAGCCCTAGAGCCGCGGCAACCACAAGACCAAGTTTTCCAGAAAAAATACCTGTTATGGCACGCCACAAACGGCGAATCAGCGATGGTTTCCGCTCCACTGCGCACCTCCAGATAAATAACAACACTTCCTTAACGTGTCTCAATATAATTGTATGAGGAGAGCAGCCCACATACCTAACAGTTTCCCCACCAAGTGTCTCTTTTTACGATAAATAGTAATTGCACAATAGTGAAAATAGGACTTAGGTCTCCAGGCGTGCCATTCTGCAGCTCAGACTAAAGTGGGGTGCCTTCAAGCATTCCAGCTCAAAAACACCCCACGTGCCTGTCTCATTTATTCATAAGAACAGATCGCGTCTACTTTTGGTTTAGACGCTGATGACGCATCAAACTCATAATCAAGAAATTCCTTCACTAATCGCCGAGCTAGCTCTTTCCCAATAACTCGTTCGCCCAAACACAACACTTGACCATTATTGGAAAGCACTAATCGTTCTACAGAAAATGAATCATGAGCAACTGCAGCCCGAATACCATGAATCTTGTTCGCCGCGATAGCCATTCCCATACCAGTACCGCAAATGAACACCCCTCGGTCAGCTTTACCATCAGCGATTATCTTGGCACCAGCCGCAGAAACGTGCGGATAGTACGTACCATCCGTAGATTCAACCCCAACGTCAATCACTTCGTCAACTCTCGGATCCGCCTGTAAATCTTCCTTGATAAAATGACGATATTCTGCACCCGCATTATCGGATGCTACTACAACTCGAAAACCCACAATAAATACCTTTCACTACGTTCATGAGCCTCATTGCCCATAAACTTCCCTATACCGCCTATTGAGAGATGCAAGATCACCAGCATCAATCTCACATGCGGTTCCAAGCGATTGTGCTATCGCTAATGTTTTCGCAACTTCTTCCAACATGACAGCAGTTTTAACTGCCTCTACCGCCGTATTTCCTACAACAAACGGACCATGATTTGCCATCAGAACAGCCGAGGCATTGCTCCTTTTTAGAGTTTCAACAATTCCTCTCCCGATTGATTCATCGCCGATTAAAGCAAATGGCCCAACAGGGATCTCTCCACCGAATTCATCACCAATCATCGTGAGAATTGGCGGGATAGGCTTCCTAACTGCAGAAAATGCGGTGGCATATGGCGAATACGTGTGTACTACACCTCCGACATCTGGCATATGAGGCTACCCTCGTTTAGTGGACACCCAGGTAGTTACATTACGTGTCCACCATTTGCGGGCAACCCCAACACTAAAAGTAGGAAATTTGAGTCTTCCTATACTGCGAACGCCTGTTAACGCACCGTCCCACGATCTGTAATACTTGCAGGGAAAATGTTGATTCGGTATCTTCTCCATTGAATCGTGCTACCACTTTATCTACACACATACGTCCCATTTGATGGTGATCAGTGCTTGATTCAGAGATAACTTTTTCGCGCCCGTTAACAAGTGGGTAACTACCTGCAAAAGAAACCACGGAATAGTTTTCTCCGATAGTCATTCCAAAGCGAGGCGAAAGAGAGACCAGGGATGAGAGAACACCGTAGTTATCTCCCATAACAACCGTATGTTCGGGGGTTTTGGCGAGGAGATCGAGTACGTCAAGCGCTCCGATGGAATGCGAAGGGGCCCGCAGGATACGATTGCTGACTCCGTTTTCTGATGCAGACATTATTACACCCTCAATCATAAGGGCGGAGGTACGTTGGAAGTCTGATCTGGCTTCGTCACGCACCACAAGGAGTGAGTTTTTGTGGCCACGTTGTGCTATGTAGTCAACGGCTTTCTTCCCAATATCAATGAAATCGGATTCAACAAACGGAATTTGTTTTGTTCCCGGCGATCCGAGGAATACTGCAGGGAATGATTCGTCAAGGACGATATTTTCACGCCAATCTCTGTCTCCCACTTCCATCATGATGAGGGCATCAACAGTTTTGGAACGGAGAAATCTACGGAATTCTTCTGGGGCAGTTTCTCCAATAACGGGAAGGATCAACGAAATCCCAAGTTCTTGAGCACGTTCTTTCATGCCAACGATATATTCGCTGGTAACATCGTCAATCCCGTGCGCTTCTACGGAGAGGTGGAGGCCGATTGTCCGTAATGATCGGGCAGCGAGGTTCCCTGCCCATTGGTTGGGAACGTATCCGAGATCTGAAATTGCTTGGTGAACTCGGGCTTTCGTTTCATCCGTTGTGGGGCGTTGCCCGTTGAGAACATAGGAGACGGTCGATGGCGATACACCAGCTCGTTTAGCTACGTCTGCTCGCGTTGCCATCGGCCGCCTCCTTTGCTCCTTTGCTGTTTTATTACCTTTTTATATTAGCCATGCGACAGTATTTCCTGGTAATTCGATGCCTTCAGGGGTCACGTCAACAGGCCCGCTTGCCATCAGTACCGCTTTTTCGCCTGGTACGGTTGCAGAGTAGTCAGCCATGTTGAGTACAAGAGTAACAGTGGAGTTTTTGACGACGACGACGTTGCTGTCCGGATGCTCACCCCACTCGAATGTGCCATTACCCAGATCATATTCACGGCGAATCCAAATCATCTCACGATAGAAATTGAGTGGAGATCTACTATCGAGTTCTTGTTGGGTAACGGATAGGTCCGCCCAATAGTCTGGCTGTGGTAACCATGGGTGTTCTCCGAATCCTGTATCTTGCGGGTTGCTATCCCAAGGAAGCGGAACACGGCAACCATCACGGCCACGGACTCGTTTATCTGTACGGAACCAGGGTTGAAAAACAGGAAAAATTACTCTTATTTCCGCCGCTCTTTGACCCGTTCCCACCAGTCCACCAGCACGGGCAGGGTTGCGTGCGCGTTGAGCCCGCTCGGTTGCGGTAGCACCCACAGTTCCGCGCCGCCCAGCAATCGCGGAGCCGGATTTCGTTGCAGCCCCATGCGCGCTTTGGGTTCCGCGAAGGCGTCACGGTAGGCGGTGATTCCAAGGATAGCAACGACGCTGGGGCGCCGCTCTTCCACCAAACTCACGATACGTTTCGATCCGGTTTCTAGTTCGGCTTTGGTTAGTTCGGAGGCTTTAGCGGTGGCTCGATTGACGAAATTAGTGAGACCGATTCTGCGACTAATGAGGTCAGCTTCATCTTCAGGCAGGAGGCCAGCAGTAGCATTAACAAGCCGCGAAGTGAGCCCTGCATGATAGAGCGACGGCCAGAATCTATTCGACGGGGCAGCAAACGGCGCATTCACAGCCGCCGACCACAATCCCGGATTAATCCCCACAATCAGCAGCCAAGGATCCGGGCAATCAATATCATCGAGTGTCCCATTCACGAAGTTGCCAAGTTCCGCGCGGGTTGGCCGCCTTCCACCTAAAGGAGAGATCCGCATACTGTACCTCCGTCGTCTCTCCACCATTTTATCCCCCAAGTTCCGCCACCGATCAAACAGACCTGAGTATATTTGAACCATGAAAAGCCGCAATCCCGCATTATCGAAGCCGAAACTTCCACGTTCCCGCACAAAAATTGTTACATGGGTACTCATCGGAACATTAGTTGCCGTTCCAATCATCAGCACTGTGGCAATGCTAGCGAGCAGGTTTTAACGCTCTAATATCACGCGCTATCCAGTAGCGGCGAACAATCGAGCCATTGTTTTCGATCCGGTTTTCGCACAACCCGCCGTTCGCCTCAATCACTCGTGCAGATCCGATATTGCTATCATCGCAGGTCACGAGTACTCGATCCACGCCTAACGAATCCGTGAACTCAAGTGCGCGGGCAAGAATTTCTGTGGCATACCCCCGCTTGCGGAAACGCGGGCGAACACCGTAGCCGATATGCCCGCCTGACCGCAACAGAAAATCGTTGAGATAGTGCCGGATGCTGACTCGGCCAACAAGATCATCACCAACGAATGCGCCAAGAAATGTAGCTGGAACATATCCTGCGGGAAGATGACGGCCCGCCGCTTCATCGCTGAGTTTCACCAAGTAGTTTTCCCACGTCAGGCCGTGAACTCCTAAGAGAAAATCGAAATCGGCATCAAATTCTTCTGCTGCAATGCGAGCCTGCTCTTCATCGGCTATGCCTAATGGGCGCAGTTCAATCTTCTTCATTAACCATCCTCTCGAAAGAGACTCTCGTTCTCATAGTACTTACGATATTTTTCTTTCTTGATAACAAGAGAAACTAGCCATAATGCTGTGGCACCTAATCCGATAACTGCGAAACTAGAAACAACAGCCACACCTTTTATACAAGCAAATATAAGCAAGATGCTGACAGCAACAATCGCCATCACTGCGCCTTGCGCGTATGCATTACGCTGATGAGTGTATGATTTCGCTATGTCGCGGACATCAGTCAGGAGTTCTGGTTCCGTTTCAGCATCACATTCAACGATGAGTATTTCTTTATTGAGATGTTGGAACGTATTAGCAAGTTTTCCCATCCCTTCTGCGTAGGGGCGAACTCTAATTTTTCCCCATGCAACGCTCACCTGATTTATAGGAACACGGAAATACCTGATGCTGTTTTCCTCCAAGAAGGCCAAATATTTTGCTACATACGAAGGTGCTTGTGCACCAAGAAACTGGACTGCGTATCTCACTGGTTCCGATGTCCGTTCGAAAGAGTAGGAGCCAAGAGAAACTGACGTGAGCCGGAACCCCTGTTCTGCGTATGAATTTAACCAAGGCGCTAACTCACCACAGACATCTCCGAAAAACTTCCATTTTTTCATCGTGCCCCTCCATTGTCGCTACCGATAAGGTGTAGTAGTTCCACGAGCCGATGCCGTTCTCGTACAACTTGTTCTTCCCCGTGAGGGGTAATGCGATAATTAATTTTCCCTGAGGGCCGAGAAACTTCGCGGATCCACCCCTTTTCGAGCATGTTGTTGATAGCCCCGTAAAGCGTTCCCATCCCCAGTTTCACGCGCCCACCAGTCCGCTCTTCAATCACGATTTTGGCACCATACCCGTGGGTTTCTTGCCGGAAGGCAAGCAGGATCAAGAGCGATGTCTCTGTTAAAGCTTTGCCTGAACGATTATCTCTCACACCACAAATATATCACTAAACGTAGTATATGGTTGTTTTCTTTATCAGCCGTTCTTAAATTTCTGAGCTAAAGCGGGGTGAAGGCCAGGAACGCTAGAGCACTCCTGGCCTTCACCCCACCATTATGGAGCAGGGAAGACGCGCTACTCTTCGCCTAGATTTCCCGCAGTCTCATCAGGGTGAGTAGCCATCACAGCGGCGCCAATCGCCAATCCTCCACCCACAATTCCTAAATAAACAATCATCATAAGGATCGCTGAGGTGTTCATGCTTGTCCTTCTTTCTCCATGTCAGAGGTGTAGTTAAGATCAAAATTGAATTCGGCAGGAGCTTGCAAAACAGTCTTCTTAGACCATGGGAGGAAGGAGAGAAGTAGCGCCGCTCCCCAGATCAGAACAACCAATCCCCAGCCGTAGACCAACAGATGGGTAGCCGAATAACCACCGTACGGTTCGTTAAGTAATTCGCGGCTATCGCCAACCATCGTGACTGCGAGCACGAGCGGAGTCACAACACCTACGTTGATGACCCACCAGCCACGAGTTGGGATCGTTGAGATCGCATCCAAGTGCCGTGAAAGTGTTGGGAACATACGCATTCCCCACCCAACAATCACCAGAGTCACCAACGCCACCAACGCGATACCGAAAACATTGATGAACTTATCCATAATATCCAGTGTTGCCAGGCCAGAAACCAGCGAGAACAAGGCCACCGAAATTAGAGCCGCAGAACCGCCAACAACCATCACAGCCTTACGGCGCACCCACCCAAACTTATCCATCGCCGACGAGATCGGAACCTCGATGATCGAAAACATCGACGTAAACCCAGCCAAAAACAACGAGCCAAAGAAGAACACACCAAAGATCGGACCACCCGGCATCAGCGAAATGATCTTCGGGAAAGCGATAAACGCCATGCCGATCCCAGATGTCACCACATCTCCAACCTGCTGACCAGACGCAGTTGCCATGTAACCCAGCACGGAGAACACACCAATTCCCGCTAACACTTCGAAGGACGAATTAGCAAAAGCGACAGTCCACGCCGTCGTCGTCACATCTGTACGACGCTTCAAATACGAAGCCTGCGTAAGCATAATCCCAAACCCAACCGCGATCGAATAGAAAATCTGGCCATACCCCGCAATCCACACCGAAGGCTTCGCGAGTGCAGACCAATCAGGAGTAAAGAACGTCTCCAAACCAGCAGCCGCACCCGGCAAAAACAACGCACGCACCGTGATCGCCAGAAAGAACACAATCAACAACGGAACCGCAACCTTCGATACCTTCCCCACGCCACGCTCAACACCATGAGACATAACGAAAAGCAATGCACACCACGCCAACACCAACACAACCGCCATATACGGCAAAAACTTACCGCCAAACACATGCGAATTATCCACTTGCAAGAAATCCTTCATAAAGAAAGCCTCTGGATCATCACCCCACGCCAACGTGACCGAATAATAGGTATAGAACGCTGCCCACGCCAAAATCGCCATATAGTAGACGGCAATGAAAAATGTGATCGCAGTCTGCACCCAACCCAGCATTTCCGCACGCTTCGAAAGCCTACGAAACGCAAGCGGTGGAGCGCCACGGAACCGATGCCCAATAGCATAATCGAAGAAAAGCATAGAAATTCCGCCCGTCACCAGCGCAATCACATACGGAATCAAAAACGCTCCGCCACCATTTTCGTACGCAATGTACGGGAAACGCCAAATATTTCCCAACCCAATTGCCGATCCGATCGCCGCCGCGAGGAACACTGTACGAGATGACCAGACTTCTCTTTCTGACGTAGTAGACATGATGGTACACCTTTAACCATAGAGGGATGAATCTTAAAGAAGATATAGAAAAACCCCGGCCTCACTATTAGGGCTCGGGGTGGGGTGCGCAGGACTGCGGGATGGCGGCTACTCTAGCCTGCACACCCGCTAATAATCTCTGTACTCTTACGCAACATGGTTATGACCATATCATTACTATTTCCATAAGGTCAAATTGAGCATGGGATGATGTGACCACGAATACAACTTCACAAGGACTCTTCTACACTAGAACCATGATTGACCATCGCGCACTCGTGCCAGCAGTCAATGAAGCACTTGCCCGAGCAGTTGGCGTTTTACCACTCTCTTGGGTTCACTAATATCGTGAAAGCTCAGCTGCCTTACGCAAGGACGCACCTGAATCTGAGCGTAGCCCAGCCCAATATTTCAGCAGCTGGCGTCCACTAGTTTTACGTGGAACATGTAGTTCACCAGGAAGATAGCCGATCTTCGCGCGCACTTGAGGGCCACTATTTTTCGGATCTACACCTAGCACTCTAACTGTTCCACTAGTTGGGCGCACAAGATCGCAGAGAATACGCATAAATGTAGACTTTCCTGCACCGTTCGGTCCAATCACGCCGAAGACGACACCTTCAGGAATGCTAAGGTTCATCGAGTTCAACGCGGTGTCATCTTTATATCGCTTGGTCAGATTGATAGCTTCAACTGCATCTGCCATATGGCACCTCCCAGGCATTATTCGCGTTGCAAAGTCTGGTTTAAACAGGCAGCGCATCAACATTTGAGCTAAATCGTACTCGCTTCATTCTCCAACCGCCCGTAGCCGTTCCGTTATAGATATGCAGGTGCCACATAAGCGGCTGGCGGCACAGGAGTGCCGTATACGGCACTCCTGTGCTCTGTGCCGCCGATCGGGCGCCGGCATGCCGAGTAACAAGCTGGAAACGTTGCTGCCTCCTACTTTCTTAACGAATCATCTCCATCGAGGCATTCTTCCTCTAATACATACAACCGCGAATCCCCATACCCCGTGCTAGGCGGATGGATTTGTCCGCGTCCACGCACGTCACGATCAAAAGCCCGATTTATCGCCGTCTCATGGGCGGCAAACCATTGGTCAAGTTGCGTGGCAAGCTGTGCTTGAATATGGCTGTATTCAGGAGTGTCTGCCACGTTGTGACGTTCTTCAGAATCGGTACGGAAATCATATAATTCACGTGGCCCATCGAAACGATCAATAAACTTATAGTCCCCTACCCGGATCATACGCCCGCCGCCATATTCATCGAATACCATGACAGGATCTGTGTTTTCTCGCTCTTCCCCGCGCACGAGCGCGGCCACTGATCCAGCCGCACGTAACGGATCTGTTGGAGCAGCTACTCCTGCTAGATCACAGACAGTTTCAAAGAACGAGCAAGCTGAGACATGTTCGACGACGGTGCGCCGTTCCGATTGTTGCGGAAGGTGCATCATGCACGGCACACGTACAGAGTTCTCCCAGAAGTTGAGCGGAAAGGTACCGTTGCCTTTGCCCCACAAGCCATGGTGTCCACAACTAAATCCGTTGTCTGCCATGTAGATGAATACAGTATCATCGCTAAGTCCGTGGGTTGAGAGCGCCTCGTTGATTTGCCCGATCGCACGATCAACCCCACTCAACGAGGCCGCATATCCTCGCAAGCTCGGAACTGGATCAGAAAATGCGTCGGCGAAATCGTTGTAGGTCTGTGTCCACGGATGTGGCGTTTCACGAGGAATCGACGGGAAATCCGTATCTTTGTATAAATCTAGTAAATCTTGTGGATGGTTATCGATCCATGGCGAATGCGGCGCCGTGAAGTTCACGAGGAGGAAAAAGGGCTTCGCCTCATCGCGTGTAGATAGGAAATCACAGGCACGATCCGCCACTGCGTAGGTGAAATACTCCGGCTCACTCGCTTCCTCACCGTTATCGTCCCAAATTGGGGCTTCATAGTAGGGTCCACCGCCGTATCGGTGTGCATACCAATAATCAAAGCCAGCTGCAGGCTGTTTAGATGTCCCAACATGCCATTTGCCCACCATTGCGCAAGAATATCCGCTCTTCTTTAGCACTTCAGGCAATGTAAGAACATCGGAAAGAAAGTTTTCTTCACGATCGTCAGGGTGACGCCCTCCCACAAGCCAGTCGTGGATTCCATGAGCCGACGGCATCCGCCCAGTAAGTAACGATCCGCGAGCAGGTGAACAGACCGGAGAAGCACAATAGTAGTTTTCGAAAACCGTTGATTGCGCGGATAATTCATCAAGGTTTGGGGTCTGCAACTCCGGCCAATGTTCGCTCGTTGCCCATGGCCCCTGATCATCGGTTACTACGACCACAAAGTTGGTTGTCATTGTTATATCCTGAATTTTCTTTGTCTACCATCTAAATGACGGGGTTTTCACCCCTGTGAAAGAGAGGTTGATCCTGATGCCACGAGCTACCCGAAAAGACGTTGCCAAGCTAGCCGGTGTATCTGTAGCCACAGTTTCCCATATCTTGAACGGACGCGGCGCGGAGCTCGGATTCTCATCCGATACCGCTATGCGTGTAAAGAATGCGGCGAAGCAAGTTGGATATATTGCGCATCCATCGGCACGTAACTTTCGGTACCAAAAGAGCCAAGTTATCGCGTTGTTCACCACTGAGGTGCCCACCTCTCTGAAACTTCCAATTTTCAATGAACTACTGACCACTATCATTGATCACATGCTTCCGGCAGGATACTTCGTCTTACCAGTGCCGATCACGGAAGACCCATACACGACGATAGAATCGACATTGCGTGAAGTCTATCTTGCTGGTGCGATTGTGCGCGATGATCTTGCACTGCGGAAGGTAGCTCCATTACTCGAGCTGAATGATATCCCCTCAGTTTGGATTAATACTGGTCTTTCGGATCCACTTTCACCCGATCTGACAACAGTGGTTATTGACGAGAAACCTGGTGTCTCAGACGTGCTTGCAGCGGTAAGGACAGATAGAGCACACAATCAACTGATTGTGCATGGGCCAGGTAAGCCTTCCGGACGAAACGATGAGTTCTTTCACCATTTTCCTTCAGCCACCGAGGTTGAACTCCCGGGGTGGCTCTACCGCGATGGATATGCGGCTGGCAAGGCGGTACTCGATTTAAATCCGAATCTCATTTTTGCGACAAACGATCACATAGCCCATGGCCTCCTACAGTACTTCCGTGAGCACAGGATTGACATCACCCCAGATTTCCAGCTCTTTGGTTTCGGTGACGCCGAACAGAATTCGACGTCACCAAACCAACTCACAACAGTCACATGGCCACTGCCGCAAGCTGCATCAATCGCAGCAAATCTTCTGCTTTCACACATACACGGAGGAGTTCCCTTACCAAAAGGTATACAACGCATCTTGCCTACAACTGCACGGCTAGGCGAGACAACCGTAAACCTCTCCCCTGCTTTCTAGTTGGCTACCGCTATATCACCTTCTGACACGTCTTCGAGGTTCTCAGCGGTGGAGGCAAGCCATGGATTTGCCCACACCAAGATGAACATCAAGAGGTAGACGATCGCGAAAGGCGCGATCGCGTAATATCCATACTGTGCGACTAACACTGGGACAAGGAAAGATACCGTCGCCGACATGATGCGCGCCATCGACTGGGTAAAGCCGGCTCCAAAGCCGCGAAGTTCCGTCGGATATGCTTCCACCGACCATACTAGTGCGAGCATTCCCGGCCCGAAATAGGTGGTAAAACTCCAGACCACGAACGCGATAAAAAGAATAACGTTTGCCATCGATCCAAACAAGCCAAGCGTTGCTGCTGCGACTGTTAGAACGAGCGCAGTAATCATACCGAGTGTTCGGCGGTTGACTCGATCAATAAAGAACGCGCCAATAAACAAAGCAATAAATGCGACCACATTAGCAAGTAACGACACTGTAAGGTTCGCCGATGCCGGCATGCCAGCCTGTTCGAAAATCACCGGGCCGAGGAAAGAGACAACCGGACCGGCAGTAGAATTGAGCATGAAAAATGCAGTACACACAAGCACGCGGCGGCGCGCATCGCCCTTGAAAAGTTTACGATATTCGCGATTTGTCTTAGGTTTAGGTTGAGCTTGCGTCATCTCATTCTCAAGGCCGAGCGCTCGGATAATTGTCCACGCCTTTTCAACCTGACCATTTTGGATTAACCAACGTGGAGACTCTGGAAGGCGCTTGCGCAAGAAAAGAACAACCGCAGCAGGAACGGCAGCGAAAGCAAACATTCCACGCCAAATCCAGTCATGATGATTTTCTGGCACTGCCCAGTACAAAACCATCGCAAAAATAATTGCGAACATCGCACCTAGGACCATCATTATGTTCAGTAAAGAGCCGGTGATCCTTCCGCGGCGTGCCTTCGGAGCAATCTCTGCCAGATATGCTGCAGATGTAGACAGATCCATTCCTATCGCGACGCCGATGAGGAACCGCAACGCCCAAAGCATCCACACATGCGTTATTGCCGCCGCTAGTAATGCGGTGATGATGAAAATCCATAGGTTGAAAGCAAAAACTTTCTTTCTACCTATCCGGTCAGACAAATCGCCAAAGACAATCAGCCCCACTGCCGTGCCAAGAAAGGAGATCGCAACAAGCAAGCCTTTGTCACCTGGTGTGAGGGAAAATGACGAAGATAGAAATACCATCGCAACACCGATGACAGCCAAATCGTAGCCATCAATGAACTCTCCAAACGCGATCAGCGTAGACGAGTGCCTTTTAATAAAACGTGCATCTTTCTCTGAGATCTCCTCAGATGCGAGACTCCGTGAACTCATTCGAACTCCCCTTTGAGTGAATTGTAGATGTGAGTTATGATCTCAAAAGAGATATTATCACGTGATAATAGATGCACCAAACGTTTCCCACAACAAGGTCCTGACTCTCGATTTAACCGAGTAAAATCTTGTGGAAAAGCTTAGCCATGAGGAGGTGGCGCAACAACAATGCATGCCGTGCCTGCACAACGAATGCCGATCTCCGTCGTCACAAAACCCACTGGTTCATCTTGCAACCTCGACTGCTCTTACTGTTTCTTCCTCTCAAAAGAACTCCTCTACAACCAGAAAAAACAGCGCATGAGCGATGAAACACTCGAACAGTTCATACGCAAATTCCTGACCATAAATCCAGACGGGCCCGTCACGCTCCTCTGGCAAGGCGGAGAACCAACCCTACGTGGAATTGATTTCTTCAAACGCGCAATCGAACTAGGCGAAAAATACCGCCGCCCAGCGCAATACGTCACACACGCAATCCAAACAAACGGCACCCTTATCAACAGCACCTGGGCACAGTTCTTCGCAGAAAACCGTTTCCTCGTAGGTATCTCAATCGACGGCCCCGCCCCTCTCCACGATACCTACCGCACCAATCGTGCAGGACGCGCCTCCCATTCACAAGTAATCCGCGGATGGAAGTATCTGCAAGACGCCGGCGTTGACACGAACATCCTGTGCACCATACACGCAGCAAATCAAGATCACCCCATAGAAATCTATCGGTATTTCAGGGACCAATTAGATGCGCGTTTTATTCAATTCATCCCAATCGTCGAACGCGTTCCCGAGCAACACATTCACGCTGTCAAAAATGGTTGGAACGCACAGACAGGAATCCTGTATCGACAAGATGGAACAGCAGTAACCGCCCGAAGCGTCACCCCCAAAAAATATGGCGCTTTCCTTTCTACAATTTTCGACGAATGGATTAAAAACGACGTTGGCGATGTCTTTGTCCAAGACTTCGACTCAGCGCTGTCCGCACTTTTCCATCAAGCGACAGTCTGCGTGCACGCTCCAGAATGCGGCAATAACCTGGCACTTGAGTTCAACGGCGACATCTACACTTGTGACCATTGGGTCGAACCCGAATGGAAACTCGGCAACATTTGCACAACAAACTTTTCATCACTCCTCACAACCGAAACGATGCAAAAATTTGCGCAAAAGAAACGTGCAAAACTGCCAGCAACGTGCCACAACTGTGGCGTATTGCGCCTCTGTAACGGCGGATGCCCCAAGGATCGCTTCATACAGGACGACGGCGGCCCGAACAACTATCTATGCTCAGGATACCAACAGTTTTATACACATATTTTGCCAGACCTCATCGCCATGGGAAAGCTCTTACAGGCAGGAAAGAGAGCCAGTCTCATTCGCGACCCACAGGTACGCGCTCAGATGCGCCCAAAGGAGTAACACAATGATTGCAGCTAGTTTGGCTGGAATTACCATCGGAACTATCGTGGGAGTGCTCGGAGCAGGTGGAGGAATTCTTGCCGTTCCTATCTTGATTTACGTACTCGAGCAGACTCCGTACAACGCCACAGCTGAATCATTAGTGATTGTTGGGCTTACAGCCTTCATTGCGATGCTCATGCGATGGAGATCAATCCAATTCAGAGAAGGATTCATCTTCAGCGGTGGTGCGATCGCCGGCGCGGTTATTGGTTCGCGGCTAACCCCACTCGTTGACGGAAACTTTCTCCTCGCCCTCTTCTCTGTACTGCTCTTGTGCATTGGCATAACAATGCTGACAAAAGTTCTACGCGGTACCGGCAATGAAGAGATACACCAAATCTCCCGCAAGCCAATCATAACGGTAACACTCACCGCTCTTGGAACTGGAATCTTGACCGGTTTCTTTGGGGTAGGTGGCGGGTTTGTTGTAGTGCCTGCGCTCGTTTTTGTACTCGGTATCCCCATTCGGTTTGCATCAGCCACATCCTTACTGGTGATGGTACTGACGGCAGCAAGCGGATTACTCGCTCGAATCGGCACCGGCGTAATCATCGACTGGAAAGTGACACTTGCTTTCAGCTTCGCTTCCATGTTTGGCGGATTCATTGGCGGCCCTTTATCAAACAGACTTCCAGCAAAGGCTCTTTCGGTGATCTTTGGATGCCTCCTCATAGGCGTTGCTCTGTTCATCGCAGTGATGAACTGCTAAATGAATCAATCACATCTGACTTATGCCTTCATTCTGATGCCACATAAGCGGCAGGCGGCACAGGAGTGCCGTATACGGCGCTCCTGTGCTCTGTGCCGCCGATCGGGCGCCGGCAACCGAGCTATGGGCACCAATAATCTACACGCAACCACCATTAAATATGAATAATCCAGACATTCCACCGGGATTCAGCTCCAGTGCCACCGCTTCCCGATTCAATACAGTATGGTGCATCTTGTCCGGCCTGATGCAAAAGTGCCCGGGGAACAATTCCCCGGGCACTTTCCGCGTTTTACGAACTACACGCCTACACGTTGAACATGAACTCCACTTTGTACCTGTGGATCTATGAATGCCATCAAAATCGGGTTACTAGCGAGCATTTTCACAAGTCAATTGGTCAATCAAGCAGATATTTTGAACCAAAACTCAGGGCATCGTCTAACCTGACGGACTTACTCAAAATCCAACCCATCCAACAGACTCCATATGCACGGTTTATACAGATGGAGGATGGGCACTAGTAGTACTGATAGGTACGTCGATCCGATCACGAGCTACGACGATGCCATCTTTGACTATGTAGCACTCCACGAGGTGGTCACCTCGGAAATCCGAATACTCGGACCGCACACCGGCTGCTGTGGAGTCAACAATCTGACCACGGATGTTGTTGCGACGCTCTGCCTCCGGACCGCGGTTAAGGACCTTCCACTTCACCGTGTACGGCTGTGGGACCGAGCACGCAACCACCATGAAGCGTAATTTCCTGTCGGACTTCAGCAGCGTCCCCAAGCGCAACATCTCCCGCAGTTTCATCGGCCGCCACCCATCCTGGGTCACCTCGCAGTCGATTGAGACAGTGTCCGATATCTCAACCGGGTAGTGGTCCTCGATGAACTCCTCCGTGTACTTGAACGAGCGGGCATCGCGCGAGCTCTTCGCGAGCGGGACGGATGTGCCGAACACCTCGCGCCATGTGGCGTTGGCCGAGGAAGTGTCCTCGGCTTCCATGGCCTCGACACAGCGGTTGTAGGCCTTCTTGGCCTTGGGTTGGAACTTAGCCTTCACATCGACGCGCTGATAGCTACCGAGGGCCAAGTAATAATCCTTCTCCGGCTCGTTCTTGAGGAACTCGAAGAAGTCGCGTGCCATCCGATCGAATGAACCGGTACCCACAGCGTCGAAAACATGCGACTGCTCGAAGAAGCGATAGACCAGCGTATCGATGAGGAGACCTCCCATGGCCACCCCGTTAGCGTTCTTCCATGCGCGAGCCATCCTCGCGAGGTGACGCATGTTGGTGGACGTGCGTGCGGTGCTCTCACGGGTGGCCCGAATCTCGTCACGGGGCTTGGTGATCCTCCAACTATCAGACTTTGTATCAGGGTAGGAAAAACTACCTTCCGCGTTCTCGAACGCTGGCTGGACATCGAACTTGAAGGCGTTGGCCGTAAACTGCACGCGAACAACGCATTGGTCGACGCGGATATCTGTGTTCGGGTACCGAGCCTTCAGATCGTCGCGGACTCGCTCAAGCATGCGACGAGGTCCACCGTCGCCTGCGTAGTCCCCACGGATATCTGGCGGCAGGATGTAGATCATGTCAAGGTCAGAAACCCCCTTAATCGCCGTATGCCGACCGAATGAACCGACCATGAGTCTGTAGTCGCTACAGCCATCCTTCCCACGGAAATCTTTGTTAAGCGCCTTGGCGATCTCATCTCGTCGGCTAGCGATCACCGAGGCCGTGTCGCCCAGCTTGAGAGCGCTCAGTAACCCGTTGAAAATCTCTGCCGCCTTCATTACTGTTCCTCGTCCACACCAAGACGAAGCGCTTCGGGGAGAAAAAGGTCAATTTCATGAGCTGTGAACGTCATTTCCTCGTTGTTCTTCAGCCCATCCTTCGCAAGTGTGAAGGCTCTGCCTGAGGTGCGCGGGGCTGTGAAGTAGATGTCTCGCGCCAATATCTGCAGTTCGTCGCGCCGCTTCCGCGCATCCGAGTCCGAGACCTCGCCCGACATCATGTCGGCGATCAGCGAGATGTAGGATTCTCGGATATCCCAGAGCTTGGATGCTATGTCGCGATGGGCTGCTGAATTCTCGTCAAATTTGAAGGTCTTCGCACCAAGGCTCATCCAACTAACCAGGAGCGCGCAGAAGGATGTGGCGAGGCTCGACCACGTTGAGTTGCCGAACAGTCCAAAGACGAGAGTCAGAAACGTGCCTGAGCCCAATGCAGTGAGTGCTATAAGGGTGGCCTGCTGCCACTTATACCTAGAGAAGCTGATGTCAGCTTGCTTCTCATGCGTCTTATGACTGTAGACCACCCGACCAAACGACTCTCGGACTTGTGCAAGTAGCCTTTGATCATACAACGGACCATGTAAGGTGGTTTTCATCAAGTCACTCCTACTCATGCTCAGAGCTCACGCTCGGCCCAGCATCCGCAATCTCGTCACCTACTTCTTCCCACCAGACGTAAGCCCTGTCCTGAACTCCACGACGTCCCCGTCATGCATCACGTAGTCTTTGCCTTCCATACGGACTTTGCCGTGGGCTTTGGCTTCTGCCATGGAGCCGTTTTCCACGAGGTCATCGAATGAAATGACTTGTGCCTTGATGAAGCCACGTTCGAAATCGGTGTGGATAACGCCGGCTGCTTGTGGGGCGGTCCAGCCCTTGTGGATTGTCCAGGCACGGGCTTCTTTTGGCCCTGCGGTGAGGTAGCTCTGGAGCCCGAGGGTGTCGAAGCCTACGCGTGCGAGCTTGTCCAGGCCTGCTTCTTCTTGGCCGGTGGATTCGAGCATTTCGCGGGCTTCTTCTTCATCGAGTTCGATAAGTTCGGCTTCGAACTTGGCATCGAGGAAGATTGCTTCGGCTGGCGCCACGAGTTCGCGCAATGTGGCTTGCATGGCGGTGTCTGCGAGCCCGTCTTCATCTGTGTTGAACACGTAGATGAATGGTTTGTTGGTCATTAAGTGGAAGGTTTTGAGGATGTCTGGATCCAGATCGCCACCGGCCGCATAGAGCGTTTTGCCTTCTTCAAGGATTGCGAGCGCCGCCTGCGCTGTTTCCACGATTTCTTTGGCGATTTTGCGGTTGGTGAGTTCTTTTTGGAGGCGTGGGAGTTGCTTTTCCAGGGTTTGGATATCGGCCAGCACGAGTTCGGTGGTGATGGTATCGATGTCCGATGCTGGATCGACGCGCCCGTCCACGTGGGTTACGTCTGGATCTGCGAAGGCGCGTGTGACTTGGCAGATTGCGTCTGCTTCACGGATGTTTGCGAGGAACTGGTTACCGAGTCCTTCGCCTTCTGAGGCGCCGCGCACGATTCCCGCAATATCAACGAAGGATACGGTTGCGGGTAGGATTTTTTGCGATCCGAAGATTTCTGCGAGCTTGTTGAGCCGCGGATCTGGGAGCGGAACGATTCCCACGTTGGGTTCGATCGTCGCGAACGGGTAGTTCGCTGCGAGTACGTTTGCGCGCGTGAGCGCATTGAACAACGTTGACTTGCCGACGTTGGGCAGTCCTGCAATACCAATTGTTAAAGCCACGTTTTCCAGTTTAGCCGGGTTACTCGGTTCAGTCACGTTAGTTTTGTGTGGGGTTGATTGTGACGACGACGAAGGTGGCATATGCAAGTGTCACCCAAACTATGTGGGAGCCTCCTTTTACACTTGAAACATGACGATTTCTTTAGGTGTTTTCTTTATTTTTCTGGTGTTCGCGATGGCTGGTGGCATTGCGATTGGCTGGCTGGCGGCGGTAAATCGCCACAATAGCGATCATGGATCGTTACAAACTGCGCTCACTCAGGCGCGCGAACGGGCGTTGTTGCTTCAGGGTAGGTGTGATCAGTTGGAGTTGGAGAATGCTCATCTGCACGATCGTGTTGACGATCAGGGTTCTACTGCGCAGGTGTTGGCTCCGATTTCTCAACAGTTGGGGCAGGTTGATGCGTATGTTCGTGCGTTGGAAAGTAAAACTGCGCAGCGTTTTTCGGCTATTTCAACGCAGTTGCAGGCTGATGCTCAGGTATCGATGCAGCTCACTCGCACGACCGAATCGTTGAATGCGGCGTTGCGTAATTCGTCGGTGCGTGGTTCGTGGGGTGAAGTTCAACTGCGGCGAATTATTGAATCTAGCGGCATGTTGGAACGGGTTGATTTCGATGAACAGTTGTCGAATTCCCAGGTGTCGGCGGATGCCCAAAGCGGTGGCCGGCCAGATGTTACTGTTCATTTGCCGAATGGTGCTCATGTGGCGATTGATTCGAAGGTGCCGATGGCTTCTTATATTGCGGCTCATGATATTCCGGCTACGGATCTTGAGAGGGCCGGTGAACGCGCTGAACTGATGCGATCTCACGCTAAGGCTGTTCGGCAACATGTGATGGCGTTGAAGAAGCGAAATTATCCTGGCGATTTCCCGCAATCTCCTCAACTCACGATTATGTTCTTGCCTTCTGAAGCGTTGCTTGCGGAAGCGCTCGATTCTGATTCTTCGCTTCTCGAATCAGCATTGCAGGATGGGATTATCTTAGCCTCCCCTGCTACTCTCTTGGCACTCTTGCGTTCGATTGCAGCAATTTGGCGTTCTGCTCAAGCATCGGAGGAAGCACGGGATATCGTGTTGGCTGGCCAAGAACTGGTTGATCGGTTAAGTGTGTTTGTCAAGCATTTGCACAAGTTGGGATCTAGCCTTACCACATCGGTGAAGTCCTACAACAGCGCCATGTCCTCATTAGAATCACGCGTACTCGTTACCTACCGGAAGTTTGAATCTCTAGGCGAAAAAGCGCATATTTTGGATACACAGAAGATGACAATCAGTACTGAAGACGGTACTACTCGTCAGTCAAAGGCTCCTGAATTCAATATTTCTATGGAAGACGATCATGCCTCATAAACCCAGCATCTAGCCATGATTATTCGCGGGCTGTTGCTTGCGCAACGGAAACAATCAGTTCGCTATCTTCCAGATGTATTTCAGCTGGAACTTCGATAGAGACAACAGGCATACTCGCAAGAGTGGTACGCAGCGCAAGTGCAGAATAAGACCAAAGATACGAAACAACATTGGTGAAGACGCTGTGAACGACCTCCGCAACCCACTCGTCTTCATCTTTACCTACCGGGCATGGATCATTCGATTCAATAAAAACCTGTGTTAAAACACCCGCGCCCCACACATCGTCTTTTAAGTAGGTATCTAGAATTGCAGCAACACCCTGTAGCTGCCCATTTTGATGCCGATCAGCCACCATTGGGATAAAACGGATGGTAGCAGAAGTCTGCAGATCTTCATCCTCTTTATTGATTGGATTAATACTTAATGCAAGAACCGTTGGCAAAACAAATTTAGTACGCATACCGCTACTATCTCACCTTAAAATACGAACTATTATCATGAGCGCGATAGGCTTTCCGCGATGCGTCTTGAGCAGGAAGTTCAATTTTTCTGCCATAATCGACAACGGTGTATCGTATCCCCGCCCCAATACTAAGAAGGTACTCCCGCAATGTACGCATGGTGATATTTGACTGCCCGTTTTCTAATCGAGAAACATTGGATTGGTCTGTTCCCATTCGCTCAGCAACAACTTTTTGAGTTAACCCTTCAGATTGTTCTTTTGAGGTTCGTATGCTTCTTAACTGCGCTATCAGGGCTCGATCTTCATGCGCTTGCATGGTGGCTCGTTGAATAAGTTCTTTTTCCGAAATGCTTTCCATAGCTACCTCCTCACAGATAATAGCTTAACTAGGATATGGCGTAAATACCATATTTAATTCATTATTGAGCAGAGGGGCACGTCGGCTTCTTAACCCAAGATTCTAGACGCCTCGCACAATCGTCAATTTTCCTATCCTGCTCTTCCCGCCACATTTGCGAGTCAACATCTTTCATTAAATGACCTAAACTAACAAGAGCGTCTATGATCATAGGTTCAGCAAAATAGACTCTCGACCTGTATCTTTTCTTCTCTACATCGAAAGGTTCTGGTAAACGTAATTCAATAACATTCGGTTCGCGTCTCGTTGGCACAACATCTTTAGAGCTACGAACTACATCGTCTGGATACTCTTGAGTAAGTTCTCCATAGCTCGCACATTGTAAAAGTTCGTTTATTTCACCAATGAGCTGAATGTACTGGAAATTACCATGAAATACCGACTCCCGTAATCCAGCAATATCGCTCCCTAACCAGGTCGGCATATCGAGCCAGTCTTGATGACTACCATGAATCTTTCCATCGAAATGATGCCCGGGATGTATCCACCCGAGTGGCTCATTACGTCGAACACAACTACGCAATTGTTTCGGCTGATAAACCATATGACACCACAACCTTCTGCACTATTAGTTCATAGGTCACATTTTAGGTTCTTTGGCAAGTTTTCCAGTGCTGCGTGCCGTGGAACGGCGTGGGGCATTCTTGTCACGCGCCTTATGCGGGCGATCAACCTCTGCCCCCGTGGCTTTCAAATCACCGCGCAAATTCTTTGGCAAGGAAAAGTGCACATCCTCTTGAACAGTGAACACAGGTTCTACGGTGGTAAAACCCCACTCCTTCAACTGTTCAACAACATCACGCACCAAGATTTCAGGAACAGAAGCACCGGAAGTTACACCGATCGTCTTTGCCCCATCAATCCACGAAAGCTCCAGTTCATCAGCCTTATCAACACGGTAAGACGCCTGTGCTCCGCCTTCCAACGCCACTTCAACCAGGCGAACAGAATTAGACGAATTAGCCGATCCCACAACGATTACCACGTCACACTGCGGCGCCATCTTCTTCACAGAACCCTGGCGGTTTTGGGTGGCATAACAGATGTCATCACTCGGCGGATTAATCAAGTTCGGGAAACGATCACGCAACAACTCAACTGTTTTCATCGTTTCATCAACAGAAAGAGTAGTCTGCGAAATCCACACCACCCTATCCGGATCACGAACCTCAACATTCGCAACATCTTCAGGACCATTCACAACCTGAATATGATCAGGAGCCTCACCTTGAGTACCCTCAACCTCTTCATGTCCAGAATGCCCAATCAACAAAATGTCATAATCCTGATCGGCAAAACGAACAGCCTGCTTATGAACCTTGGTCACCAACGGGCATGTTGCATCAATCGTCTGCAACATTCGCCGCTGCGCAGCCTCATGAACCGCCGGAGAAACACCATGTGCAGAAAAGACAACACGAGCACCTTCCGGAACGTCGTCGGTATCATGCACAAAAATCGCACCGCGCCTCGTCAAGGTCTCAACAACAAACTTGTTATGAACGATCTCTTTACGCACATACACCGGAGGGCCATACAATTCCAAAGCCTTCTCTACGGTGTCAACAGCACGATCAACACCCGCGCAATACCCGCGCGGGGTAGCGATCAAAATACGTTTCCCTTCAGAATTTTCCTCCGAAGGAATTTCGGCAGGAAACGCCGAAGCGCCCGCCAACGATACGGCACCAGCTTTTACAGAATCTTCATGCAACGTCACACCCCAAGATTAACAGTTCACCCCTTACGATGCTCAGCACCGTAAGATTCACGCAAACGGTCACACACCGGCGTCGTCCCCGTATTCGCTCTCACGCCACTGCGGAAACACACGGTTTTGTGCACGTTCGCCCGCAACGCCGGTGGGACTTTCGCCCAAAATCGCAGGCAGCTCATTCCTTTAGAATTAAAGGAGGCTCGATTGTGCAGTAATGAAGTGTAATTTTTCGGAGAATAGGTCGTGATATGTCAGCCAACGCAAGGGTTGCCGTTCCGGCTAACCTCCCACCAGTGGCACGGGAAACATCCCCGGATCACCCGTGGCCATTACGCCTGCTCAACGCAAAAATAGCAGAATACATCTCTAAAATGTCACGCCTGTGGGTAGAAGGCGAAATCATCACACTCACCCGCAGAAAAGGTGCCAAAGTACAATTCTTTACACTCTCCGATCTAGAAGAAAAAGCGTCAATCACCTGCAAAATCTTCGCCCACGCGCTCCCCGACGGAATTGAATCCGGATCCCGGGTGATCGTGTGTGCTAAACCAGATTTCTGGTCCGGCAACGGGACGCTGGCGCTCCACGTCGATGAAATACGTGCCGTCGGCCTAGGCGATATCCTAGCCCGCATTGAAGCCCTCAAAAACAAGCTCGCATACGAAGGCCTCTTCGCACCGCAACGCAAGAAACCTCTCCCCTTCCTTCCCCGCACAATCGGCCTGATCGTTGGACGCAACACCAAGGCACTTCACGATGTGCAAGTGAACGCGCGTGCCCGCTGGGCCTCAGCCGAATTTGCCGTGCGCGAAGTGGTAGTTCAAGGCCCAACTGCCGTGCAAGAAATGATCCCGGCACTCGAAGAACTCGATGCGTTGCCGAACGTGGACGTTATCGTGATCGCCCGCGGCGGCGGATCGGTTGAAGATCTCCTTCCATTCTCAGATGAACGCCTCATCCGCGCGGTAGCGGCAGCACACACACCGGTAGTCTCCGCAATCGGCCACGAAACCGATAATCCACTCCTTGATCTCGTGGCTGATCTGCGCGCATCCACACCAACAGACGCGGCTCGCAAGATCGTTCCGGACGTCACGGAAGAACAAACCGGCCTACGCGATGCCGTGCGGCGTGGGCGCCTAGCCATGGATGCTCTGCTCACCCGCACTCAACACGATCTTGACATTCAACGATCCCGCCCAGCCCTAGCACACCCGGAATCGATGCTGGATGCGCGTGCGCAAGATCTCACGCAACTTACGCAGTGGCTCCACAACAACCTAGATCGCCACATCACACGCCACGCATCGCTCATCGATTCGTCGCTGGCACGCTTGCGGGCGCTCTCCCCACTCGCCACATTGCAACGCGGGTATGCGGTGTTACGTACGCAAACCGGCGTCGTCACATCCGTACACAACGCAACCCCAGGTGAAACGATTATTGCTCAACTTGCCGACGGCACGTTCACTGCCACCGTCAACGCGAAAGGACCTGCTCATGAAACCTTGTGATCCCAACGAACTAGATAACCAGGTTGCGAAATATTCGTACGAAGAAGCACGTTCGGCGCTGGTTGATACGGTGGCACGGCTGGAACAGGGCAATATTCCGCTGGAAGAGGCTCTGGAGCTGTGGGAAATGGGCGAAGCGTTGGCACGCCGGTGCGAAACGTGGCTGAACGGGGCCCGCGAACGGCTGGCTGCGGCGCAAGAACGTACGCGTGCGGCAATCGACGATGCGAACGAGCGCTAACATGACGTTCATGGTCATCGGCGAATCGTTGCTGGACGACGTCCAGCGCGGCTCCATCCACACCACCCACCCCGGCGGCTCCCCGCTAAACGTTGCAGTTGGGCTGGCTAGGTTGGAACGTAACGTCACGTTGGTGACGCGTATTGGCGACGACGATCCTGGTGCCGACATCGCCGATTATCTGGCTGAATCTGGGGTGCGGCTGTATCCGGGGTCGATTGACGAACACCCAACATCGATTGCGTATGCTCAGCTGAACGAACTTGGCAATGCATCGTATACGTTTGATGTACGATCGGATTATCCGCTGCCTCACTGCGATGGTATTTCGCCAAAACCGCGGCTGGTCCATATTGGTTCACTCGGAGCACATCTGGAACCTGGCGCCACCGCGTTGCGTGCCTGGCTGGAATGTTTAGGCGGCCATTCCACTGTGTCTTACGATCCGAACGTTCGACTGTCCATGATGGGGCCGCAAGAAAAGTTGCTGGCCGAAGTGGATGAACTCATGCCGTTTATTGACGTTGTGAAGGCGTCGGTTGACGATATGGAAGCGATGCTCGGCCCAACAACGCCAGAAAAAAGCGCACGGTTCTTCTTAGATCGAGGCGCGCAGCTTGTGGTGATTACGATGGGGGCTGGTGGGCTCAACCTGGTCACTCCAATGGTTGATGTGCATGTTCCTGCAGTGAACGTGGGCGTGGTTGATACGGTTGGCGCTGGCGATTCGCTCATGTCCTCGCTGATTGATGGTCTGGCCCGCATGAGCGTACTGGGCGGCGAAGATGGCGAAGCGCTCCAATCGATTTCGCGCCAAGGCTTGGCATCGTTGGGCGCCTATGCGGCCGCAGCAGCCGGAATTACCGTTGCTCGCCCTGGATCCAATTCCCCTACTCGTGAAGAACTAGCGAAGGCCACCGATCTGTATTCGCCAGATCCGGTGTACTGATCGTCTGCTGATCATTGATCGTTTGCTGATCCAGACCCTAACCAAGTTTGCTCTACTTGCCCTTGCGCCGATCCCGCACGGAAAAATCACGCAAGGCACGCAGCAGATCTGTGCGGCGGAAATCTGGCCAATAGGTTTCGCAGAAATAGAGTTCGGTGTGAACGGTCTGCCACAACATGAAGCCGCTCATGCGCTGTTCGCCAGAGGTACGAATGATCAGATCTGGATCAGGCTGGCCCTTGGTATACATGTGGTTCGTGATGGCATCAACGGTGATCGAACTGGCCACCTCTTCCAGCGTGGCCCCCGATTGGGCCTGCTCTCGCAGATAATCCTGCACGGCCCGCGTAATCTCTTGGCGCCCGCCATATCCAATGGCCACATTCACGATCATGCCGTCATGGGCGGATGTCCGTTCGGCAGCGGCCCGCAGCGCCGCTGCCGCGTCGTCGGGAAGCAAATCTAAATCTCCCAACACGCGAATCTGCCACTGCGGGTTGGCTGCAAGCTGCTCCACGGCCCCCACAATGATCGCTAAAAGTTCGCGAATCTCCTTCGCGGATCGTTGAAGGTTATCGGTGCTGAGCATCCACAAGGTCACAATCGACACGCCAGCTTCCTGCACCCATCCGAGCACTTCCGTGATGTGATCTGCGCCTTTACGATGCCCGTGCGCGGCCGGCGTGCCAAGTGCCTTGGCCCACCGCCGGTTCCCGTCCAGAATGATCCCCACGTGCCTCGGAATCTGCGACTGCCTAATCTGGCGCGCCAGCCGCCGTTCGTAAACACGGTAGAGAAATTCGGGGTTCATCTGGCGCTCCTTATTTATGCGTTTTATGAGTAGGCATACTCATTCTTCATCATAATATCCTCACGCATGTTCTACACATCATCCTTTTGAGGGATGGGATTCGTGGGCGGGAAGGTATAGCCTACAAGTAACACAAGGGAGGACATGATGGGATCACAGGAACCGCAGATTGTTGCAGCGTTGCCGAAGCCGCGTTTGCGGGGGTGGATTCATGCGTTGACTGCCCCGTTGGCGTTGGCGAATGGGATTTTGTTGACTGTTTTCGCGCCTGACGCTGGGGCTGTTGTGGGATGCGTTGTGTTTATGGTTGCGTCGTTCTTTTTGTTTGCGAATTCTGGGATTTACCATATTGGGACGTGGAGTCCGCGGATGAATGGGATTTTGCGGCGGATTGACCACGCGAATATTTTTTTGTTGATTGCGGGCACGTATACGCCATTGGCGGTGATGTTGTTGGATCCGTGGGATCAGTTGACTGTGTTGTCGATTGTGTGGGGCGGCGCTTTTGCAGGTTCGTTGATGCATATTGTGTGGATTGATTCGCCGCGTTGGTTGTACGTTCCGTTGTATATTGCGTTGAGCTGGGTTGCTCTCTGGTATTTGCCTGAGTTTTGGGATAACGGTTCGCCTGCGATTGTGTGGTTGTTGTTTGCTGGCGGGTTGTCGTATACGGTGGGCGCGTTGTTTTATGGTTTTAAGTGGCCGAATCCGTGGCCGCGCATGTGGGGATTCCACGAGTTTTTCCATTTGGGAACGTTGGGTGGTTTTGCGTGCCAGGTGGTTGCGGTGTGGTTGGCGTTATTTGCGTGAAGGGTGGACGACGCCGGTGAGGCGGCGTTTGTTGTTCTCTGCTTGACGCGAATATTGGCTCTATTTATTGTTCTGATCTTCGTAAAGTGATACGCTCTCGCACATGAACGTCCATGTCCACAGGCTGTGGACATGTCTTTTTATCCACTACATCGTGGTAACGCATTGATGCCACGTGTTATGTACAAAGGAGAAGGCACATGGCTGACACAACATGGCTCTCACAGGAAACTTTTGATCGTTTGAGTGCAGAGCTTGAACACTTGAAAACAACCGGCCGTACCGATATTGCTACGAAGATCGAAGAAGCTCGGTCTGAGGGTGATCTTCGTGAAAACGGTGGCTATCACGCCGCTCGTGAAGAACAGTCGAAGATGGAAGGCCGTATCCAGGAACTCACCTATTTGCTAGAACATGCTGAAGTAGGCGATGCTCCTGTTGAACTCAACGAAGTTGCTCCTGGCTTGGTGATTACTGCTGAAGTGAACGGTAAGGAAAAGAAGTTCTTGCTCGGTTCGCGTGAAGCTGCTGAATTTGTTGATATTGATGTTTACCCTGAAACCGCACCGTTGGGTTCTGCGATTATGGGTAAGAAGGTTGGCGATGAAACCTCCTACACTGCGCCTAATGGCAAGGAATTTGCTGTCAAGGTTTTGGGTATCGAACCGTTCCGGGGGTGATGCGATGGTGACGAAGGATACTGCCCTTCCAGATAACACACTTCCGGTGTTGGCTCATCCACAACCTCATACTGTGTTGGGTTCTGATATTTTGGCAGAGCCGGCTGAAGGCCAGCAGGTTATTTACCTTGCTGCCGGATGTTATTGGGGTGTTGAGGAAATCATGTGGCAACTGCCCGGTGTGGTGAGCACTGCAGTTGGTTTCATGGGTGGCTTCACTGCTCATCCTACGTATCGGCAGGTGTGCACGGGTTTGACCGGGCATACTGAAACTGTGCGTGTGGTGTGTGAAGATTCTGCTGTTGCGAATGTTATTAAGACGTTCTGGGAGTTGCATGATCCTACGTCGCTTAATCGCCAGGGCAATGATGTTGGCACACAGTATCGTTCGGCGATTTTTACAACCACGGATTATCAGCGTGTGCTTGTTGACGATTCTGTTGCAGCTTACACGCAGGTATTGCGGGATGCAGGCAAGGGGCACATCGTTACGGAAGTTCGCCCTGCTAGTGAAGCTGGGCCGTTCTATCCTGCGGAAGATGATCATCAGCAGTATTTGCATAAGAATCCGTTTGGGTATCGGTGCCATGCGGCTACTGGAATGCCGTGTCCTATGCCGGGTTCCGGCCCGTTAGTTGCGCCTAAATCTCGTTCTTTCATCGATCTAGATTAGAATGGCACTGTTAGTGGCAACTGCTGTTGCCTAATTCTGTGAAAGGTTTAAGAGTATGACCATCGAACTCCCTTCCGTTTCCGGATCATTCGGTGACACCCCTGAAATCACCTACCCATCTGCGGAAGCTCCAAAGGGCCTGCGCGTTGTGGTGTTGGAAGAAGGCAAGGGCAAGGTTGTCCAGGCTGGCGATGAGGTTGAGGTTAACTACCATGGCCAGATTTGGAATGGCGAACTCTTCGATTCGTCTTACTTCCGTGGCGAACCTACTCGTTTCCCGATTGGCGTTGGCATGGTTATTAAGGGCTGGGATCAGGCTCTTGTTGGCAAGCAGGTTGGTTCACGTGTAGTCATCGTTGTGCCGCCAGAAAAGGGTTACGGTCCAGCAGGAAATCCACGTGCAGGCATCAAGGGTGATGATGTGCTGGTGTTCGTTGTTGACATCATCGGAGTTACACAGACTGCTTTTTCAGCCCACTTTGGCCGCTGAATATGAAGTATAGAAAAGCGGGGCGAACTGATGTTCGCCCCGCTTTTTGTGGTTTTGGGTGACCTATCGGTTATCTGCAAGGATCGCAAGGATGCGCAGAACTTCGATGTAGATCCACAGAATGGTCATAACAATGGCCAGCGCGGTAGTCCATGCGAATTGAGCTGGTGCACCGTTTGCAATCGCTTCGTTGACTTGTTCGAAATCAGCGATCAGCATGTAGGCAGCTATGAAAATCATTGCTGTACCGATCAAGAGGCCGAGGTTACCGGAACGTAAACCGAAACCGGCCATGGCTCCAGTCCAGACCAATACCATGTTGATCAATGAGAACACGAGGTAACCGATTGCCACGATGTAGACAATCTTGCGGCCACGTGGAGTGGTACGAACTGCTCCTGAGTAGTGAAGGCCAAGAGTAACGGCAACGATCACTGCAGTTGCAAGAATTGCTTGGAAGGCAATCCCTGGGTAAAGAAGATCGAAAGCACGAGTAATGGTTCCGAGCGCAACGCCTTCAAGAACTGCATAACCGAGTGCGAGTGCTGGCGAAACCATTGGTTTAAATGCAGCGAAGAAGCCTACCCCAAGGGCCGCCAAAGAAGATATAAGTGCAATAGCATACATAGATGGCACAGGTACCAACATTGCTGCTAATACACCAGCTACAACTGTTACACCGAGCAACAGAGCAGTCTTATTCATAGCATCTGTGTAAGTCATCCGGCCATCAGCTGGCTTGGCATCAAAAGTAGAATAGGACGGCTGTGACGTCATTTCTGGCTGGCCATAAGCAGCTTGATTAAACTGGTTTGGACGTTGCGTCTGACCAGTAAAGTATGGGTTACGGGACATGACTGGGTTGCTCATTGAAGAACCTCCTAGCTAAGGGCTACGTGCGATTTACACGCTTATCTACCGCAAGTGTAACGGATCGGTAAGTTAAAATGGATACTTTTTCTCCCGGAGACGAAAACGACGCCGAAAATACGCATCCTCTATTCTTCACTTTTCCCCATCGGCCTTGTGGAAATCTGAAATTTTCCACAGATTAGCCTTTCTATCAGCTCTATTTCGTACAATATATCCACATAACCAATTCACAGCGAAGGACGTGACATGATCACTGTTGATCATCTATCCAAGCATTACGGCAAAGTTCAGGCCGTTCGTGACTTATCTTTTTCGGTAAGGCAAGGAACAGTGACGGGGTTCTTAGGCCCAAATGGTTCAGGAAAATCAACGACTCTTCGTTGCCTTCTTGGATTAGATAAGCCCACATCAGGAACACTCTTGATAGACGGAAAGTCATACGTGTCAAACCCGGCACCACTATCGAAGGTTGGGGCGCTTTTGGACGGGAAGGCCTTTAACCCACAAGTTAGTGCCCGTCACCATTTAAAAATTGTTGCTGCTACGCACGGCATCCCAGCTGAACGAGTCGAACACGTCTTAGATTTAACCGGGATTTCCTCCGTCGCCAAGAAAAAAGTAGGCGGCTTTTCATTGGGCATGAGTCAACGCTTGGGTATTGCTACTGCTCTACTAGGTGATCCGGAATATCTTATCTTTGATGAACCAGTCAACGGCCTGGATCCTGACGGCGTTAAATGGGCACGTGAATTGATGCGCAACCTTGCGAAAGAAGGCCGTACCGTTCTCGTATCATCACACCTCATGTCAGAGATGGCTCTTACTGCCGATGATGTGGTGATTATCGGGCAAGGTCGCCTCATTGATTCTGGCCCGATGAGTAAATTTACGCATACTGCAGGCCGCACTCTTGTTCATGTTGCAGGGCCTGATACAGAACTTCTTCGCCAGGTTCTTGCCGAAACTGGTTACGATTTTACATTTGAGGATCCAAGCGAATTCCATCCAACCGGATCATTTATTATTCCCGGCAAAAAGCGTTCAGAGATTGGCCATATACTCCATGTGAAGAACGTGGAAGTTCACGAACTTTCAGAAAGCCATTCGTCACTTGAAGATGTCTTTATCGAATTAACTGATGATGCCGTCGATTATCGGGTTCATCCACAAGCAGGAGGCACACTATGACCACCCCACAGTACGTATCACGGTATGCATCTGGTCCGCACACAAACCCATTCATACGTGCTGTAAAAAGTGAACTATTAAAATTGCAGCGCCGTTCGCTTACAACAACATCCGTCACATTCACAGTGTTATTTGTTGTTACTCCTATAATCTTTTTGTTAACCGTGTGGAAACAAGGAATCAAAGAACCAATTTCTGCTACGTCGATAACCAGTGGCCTGCAGCTATTCGTATTATTCAGCATTATTATCGGCACTCTCGCTGTCACTTCTGAATATGCATCAAACACAATGCGCACATCATGCCTAGCCGTTCCGCAACGGTTGAAAAACCTGTTGGCCAAATGTAGCGCTGTTGCCATCTATACAAGTGGAGTAACGGCTGGAATCATCATTCTTCGTTTCGCTACTCTAGGCTTGCTCTCCGGCGGGCGTATCCGCATCACAGGAACGGATCTAGGAACTTTAGCACTCTTTATCCTCGTCACGGCACTGACCGCTCTCATGGCCACCGGTATCGGCTACTTGGTGCGGTCTACTGCTGGCGGCATCAGCTTCATGGTGTTGTTTATTTTCCTTCTCCCGCTCGTCTTATCAATGTTTCTACGGTTTGAATTATTCGCTACCTATGCCCCACCCCTATATCCGATGTCTCTCCTGGGGGCCATATTCGCTCCACCGGCAGATGCCAGTACGTTAGCCGAAGCGGGATACTTCTCTTGCCCAATCGCACTACTCATTTTTACAAGCTATACGGTTGGATTCATCGCTTTAGGATATGCTCGATTCCGTAAAACGGACATCTAAACGCCTATCTTTTCTCCAAAAGAGAAGCCAATGAGAAGCGGCATGCTCCCTGAAAGTTATGGAGTGGCCTAAGAATTAGGCCACTCCACAAGACCCGCCCGAATCAGAGCGCTGATAATTTCACCCAATGAATGATTCCACTGATGGCTACGAGTTGCTGTAATCTTTGGCGCATCCGGATCCTGGATATAGCTAGTGTCTTCTTTCCACGTCATTGGCTGTTCACGTTCAAAGTTAAGGGTACTCAATTTTAAGTCCATCTGAAACCTCTTCACCAACGGTCATGAACATTGTTGTGACCCCATTCAACATCCACACCAGCTTTCAGAGCGAGTTCATTCACTAATAGATCAGCCAAGAGTTCACCGTAATAGTTTCCAGACATATGGGTGTTGGCTCGATCATCCCAGTTTGCTTGATTATCCGCAAACCATTCCTGTTTAGCATCCACTTACATCACCTTCAATGAAGAATTCACAAAAAATAAGAAAAACACTAGCTTCGTGATACGTGATCACGAAGCTAGTGCCGATGGTGCCTCCAGTGGGACTCGAACCCACACTGAACAGATTTTAAGTCTGCTGCCTCTGCCGATTGGGCTATGGAGGCACAGTAGCTCTAACTACCATCATCATCTTAATAGTTGATAAGCAAAATATCCAAATAATGGCAACTGAGTCACACCACCGTCAAGGAAAATAACACAACAGCGTAGAATGAGGGACATTGATTAATAACGATGTCACAGGAAAACTAGAATGGAGCTGGCTGATGCCTCATCGCCAAAACCCTATTGCACGATACCGCCGAGCCCTGCATAACGAAGCCACTGCAGGTATCGTTCTGATTCTCGGTGCTGTGCTTGCACTCATCTGGGCAAACTCCCCATTACGCGAATCTTATGCCACACTCTCTGAAACTGTTGTTGGCCCAGAATCGCTCCACCTCGCGCTCCCAATTGCACACTGGGCAGCGGATGGTCTGCTTGCGATCTTCTTCTTCGTCGTCGGCATGGAACTCAAGCACGAATTCGTTGCAGGATCCTTACGTGATATTAAACAGGCACTCGTGCCAATCCTTGCCGCAGTCTTCGGCATGGCAGGCCCGGTGCTCGTCTACGTCGTCATTCAGATTGTCACAGGATCTACCGTCTACGATGGTTGGGCTGTTCCGGTAGCTACCGATATCGCATTCGCGCTCGCAGTCCTTGGTGTCTTTGGAAAAGGCTTCCCGCCTGCAGTTCGCACGTTCCTTATGACTTTAGCCGTTGTGGATGATCTGCTCGGCATCGTCATTATCGCGATCTTCTTCTCTGACGGACTTGATTTCATTTTCCTTGCCACAGCACTCGCAATCGTTGCTATCTTCGGCCTTCTTGTCCAACGCCGGATTATCCGTTGGTACATTCTCTGGCCGCTCGGCATCCTTGCCTGGTATTTCATGCACTTATCTGGAGTACATGCGCGTTGCGCTAGGCATGACGGTGCCGGCACTCATGAAACGCGGCGAACACCATGCGCTAACTGAACAACTTTCCGAAAAGATCAACTTCTATTCTGCCGGATTCATCTTGCCAATCTTCGCCTTCTTCGCAGCAGGCGTGAACGTGGTTGATTCAGGCGGATTCGGAGGGATGCTCGTTGATCCAGTCTCGCTTGGCATCTATCTTGGCTTGCCGCTTGGCAAGTTTATTGGCATCTTCGGCGGAGTTTTCTTGATGATTAAGGTGTTCCGTTTGAAGCTCGGCCACGGTGTGGATCTTCCAGATATCTTCGCTGTTTCGTGGGTTGCCGGGATTGGTTTCACAGTCTCGCTCCTCATTGCCACCCTCAGCTTCGCTGAAGGAAACCCGCACGGTCCGCATGCTCGCGTCGCAGTCCTTGTCGGTTCACTCCTAGCCTTGGTGCTCGGCGCAATCTTCCTGCGCCTGCGTGCTAGCCAACATCAGCGCGGTGCCATCGGCAAGCGCCGCCTCCAATCCGAATCACGTACGCGCCGTGAAAAGAAAACCATACGCAGGAAGCGTTCATAATCAGACTCACCATACACGGGTGGCGGTTGGGATATCCCAACCGCCACTCAGCACATTAAGGTACGAACTTCAGTTCAGCTGGCCTGCTGCCCGCAACGCCAAACCATCCAGGATGTCATGCTCTGAAATCGTCACCGATTCCAACGGCCGCCCGGCTTCATCACAACGTTGAACGATCCGGTGCAATACTTCCTGCCACACCAAAGCACCAGCGCCAATCACGTCAGCCCGCTTCGGATGCAAGAACGGAACAGCCTCACGTTGCGCCAGCGGCGCCTCAATAAACCACGAGGTGGATTCCTCAACCTGCCCCAGGCTCATGTCCAACCCGTGGATTCGCTCAGAATCATACTCTTCCAGCCCCAGCGATAACGCAGCCACCGATGTGATCGTGCCGGCTAACCCAACAACCGTACGCGCCTGACTCAAGTCAACAACGGCTTCCGCATCATCCAACGCCGCAGCAACATCCGCGCGCGCAGCAGCAACCTCATCAGCGGTAGGCGGATCCGACTTCATCTGGCGTTCGCGCATCCGCACCGAACCAACATCCATCGAATAAGCGCCCAGCACAGTACCGTCTGCACTACCCAACACCAGTTCCGTAGAACCGCCACCCAAATCAATCGCCAACAACGGGGCATCAGGCGAAACAAGAGCAGAAATCGCACCAGCAAACGACGTGCGAGCTTCCTCTTCCCCACTCAGCACCTGCGGTGTAACGCCAAGGCGCTCCCGCACACCATTAATAAACACGTCCCGATTTTCCGCATCCCGCGTAGCAGACGTGGCTGCAAACACCACCGATTCACACCCATGTTCCGCAATCTGCCCAGCATAATCATCAACCGCAGCCAACGTACGCTCCAACGCCTGCGTATCAAACCGCCCCGTCTTATCAACGCCCTGCCCCAGACGAACAATCTCCATCCGCCGCACAACATCGCTCAACACGCCACGATCATCAACATCGGCAATCAACAAGCGGATTGAATTCGTCCCGCAATCTATCCCTGCTACACGCATTCCCGGGCTCCTTTAGCGTCAGGCGGTAACGGCAGCGTCGTCGCCCATCCCACAATGACACACTGCAGGATCCCAGCCAACTTGCGCCAAAACGTCATCCCCAGCCGGGCACACACCCGGCCCAGCAGCCAACGCATACCCAGCCAACGCATGCAAACACTTCACACGATCAGGCATACCGCCCGCAGACTTCCCCGCGATCTCCGGAACCTCGTCCATCACATCGCGGCGCTCTACATACGAATCGTGCGCACGCGCATGCGCCGCAGCATACTCAGGATCAGCCGCAAGGCGCTCATTGTACGACACCATCTCCCCCGCACTCTCAATCCGCGAAATCTCGCGAACCAGCCACGGGTAAGACAAGTAGAACACGGTTGGGAACGGCGAACCATCCGGAAGACGTGGATACGTGATCGTTACAGCCGGCGCGCCACAGGCACACCGCGCCCCGATCCCCACCAGCCCGCGCGGATCGCGGCCGAGTTGCGCCGTAAGAATTGCGCGATCATCCGGACGAATCTCCGTAGCGTTCACAGCTACACGCTTCAGAACGTCAAGAGGGACAGAAAAAGATGTCATTTCTTTGCATCCTTCGTTGTTGGGGAATCACCGGATTCCTGAGGTTTATGTGGTAGATTTTCGTTCAAAAGTGGGGTGTTTTGTGGGTTTTCCCGCTCGCCAACTTGCCCTGCGATCACGATTGAATCCCAGCCCGTCACAAAAAATGGGGTTTGTTGGCGCCGCAACCGGTTGACTTCTTCCGCACGTGCCGTGAGTTGATCGTTTGCATCGCCTTGCTTCGGATCTTTCGTTGAGTACAACGTTTGCCCTGGCATCACAAATCCGAGCCTTTCGCGCGCTTTCGCCTGCACGTACGTCGGATCTTCCCAGAGTTCTTTTTCTTCCGTTAACGATTCTACGCGCTCTTTCATGAGCGACAGTTCCGATTTCGCTTTTCTAATGTCTTCTTGTTGCGCCAAGTACTGCGTGAGCGGATTGGCAACAATCAGTACCCCCACCAGCGCAAATAGTACAACCGTAGCCAGCCGTAGTGAGATTCGATGAGTTTTGTCTTGCCTTTCGATCACCAGGTGGTGTTCGCGCGTGAAACGTTTTCGTGACGAGGTTTCGTTTTTTCGAGGGGACGACGACCCCGGGCGCGCTTTTCTCCCAGGTTTGTTCACTGGCGTTGTTGGTTTCGTTCGGCGCACTGGTTGTTGCGCGGGTACACGACGTGGTCCGGGGGTACCGGATGAGCGCTGAGGTGGACGACGAACCATGCCTCTAAGTCTAGAGCCATAAGGGCAAAAACGGGAGATGGAGGTGGTGAGCCGCCCCACGCCGTAAAGATAAGAGAGCAAAAAAGTGGGACCACATCCGATTAGGATGTGGTCCCGGTTCGTCAACTACTACGGTTAGTAGTTATCAACGATGATGTATTCTCAGGCGTTGAAACGTGGGAATGCGGATGCGCCTGCGTAAACAGCTGCATCGCCGAGTTCTTCTTCGATGCGGAGCAACTGGTTGTACTTGTTGACGCGTTCGCCACGGGCTGGAGCACCAGTCTTGATCTGGCCGGAGTTGGTTGCAACTGCCAAGTCAGCAATGGTGGTGTCTTCGGTTTCGCCGGAACGGTGGGAAGTCATCGACTTGTAGCCTGCACGGTGTGCTGCTTCGACTGCTTCGAAGGTTTCGGTGAGGGTACCAATCTGGTTGACCTTCACCAGGAGAGCGTTTGCCGCACCGAGCTTGATACCCTTTTCGAGGCGCTCTGGGTTGGTAACGAACAGATCGTCACCAACGAGCTGGACGCGGCTACCAACGTGTTCGGTGAGGGACTTCCATGCATCCCACTCATCTTCAGAGAGTGGATCTTCGATGGAGACGATTGGGTACTTGGCAACGAGTTCATCGTAGTACTTAACCATGAATTCGGTGTCACGTTCTTCGCCTTCGAACATGTACTTGCCATCCTTGAAGAATTCGGTGGAAGCAACGTCAAGTGCGAGTGCGACGTCCTTGCCTGGTTCAAGGCCGACCTTCTTGATTGCTTCGCAGATGAGATCGAGTGCTTCAGCGTTGGAGCCGAGGTTTGGAGCGAAGCCGCCTTCGTCACCAAGACCGGTGTTCAGGCCGCGCTCCTTGAGAACGGACTTGAGAGCGTGGTAAACCTCTGCACCCCAGCGGAGGGCTTCCTTGAAGGTGGAAGCGCCAATTGGAGCAATCATGAATTCCTGAATGTCAACGTTGGAATCAGCGTGGGATCCACCGTTGAGGATGTTCATCATTGGAACTGGAAGAACGTGTGCGTTTGGCCCACCGAGGTATGCGTACAGTGGAAGGCCTGCAGATTCGGCAGCAGCCTTTGCAACAGCAAGGGAAACGCCAAGAATTGCGTTTGCGCCGATCTTGCCCTTGTTGTGGGTACCATCGAGATCGATGAGAGCCTGATCGAGGAAACGCTGATCAGATGCGGACAGGCCGACGATTTCTGGTTCGATAACTTCGGTCACTGCAGCAACGGCATCTGCGACGCCCTTGCCACCGTAACGGGAAGCATCGCCATCGCGACGCTCGACTGCTTCGAATGCGCCGGTTGATGCACCAGATGGTACTTCTGCGCGTGCGAAAACGCCGTTGTCGAGAAGGACTTCAACCTCAACGGTTGGGTTGCCACGGGAATCAAGAATTTCGCGGGCGGCAATTGCCTCAATAAGTGCCACAAGGACTCCTTTAAGTTGTCATTATTGGTCTTGCAGTCTCATGCCGGGAGGTTCCCAGCACGTACTCTTCTATTGTCCTACGTTTAGGCACATTTGGGTACCTATAGCCGTAAGTATTCTTAAACTCGCCCGCCGATTTTCATAAAAGTAGCGTCTTTTCTTCCCGAAATACCGGCTGAAAGTCCTATTCTTTAGGGTTCGCTAGGCTCTTTTTCGCAGTTGGCATAGTGTTCCTTCAACCGATGAAAAGTTGATCGATCACTCGGCTGACGAATTCGAGGATTTCTTCATTCTCTAACGCTTCGGCTGTGCCCAACACTTGACCTCCACGTTCTGGCATTGGCATCATGACAGTACGAATCGCAGCTTTGGCAATTGCGCGTGGATACAGGCGGCGCATTCGCGCCTGCCTAGAGTCAGAGAGGACCACTGGAGCGAATCTGATGTTCTTCCCCATGGCAGTGATTTCTTCGATTCCTGCTGCACGGGCTTGTTCCCGGAGGCGAGCGAGGGCAAAGAGCCGATCCACTTCCTTTGGAATTTCACCGTATCGATCAACCAGTTCGTTGCGAATATCTTGCCGTTGAGCATCGTTGGTTGAAGCTGCGATCTTGGTGTAAATTTCCAGACGCAACCGTTCCGATGTTACCCAGTTTTCTGGCACGTAGGCTTCTACTGGAAGTTCGATTCGCATATCAGCCAGTTGTTCTGCTTCACTGCGCTTATCTTGCCCAGTCAATTGAGCTACGGCTTCAGAGACCATCCGCAGGTAAAGATCGAAACCAACTCCAGCGATATGGCCAGACTGTTCGCCACCTAACAGATTTCCGGCACCGCGAATTTCCAAATCTTTCATCGCTACATGGATACCTGCACCCAGTTCAGAGTGTGTGGCAATAGTGCGCAGGCGTTCGATTGCCGTTTCAGTCATTGCCTTATCACGCGGATAGAGGAAATAGGCATAGGCACGATCCCGGCCGCGGCCAACGCGCCCGCGAAGCTGATGGAGTTGGGAAAGGCCGAGCTTATGAGCATCTTCTACAATCAACGTGTTCGCGTTGGAAATATCCAGGCCAGTTTCCACAATCGTGGTGCACACAAGCACATCAATTTCTTTATCCCAAAACGCCTGAATAACATCTTCTAACTGATGTTCAGTCATCTTTCCATGTGCCACCCCAACCCGTGCTTCAGGCACGAGTTCGGAAATTTCAGCGGCCACTTTGTGAATACTCTGCGTGCGGTTGTGGATGTAGAACACTTGGCCATCGCGCAGAAGTTCACGCTTGATAGCAGCAGAGATCTGTTTCGGTTCGTGGCCACCAACGTACGTCAAAATCGGATGGCGTTCTTCTGGCGGAGTGGCAAGTGTAGACATCTGACGGATACCAGTAACTGCCATTTCCAACGTTCGCGGAATTGGGGTTGCAGACATCGACAGCACATCAACAGCCGGATAGAGTTGCTTGAGCATTTCTTTATGTTCCACGCCGAAGCGCTGTTCTTCGTCAATAATAACGAGCCCAAGATCCTTGAATCGCACATCCCCTGTGATCAGCCGATGAGTGCCAATCACAACATCGATTGTTCCTTCACGAGCACCTTTACGCACCCCTTCAGCTTCTTTCGCGGTTTGGAAACGCGATAGCCCGGCAACCGTAACTGGGAATCCGCTGTAACGTTCAGTGAATGTTTCCAGATGCTGTTGCACAAGCAAGGTGGTGGGCACAAGAACCGCTACCTGCTTGCCATCTTGTACCGCTTTGAATGCAGCCCGGACAGCAATTTCTGTTTTTCCGTAGCCCACATCCCCAGAGATCAGGCGATCCATCGGTTCTAGCGATTCCATATCGCGTTTTACATCGTCAATTGTGGAGATCTGATCTGGCGTTTCAATGTAAGCAAAGGCATCTTCTAGTTCGCGCTGCCATGGGGTATCTGGGCCAAAAGCATGGCCTTTTGTGGCCCTACGCTGAGCGTACAAACGGATCAGTTCTTTCGCGATCTGCTTGATTGCAGCGCGCGCTTTCGCCTTAGTTTTAGCCCAATCAGCGCCGCCCATCTTGTTCAAACTTGGCGCATCGCCACCTGAATATTTAGTGACTTGATCGAGCTGATCAGTGGGCACCCACAGTTGATCGCGTGGGTTTCCGCGTTTAGACGACGCATACTCTAACACCACATATTCACGCTGGGAACCGCTGCGGCCGCCGAGTGCACGTTTGGCAAGTTTCACGAATTGAGCCACGCCGTGCCGCTGGTGGACAACATAGTCACCCGGTTTCAGTTGCAGTGGATCAACCGCGTTCTTACGCCGTTTTGGCATGGCTGATTGGCTGCGCACAGCCGCACGTTTACGGCTCATCAAATCAGCAGCGCCAAAAACTGCGATGCGGCGGCCAGTGTGAATGAAGCCAGTAGGCATAGGAGCCACAGTCACATAAACAATCCCTGCTTGCAAAGTAGCAGGCACAATATTCACGAATGTTGCCGGCACGTCCGCTGCTTCAATTTGTTCTGCTAGGCGGCGCCCTAAACCAGGACCTTCAACAACAATAACCACGGACCATCGTTGCTTAACAATAGCTTCGATATGATCAATGGCTTTTTCAATGTTTCCGCCGAAGCTTGATGGTTCGGCAAGATCTGTATGGAACGATTCATCGCTTGGGAAACCCGCCGCGCTCCACCATGCATATCCGCGTTCTTGGGCCAGTTTCCGAATATGCGATACCGTTTGGAATGATGCCTTATTGACGCTCAACGGAACTTCGCCACCAGAGACAGCCGCACTCCATGCGGCTGCTAAGAATTCATCCGTAGTTTCAATAAGCGAATCTGCACGTGCCGTAACACGTTCTGGTTCAACAACAATAATCCGCGTTTGTTGTGGGAAGTAATCGAGCACGGGATGCATTTCTGGAACCAAGATTGGCATGAGTGATTCCATGCCTTCCACGGCGATTCCGTTGGCAATCTTTTCCAGCATATCGATGGCTCCAGGGAAGGTTTCCATAGCCTGGGATGCCCGGGAACGAACGCTATCAGTAAAGATCAGTTCGCGGCACGGCGGAGCATACACTTCTGCACATTTTTCGATCGATCGCTGATCAGCTACAGCGAAGGAACGAATATCATCTACTTCATCACCGAACAGTTCGATACGCATAGGATGCGCTTCGGTTGGCGGGAAGATGTCTAAGATACCGCCACGAACTGCGAATTCACCACGTGTTTCAACCATATCCACACGGGTATATGCGTGCGCCACTAACCGTTCTTGCACATCAGCAATATCAATCGTATCGCCAATCTTGATAACAACAGGCGTGAGTTCTCCCAACCCTTGAGCAACTGGTTGTAATAAAGACCGCACAGGAACGATTAACACGAGTAACGGTGGAAATTCTTCCGGATGTGCAAGGCGGCGGAGTGTACGAAGCCTGCGCGCAACGGTATCCGAACGAGGAGATAACCGTTCGTGCGGAAGGGTTTCCCATGCGGGAAGTACCGCGATCGTATCGTGGGGAATATACGAGCCAAGGAGAGTGGCCAATTCATCGGCTTCACGGCCTGTAGCCGTGACTATCACGTTGGTTCGGCGCTGATCGATTTCCGTGAGCGCGGCAACCAGCGGAGCAACAGCACCACGTGGCACATCAATCTGGCATTCCTTTTCGGACTCTAGGCCAGCAAACTCCGGGTTAGATGTAAAAACGTTGAGTAAAGATCCTAGATTCATGATGACTTTCTGCACCGAACGTTCGTGTTAGTTAGCGGTATGCAACCGCATTGTTGCCTTTTCCAAGCCAAGCTCAATAACATCGCATACGGCATCCGCCGCACACTCAATCATCAGCTCAAGTTCCTTGCGTTCCTGAGCGGAGAACGCAGAAAGGACGAAATCAGCCGGATCTTGGCGCCCTGGTGGCCGCCCGATCCCGCAACGCAACCGAATGTAATTCTTTGATCCGGTAGATTGCGAGATTGACTTCAGGCCGTTGTGTCCGCCTTCGCCCCCACCGCGCTTTAAACGCAATGTGCCGAATGGCAGATCCAATTCATCATGAATGACGATCAGATGTTCAACATCACCGTGATAGTAGGACATGAGCGCTTTAGTAGGGCCACCAGAGGTATTCATATAGCCCGTAGATATACCCAGCACAACCTGTTCACCTGGCTGCCCAGGAGCCACGCCCACTCGGGTTGAACCAGATCGGGTTTGCGATTGCTTATGCATGCTCAGCGAAATGCCTAATTTGCGCGCGAGCGTATCAATAACCATCTGCCCAATATTGTGCCGAGTAGCGGCATATGTAGGTCCAGGGTTTCCAAGCCCTACTACGGTGTACATTCTTTTCTCCTCGTTCAGCGGATCTCTACGCTACTTTACCGCTAGAGTCCGACATAATTTGGTGCACACTTTCTGCCTTCGCCCATGGCGTGAGCACAGCCCCAAAGAAAGATGCTCTTCACAGCAGTGAGGCCCACCCATTCGGGCAGGCCTCACCAAAGTTTTACTGAGATCACTCAGCTGCTTCTTCAGATTCTTCAGCTTCTTCTGGAACGTCAACAGAAGGAACAGCGATCACAACAACGATGGTTTCTGGATCGAGTTCAACTTCGACGTCTTCTGGAAGCTTCAGATCAGCAACGGTAACGTGGGTGCCTTCTTCAAGACCTTCGACGTTAACGGTGATTGCTTCTGGGATGGCGATAGCTGGAGCCTTAGCCATAACCTGAAGAAGTTCAACGGTTGCGATGGCGTCGCCTGCTGGTTCACCTTCAACAACAACTGGAACTTCGACGTCAACCTTTTCACCCTTCTTCACGCGGAGAAGATCGATATGCTCGATCAAGCGGGAAAGTGGGTTGCGCTGAACATCCTTGACGATTGCCAGGTGCTTTTCGCCTTCAACTTCAATAGAAAGAAGTGCGTTTGCGTTGCCGCGAACTGCAAGGAAGGTGGTGTGGTAATCGAGTTCAAGGTGCATTGGTTCTTCTTCGTGACCGTAGAGAACGCCTGGAAGCTTCTCTTCACGGCGAAGACGACGAGCAGCGCCCTTACCGAATTCCTTACGAATATCAGCCTTCAATGTTTCATTCATGAGGTACTCCTTTTATTTCTGTGTTTTAACGGGCCTCGATCCGGAGGCTACACCACAAGGAGTAGACACCGCGTCGATAACGGAAGTTTCCTTCCCTCGCCGAGGCAACTGTTCAAGTCTACAAGCCCAGCCGGCCGAATCATAATGAACACCAGCAAGATGTGCCAACGTCACATCAGATCAGTATGCTCCATCAAACATGGAGGTAACCGAACCGTCGTCAAACACTTCGCGGATCGCGCGTGCCAAAACTGGAGCGATCGAAAGCACGGTGAGCCCATCGAAACGCTTTTCTTCGGCGATCGGCAGGGTGTCCGTGACGATAACTTCGCACGCACCAGATTCCATCAAACGTTCGCGGGCTGGGCCGGACATCGGGGCGTGAGTAGCCGCGATGATCACGTCCTTTGCGCCAGCTTCCAACACAACGCGAGCAGCGCCTGCGATTGTGCCAGCGGTATCGATAAGATCGTCAACGATGATTGCGGTGCGGCCAGCAACGTCACCAACAACGCGGTTTGCGGTTGCCTGGTTTGGACGTGAAATATCACGGGTCTTGTGAACGAACGCAAGCGGCACACCACCGAGGCGGTTGCCCCACTGTTCAGCCACCTTGATACGGCCGGCATCTGGGGAAACGATCACGGATTCTTCCGGAACTACACGGGTGCGCACGTAATCAACCAATGTTGGCATGGCCCACAGGTGATCCACTGGGCCATCGAAGAAGCCCTGAGTCTGGGAAGCGTGGAGATCCACGGACATGATGCGTTCTGCACCAGCAGCTTTGAACAAATCGGCCATCAGGCGTGCCGAAATTGGTTCGCGGCCTTTGTGCTTCTTGTCCTGGCGTGCGTATGGGAACGATGGGAGTACCACAGAAATGCGTTTGGCGGATGCACGCTTGGCGGCATCAACCATGATGAGCGCTTCCATAATCCACTTGTTCACAGGGACGTCAATCGACTGAATAATGAATACGTCCGAGCCACGGACGGACTCATCGAAGCGAACATAGATTTCCGAGTTTGCGAATTCGTACGACGTTGTTGGCGACAATTCGATTCCGAGTTCTTTCGCAACTGCTTGTGCGAGTTCCGGATGTGCGCGCCCAGTGGCGACAACGAGGTGCTTTTCACCGCTTGTATGGATGCCTGTCATACCCGACCATTCTTTGTGTTCCAGTTTTAGCGATGACCGGCTAGCCATCGCCTTAGCTTAGTGACTTTCACCCAGAACCGTGAAAGGAGGAACGTGCGTATCCGCTTCGATGCGCGTTGCACAGGCAACGACATGAGGCACAGTGGATCGTTCTCCAACGGTGACGTCAGTTAGTTCCGTGTGTGGACCGACGACGGCGAACCCGGACACGTTCGTGTTCCCACGAAGGATTGTGCCCGGCTGAATGATGGCGTCCGGCGCAAGGGTAACGCCCACATCAATGTGTGTGGTTGCCGGATCGATAATTGAGACACCGGAGCGCATCCAGAATTCGAGGATGCGGCGGTTTTTTTCTGCGCGCAACGTAGCGAGTTGGACAAGATCGTTGACGCCTTCTGCTTGGATCGAATCCGCGAGCACATAGGAGGCAACGCCTTTACCTTGTTCAGAGGCGCGTGCGATGACGTCCGTAAGATACATTTCCCCTTGAGCGTTATCTGTGCCCAAGCCGCCGAGCGTGGAACGGAGGAAATCAGCATCGAAAATATAGGTGGAGGTTCCGATTTCTTTGATTGTGCGTTGAAGATCGGTGGCGTCTTTTTCTTCAACGATTCCCACAACTGGGCCAGTTGCTTCTGGGGTGTGTGGAGTTTCGGTGGAACCTGGGGCAGCATCGCGGAGGATGCGGCCATAACCGAACGAGTTGTTAAGAACGGTGGACAGGACGGTTACTGCAGCGCCAGATTCGTTGTGAACACGGGTGAGTTCGGCAAGAGTTTCTGGCGTAAACATTGGGGAATCGCCTGCTACCACGAGGATTGGCCCGTGAAGATCAGCCGGTAGCGCTTCCATTCCGCACCATGCTGCACGGCCGGTACCTTTGATATCGTCCTGATCTGCGATGAGTACGTGCGGAGCTATCTGAGACAGGTGGGATACAACGTGGTCACGTTCGTGACGAACGACGACGACGGTGTGCTCAGTTCCAGCCTTTTCCACCGCATCTAGTGCGTGCCCTACAAGGCTACGACCACACATGGAAAGGAGAACTTTCGGGGTCTGTGACTTGATTCGGGTCCCTTTTCCTGCAGCCAGAATAATTGCTGCAGCGAGTTTCTGACTCACTGGTGCCTCCTCGGCTAACCGACTCAAGAACACAACGCTAAGCATTGTTTCGCTCCGCCACTAGGACTCGAACCTAGACAAGCGGTTCCAAAGACCGCTGTGCTGCCATTACACCATGGCGGATCACTCAATTCATTGTGCCAGTTCGGCTCTCAAGTTTCCAGTTACAGCCCTGCACACGCACCTATGTTCTTCACCACGATATTCTTTTTCGAAAAAAGATGCGCCGGTATTCACTCCATGGTAGTAAACCAAGCACTGGTTTCGGTAACGTAGGCATGTAAGAATAGGTGTATGGCACATACTTCTAAAACAGCCTTATCGAACATGGAAAACACTCCGAAGAGGCAACGAATGACTCGCATTCAGCGACGCGAGCAACTCATCGGGGTCAGCCGGCAACTGTTTGCCGCACACGGCTACGACGCCGTCTCAATTGAGGAAATCGCTAACGCAGCCGACGTCTCCAAACCGGTTATTTACGAACATTTTGGAGGTAAAGAGGGGCTCTATCAGGTGATCGTCGATCGGGAAACCACGGCGGTAAACACAATTTTGCACGATGCACTGTCAGCTGGGCGCAATCCCCGCGAAGCACTCGAATCTGTGGTTTTAAGCCTCCTCGATTACATTGAGGAAAACCCTGATGGCTTCGGCTTGATGGTTCACCAGAGCCCTGACGTGCTTGCCGGCGGCGAATTCTCCACGATTATTTCTGATATGGGCGATCATTTGGATGAACTGTTGGGCACCTACATGAAGGAGCAGTTCTCCCCTGACGCCATGACCCTCTACGCTCACATGCTCTCCGGCCTCATGGGTATCGTGGGGCAATCGTGGGCAGTGAAACGTCAGCCGGAAAAGCATATTATGGCAGCTCATTTGGTGAATTTGATGTGGAATGGTTTACATTTTCTTGAATCAGACCCACATTTAGTAACATCGCCAGCATCACAATAATTTTTTACTCACCCCACGGTGAGAAAACTTAGAGATAAGGAGCGCTAGTGATTTTACACATTAGCAACCTCCACAAACGTTTCGGTTCCACCGTTGCGCTTGCTGGAATGGAATTTACGGTACAGCCCGGCGAACTTTACGGTTTCGTTGGCTCCAATGGGGCGGGTAAGACGACGACGATGCGGATTATCCTTGGTGTGCTCAGCGCCGATTCAGGCACAGTCACACTCAATGGTAAGGAACTCGATTTCGATACTCGTAAAACGTTCGGTTACATGCCTGCTGAACGTGGGCTTTACCCGAAAATGCAGGTCAATGACCAGTTAATCTATCTGGCACGGCTTCACGGGCTAACCACGGATGAAGCAACAAACGCTATGATGCACTGGACTGAACGCCTTGGTTTGGCGCACCGCCGCAACGATGAAGTTCAAGCACTATCACTTGGTAACCAGCAGCGAGTCCAGTTGGCCGCCGCGCTCATTCACAACCCATCCGTTCTTGTTCTGGATGAACCATTCTCTGGGCTTGATCCAGTTGCCGTTGATGTGATGAGCGATGTCTTACGCGAAAAGGCAAACGCCGGCGCCACCGTCGTCTTCTCTTCTCATCAACTAGACCTTGTTGAACGCATGTGTGAACGCGTCGGAATCTGCTCCGAAGGCAAAATCGTTGCCGAAGGAACAATCGATGCGCTGCGCACCACTCCAGAAAATAATATTTCGATGCGTACCGGTGGTGATATCGATACGCTCACCGCAACACTTCTTTCCCAAGGGATCACTGCTTCTCGTATGGGAACCGATACGCTCCACGTCAAAGTCGGAGCCGGAATCGATCCACAAACCGTCCTCCACACTGCACTGGCAGCAGGCCCTGTGCTCGAATTCGCGCCACATCGCCCACACCTCCAAGAAATCTTCAAAGACGTGGTGTCCACCCCCGTAGAAGAAACCACGGAAGAACCAACACCAGTTCGCAAATCCGGCTTCGGTGCCCTGTTCGGAAAGAAGAAGTAACATGCTCGGACTCATCATGAAGCGGGAAATCACCGCACTTCTCAAAACCCGATCGAACCAAATCGGGTTCGTGGTTATGCTTGTGCTCATCATCGGCGCGGGCATCGTTGGCAACATCTTCAACACGCCTGACGACGAATCTGCGTCTGCCCCTAAATCCGGCTACGTGATCGGAATCGAAGAATCCGCCAAATCCGCCGCTCCATTCATTCAAGAAGTCGCGCCTAACGCCACGATAGAAGCGCTGACTGACGGGGAAGCAAGTCACTGGCTCACGGATGCTTACACCGCAGCGCAAGAAACAGATTCCGATTCTGATTTCTTGGCTATCAGTGGCGCTTCAACTGCCCCTGTTATCCACTTCCCAACCAGTGGAAGCATGAGGTCGCATGCGGCTGACGCCGTTCGCCAGGGCCTCACACTGTGGGTCGCGAGCGCCGACGGCACCCGCTTCAGCTCAGACGACGCTCACGCAGCACTGGAAACCGTCAATAACATTGACACCAACGTGCTTGATCTGACCGATTCAAGCAACCTGATCGGGACTAATCCATTCGGTTACTTCTCCTCGCTTGCATCGCTAGTACTTCTCACAATGGTCATGATGGGCGGCCTTGCTACGATCGCGATGGGCGTGGTGGAAGAAAAATCATCGCGAGTAGTAGAACTCATCCTCTCCTCGGTGAAGCCACGCACTCTACTGCTGGGCAAAATCCTGGGTATTGGTGTTGTTATTTTGGGCCAGTTCGCGGCCTACATTGCGGCGGCAATCATCTCGCTGAAGATCGCTAACGTCTCACTTCCGATGATGTCCTTGAGCTGGACAGTGCTCTGGACAATGATTTGGGGCGTTGTTGGGTTCTTTATCTTCTCGCTCCTGGCCGGTTCACTGGCCTCCACGGTGTCACGTCAAGAAGATCTAGCACCAATTACCGGCACGCTCTCTATGCTCACGTTCATCCCGGTCTACACGGCAATGTTCCTGGTGCCAGCACTTCCTGATGCCACGGTTACGAAGGTACTCTCCTACATTCCACTCATTTCTTCGTTCATGATGCCAACGCGGCAAGCATTCGATCTCACGTCTCCGCTTGAGCAAGTGGTTGCGCTGGCGATTGCGGTAGCCAGCATCCCGCTGTTGGCCATGTTTGCCGGCAAGATCTACCACAATTCGATCCTGCACTCAGGCAAGCGCCTCTCTATCAAGCAGGCGTGGAAGCAGCAGTAGCCACACAAGAGAAATAATGGCAGGGTTCCAATTGGAGCCCTGCCATTATTTCTCTATTCCCACTCTGCCATTTTCAATATTTAGCCCAACGTGCTTTTTGTTCAGAAGGTACGATCGCATCAGCGGCCTGCCTGGACAGAGCGGCTCCAGCATCCACCATAGCTGCGTGGCGTAGCCGGGCATGTTCACATGACCTCCCAGTTGATGTTGAAGAGCACCTGGCGAGACTGCTTTGCCTGGAGAGCATCTTGTGCGTTGTCGAGCAGTTGATCAGACTCGTCACGAAGACGGTTCCGCTCACTGCGGTATTCATCCTCAGCATCGTCAGCCCTGCGTCGCCACTGACGCGCCTCCTGCTTCAGCTCTTGGGTAGCGTTCGAGGCCTTGCGAGCTTCCTTGTTTGCGGCGGCTTCTTTGGCTTGGTACTCGCGAATCTTCGCGTCGTACTTCGCCTTGAGGTCGAGCCGTGTCGCGTCGAGGAGTGCTTCTTGTTCGAGGAAGAAACGCGCGTTGCGCTCTTCAACGTCACCTCTGAGTTCCTCCAGCTCCTGTGCGATGACCACGTCGAAACCACTGGTCTCGACGTGGTCAGCAGTGCTGCCGGTGCAGTGCAGGTCAAGAAGGTCTCTAATCTGCTCATGATCCATCGGGGTGCCATCGTCAAAGAACCCAGCGGTCAGCAGGTAGGACTCGCGCAGCTGCTGGCTTCCTGCCTTCATAGCGAAGCTGACTTCCTCAACACGTAGCCTTCCTCGCTTGTTGCGTAAGCGTTTTGCAATGGCGGTTGCGCGCTGTGAGCTACTGATCGTGAAAGAAAGTCGTGCTGGTGGGGTTGCACGGGTTTTCGCGTGGCGGATGACCCAGGCACATAAGTCGCTGGTGTACCGGTATTGGTACGCGCCCTTCCGGGGTTCCGATTTGAAGTAATAGTCGCCAACTGGGATGCCCACGTGTGGTGGTTCGTGGAGTGTGAACCGGGTACCCGAACCGTTGAAGGCCGCCAGGTCTTCGAGTTCGTGGCGGGTGACCCGGATAAGTAGGCGTTCGAACGCGTTGAGCACCACCCCGGCCTGTGCGTCGTAGGACTTGAGTTTGTCGCGTACTTTCGGGTATCAGATCCGGACAGATCATGCTTCAGGCATGGCTATCAACGACGTGATTGATAATGCTTTTGCCGATTTCTCCCAGCCCGCGCATGTTTCGTTCAACAGCACAGATATTCTATGCGGGCTTGGTACCACAGCAGCCATAGGGCTTACATGGGTCTATCATTTTGCCGGAAAAATGACCCGCAGAGACCGTGAAGAACACGGGTCGGCAAGGTGGGGTAAACCAGCCGATTTCAAGCCATTCCAAGCTAAAGATAATAATGCGTTGCTTGTTACCCAAGCTCACCATTTGAACCTTAACTCGTATATCACTCAACGCAACCTCAACCTTTTATGCATCGGAGGATCCGGAGCATGGGTCCACGGCTCAAAGAACAAGGCTACAAAATTCGCTGCCTAAACCTCATCGATTTTGATCAATCCGATTTGTTTAACCCTCTCGTCTATTTCAACCCTCGCCAGGCAGAAGTAGACTGCACGATTCTCACCGAGAATTTCATGGCCAACACGTCCGGAAACAAACCATCGAGCGGTGACGGATTTTGGGAGAAAGCAGAACGGGCTTTGCTCAACGCACTCATCTCTTACATATATTCAACCAAAGGAGCACAAGGCACCCTCATCGACGTCGTCGATCTGCTTGGCCAAATGCAAGCGAGTGAGCAAGACGAAACAGCCCAATCAATCGTCGATATTACTTTCGAAGCATCCACCGAAGTAATCGCCGACTATGACGCCAACCCACACGGCTGGGGCGAGGAAGCTATCGCAGCCATCAATGGGCTACGGTTCGCATGCGCGCAATACAACAGCTACTCGCAAGGCGCTGGCGAAACCAAAAAATCTGTCATCGTCTCGCTCGGTATCCGGATGGCACCATTGCACATGGCACAAATCCGGAAACTACTATCTGCAGACACCATCCAACTCGATACGGTTGGCCAAGAAAAAACTGCGTTGTTTATGGTCAACCCTGACACTCACGCAGCGTTCACCTTCTTAATCTCGATCTTCTCGAGCAATTCTTTGAAACAAACCTCTACATTGCCGACCACTCGCCAGATGGACACTTGCCTATCCAAGTTCAGTGCTTGATGGACGAATTCGCTAACATAGGTAAAATGCCAAGCTTTGAACGTAAAATCGTGGTCATGCGCTCACGCTGGATCTCAACTGTAATCATCATCCAAAACTTCACGCAAGGAAAAGCGCTCTATAAAGACGATTGGAAAACCATCGTCGGCAACTGTGATAGCTTCCTGTTCCTTGGCTGCAACGAAAAATCAACAACCGAATACGTTTCTAAACTTCTCGGAAAACAAACCATCGCAGCCACCGACACATCCCTAACCAAAGGGTGGAACGGATCCTATTCCACGTCAGAAAAACGACTAGGGCGAGACCTACTCACACCAGACGAAATAGCCACACCGCCCACACACCAATGTATATATGCCCTACGTGGCGTTCCGCCCTTCCTGGCACGTAAGCTCACGCCACCCAAACTAGAAAGTGAATATGTTCATTCATCTACTGTCCATCAAAGATAGATCAAGGGTAGATCAAAAACAGTATCATCTGTGTGCTCACACTGGCTCAACGAAGGTAAAGTCAATCCGACGGAAATAAATGATTGTAAATCGCGCAGTTTCTGACGAGGTCACTATGCGTACCTGAAGCTACGATCATTCCCTCATTAACAACGAATATACGGCTAGCCATTCTTACAGTGTTCGGTCTGTGTGCTACCAGGACAATAGTTGTTTTTGCACTTGTGCGGTCCTGCCCAACAATACTCTCAAACATATTTTGTTCAGCGATATTATCTACCGAGGCTGTCGGCTCATCAAGAACCAAAAGTTTGGGTTCTCGAAAGAGTGCCCTCGCTGCTGCAATTCTTTGCCATTGGCCAATCGATAACTCTCTCCCATTGTCAAATTTTCTTCCTAAAGTTGTGTCTATTCCTTTGGGAAGCCGATTGAGGAGCTCTTTTAAGCCTACTTCTCCAAGCGCCCAATAGATTCGGTCTTCATCGCCTATATTATCGACTCTTCCAATCCTAATATTCTCAGAAAGGGTAAGGTCGTATCGAACAAAGTCTTGAAATAACGCTGAGAATTTTTCATAGAGATTTTCTCTAGAATAATTTTGTATTGGTAGCTCATTTATCAAGATCGTACCGGAATCAATTTCATAGAAGCTAAGGAGTAGCTTTATAAGCGTTGTTTTTCCTGACCCATTTGGCCCAACAAAAGCCACACACTCTCCTGGAGTGGCCTAAGAATTAGGCCCAGTCGGTTTAAGTGTTGACCGTGTTTTCTTGTTTCCATTGTTCCGCGTATTTCCGTGGGCTGAGGTAGCCGAGTGAGGAATGCGGATGGAAGTTATTGTAACGTGATGACCATTGGGCCACGAGTAGGCGGGCATGCTAGAGATTCTCGATACTGTTGTCCTCCAAGAGTTCGTCTCTCATCCGGTTATGGAAAGACTCAACGAACCCGTTATGCCAGGGCTGGCCTGGTGGGATGAACGCCTAGATTGTCTCATCCTCGGCTGCCCACTCCTGGAGCGCATGAGCGATGAACTCGGGCCCGTTATCCATCCGGATCACCCGCGGGCGCCCGCCGTGCTCCAGACAAGCCACGTCAAGGAGTTCGGTCACCGAGACCGCGTTAATGTTCTTGTCGACCGTGAAGGCGAGGTGTTCGCGGGTGTATTCATCGATAATGTTACAGATTTTGATTGTCTTGCCGTGCCAGGTTGAATCGAACTGGAAGTCCAACGCCCACACGTCGTTCGGGTACTGGCCGGCAGGAATATCACGATGGGTATCGGCAGCTAGACGCTTGCGCTTCTTCCGAGGCAAGACACGCAAGCCCTCTTCACGCCAGATCCTGCGGAAAGTCTCGCGGCATATCCCGTACCCTTCGGCGAGGGCGTTTCTCCAGGCGCGCCGGTGTCCCCACCGGCGATGATCCTTAACGAAGTCGTGCATCCATGCCCGTAGGTCCGCGTACTTATCCGGCTTGGGCGAGTGGGTCCTAGCGCGCCGGTAAGCACTGCGAGAGAGCCCAACAATCTGGCAGGCAAGTCTTTGGGAATAGCCCAGCCCGACCAGATGCCAGAGGGCATCATGACGGCGATCTGGGCTTAGAAGTTTCCCTCCGACAATTCTTTCCACGCAGCCTTTTCCAGCTCTGCCTGACCTAGGAGGCGTTTGAGGCGCGTGTTTTCCTCGCGCAGGCGATGGAGCTCTTTCGCCTCGCTCTTGGTCATCGCCCCATAGGTAGCCTGCCACCTGTTCAACGTGGCTTCGCTAATCCCCAACGTGGTCAGGATCTGAGCTGTAGTTGATCCCGATTCCTTCAATTCCCGCGCCTTATCGAGCTTACGAACAATCTGCTCGGGAGTATGCTTGCTGAATTTCTTCACCATTGCCCCATTCTCCCCACCCACAGGCAGGGCATCAATGGACAACACTCAAGTCACCTGGACCTAAAAACCTAGAGCACTCCATCTCCAAAACGCATCTGTTAAGACATTTTCAAAAGTATACTGCGAAACATAATTAGTGATACACATTGATGGAGATGTGGCATGGTCGAAACAATCGCATTAGTTTTTTGTGCAATAGTCATAATCGCGTGCGGCGTAGGTCTAGTTGTCATAGGAACACGGATGAAATCTGGAAAATTTCCTCCCAACGGGATTGTGGGAACTAGAACGGAATTTTCCATGAAATCAGAAGAAAACTGGTACTTCGTACAACGTTTAACGGGAGCCCCAATAAGATGGCTGGGATATTCCATGTTCTTGTGGATCCCAGCTTTTGTCGCCTACAAGTTTACTAACAACGACGACTTTCTATATGTCACCGTTGCTTTGCAGATGTTCCTAATTATCCTGTTTTGGATTATTTACTTTAGCGGAACCAGACGTCATCAAAACGAGATAACTCACAAAGATTGAACATTCTTAGAAGGGTGGAAATTATGTCAACCAACTCAAAAGACGAGAATCCAGCAACATTACCTGCTCAAGCTTCCGATGCGCGAATATATGAATCGTTAAGCTCATTCAGACAAAGTTTACTCAGCGACTTACACTCTCAAGATAAGTTCGAAACATCTCCGCATAAGGCTTTAACTCACTTCGATCCTCAACTCTGGAACTGCGACAGCGATGAAACTCTAAGTATCCTTCTTACTTTCGAGGAGACCCCCAAGGTGTAAGACTTATGGTCTTAGATTACCTCCTGAGTGTTTTTAGCTATAGAATTTCTAATTCCGGGCACGAACCAGAAATTAAGCCTAACGCTATTGCCGTGGTCGCAAATGCTGCGGCAGTTTTCAATGCGGCCGCTCCTCAAAATGCCGTAATTTATCAGTAAGGCGGTATTTTCCTCTGGGCAGGAGCCGTTGCAGTTAAGTGGATTTTTGCACGCGGATATGGTGACAACCCTGTCAAATCTCGAATACAACCCATAAGTTTAGACTTTGGTGATAGATACTTACAGGGTTCCTTTCACCACTATCTTAAATCGCTCGGATATGGCTCATCGAGAGAACGAATGGCCATCCGAAATCTACTATGCAAAGACCCTCAACCGATCGAAACCGAAGGCTTTCTGAGATTCAATTCGCAACATGGTGAAAAACGTGTCTCTCTCGTTGTTGATCCCGCAGCGTCCGATTCATCTGTTCTAGCTGTGGTGGAAGCAGAAGCGGTTGCATAAAGAATGACTTCTCCATCACCAGTTCGAGAAAAATTAAATATATTTTTCAATGCTCAGGAACACGTGCGTAAAGTACGTCGATTGGCCATAGTCACAACGGATCAGTGCCAAACGCGTTGCGCCCACTGCCTAATGAAATCGGGTCCAAAAGAAACTGCTCAATTAACATTAGAAAAGATGCTTAGTGCCATTGACTTTTTCATAGAAAAAGTCCGCTCGGTCTAGTCACTTTTACTGGCGGAGAATCTACCATGCTCGGTGACACTTTGCTTGATGCAATTGCGTACTGTAGCGAGCACGGACTTCCGACGCGTCTCGTTACAAATGTCCATTGGGCTGGAGACGCGGGGGCGGCTAGAGAGATGCTCCAAAAGCTACGTGAAGTTGGTTTATGTAAATTAAACTTTTCAATGGACCAGTTTCATGCAGTCTGGATTCCTCTGAACAACTTAAAAACCGCATGGTACACCGCGAAACATATGGGGTTTTCTACAGTACTCATTGCCACGTGCGAAGGTCCCCGAACTAATATTACTGCCGAATACATTCGTTCATATGTTGGTGACGAAGACGCTGTAATTATCGATCGTTGTGATGAAGGATCTGAAGAATTACCTCCACCAAGCACTGACGGAACACGATATCTGATTTCGAAATCTAGCATTTCGCGTTTAGGGCGCGGTAGGCGACTTCGCAAAGAGTATCTGAGTGGCAAGCTTGATTATTCGAGTTATCCTAATTCTATTTATGATGGATGCGGAGCGCTTTTTGACCCTGTCACTCTTGCCCCAGACGGAACAATCGGAGCGTGTTGCGGAATAAAAACTGAGGGAAATTCAATCTTATCGCTAAACGCAAATACCATTTTTAACGCCACATCACGCTTATCTGATGAAACTTTCCAGTTTCTTTTGCTACAGGCAATTAAAATTATTGGACCAGCCATTTTACTTCGCATTGCATCGGGCCGCGCAAGCATAATTGAAGACTTGGAACTACAGTCAGCGTGCGAACTACTAACAACCACGCAGGAGTATATTGATTCATTAAATGATAACTGGGAATTATTAGTTGAACTAATAACAAATTCTCATCAATTAGTGAAATGTATCCCGAATAATGAAACAAATTAGTGAACTTGTTGGATGTCTACGCCCCGAACTACTTCCCAAGAGTTCAGGGCAGCAATGGAATTACTTATTGCATTTAGATGGTTTCATAGCATTTCTAACGTCTTTAGATTTCCACACTTATCCCCAAGAACATATTAGTCATTTTCTTGAACATCTCAACGATCCATTAAAGGCCGATCTTGAATTGTTCTGCCTAGGAAAAGACGTCGAACAAAGTCGACTAAACCCACAATTAAAGAAGTTTCTAAAGACACTAGAACCATCTGGCCTGATACGCCAAGAGAATAATAACTCTTTCACAATGTATCCATATTCCATATATGTGGTGGACGGTTTAATCTATGTGGCAGACATTCCCAATGCCATGATGAACGTTTATTTTGGCTTAGATTCTCTCGCTCTATCCCGCCGTTGTCACGTTGAATATCTCCCCGGCACAAAATTTCTTGATTTATGTGGCGGGCCAGGGATTCAAGGGCTTCTAGCAGCAAAAGCTGGCGCTTACGTTGAGAGTGTTGAAATTAATCCGATTGCGTCAAACGTGTCGCTTCTAAATGCCACTTTGAATAACCTGAAGCAACGATATTCTATTCACGAAATGTCATTACACTCGTTTTCTTCTCAATTACAACACACAAAATATCAAAGAATCGTAGCCAATCCCCCGCTAGTCCCTATTCCCGACGAGTTTACATATAATCGTCCTGGTCATGGTGGAGTTGATGGATTGCAAGTTACCAAATCGATTCTCGAGTTCGCGCCCAAATTGATCGCGGACCATGGTACATGCACATTAATTGGCATGTGTGGCGGCAATGAAGATGGTCCTGCAATCTTAGATCTTCTAGACTTATTATCAGTAGATCCACAACTGCAAGTAATCTTGTGTGTTCTTAGCGAAGTTGATGCACTCAACAACTCTAACTGGCTCAATTATCTTACAACTTCATTAACATGTTACGGGCATAAAAATCTTGATAAAAAAGCTATTGCTGAAATCTACCAACAACACAACGTTTCGAAGTACTCACCTACTCTCTCGATATTACACGAAGCTCTGAAAGAAGCCCTGACGGTAACTCACCACAAGTAATCAATTTCCCTAGTTTTGATGCTCAAACTGATGGATGGTGGATATACTGACCTATACCTTTTCTCTGTTTCCAACACAGATTAAGTAGCAAATCATTTTATTAAAACTACTAATTTAACCAAATAATTGAATCCATATTTTTCAATCGCTTATTCTCCAACGAGTGCTTTTGCAAATCGACCTGTCGCTAGGATAAGGAAAATAAAGAACAGTGGTGCTATGAGTAGCTGTCCGGTGTTGGTGACGAAGTCGCCTAGTGTTTTGAAGGATAGGTCTCCGTTTCCAAGGATTCCGTCCATGCTCAGTGAGGTTTTCTGGAATGTTTCATAGATTTTTATGGCCACTATAATCATTCCACCATGCAACACCGCAGCACCGTATTTACGTAGGTATCCGAGGGCGATTGGTTTTGTTTCCGGGTGCCCCATAAAAACCAGTGGCAGGGTTGCTGCTGAGGAAAGAATATAGATTTCAGCGAAACGTAGAAAGATCACGATCTGCACAATAATCGACGCTAGCCAGGTAACAAACAGTGGCACGAGGAGAAGCGCGAAAAGACCGATCAGATCTACTGTGCCAAGGTTTTCGATAGTGGAGCGCATATCGTCTGGAACACCTTTAGATACACCCGTGGTTTCTACTTTTGCCATCGATTGAATAATGGTGGTTCCTACACTATTGATCGCTTTCAAAATGAGGCCAACATTTTGAATAGCAACAACAATAAGACATGCCTTGAATATCGCTGCTCCTACGAGTTGTGCACCTAGTTTTTGGTCTCCATCAACTTTTGAGGAGATCCGGGCAAACTCAAGCACAAGGATAATGCTTAAGATGACGGCAGCGACCGGTTTGACTGCCACATTGTTGATCTCGAGGGCGAAGTTATATGCTGCAGTGTTATATATGGAGATGTCTTTGCCGAGGCTTTGGATTCCGCCTGTGAATGATCCGCCAAGGATCATGTCTAGAACGGCTATAATAAAATCGGTCATGGCCGCCCTCCTCCGACAAAGCTTGAATAGATGCTGGCGATTCTCACGCCGGTTGCCGGGGTGGCTGCGTGGATCATTTGCCCGTTACCTATCGCTATGCCCACATGGGTTACGAATGCTCCAGGTGAGGATGCGAAAAACACGAAATCTCCCGGTCAAGAACACCTAAGCCGGTGGCGGTGAACTCAGTGGCGGTGCGATCATGAACCGTGATCATCAAAGAAGCCTCCAAACAGCAGAAAGGCCGCCCACCACAGGACGGCCAGGAACGATTGAGCGAACGGGATGGTTAGGGGCTGCGCCAATTCGGCACGATCACAACTTTGCTGATGCCGGTGGCGAGAGTGACCCGGTTGACCCCAGGCGTAAACGTCGGGAAGCCTCCGGTGAGGGCGTCGGTTTGCACCCGCCCGGCGACGTGGGCGACCAGCCGATCCGAGTCGAGCGTCACCTGCCCAGACGGACTATTGATCCGATGCTGCGCACCATTCACCGTCAAGGTGAGTTGGCCGGTGCCGTGGATGGTGATCACCGGGGCCACCTCGATCAGGCCAGGATTCGTGAGCGTCCCCGAACCCGTCAGCGTAACCGGGATCAGCCCGGTCTCAAGGTAGGTGAAGGGCTGGCAGACGAGTTCTACCTCGAACATGCCCCACGATGCCAACTCACGGCTCAGCGGGCTGACGGTGGCGTGCTTGACCCGCCGGAACACGCCGGGCTCACCGGACAAGCTGACCGTCGTCGCATGCATGAACGCTGCGGCTGCGTGCCTGTAGCCGTCGACCCCGTCGCCAGTGGGGATAGCGAGTTGGAGGGTCAGCGTGTTGTCTTCCCAGCCACCCAGTCTGGTCAAGATTCCTGCCCTGCCTGCGACCTCGATATCGTCGGCCACCCACACCGCTGCCGGGATCTCCACCGGCGCAGCCAGCCGCAAGCCCAACGAACGCGACGAGACGGTGTGATTCAGCGTGAAGGCGAACATTACGCGCCTCCCGTCAAGACGAGGTCACGGCGCGACAACCGGGCGAGTCGGGTATTCATGGCCGGGGCGATCCCCACCAGCGTGCCATCGTTGAGCACCACCTGAATATCCAGCGAGCCGAGCAACCTGCGCGCGGTTGTATCGACGGTCCCCTCCACATCCACCGTCTGGTCGCGAGCCGCTTGCGCGGACATTGCGGCGTTGACGGCTGCGGCCGGGGTGAGGGCAACCGTGGGCATGGTGAGGTTGGCGGTGGCGTCGATGGGTACCTCCACACCGTCAACCAGTTCGCTGAAGGCGTCCAACGTGTTGGCGGCGAGGCTGGTGGCAGCATCGGTGGCTTTGCGCCCATCGGTGCGGATGGAACCAGCGAGGCCTTCAACGAGCATGGAGCCGACCCACGCCATCTCTTTCGACGGGGAGGCGATGCCGAAGAAGCCGGTGATGCCGTCCCAGATTCCACCAATCCAGTCGGAGACCTGATCCCACAACCATCCTGCCAGCGATTGGATGCCCTGCCACAAGCCACGTACCAGGTTCGCCCCAGCCTCCGCCATCTGCACCACACCCTCACCGACAGCTCCGACGATGCCAGTAATGATCGCCGGGAGAGCTTCAACCAGCACCGGGATCGCCGCCAGCAGTCCCTCAGCCAACCCGAGAATCAACTGGAGAGCGCCGTCCAGGAGCATCGGCAGGTTGTCCACCAGCCCCTGCACCAGCGCCATCAGCATCTCGACTGCTGCCGGAATCAACTCCGGCAGAGCCTCGGCGATGCCGGTGACGAGGGTGGTGCCGATCTGGATCGCCGCCTCCAACAGAGCCGGGAGGGCTTCGATGATCGCCTCCCCCAACGCGATGATGAGGGTGACGGCGGTCTCCGCAAGCTGCGGCAACACCTCAATGATTCCCTCCAACAACGAGGTGAGGATCGTCATGCCAGCTTCAACCACGGCGGGCAACTGTTCGGCGATGAACGCCAATGCTTCCTGCAAGACGGTGCCGAGAGTGTCGATGAACGCAGGGATTCCACCGTCTTCGAAAGCTGCGGTCAGTTCGTCAATCCAGCCATTGACCATCGGCATGACCGTCCCCGCCAATGTATCGGTGACACCGGTGACAAGCAGGCCTTTCAGGTTCGCGATCCCGTCCTGCATGGTCGCCAACTGGCCGGAGAAGGTTTGGGATTGGGCTTCCATCGCCCCATGGAACCGGCCACCCTCCACCGTGGCAGAAGCAAACGCGTCAGCCACCGTGTCCGCAGAGATCGCTCCCTGGGCCATTTCCTCCTTCAACTCGCCAATCGACTTGCCGGTTTTGCGGCTGATCTCTTCGAGGGGGTTGAAACCGGCGTTGATCATCTGCAGCAGATCCTGGCCGGTCAACTTGCCGGTCGAGGACATTTGCGCGAACGCGAGGGTCAACGATTCCATTTTCACGGCGTCGCCTTGGGAGATGTCGCCGATCTCGTGCAGGTGCTTTTGGGCGTCCTCCAACGACATGCCGAAGCTGAGGAGGGTCTGCATGTTACTGGCGAGGTCTTCAATGCCGAACGGGGTCTTGGCGGCCTCCACCTTCAGGTCGTTGACTAGCTGCTGGGCACGCGCCTGATCACCCAGCATCGTCGTGAAGGAGGTGGTGTATTGCTCCATTCGAGCGTTGTACTCAACCCCCTCCTTCAACGCCCAGCCATACCTCTGCCAATACTCGCGATGGCGTGACCTATGCCTTTCACGCCAGCCACGATCGCTTCGGAAGCGAGATTGGCTTTCAGCACATCGCCGAAGATGTGGGTCTTGTCCCCGGCCGAATCCATCTCGGCCCCGAGATCATCGACCGCATCCTCTAGGCGGGATGCGTCTTTCGCGGCGTCTTTCGCATCGTCACCGGCACCGTCAGCCTCATCACCAAACTCTCCCAACGCGTCGTTGTTGGCTTTGAGTTCGCCTTCGAGCTTGTTCGGTTCGGCTCCGGCGTTGTTGAGCTGGATCTGCCAGTTCTTCGTACGCGAATCGGTTTCACCAAAGGAGGTAGCAGAATTATCCAAGGCTGCTCGTAGGGTGTCGATCTTAGACTTTTGAGCATCGATCTCTTTAGCCAACACTTGATACGTGCCGTTAACGCCGAGGCAGACTTGTCGTTCTTATCAAACTGGGAGGCCACCAGCTTCATCTCGCTGCCGAGTACGCGCATCTCACGGTTAATATCAGTAATCGCGCGCTTAAACTCACGTTCACCTTCCAACCCGATCTTGAGCCCGAAACTGGAGTCAGCCATGTACCTAGTCCTGTCTAAAACGAAAAGGAAAGCGGCCGTGTAAAGTAAAAAGAGCGAAAGCAGCAGCGGCTTAAGAGAAAGAAAGGAAGCGTGGAAATGCCGCGTGTATTCCAGGTCAGTGCCTAAAAGAAACGGCGTGAATGTCCATCGAAGGTCCTCAAATAGGTCTGCCTGTAGCTGGTTAAAATTAGGATTTGTATTTTTCTGCCTTTAGAACCTTGATAAGGAGTTGATAATGAAACTAAGGCGCACGATAGCGATGGCTATTTCACTAGCCCTGTTTTCGAGATCGGCTGCTAACTGGCTTGGCCCGAAAGCAAAGTGGCTTAGTGGTAAAGCCTGGTCAGGTACCAAATGGGTTGCAGGAAAGGGAAAAGTCGTCGCAAAGAAAGTCGGACCTGGTGCACTCATGCTATGCACTGTTGGAGCTGGATGGGCTTGGTATAGGTCTGATGCCTCCGGATGGGTTCGGGTCGGAGATGCGGCAGCGGGGTGTTTCTTGTGATGAACTGGCTACGTTTAGTGCGGGATGTTGTTCTGATTTTCTTCGTTCTGCTGATGATGTCGACGAAGATTTCACAGAGCTGGGATTATTGGTGGGTAGCCTTGGTTGGCACTGTATTCTTGATGCTCCCAGATCTCATCGGTCTGCGCCGAAAAGAAGATAGTCAGAAATAGTTTCTTACTTGAGCAGGGCCCCAGCCTCGCACTGTTGGGGAAGAATGGACGCGCTCCAGAACAAGGTCTCACCCCTCAAGGTTGACGGCAATTGCAATGCGGAATCAGTCACGGGGTGTGCCGACATGGCGTGAGTTAGATTCCTGCTGGGATGATGTCGTCGATAAACCAGTGTCGCTTAGATTGAGCGCGTCCGGTGTCGATCAGCCAACAGTCCACCAGATCCAGCAGCTGCCCGAACACCATGAGCTCTATCTCGCTGCGGTGAAGGTGAAGATGGGCTAAGCCGATGTAGGTGAGCCTGGTGAAAGTGGCCTCAACACTGGCCTCTAGGTGTCCTTCGCCTGGTCTTTTGGGGCTGGCTCAGTGGTGAGTGTGCGCCTCGTGCCGTGCTGGAGTGCGGCGGCGATCGCTCCTCGATATTCCGATAAGTCAGCGGGCACAGTCAAAAGCTCAACCATCTCCACCGTCAGTTCTTGGCGCTGATCGTTGGGGTGGGTGAGGTTGTGGATGGCAACTGACTGGTTGGCCAACAGTGTGATGAGCCAGATGACTTCACTGAGGGTGTGGGCGAAGTCTTCACTGGTCTCGAGTGCCTGCCCGAGATGTTCTAGCCCGCCGTAGCGGGCGGCGATCTCACGGGTGGCGCGGGTGGTCAAAATGAGTTCATAGTTGTTTCCGCCAATCGTCACCAATGCTGTGATAGACGTGTTTGTTTGAGTAATCATCCGTGTGATTCCTTACTTGCCGGGAGCTGGTTCGTAAACTGCCGTATACCAACTGGTGATGGTTTCTGGTTTAACCCCGACAGCGCCTTCGGTGGCTTCGGCTTTCCACGGGTGGCGGCCCTTGGTATCTGGCTTGTTTCGGCGCAGGATCGTGCCTTCCACACTTGGTGTTGAGAAGGTAATTGAGTCAGCCTTGGTTGCCAAGGTGGTGGTGGGTAGGGCGAACTTGACTCGGTAAAGCCAGAAGTATTGGTATTTGCCGTTCGATCTGGCGGCGCGAAAACCGATCGCGACAGGTGTTGTGGTGTCTTCTGAGGTGGAGATCAACACTCCGTTGGTATCGACTTGCGCACCCGTGAGGGTTGCTGCGGCCTCTGTTCCGAGGTCATCGACGCTCAGGGTAAGAGTGCCAGACTTGAATTCTTTAACGATCTCCGAGGCACCATCGTCGGCATATAGGATTGCTTCGGCAACTTCTACGGATAGTTCTGCAGAAATCGCTTTAGCAAGCTGTTTGGGTTTGCTATAGGTTTCTTCGCCTGTAGCGGGGTCTTCGGTGATCGTGGCGTAGTAGAGCTTGTCAAGACCAATCGTGGCCATGGGGATTAGTGTCCTTTCGTTAAAACGGGTGGTGGCAGCTGATATCGAAGCTGTAGTGGTGGTAGCCGGTATCGTCCTCGAAGCCGATGTAGCGCCTGGCGGTGACCACAAGCCCCTCATCAACGAGTGCGTGGGTGATCCGGTCGCGCCAGGGCAGGTAGTTGCCTGCTGTGAACAAGCCGAGGCGGACTTCTTCGACGTCGACGCTCGGGGTGTTGTCGGCGAACACCTCCAACGTGTCGGCGATCGGGGTGGCAACCAGATAGGTGTCCGGTGCAGGTGAGGCGCTAAACAGGCTCACCGCGATCGGCAGATCAAGCCGGTCAGCGATCTCGGTGAGGGTTTCCAAAAGCGGGGCGTTCATGGTGTGATCCCGTCGAGCTTGGCTTTAAGCACCGCTTTCATCGCCTCCACCGCGCCCCGTCTGGTCTGCGACCGCGTCGGTGCCAGAAACGGGCGGGCAGGCTGGTTGCTCCTGCCGTGCTCTAACACGTTGGCGACGAGCGCGTTCGACCTGCCGTCGCGGCGGTTTTCAGCGAAACCGACTTTGACGTTGTGATCGCCTCGTGAGTTGACCTTCACGCTCGTAACACCCAGCGCCCCGAGGAGCTGCCCGGTCGACCGAGACGGCAGCGTGGTCGCCCGCCCGATCGCGGATGCGAGGTTGGCTCTCATGCGTGGTTCGACCACGCCAGCACCAGCATTGAATACCTCGTCGGCGGCTGCGTCAAGCAGAGCCGAGGCAGCATCGAGTGAATCAATGAACGCGGTTGGTAACGTGATCTGCGCTTTAGCCATGATGGTTCACGTCCCTTCGGGTGTGGCTTGGTGGGCGAGGATTTCGACATAGCGGCCGATCACTTCGACCGTGTCAATCACAAACCGGCCATCATGAGTCGCGATCTCCATCGACTCGCTCACGTCGAAGCCGGGCATGGTGCGGATGCAGAACAGGACGGTGGCGTTCGTATACGCAGTGCGGTTCACCCACGCAGCCGTCGCGTGCCGGGTTTCCTGATACGCCCGCACCGTTGCCACGACCTGGTCACGGGTGGCGGTGAACCCGGCCTTATCCCGCACCGTCGCCGGCGCAATAAGGTCAATCGAATCGCGCATGGGACCAATCCCAGCCATCAGACTTTCCATTCCCGGTCGAGCCGCAGCAGGTTGTTGACTGCGTTCCACACAGCTTTCGCAGCCTCCGGCTTGTCCGCCCAAAACCCGGCGGTCGACCCGTCACGCAACTCATAGAAATGCGTCGCCAGCAAAATGACGGCCTGCCGGGTGGTGCCCGACATCGGATGATCCTCGTAGTAGGCGTCGGGTAAGTGCTGGTAGGCGACGGCGTAGGAGGTGGCAGCCCCTACCAGCGAGCCGATCAAGGCGTCGTCTTCGTCGTGGGCGAGAATCAGATTCGCCTTCACGAGCTCAACTAGTTCGGCAGTCGGTGTTGGTGTGGACATAAGGGCTGCCACCTCCTCTCTCAAGGGCCAACGGATTCGTGGTTAGACGGTGGCCTTCTGGGTGAGGATCTTGACGGCCTCGGGCAGGACGATCTTGCCGTCTAGGCGCTGGGAGGCGAGGAAACCGACCTGCCTGCTGGTGGCGAACAGTTCGTTCAGCCGCTTGAACGAGCGTCCCTGCCGGTCAGCGATCCAGTAGTAGGACAAGTCTCCAAAGGCTACCGACGCTGCCCCAGATTTCACCTCCGGGACGAAGGTGGAGGTGTGGACCGGGCGACCCAGCAGCAGGTCTGGGGCACCTGCTGTAAGTGCAGGCTGCCACAGGTACTGCCCGTTGCCGTCTTTGAGCTTGCGCACAGTCTTGACGGTCGCGTCATGCATCAACCACACTGCGTTCTTGCGGTACGGGGCACGCAAACCATAGTGCAGGTCAATGAGCTCATCGGCGGTAATGTCCGTAGCTTTCGCTGTGGTTACCGCCTGCTGGCCACCGCCGGTCTTGTTAAAGATGCCGGTTGGCTTGCCCTCATCGAGCCACCCGGCGCTGCCGTGGGTGGACACGACCGGGATCTTGCGATCCCCGCTGGTGGTCTGGATGACGTTGGCAAGACCGCGCATGATGTTCTGCTCAGCCAGCGACTGCACGAGGGTGTGCTCGAACTCGTCCGGAACCAGGTAGCCGCCCTCGGAATCAACCCCTTCCGACAGGGCGTTTCGCACCTCCATCGGAGAGGCGTTGAGCCGCATCGCATCCCAAAACGCCCGCTTGTAGGACGCGGTGGCGCGGCCGGTCGTGGGTTCGGTCTCCTCGCCGGTCTGGCCGGGCATCGAGGTCAGCGGCGCATTCGTAGCCCGGGCAAGATCAGCGTCCAGGCGCTGGGCGCGCTCGGCGCGGGCAATCTCGGCGGTCAGTCGTTCAATGTCGGCTTCCATGCGGGCGTAGGTCTGGTCGTCCTCGACGGAAAGGCAGCCGGTTGTGGTGTCGCGGCGTTCGTCGAGGAAGGCCTTGGCCTTCTCCCAGGTCTCGGCGCGGCGGGTACGCAGGTCAGAAATCGTCATCGTGGACATGAGAAAGGTTCTCCTTGCTGGTTAGTGGGTGTGGCCCAACAGGGCGGCGTACAGGTCCACCACTCGCCGCCCCGCAGGCCGCGTAGGCTCTGGGGCTGGCGGTGGGGTCGTCGGTGGCGTGCCGGTCAGGTGTGCGACAAGGCGCTGCTCGGCGGGCTTGCGGGCAAAACACACCCCGCTGGCGGTATCGGCGAGCGGGGCGGGGTTTCCGGTCTTCGGCGGCCACGGGGCCTGCTTGTCCGGCTCCTCGCCGTCCTCGTTCTCGTCGTCTGGGTCTGGCGGGGTGCGGCTGCCGGTGAGGTAGTCGTCGGCAAAGCCCATCGCGATCGCGGCGCGTGCGTCCATCCATGTCTCTTGATCCATCAGCCGTGCGAGCTTGGCTCGGCTCATCCCGGTTTTCAGCTCGTAGGCGTTGATGATGGACTCTTTGACCGCTGCGAGCATGTCGATGACGCGCCCCAGCTCCTCGGCGTCACCAACGGCGAGGGTGGCCGGGTTGTGGATCATAAGCATCGACACCGGGCTCATCGCCACGACCTCACCTGCCATGGCGATCACGCTGGCGGCACTGGCAGCGATCCCGTCGATGCACACCTTCACGTGTCCGGGATAGTCGATGAGCATGTTGTAGATCTGGGCTGCCGCGACGACGTCGCCTCCTGGGCTGTTGATCCACACCGTCACATCACCGGACCCTGCCGCCAGCTCGGAGGCGAACAGAGCCGGGGTGATGTCGTCGTCAAACCATGACTCCTCAGCGATCACCCCGTTAATACGCAAAACCCGGCGGGTATCATCACCTGCCGGGTCATTATTGTTAGGAGCAGGATGCTCCCAGTTCCAGAACCGTCTCACCGGCTCCTCCTTTCAACTCGTTTATCCACCGGCGGTGAATCCTTTGCAGGCGCTACGTCCTGCTGTTGCTGCTGGGCGGTGGCGTAGGCACCGGCCATGGATACCGGCAGCATGTTCCCGTTCACCAGATACAAGTCGCCGCCGTCCTCTGGGCTGATGCAGTCGAGGTTTTCCAGGGCGCGGATATCGTTCGCACTCATCCACCCGTTCTGCCTGGCCACGGCATAGCCGTTCATGCGACTGACGTAGTCGCCGCGCAGGAGCCCTTCGACGTTGAACTTCACAAACACGCCCGGCTTCTCGCGCGGGCTAAGCAGCGTCTTGGTCAGGGCTTGTTCCCAGCGGATGACCCACGGGTCGAGCGTGTATTTCACGAACTCCAACGACTGCTGCTCAATATTGGAGAACGAGCTCTTCTCCAAATCGCCGATCATGTGGGGCGGGATGCGGAAGATCCGGGCTATCTCATTGATCTGAAACTTCCTCGTCTCCAAGAACTGTGCCTGCTCCGGGGAGACGGAGATGGGCGTATACTTCATACCCTCCTCCAACACAGCGATCTTGTTGCCGTTCCGGGCACCACCGAACGTCGCCTGCCACGACTCGCGCACCCGGGCGGGGTCTTTGATCGTGCCCGGGTGCTCCAACACCCCGCCAGGGGCGGCACCGTTAGCAAAGAAACTCGCCCCGTAATCTTCGGTGGCTTGGGCGAGGCCGATAGCGTTTTTCGCCATCGCAATCGGGCTATAGCCCACCAGCCCATCAAACCCAAGACCCGGAATATGCAGCACGTCACCAGGGGTGAGCCGGACGCGTTCCCACCTGCCTGCTGGTTCATCCCACGAGGTTTGATACTCGTAATAGAGCTGTTTGGTGTCCAGATCACGGCCGACCATCATCCGGTTGGGCATCAACGGATAGAGCCCGATGACCTCATCAAGGCCGTTGCGCACCACCTGCGCGTAGGCGTTGCCCCACAACAGCAGATGCGTCATGAGCGTTTCCCGGAACACGAAGCTGGTCATCTCCGGGTTCGGCTCGTCATGCAGCAGTCGGTAGAGCGGATGGTCGAGAGCCTTCACCTTCGACCCGTCCTTCTCGATGCGATAGACGTGCAGGGGCAGGCCCGCGATCGCCTCCGCCAAGATCCGCACGCACGAGTAGACGGCCGTCATCTGCATCGCGCTGCGCTCCGTCACCGGACGGCCCGACGTGGTGCCGCCGAAGAAGAAGCTATAGCCCGAGCTGATCGCATGATCCTCCACAGGCCTGGTGTTGCTGCCGCGTAGCCAGTCAAGAAAACCCATAGGGACACCTCCTGCGAGTGAACGACGATGAGGATGGTTCGTTGCTTTGCACTGGCTCCCCGCTAGGCGTACACTTCAAACCGTATTGGTTCAATATTCACTGAAGTGAGCGTGAGATTGTGAACAACGCAGAACAACTTGGGGAGGCTGCTGCACTGCTCAGCGCAGCAGCTGATCCGATCCGGCTAGCCCTTCTGCAACAACTTGCTGACAAGGGCAGTTCGTGTGTCTGCGATCTTCAAACCCAGCCACCGATCCCTGACAACCTGTTGAGCTACCACTTGAAGGTTCTGCGTGATTGCGGGTTGGTCATCGGTGAACGACGGGGCCGGTGGGTGGACTACTCGCTCACGCCTGACGCGATTGAGCGGCTGCACCAGGCACTGCCAAACCCTCAGACTCAAGGAGGAGAAGATAAATGAGCGAGCAATGTTGCAACGCAGGCGAGAGCAACTCTCAGCAGAAAAACATCGCAATCTCGCGCTGTTCACAACCATCCAATCAAGATGTGGCGTCGACAGACTCCGAGCAGCCTCGCGAAGATGCAGCGACTCTCACCCCGCTGGGTAGACGTCAGCCGAATGCGCTACTGTGGGGCAAGCTTCTCGTTGCCGCACTTGTGTGGGTTGGCCTGTACTTTGCTAATGAACCGTGGTGGAACTGGTTCTTCGGTTCACTCCTGGGAATGAACCTCGAGGAGCGCCTAGCGGGATCATTGCACTTCTTCTTCTATGACACGGTCAAGATCCTGCTGCTGCTGACCGGATTGATGTTTGTCATCGGAATGCTGCGCGCCAGTTTCAATATGGACAAGGCGCGCGACTTCCTCGAAGGCAAGGGCCTATTCTTTGGCTTGGTGATGGCTGTCGCCTTAGGAGTCATCACCCCATTTTGCTCCTGCTCTTCAATTCCACTGTTCATCGGGTTCGTAGCAGCCGGGATTCCGCTATCCATCACACTGACCTTCCTGATCGCATCACCACTGGTGAGCGAAACCGCTGCGATTCTTATCGGAGCTCAATTCGGATGGGACATCGCTGTTGCCTATCTCATCGCAGGCTCCCTCATCGCGATCGCCATTGGCTGGGTATCGAGCCGTTTCAAGCTTGATAAATGGGTCAACCAGTCAGTATTCGACACCAAAGTCGCCAAGCTCCGAGCTGGCGGCCACGTCCCAACACTGCAAGAACGTGTCAACGCGGCTATGGGAGAAGCCAAAGACATATTCAGCAAAGTGTGGATCTGGGTCATCGTTGGCGTAGGAATCGGTGCCGCGATCCACGGCTGGATTCCCGCCGACTTCTTCGCCACATATGTGGGACCAGATAATCCACTCGGCGTGCCATTGGCAACCATATTGGGAGTCCCGCTCTACGCCAACGGCGGTGGAGTTGTTCCCATCGGAGAGGCACTCTGGGCGAAAGGCATGCCGCTCGGTACCGTCATGTCACTCATGATGGGAGCAATCGCACTGTCTATCCCCGAGGGAATCATGCTACGTCGCGTCATGAAGCCCCAGCTGCTGGCACTCTTTTTCGGAAGTGTCACTGTCGGCATCATCATCGTCGGCTACCTCTTCAACATCATCTATGCCTAAAGGAAGTCTCATGAAACCCGTAACAATAATGTTCGCCTGCCGGCAAAACGCGGGACGCTCACAACTAGCAGCCGCGATCACCCGCGCCAAGGCCGACCCAAACATCACGGTATTGTCCGCCGGAACAGAGCCCGCTGACAAACTCCATACGGAAGTACTCACGGTTCTAAGCGAAATGGGTTTAGAACCCGACGGGAAACCGAAACGTCTAGAACCTCACGACGTGCAAGCATCTGACTGGGTGATCACCATGGGATGTGGTGAAACTTGCGCCATCTTCCCCGGAAAACACTATGAGGACTGGCCAGTTGACGACCCTTCTGGTCAACCTCTTGACGTGGTGCGTCGGATTCGCGATGACATCCAGCAGCGTGTCGACGATTTACTCAAACGCATTCATTCATAGACAACGAAAGGTGAAACAATGAACATCAAAATCCTCGGCCCCGGATGCAGGAACTGCGTCAACCTCGAGAAGCAAACCCGTAAAGCAATCGCTGATCTGAACCTCGATGCCGATATCGAGCACGTCACCGACTATGCAGACATCATGTCCTACGGCATCATGTCAACACCAGGACTGGTCATCAACGGCGAGGTCGTCGTCTCCGGACGAGTCCCTAAAGCAAACGAAATTGCCCAACTACTCACGAACCGCTAAACAGATCAGAGCACGAGTAGCCCGCGCTCGTCGTAGACGCTGCCGCTGGTGTGGTCGCCTGCGCGTCGGATGGAGCGGTCGAGTGCCATGATCGTGGCGACCACGCCGTCGATCTTCTCCGTGGACTTCTGCTTGTCGGGTTTGATGTTGCCTGCCGGGTCGGTGCGCACATGAATGTTGTCGACCATCCAGGCCAGCACCGGGTGCCCGCCATGGGCAAGCCTGCCTTCCAGGGCGATCTTCATCAGTTCTTTGGACGGTGGGGACATGTCTTTGAAGCCTTGCCCAAACGGAACCACCGTAAACCCCGCATCGTCGAGGTTTTGGCTCATTTGGACGGCACCCCACCGGTCGAAAGCGATCTCGCGGATATCGAAGCGTTCACCAAGGGACTGGATGTGGTGTTCGATGTGGGCGTAGTGGACAACGTTGCCCTCCGTGGTCTCCAGGAACCCTTGGCTGTGCCACAGGTCGTAGGGCACGTGATCACGAGCCACACGTAGTGGCAGGTTGTCTTCGGGGATCCAAAACCACGGCGCGATCCGATACTTCTCATCGTCCCCGTAGGGCGGGAAGACCAGCACGAATGCGGTGATATCCGTCGTCGAGGCCAGGTCCAGGCCGCCGTAGCAGGGGCGGCCTTCCAGCTCGGCCAGGTCCACTGGGTCTGCGCAGGCGTCCCAGATGTGCATAGGCATCCACCGTACGGACTGCTTGACCCACTGGTTGAGGCGAAGCTGGCGAAACGAGTTCTCCTCGGCGGGGTTTTGGCGAGCCGAGTTGCACGCCGCCCGCACCTTGTCCACCGGCACCGTGACCCCAAGGGAGGGGTTGGCCTTGTGCCAGACCGCCTCATCCGTCCAGTCATCGTCCAGCTCCGCGCCGTAGATCACCGGGTAGAATGTGGGATCGTGTTTCTTACCCGCGAGAATGTCACGCGCTTTTTGGTGCTGCTCGTAGCAGATACTGTGGGTGTCAGTACCTGCGGTGGTGATGAGGAAGTACAGCGGCTGGGTGCGCGCGTCTCCGGAGCCTTTCGTCATGACGTCGAACAGAGCCCGGTTGGGCTGGGTGTGGAGCTCGTCGAAGACGACACCGGAGATGTTGAACCCATGCTTGGAGTACGCCTCCGCCGAGAGCACCTGGTAGAAGCTTTTGGTCGGCTTGTAGATGATGCGCTTTTGGGAGGACAGGATCTTCACCCGCTTCGATAGGGCCGGTGATTGGCGGATCATGTCGGCGGCGACCTCGAAGACGATGCTGGCTTGCTGCCGGTCGGCCGCGCACCCGTAGACCTCGGCGGCTTGCTCCCCGTCCCCGCACGTCAAAAGCAGCGCGATCGCGGCATCCAACTCGGACTTACCCTGCTTCTTAGGGATCTCCACATAGGCGGTGGTGAACTGGCGGTAGTCATCGGGTTTGATGGTGCCGAACAGGTCGCGCACGATCTGTTCTTGCCAGCCAAGCAGCGTGAAGGGTGTGCCTGCCCAGCGGCCTTTCGTGTGGCGCAGCGCCTGAATGAACGCGACGGCGAAGTCGGCTTTGCGCTGGTCGTAGATAGAGCCTGCGGCCATGAACCTGGTCGGCTGATACGTGCTCGTCATCGGGCAGCAGCTCCTTCCTCGGGGCATAGGGGCTTTCACGAAACCTCCTGACCAGTTATATGAGGTCCTCGGCTACACCCCGGTTACACCGGGTTTCGACTCCGGTTACACGACAGTAGTCAATTAAGTGCCGTGAGCAGGAGCGCCGTCCTAGAACTCAAAGTCCGGAACTTCCGACTCCGCATCTTCTTGCCTCTCGGCAAGTTCCACATTCCACCGCGCCCGCTCGACAAGTTCGTCAAAGGTAAGCACCTCCGGTGACTTAAGGTTCGAGCGGAAACTTTCAAAGCTACGGAACTTCGCGTCAATTCGGTTTCCTTGCGAGCTACACAAGTCGCTCATGGAGCCGACCACCAAAACGAGCGTGGCTCGACCAAATTCGCACCGTCGCCAGTGCTGCCTCCCTCGGTGTCCCTCTCGGCAATCCAGCTAGCGTGGCTCTCTTTGGCGACTAGAACCGTTTCTTGGCCTGGGCTACTGCGCCGAAAAACTCGCGGCTGATCCCGTAAACATCACTGCGGTATTGGTCCCGTGTCAGCAAAGGCGTGTCCGGGTGTTTAATCTCTGCCAGCGCCACTGAACGCAGCAGGCCGTTGGACGCGAAGAAGGCGTCGGCGCGTTTCCCGGAAGTGTGCAGGTTTGCTCCGCGAACTGTTTGCTCAAGTTTTCCCTCGTCCCAAGTGGTGTAGAGCCTACCTCCGAGACCAACGCCGAGGACCTATGGGTTGGCTTCGAGAAGGTTCTGCCACGCCTTCTCAGCGCCACCCGCCACGTTTTTCGCTTCGGCAAACGCTTCGTGGTCGTCTAGCCACGATTGCATAGTGCTAACGACGTCGCGACGGTTCTTCAGTTCCTTGATCTCGGCGGCCGAGGTCTCGGTTTCTACGAGTGCCTGGAGCGCCTTGGGGTCTCGCTTGTACAGCCGCTGAAGTTCGCTTTGGTCGGCGATGATGCGGTTGAGGACGTCATCGTCAACCCTGGAGGTTTTCTCGCCGGTAACGGGAATCGAGGCGAGGCTGCGGGTGAGGTCGATAAGTTTGTTTGAGCCTTCCCGGTTCAAGACGACGACATCATCGAGTTTCGGTCGTTCGAGTCTCTTCTTCGCGCCTGAAAACGGACCTCGCCAACTACGCCAGGCTCGCGCACAACTTGGATCTCGAGCTGGCGACGCTGTTTCGCAACTTTGCCGGAATCTCTGCCACTTCCACTGTCTTCTGAGCAGCACACGCTGCTACGCCGCTACATCGGACTTGACATGTTCAGTGCTCGCTGTATAATTCAGTGCATGCTGACTATTATTTCGCGTCTCGACGTGATGAACCGCCTGGGTCGTGCACTGGCCGACCCCACTCGATCTCGGATCATCTTGACCTTGCTCGACCATCCCGCTTACCCGGCGGAACTGGCTCGAGCTCTGGACCTGACACGCTCGAATGTGTCCAACCATCTGGCATGCCTGCGCGATTGCGGTATCGTCGTCTCCGAGCCCGAGGGTCGTCGGACACGATACGAGATCGCCGATCCGCACCTGGCGCAGGCGCTGACGACACTGGTCGATGCCACCCTGGCAGTAGACGAAGACGCCCCGTGCATCGATCCCGCCTGCTCGCTTCCCGGATGCGACGTAGCTGGGGAGGGCGCATGATCCTCACCACGGTCTTCCAGGCGATAGGCCTGTTCGCAGCTACCAACATCGACGACATCATCGTGCTCTCCCTCTTCTTCGCACGAGGGGCAGGCCAGAGAGGCACAACCGCTCGTATTCTGGCCGGCCAGTACCTCGGATTTGCCGGCATCCTCGTCGCCGCGATCCTTATGACCATCGGCGCCGGAGCATTTCTGCCCCCGGCAGCTATTCCATACTTTGGTCTCATCCCTCTGGGCATCGGCCTCTGGGCCGCATGGCAGGCCTGGCGCGGAGACGATGACGACGATGACGACGAGGCCAAGGTTGCCGGCAAGAAGGTCGGCGTTTGGACAGTCGCAGGCGTCACGTTTGCCAATGGCGGCGACAACATCGGTGTCTACACCCCTGTATTCCTCAGCGTGGAACCTCTCGCAGTAGTCGCCTACTGCGTTATCTTCCTCGCGTTCGTTGCGGTCCTGGTGGCCCTGGCAAAGTTCGTCGCCACTCGCCCCCCGATCGCGGAAGTGCTCGAACGCTGGGAGGACATCCTCTTTCCCATCGTTCTCATCGGCCTCGGCATCGTGATCCTCGTCAGCGGCGGAGCTTTCGGGCTCTGACATAGCAGCAGTGTTCCAACGGCGGTTGCGTCCCTTAGTGTTGTGTAACGCTTGCTGATGGGACTTGACCGTGAACCTTGCCATGCTTGACGCTGCTGCCTGGTCGCGGCCGCGCACCGAACAGAAGCCGACTCCGCCTGCTCCGCGGGGTGGTCGCAAGCCTGACGCTGACGACATTGAGCAGTGGAAGTTGGGCGACAACGCACCGCCGAAGGTGTCCTTGCCCTTTGTCTCGGTGCGGGCTGTAGCGGCGCTACCGCGTCGTACCTCCGTGCGGAGGACGTCACCCGAGATGACAACGGAACCGTGTGGGTAAAGCGCTACGACATGGTCCATGCTGTCCCGGTGTCGGCGGTGTTCGCGGGCGTGGTGGAAGAACTCGCGGCCAGAAAAGATCCGCACGAATACGTTCTTGGCCGCGGAGAAAACCCGTGTGGCACCAGGGGCTCAACGTCGGGCGGGACTTCCATGTGCTTCCCAGCCGGCTTCGCGCGACGTGGGCCGTTGCGGTGTGCGCTGCGGTACGAAGAGAAGTAGCCGTCAGTGCCATTGGCGTTGCCAACGTCGTTCCATTCGAGCGCCACTTGCGTACCAATTACGACCGCACGGACCCGCTGAGCGACCACGTTGAGGAGTTGACTGACCTGTTCACTGACTGGGTGACAACGACATGGCGAACTTGTACCCGCAGACCCAAGAGAACTTCTCCCAACTCAAGTACGCTGCCGACCTCGTTGATACATCCGGCGTGGTTGAACTGGTGGAGAACTGGCGTATTGAAGATGGGCTCCAGACCGGCCGCGGTGGTCGCCCGCAGTATGTGACCATTCGCACCGCCATTGTGCTCTGGGTCCACATGGCGCTGACCAAGCGCCCGCAACTGGTCGCCCGTATGTCGGAGGTCGTCGCCTTCGGCATGAAGCCGTACATGCGCGACTACTTCTCGCTCGTCAACGAGAACGTGGACCTGAGCACCCGTAACGGCCGCATGGACTACAACAACGACTGGTACCACCGCATTTGGCGCGCCCTTGAGCGCGTGCGGGCAACTATGGAGCCGTACCCGAGCGTGTCTCGGCACGGCCGGCACACGGTTGACGAGTGGCTTGAGTTCATGGACTTATTCGGGCTCGACTCGAAGAAGACGTCGAAGAAGAACTACGAGCCGACAGAAGAAGAATTGCTCGCGGAAAAGCGCATGGCGCGCTGCGACGAGTTCTCCAACCGCCTGCTGTGGGCCACCGTCGAGAAGTTCGGCGACAAACTTGGGTCCTGGAACGGCGACGTTGCCGTGGACGGCACGGCGTTTAAGGTCTCCGCCAACGGCAACCCGAACAAGCAGGACATGTTAGCGGGCAAGGTTCCAGGGCACCGTAAGGTCGCCTCGACCCCCACGCTCGGCAACTACTCGAAGGGCGCGGACGACCACAACGGTGACGCTAAGCCCTCCAAAGGCGACAACATGTGGGCCGGCGAGGCCACCTTTGCCACCATGGAAGGCGCTGGTGTCGGCAAGGAGGGTGGCTTGCCGTCGCTTATTCTCGGCATGTCCTTCCACCGCCCGGGTGCCATGCCGTGGCAGCGTGCGCTTCGTTCGCTGACCAACGTGTTTGCCCGCCCCGAATTGCCCCGCGGGCGCTTCTTGGGCGACCGCCTGTACCTGCTGGGACAGAAGGCCGAGAACCTCCAGGTTCCGCTGCGTAAGGCAGGCTACGACCTCATTGGCGACTACAAGAAGAACGAGCTAGGCCTCCAGACCGAACTCGCCTCTGGCGCGGTTGTCGTGGACGGCCAGCTCTACTGCCCGGTAATGAAGGCGCGTCAGCGCCTGGTCAACGCCACCGCAGACTTCCAGAACGGCCGCATTGACGAAGACGAGTATTACGCGCTTCTGGACGAGCGCAAGAAGTTGCAGTTGGCACCGCGCTCGGCAAGCCCGTCAAGGGCGACGGCAAGCAGCGTTTCCAGTGCCCTGCACGCTCGAAGAACGCGAAGGTGACCTGCCCGTTGGTTGCATGCTCGCAGGAGAAGCACCCGAACCGCGCGAAGGAGCCTCTGCTGGAAAGCGAGGTGCCGACGTCTGGCATGTGCGGTGCGGTCTGTAAGCAGACCTCCATTACCGCGCAGAACACGCCCGAAGACGGCGCAAAGTACCTCAACCAGGGTGCGCCCTACGGCACCAAGGAGCGGCAGGAGCAGTACCACCGTCGCAACACCATTGAATCGCGCAACGACCGCGTGAAGTCTTCCCGCCACCAGGGCTACGGCGACCCGACCATGCGTCTTATGTGTGGCTGGGCAGCACAGGCCATTTCGGCTGTCATGTCCGCGGTTGCGGCCAACATTGGTCTACTGTCGGCAGAGTCGCGCTGGCACTTCCCAAAGAAGCCCACGCCTCCAACCACCCCTCCGGACGGTCGCAAGACCCGTGGCCGCGACGAGACTGACACCGACGCTTTCCCCAACGCGCCACCGCTTGCGGTATAGACCGACCAAGGCCACCGGCTGGTCCTCAAAACAACGAGGACGAAGCCCGTGGCCTAGAGGTCGTGGGCGAGTGCCGAAATTCGGTCCAAAACGGAGTTCAGACAAAGAAAAATGACCCCCTCCGAACGAACGGAGCGGGTCATTTTTGTGTTCGCGGCCGTTTTCCTTCGGGCGGCGCGGGGTTTCGTGAAAAGATTGGAACAGTTTCGTGAAACCCCGCATAAGAAAAGCCCCAACCATGTGGGGGGTGCCCCTATGTTGTGTGTCAAGCTGCCAGGGCGGCTGGCCGACAATCCCAATCAACACCCGCCAATCAGGACCTGTCAACAAGGTAACGGGCGAAACGGATCGCGTCGGGCCAGGCCCAGCCCGTGGGGGTGGTCGGGACGACAGGCGAGTTAGCAGTAGGTGTGGCGGAAGTCGGAGACCACCTGTCCAGTGCCGAAACCCCCGTAGCGCCAATCGGACAGGCCGCGCTGCCTGTCCAGGGCGATGATCTGATCGGCTTTGGTGTAGTGCCAGCCCACACGGCTGAGCGTGTGGACCGGGATCTTCTCGGCCCCGACCTCCTCAGCAAGCTCCTCCAGCACGCTGAAGGGGATCTCGGCGGCAGCCTGGATGTCACCGTGCGCCACCGCGTCGGCGGGGATCTGAAGGTGGCTTGTGATCAGGTGCCCAGTGGCCTCCATGTTTGTTACTCCTGGGTTGTGGCGGGGATCTGGGCGAGGGTCCAAACGATAGCGTGCCCGGCATCGTCGAAAAGCTGGTCAGCCTCGGCGACCAAGTCGAGGGCGCATTCGCTGCGGCTACGCGACTCAGGCCCGAAACCGGGGATGGGCTGCTCGGCGAGCTTGTACACGCGAGCGTCGTTTCCGATCTTGCCTCTGCCCAGGTGCCGGTAGGCCGAAGCAAGGACGTAGTCCCCCGTAGGCGAGCACCGTGCCGTAGCTGTCGGTTGCCATCTGCAGGTGTTCCATCGTGATCGCTTGAGTGTTCATGACCTTCTCCGTTTCTGTTCTTGTTTGGTCATGTACATACAGCCATAGGTGTGCCTTGTTATCCAGTTATTTTCCGCTTATTTTCAAAGGAAAATAGCGGTCATCATCACTTCTGCGATATGAGGGAAACCGCCCTAGGAGGTGGCTTCCATGAGCGGGGTTTGCTAGGTGATGGTGAGGTGGAACGCGGGAACCATCGGGTGCTCTCCGGTGGTCCAGTCGACATATGCGCTCTTGACCTTGACCAGGCCGTTCACAGCGGCACCGTGTTCAGCAAAGCTCCACAACAAGGTCGCCATGTCGGTTTGCCCCACGCTGATCGTGAACTCTCCGATCCCTAGTTCTTTGAGTTCGGTGATGATGGCAGGAATGTCGGCATCGAAGATGACTCCGAAGAAATCCAACAGTTCGTTATCCGCCTTTTGGGTGTCCATGTAGGCCGTTAAGACCGCGCGGTGGGAGGTTTGCGTTCGGCAAGCGACCTGGGTTTCTAGGGCTTCAATCGTGTTCATGAACTTCTCCGTTTCTGTTCTTGTTTGGTCATGTACATACAGCCATAAGTGCGTGTGCTTATCCAGTCATTTTCCGCTTATTTTCAAGGAAAATAGCGGTCATCATCACTGTGATTCACTCGGGGTATTCCCATAGGTCTTCGCCTGGGATGAGGCCGAGTGTGGAGCCGTTATCCCAGTTCACATGCACTGTTCCTACGTCGTCGACAAACATGATCGTTCCTTTATCGCCAGGACTCAGATGCGTGTACGGGTCGCTGGTGGCGATCAGGCGCACCCGCTGGCCAGGAGTCATGGTCAGTCCTCCTTTCTGCTTGTCGAGGTGCGCCAAGCGGCGTCCCCTTCCAGGCCTGCCAGCAGGATGCGGCGTGCCTGCTTGTGTTCGGGGCCGATGAAGCCCAGGGAGAGCAGGAAGCAGCGCATCCTGTACTTGTCATTGCCCGGTGCTGGCGGCGTGGCCCGGATTCGGGTGGCCTCCTGGGCGCGTTGGCAGAGCTTGGCCACAAGCGGGATCACCGCCTCGCGTGCCGTCTCCGGGGAAATCGACTCACACCACGGGAACGAGACTGTCTCGTCATCGTTGAACTCGATGGGTGTGGCCGGGATGCCCAGGGCCTTGGCGATCAGTGGCCCTTTGGCTGCCAGGAGCGCTTCGAGGTTGGCGCGAGTGCGCTCACTCCACCCGGTGGTGGGCATCATGACCGTCAACGCCACCTCGCCCGGGTCGGTGGTGGCAAAGCCTGCCTGGCGGGCGGCCTCGAGCACGGCCTGGGGGTCGATGCCATCTGGCAGGTGGAGGGCCCACTCCCGATCCAGCGTGGCGTCTCCTATCTGGTAGGCAAACGAGGGCGTGCCCAGATAGGTGGCCTTGACGCCAAGGTGATCGGCGAGAAGCTGGGCGAGCTTTTTCCTGCCCGTTTTGTGCGGGGTGAAGGCAAGGATACTCATGCCACGACCTCCTGCTCGAACCAGGCGGTCACCATGCTGAGGAAACGCTTCGGGTCGTGCTCGATCACGCGCACCACCAGCTGGTAGCCGCGTGCTCTGGCAACCCGCAGGGTTTCCTCGGGGTCGTAGACGTTGACTCCGGCTGCGATGAGCTCGCTGATTTCGATGTGTAATTCACTCATGACCAGTCCTTTTCGCTCGGTTCCCCCAGGTGCGGGGGTGTTGTGGTCATGTACATACAGCCATACGTTTTTCGGCTTATCCAGTCGTTTTTCCCTTATCAACGGCCTATTTTCACGCCCCTGTTGTCCCTGCAATTGCGGGGTTTTATTCGCGGTCGCGATCGACCTGTTTGACCAGATCCAGGTACGTGTACTGGGTGCCGTCGCGCTGGCAGGTGATCCCGGCCGCGTCCCCGGTCGCCTCGGCATACCGGCGCAGGATCACCGAGGCGTACTTCTCGTCCAACTCCATGCAATACGCGATGCGGTCGGTCTGCTCTGCTGCCATCAGCGTCGAACCGCTGCCAGCGAAGGTGTCGAGGATGATCGCGTTTGCTTGGGTGGAGTTGCGGATCGGATAGGCCAGCAGGTCCAGCGGCTTGGAGGTCGGGTGGTCGGAGTTCTTACGCGGCTTGGCGAAGTTCCAGATCGTGGTCTGTTTCCGGTCAGCGAACCACTTGTGCTTGGCACCCTGCTTCCACCCGTAGAGCACCGGTTCGTGCTGCCACTGGTACGGTGAGCGTCCCAGGACGAGAGAGTCTTTGACCCAGATGCAGCAGCCGGAGAGTTTGAACCCGGCGTCGATGAACGCTCTGCGGAAGTTCAGCCCTTCGGTGTCAGCGTGGAACACATACGCAGACCCGCCCTTCTCACACACGCCTGCCATGTTGGTAAACGCCGCGAGCAGAAACTCATAAAACGACTCGGCCTTCATCTCGTCGTTCTTGATCTTGAGGCCGTCAGAGGATTCAAACGCTACATTGTAGGGCGGGTCGGTCAGCACCAGGTTTGCGCTCTTGCCGTCCATGAGTACCGCAACATCGTCAAAGTTTGTGGCGTCCCCGCATACCAGCCGATGCCGACCAACCGTCCACAGGTCAGGTCCCCACGCTCGACGAAACTTGCTGCTTCGAGAGCGGCGGTCAGGTCAAAATCGTCGTCTTCGATGTCGCCGTCGTCGAGGGAGGCAATCATCGCCTGGATTTCGTCGTCGACGCCGGTGAGCTCGGCATCAAAGTCGGCCGCATCCAGATCAGCAATCAGCAGGGCCAGCTTGGACTCGTCCCACTGGCCACTGATCTTGTTCAATGCAATATTGAGGGCTTTTTCGCGAGTCTTATCGAGTTCAACGATCACGCAGTCGACCTGGCCCGGGCTGAAAAAACTAGACCATCTGGCTTGAGAGTGTCTTCCGTGACAGCCCCGGTTGGGGCAGGAAGATTGGAGAGCATGAAGAAGTTCTCGAAGCACACACCCGAACAAATCGTGGTGAAGCTCGACAAGGCCAGGTCCTTGAAGGAATCTGGCAGCACCGTGGCAGAGGTTTGCCGTGAGCTTGGCATCAGTGAGGCAACGTATCACCGGTGGCAGAGACAGTACGGCGACATGACTCGCAGTGAAGCACGGCGGTTCAAGGAGCTGCAGGAAGAAAACGAGAAGCTCAAGCGGTTGCTTGGGGAGGCTGAACTCGAAAAGTCGCTGCTTAGGGAGTTAGCAGAGGGAAAATTCTGACCCTGGCACGCAAGTACGAAGCGATTGACCATGCCCTATCGTTGGGGTACTCAGTGCGCTTGGCATGCCGCGTTGTCGGGGTTTCCCGCGGGGCGTACTACAACGCCCGACGCCACACAACCGGGCCTTCTGCCACCGACAAGCACGCCTCGTTGCGTAGCTGGTTGGTGACCTTCGCTGCATCCCATCGTCGCTGGGGCTACCGCCGCGCGTGGGTTAAGGCTCGTGAGGCCGGGTTTGACTGCGGCCGCGATGTCGTGCGCCGCATATGGCGCCAGGAGGGTCTGCGGGTGTTTCCACGCAAGGCTCCCAAGCGGCGGTGTCTGCCCCTATCCACCCCTCGGGTTGAGCCAGCTGCGTGTCCCGGTGATGTGTGGGCATTGGACTTCCAGTTCGACACTGACTACCACGGTAAGACGTTTAAGATCTGCAACGTCATCGATGAGTTCACACGTGAGCACGTGGGATTCGAGGTCGGGCGGTCTATTACCGCCGTGTCAGTCATTGAACTGTTGAGCAATCTTGCTGCCTCCAGAGGTGGCCGTCCGCGAGTGTTGCGCATGGATAACGGCCCTGAGTTCATCAGCCACGAGCTGAACAAGTGGGCAGCCAAGGAGGGCACTGTTGAGGCGTTCATACCACCAGGAAGGCCATGGCACAACGGATTCGTGGAGTCGTTTCACAACCGCCTCCGCGATGAGCTACTCGAAGACGAGATGTTCGACGACCCGGCCCACGCCAGCCACTGCCTCAGGTTGTGGTCAAAGCGCTACAATACGTGTCATCCGCACTCAAGCTTGGGCTTTGTCCCGCCAGCGCAGTACGCCAAACAATGGCACCTAACCCAGGGAGGCCCTCAAGCCGCCCGGTCCTAGATTTCAGCCCGCTCCAATAGCGTCATTACCGGCTATGAACTGGGAATTCCGGCTGCCGCGGACGTTTGGAGATTAGCCTGCTGTACCGCTGAGTATCTGGCACGTCACTACCCGGCTGGCGTCCGTAGAGGGGGTGAACCAGTCGGGATCTCGCGCGCAAGAATAGACGCGGGGTCTCGACAAATAATGCGGGTAGCACCTCTACCTGTAGACGATACCGCTTGCTATTCGTTCTTGCAGGTGGGCCGACGACCATCTGCACTCCTAGTCAACTACAAAGCTTTTAGCAAGTTGGGGGTCAAGTCTCTTGTAGTGGTGTAACGGCGTTTTCCTCTCGTTTGGGGTTTTAGCCTGCGAGTGCGGGCATGTCGGCATCGGTCGTGGTTGTGGGTGTGGTGATCAGGTTGAGGCGGCTCTTGGCGAGGACTTCCAGGCCGAGGTAGCGGCGGCTTTCTGCCCATTCATCGGTTTGCTCGGCCAGGACGGCGCCGACGAGCCGGACAATCGCTTCCCGGTTTGGGAAGATCCCAACCGCATCGGTGCGGCGCCGAATCTCGCGGTTCAGCCGTTCGGTGGGGTTGTTCGACCAGATCTGCTGCCAGACCTCGGTCGGGAAGCTGGTGAACGCGAGAATGTCAGCGCGGGCGGCATCGAGGTGGTCTGCGACGTCGGGGAGTTTCTCGGCGGTGTAGTCCAGTAGCCGGTCGAACTGGGCGTGAACAGCATCGGCGTCAGGCTGGTCATAGACGGAGTGGAGCATGGCCTTGACCGCCGGCCACAAGCTCTTGGGAGTGATGCTCATCAGGTTCGCGGCGTAGTGAGTGCGGCAACGCTGCCAGACGGCACCGGGCAGGTTCGCCGCGATCGCTTCCACGATGCCTTGGTGGGCGTCGGAGGTGACCAGCCGGACCCCGGACAGTCCTCGGGCGACCGGATCGGCGAAAAACTCGTTCCAGGCCGGGCCGGTCTCGCTCGTGGCGACCCGCATCCCTAAGACTTCGCGATGCCCGTCGGCGTTGACCCCGGTCGCGAGCATGACGACCGCGTTGACCACACGACCTCCCTCGCGAACTTTCATCGTCAACGCGTCGGCGGTCACGAACGTGAACGGCCCAGCATCGCCTAGTGGGCGGTGTCGAAACTCGGCGACGTGCTCGTCCAACTCGGCGGCCATGCGAGAGACCTGGGACTTCGACAGCCGGTCGATTCCCAACGTCTTGACCAACTTGTCCATCCGGCGAGTACTGACTCCAGCGAGATAGCAGTCGGCAACAACAGTGATCAATGCGGACTCGGCGCGCTTGCGACGCTCCAGCAGCCACTCAGGGAAATAGGTGCCCTGGCGTAGTTTCGGGACCGCGATGTCCAAGGTCTCAACACGGGTATCGAGAGGCCGGTGGCGGTAGCCGTTGCGCTGGGCCCGTCGGTCAGGATCTGGGCGGCCGTACTCGGCACCTGCAACCGCATCAGCATCCGCAGACAGCAACTCGTTGATCACAGTCTGCAACAGGTGACGCCTCGGCAAGCAGTTCGCTAAGCAGCCCGGCAGGGTCGACAATATGGGTAGCGGTCATCGTGTGGCCTTTCGCGAGTGAGTTGTAGGGGACGAAACTCGAGGATCACGCGGTGACCGCCCTGCTGTCCAGCACGACCACCCCGCTACACCACTATGAGGGACTCAACTCCCTTGGTGATTAGTAGCGCCCTCGCTCATCAGCGAGATGCTGTTCGCACATGATCCCACTAGCGCCATGTTTGCGACAGCACCACGTGTGCCAAACGTGTCGAGGTACTCCGATTCGAGCTGTGGGTTTAGGGCTTGGCGTCTGGCACCGGGACCGCGTCCGCTAATCTGAGGTGTGTCTCAGCTGCCAACGAGACGACGCATCGGCGGCAGCCACGAAATCGTGGAACCGTCCGGGCCGACTAGACAATTCCTTAGGCGTGCCGGTTTCGGCGACGATAGCACCGTCCGCTAAGGGTTCGAGGAAGACCACCTGATCGGCGCTATCTATGGTGGATAGTCTGTGCGCTACCACGATCACAGTGCGGCCCTCAGATAGTTGACTGATGACGTCGCTAATCGCCGATTCATTCTCGCCGTCCAGCGCCGAGGTAATCTCGTCGAGCAGCAGTATCGGAGCATCCTTGATGAATGCCCGAGCGATTGCCACTCGTTGGCGCTCACCTCCAGACAGGCTCTGCCCGGCAGGCCCCACTTCGGTATCCCAACCGTGAGGCAGCGCCTCAATCACCCGATCAAGTCTCGCCTTGCGAGCTGCCTCTTCCAACTCGGCGTCCGTCGCATTGGGGCGGGCAATCCGCAGATTCTCCCGGATCGTGGTGTCAAACAGGTAGGTGTCCTGGAACACCATCGAGGTCAGCTCCATGATCCGCGTGGTTGGAATCTCGCGCACGTCCACCCCGCCGATGGTCACGCTACCGGCGTCGACATCCCAAAACCTTGCGGTGAGACGCAAGATCGTTGACTTCCCGGCCCCTGACGGCCCCACTAGTGCGGTGACTGCTCCCTGCGGGGCGGTGAGCGAGACATCGTCTAGGACAGGCCGGCCTGACTCGTAGGAAAACGACACTCCTCGGAATTCAATCGACGTCCCACGCGGTTCCCGTGCCTGCTCGGAATCAGGTTCGGCAAGTGGCGCGGCATCAAGGATTATTCCCATCTGGCGCAACGCCACTGCGGCGTTATCGACCTCAGATGCGTAGAGCGCGGCTTTTGTGAGCGGCAGCAGCATGCGCGCACTGACCGCCGCGATCACCAGATACGCAATCGGGTCCAGACGCGCTCCGGTCACGAACGACAGCCCCAAGGCGAGCACCACCGCGAAAGTCACGTTAGCGATGAGGTTGAATCCTTGGGCAGGTCGGCCCTTGATCCGAAGCCCGGCCAACGTCGCCTCAGAGTCGGCTTGCAGAGTCTCTTGTACGGGGTCCCACGACGTCGCGGCACCCGTGGCTCGAAGCACCGGTTGTAGCCTGGCGAACTCAATCAACCGGCCGGCTGCGGCGGCCGAGGTACGGTCTTCCATGTCATTGGCTCTGGTTGTTGCCGCCGACATTTTCCGCCACGTGAGAATAAACGGCAAGATCGACACTGCCATGACCACAGCTAACGGCCACTCAATGAATGCGGTGGCAACGAGCATCACCAACGGCACGATGAAGGCGTTGCACAGGTTCGGGATCACCATTGATGCCAGATGCGACAGGGTGTTGATCTCCTTGGATGTCGCATTAGCCACGTCCGCTTCGCGTTTGGCATTAAACCACCCAAGCGGCAGCTGCAAGACATGATCTGCTACGCGATCAATTAAGGTATCGCATACTTCATAGACGCTGATCCGATAGGAGCGGTACATCGCGAAGGTGTCGACCGTCACCGTGATCGCGCCGAGGATGGCAACGACGACGAGCCAGGTGCCAAGGGTTTCAGAGCGGGAGAATAATGCCCGAAGGAAGGGGATCATCAACGCCAGTGTGATGCCTTGTAGGACAGCGGAGAAGGCGAACCAGCCCACCAACGTACGCAACTCGGCCCTGTTGACGACCCTGATCATTAGTTTCCACATGAGCGTGTCTCTCCTTAGGCCATGTAATGGAGTTCTTGGGCCCGCCACATCTCGCTATAGGTCCCCGCTTGGTCGACCAAGTCCTCGTGCCTACCACGCTGAGTGATGTGGCCGTCCTCAATCACGAGGATCTGGTCGGCGTCTCGGATGGTGGCGAGTCGATGCGCGATGATGATCACCGTGCGCCCGGATGCCAAGGTGCTGAGCGCTTCGTGGATCGCACGCTCCGACTGGGGGTCTGCTTGCGCGGTGGCCTCGTCGAGAATCAAGATCGGCGCATCCTGCAAGTATGCTCGCGCCAGGGTGATGCGTTGCCGCTCACCGCCCGAGAGGAAGCCACCAACCTCGCCAAGCACGGTGTCATACCCCTCGGGCAGACGCATAATGCGATCGTGGATGCATGCCGCACGGGCTGCTGCCTCGACCTCGGCGCGCGTTGCCGACGGTTTCGACAGCGCGATATTGGTATGGACCGAATCGTTCGACAACGTTACGTCCTGTAGGACGATCGCGACGCGGGAAAGTAGCCACGAAAAACTCGCCTCGCGTACATCCACACCGCTGATGCGTACCACGCCATCATTGACGTCGTAAAAGCGCGCAATCAGCCGGGCCAGTGTGGACTTCCCTCCGCCCGACGGGCCCACCAGAGCCGTGACCGTTCCGGGCTCAGCCGTAAAGGAGACACCGTGCACAACGGGCACGTCAGGCTCGTAGGAGAAGGAAACCTCACAGACCTCAACTTGGCCGGGGTTTGGGCCCTCTTCTTGGGTGCGGCTGCCTTCGGGCATGGGTTTCTCGGAAAGCAGCTCTGCCGTGGTGCGAGCCGCCAGCTGCGACTCATAGATATGCTGCATCAGACCGACTAGCACCGTGAACCCCTCCGGGATGCCGGGAGCGATCAGGAAGAATGGCAGCGTCGCCGACAGCGTGCTCCAATCCTGCGCGACGAATAGCGCCGCCAGTAACGCGACCGTGACGAAGACCGTGGCTGGACGCAGTAGCGAACCGAGCAGACTAATCGCTCTGCCGGAGCGACGAACCCAGTCGAAGGAGATGGCAGAAAATTGCTGGCGGGCGGCGTTAAAGCGCGTTCGGGTCGCATCGGTGGCCTGGAAATTCTTGATCTCCTTAATGCCCTCAAGCATTTCGACGGTGGCTGCGGCCAGTGCGGTCTGGGCATGTCCGAATCGCTCGGTGATATCGCTATAGCCGCGCATGGTCGTGCTGACGATGATCATGATCGCTACGGCCCACGTTCCAAAGAGCGCGAGCGCCAGTCGCCAATCGACCCACACGAGATACCCGAGGCCTACGACCATCGAGACCACGGCGTTGGTGACATCACCGGGAACATGCGCAACGAGAGTATGGATAGCTGCGGTATCGTCACACACCATCTTGCGGATGGCCCCGTGCGGCACCTGCGAGACCCTACCCAAGGGCAAACTGCCCAGCGCTTGGACCACATTGCCGCGCAACCGATGTCGGAGCTTGGCTTCTGCCTCGTGGGTGACACCCAATCCAAACAGGTAGAGCAATTGGCCCACGAACAGCGAAAGCACCGCTATCACGGCCCAAACCCACGGCTTTCCGGTCCAGCCGGTGCGCACCTGCCCGTCAAGCCAGATCGCGGCCATGTTGTGTAAGGCGACGAACGGCACCAGCGTGACGATAGCGCCTAAGGCTGTGAGGACTGCGGAAAGGACCATCGCGCCCTTGGCCGGGCGGATTAGTGCGGCGACGGAAATACTCACATCGGGCTCCTGTCGAGTCGAGTCTTTCGAAACGTTCATTGGCGCCACCACCACAGCAACGCAGTAACGGCCCAAAGGAGGCCCACCAGGCACCAATCTCGCACCTGCCACGGTGTGTGTTGGAGTTCCGTGCGCCGCGGATAGGCGCTAAAGCCACGTGAATCCATCGACAGGGCAACCCGTTCGCCGTGCTGGACGGCGAGGATCGCCAGCGGCACGAGGGAACCCACCCATCGAATTGCGGGCGCTAACGGCCCCCATGATGCCCCAATACCCCGCAATGCCCGCGCTGTGCGCAACAGCTGGAAATCTTGCCGGAAACGAGTGACGAAGGCGACAGCCGCAGCTCCCGCCGCAGTGACCCGATAGGGAAGCTTGAACGTCGTCGTCAACGTGCGAAGCAGCGCTTCCGGATGAGTGCTGATGCCTGAAAGCAGCATGAGGGACAACAGTGCCCCGATACCGCTCGCTGCCGCAAGCTCGCCACCGTAATTGTAGAGTGGGCTGACCTCTTCAATGGTGTAGTTGTAGCGGAACACCGGCAGTAGCACAGCTGCGATGACCCAGGGTGCTAGCAGTGACATGACCGTTCGAGCGCGACTCGCTCTCGCGGCTACCATGGCCAGGCTCGCTGCGATGAGCACTCCAACATTGACGGCCGGGTCCTTGCATACGAACACCATGACCATCGCCGGGATTAGCGCCAATAGCAACGTCACAGGATTGAACGATGAGAAGAGTCCACGGGGCACGGACGGCGAAGGCGGGTTCGCTGGTGCTGCGGATGCGGCGTTTTCACGAGTTTCGCTAACGGCAGCAGGTAGCGCGATGATGTGGCTGCAGCGTGATAGGGCAAGTTCTAGGTCGTGGGTGGCCATGATGACGGTTCTGCCCTCAGCGCGCAGTTCGTCGATGAAGGCCATGAGTTCGCAGGTATTCGCCCAGTCCTGGCCGTACGTGGGCTCGTCAAGGACAATCACATCGCGGCTCTCGGCGACCATCGTAGCCACCGATAGTCTACGAATCTGGCCGCCTGAGAGAGTCAACGGGTGTTGGTCTCGATACTGGGAGAGATGGAATTGCTCCACAATAGCCTCGGCTTTAGACGCGGAAACATCCCCCGTGGAGATTTCGCCAGCCACGGTGGAACAAACCATCTGATGTTCCGGGTTTTGAAACACGTAGCCGACCTGGTGCCGCCCTCGCCGCACAACCTCTCCGCAGACCGTAGCGCGTTGTGCCTTTGATGGTATGAGACCCGCCAGCGCCGCGAGCAGGGATGTTTTGCCTGCGCCATTCGGCCCTATAAGCGCGATAAACTCGCCACCCCGTAGCCGCATAGAGATAGCTGGGGAACGTCCGGGAACACAGAAATCTGCCAGCTCTACCGTGGCGCTGCCTCCACCGTCGAGCGTGTCAATCGCATCGATGGTTTCCCATCCTGCTTCGGTGCGCCGCTGATATTGCACCGAATCACCACAGATATCCGTGATGCGGGGAACTCGAATGCCCGCCTGCTCGCAGGTCAAGGCGTGGTGCGGGGATTCGTCGCGTAACGCACGGGGCAGCCACACTCCGCACGCCTCAAGTTCCGCGGTATGGCTGAGAAAAACCTCATGTGGAGTTCCCTGCGCGATCACCGCGCCCTGCGCGTTGAGCGCTATGACGTGATCGCACAGGGGTAGGACCGGGTCGAGGTCATGGTCGATCACCACGATGCCCACGCCATCGCTAACCAGCTGTTGGATGACGCTGTAAAACTCGTCCGTGCCTTGCGTGTCAATAGTCGATGTTGGCTCATCGAGGACTAATAAGCGGGGCTGCATAGCCAGTGCTACCGCGATCGCTAGGCGCTGGCGTTGGCCGCCCGATAATCTCCATGGGCTCTCCCACAGCTTGGTCTCCAGACCAACCGCAGCCAATGCCTCGCGTACCCGTCGATCAATCTCAGGAACAGGCAGGCAGAGGTTCTGCAGCGCAAACGCGACATCGTCATACACCGTACGGGTAATGACTGCGGCATCCGGATTTTGTCCCACGTAGGCGACATTGTTAGCGATCAACTGGACCGTGGCGTCGGCGATTTCGGCGCCGGCAATTTGAACGCTGCCGGAGTATTCGGACGGCAGACAGTGGGGCACAAGGCCGCACACGGCTCGGACGAAGGTAGTTTTACCGCATCCAGAGGGCCCAATGACGGCCGTTACCTGACCGCTCAGGTGGACCAGGCTTGGACGTTGCAGCACCCACCGGTCCTGACCCAAGTAGTGAACGGAAAGATCCTCAACCGCCAGGAGCGCCCGCGCGGACTCGCTCACAGACCGTTGCTCGCTGCTCAAAGTGGAGGCCAGTGTTTCACTCACGATGGTCTACGCCTACGCCTGCATTGTTGAGCAAACGGGTTAGTCCGACGACGGCCAAACCGCCAATGACGGACGACGTGACTCCCACCAGCACGATCAGTCCCGATACCGAGATTCCCACCGCGTGCTTGAGCAGCGTGAGGTACAACAGGCTGTTAAATGCCCCGAAGAATGCGGCGGAGATCAGATACGCCCACCACGTCCACTTCCGGTACAGCATCAACGCCATGGGAAACTCAACCAGGAGCCCACCAATGACGTTACCGACAATCGCGGCAGGCCCAGTGGGAGTAGTAAATACGCTCACAACTCCGATGATCAGCGCGGCCAGCAGCGAAGCGCCCGGCCTTCGCACAACGGCCAGAGGAAGGAGGTAGGGAATGACCCAAAGTCCGAGAAGGGACACCCCGAGCCAGACTGCGCTCTGCGAAGCCGCACCCGCCGGCGCTATGTAGCTCAGTGGGATGAGGATGATGAGGCCGACCACCGACAGGGAGGCCACCATCATGAGATTTCGGGTACCTAGAATTGAGTCGGTTAATCCTCCGCGAGCTGAGCGTCGAACTGTACCGGATCGGTCTGTCACAGCAAACCCCCTTTCACTTAGGTTAGCCTAACATAACTCCCGACTGGGGTCAATTCCCTTGAGCTAGACGTTGAGCCTACGCAGAGACGCAGCCCACGCATCGACCCCAGTTCCAAGAAATGCTGGCCCTTGCCCGGAAAGGAGCGATCGACCTGATCCTCACCAAGTCGATCTCGCGCTTCGCTCGCAACACCGTCGACCTGCTCGAAACCGTTCGCGAGCTGAAAGACCTCGGGGTGGAGGTGCGATTCGAAAAGGAGAACATCTCCTCAACCAGCGCTGACGGTGAACTCATGCTCACCCTGCTGGCGTCTTTCGCGCAGGCAGAATCGGAGCAAATCAGCCAAAACGTGAAGTGGCGCGTTTGGAGAGGCTTCGAAGAAGGCAAAGCGAACGGCTTCCACCTGTACGGTTACACCGACTCCGCTGACGGCACCGACGTGCAGATCATCGAAGAAGAAGCAGCCGTGGTGCGTTGGATCTTCGCCCAGTACATGAAGAAGACCTCGTGCGAAAAGATGGCCGCACAGCTCATCGCTGACGGTAGGGTTCCGCACCTGGCTGATAACAAGTTGCCCGGGGAATGGGTCCGTCACATCCTGAAGAACCCGCACTACACCGGCGACCTCTTGTTAGGGCGATGGTCCACTCCGGAGGGCAGGCCTGGACGAGCAGTGCGCAACACCGGCCAGTTGCCGCAATACCTGGTGGAAAACGCGATCCCCGCAATCATCGACCGCGACACCTTCACCGCTGTACAAACCGAGATCACACGCCGCCGTGAACTCGGGGCCCGGGCGAACTGGTCCATCGAAACTGTGGCGTTGACGGCGAAGATCAAATGCGTGTCCTGCAACTGCTCGTTCGTGCGCAACGTACACAATCCGAAAACCCAAAACTCGATCTCCACCGAGCACTGGATCTGCACCGAACGCAAGAAAGGCCGCAAAACCGGATGCGACACCTGCGAGATCTCTGACACGGCACTCAAAGGCTTCATCGCCCAAGTCCTTGATATCGAGACCTTCGACCAAGAGGTGTTCAACGAGCGTATCGACCACATCGACGTGCAGGGAAAAGACCACTACACGTTTCATTACACCGATGGCACCAGCAGCTCGCGCACGTGGCGACCAAACCTGAAGAAGAGCTCGTGGACCCCAGCAAGAAAAGCCGCCTGGGGTGAACTCGTGCGTGCCCGCTGGGCCGAAGCCAAAAGGCTCGGGTTGAACAACCCACGGCAAGCACCAACACCACCAGAAGCATTGGCGAAGTACCGGGCCGTGGCCAAGGCAGAGGCTGAGCGCCTGCGCGCCGAGCGAGGCGAACGCTAAATGGCCCGCACCGTCACAGCAATCCCCGCCACCCGAGCGCTCCACACTGGTGCTCCACTTGGACAAACGACTCTGCGCAGGGTCGCCGGGTATGCCCGCGTGTCCACCGACCACGAGGACCAAGTAACCTCCTATCAGGCACAAGTTGACTACTACACCCGATACATCGACGAACACCCCGGATGGCGGCTCGCAGGCATCTATACCGACGAAGGCATCACTGGCACCTCGATGAAACTACGCGCTGGATTCCAATCCATGATCGCCGATGCACTCGATGGAAAAATCGACTTGATCATCACCAAATCCGTCTCCCGATTCGCTCGCAACACCGTCGACTCACTGACCACCGTCCGTAAACTCAAAGACGCAGGAGTCGAGGTCTACTTTGAGAAAGAAAACATCTGGACCTTCGACGCCAAAGGTGAACTGCTCATCACCATCATGAGCTCGCTTGCGCAAGAAGAAGCCCGCTCCATCTCCGAGAACGTCACCTGGGGCCACCGTAAACGCTTCGCCGACGGCAAAGTCTCCGTACCCTTCGGCAATCTCCTCGGCTACGACAAAGGCGAGGACGGCAACCTCGTCATCAACCCGAAACAAGCCGTCACCGTTCGCCTGATCTACGAGTTGTTCCTTGAAGGTAACTCCATGGCCGGGATCAAACGCCACCTCGAACACCATGGCCACAAAACCGCGAAAGAAAGAACGACTTGGACCATCACCGGGATCCGCAACATCTTGACCAACGAGAAATACAAGGGTGACGCGCTCCTGCAAAAGAGCTACACGGCTGACTTCCTAACCAAGAAACAAGTCAAGAACGAAGGCGAAGTACCCCAGTACTACGTCACCGCCAACCACGAGCCAATCGTGCCCACAGAGGTGTGGGACTTCGTTCAAGCCGAACTCGCAGACGTTCGGGAAGGACGCCGATCCAGCTCTCGAACACGGGAATTCTCCGGCAAAATCAAGTGCGGTCAATGCGGATCCTGGTACGGATCGAAAACCTGGCATTCCGGATCCAAATATGAAAAGCGGGTTTGGCGGTGCAACCACAAATACTCCGGCAACGAAAAATGCGCCACACCCCACCTGACCGATCAACAAATCAAAGACACATTCACCCAAGCGCTCCAACAACTCGCCGCCAGAAGCAAGACCAGCATCGACGTTGATGCCCTCGTGCTTGAACGCTTCGAAACCAGTGACCTCGAAGCGAAAGAGACAGCGCTCGCCGGGCAAGTCGATGCAGCTGCGACCGCGATCGACGATCTCATCGCGCTCAACTCGCGCGAGCCACTCGACCAAGACGAATACCAGACGCGTTTCAACGCGCTCGCGGACCAACACGCCCGGCTGCTGGCCGACCACAAGCTGATCGCTGACCAAATCAACGACAGGCAAACCCGACGCCGCGCCTACGAGCACTACCAACAGCAACTCGCCAAACTAGGCGACGATCACAACGTCCAGTACAGCCCATTCCGCTGGCACACACTCCTCGACCACGCCGAGGTCAATGAGGGCGGGACGATCAAATTCATATTCAGGGACGGCAGAACGGTGACCTTGGACGCTGAGTTTGTTTTGAAATACTACTCCACTACTGGACCCGAGGGCTGGTCACCTATGTCTTCGGTTTCGATCATTTCATCATGCTCGAAACCGAGATGATCCCAGTTTTCGGGCGGGTCGCTCAACAATTGTCTCGTAGAGCGCACGACAAGATAACCGAATGTGGCGTTGCCACCAGCGCCTACGGCAGCCCCCAATGCGAGTGGGAGCTGTTTCCCTAATACAAGAACACCTTGCTTTGTGCCATATTTCGTGATGAACCGGGGGCCGAGAAACTTATTGGCTAATTTGATGGCATCCATCGGGATCGCGTTGATGATTGTCTTACTCCAGTATGGAATCGTTTTCTTGCCCAAAGCCTGAGTAACTGTCTTGGTGCCTTTATCTCCGAGCAACGCAGTCATCACAAGAAACCTGCGTCGCTCAATATCTTCAACGTTGACGCCGTGAATCTCGGCCACAGCAAGAACATACAGCACGGAAGATTCTAAGAACGCCGCCAAGTCAGCAACTGCAACCGGAATCTGAACTGCGCCGTTTGGAACCACTGCCGCCATCCCTGCACCTGTTCCAGAAGCAGTCACGGTGCCTAGATATGTCTTGTTGAGAAACTTGATGAGCTGCCCGGGTGTTTTATCAGGATGAACGCGTCGTAACCTCGCCACCATGCTTAGAGCAATCGGCTTTTGTGCCTGCAATGCCTTATTGAAACTGTTTGTTGCCCATTCCGCCATCGTTTCAACGGTGAAGCGATTCGCAATATCCTTGTGTTCTTTCTCGGTCACGTTAGAAAGACCCCTCCCGTTCGAAAACTACCCCCTACGCAGCCAGCGCGTAGGTTTCGCCAATTTGTATCCAATCCGTGCTGGAAGTTTCATACAGCGACGCCATAGCACCGTCTGCGCAAAGCCGATTAATATCTTCTTCTGGGTTGAAGAGAAGATTGACCATCAAGCTAATGACTTCGCGCGGGGTGAAGTGTTCACCAGCGGTTTCATTCGACAGTTCGGAGAACCGGCGGATGAGCTCTTCGAAGATGTAGCCCATCTGGTCGTTACTGACTACGTCAGGGTGAAGATTAACCTTCGAGGACGTGAACTCGCTGAGTACCTGATACAGCAGGCCTGCTTTGTCGAGGCGCTCGAACACGTTGTAGAAGTTGTAGGCCTCCATCACCTCACGCGCGGCAGGCGCGAACGCTTGCACGTAGTAGGTCAGGTTCTGCTCAAGATTGTCCGGGTCATCCAACAAGGTCTTGAGCGTGAAGTTCGACGTATTCCACAACGGGTAGCCCGTAGCCTTGGCGTATTGCAGTTCCTTGACCTGCAGTGGCACCGAGGTGACCTTGATGTCCAGGACTGCCTGCTTGGTGTCGACCAGGACCGAATCGAGGCGGGTGAGCACAGTGAAAGGCAACACGACATCACCGTACTCGTGTTCCTTATAGTCGCCACGCAGAATCTCTGCGATGTTCCAAATCAAAGCAACGTGGCTCGTAAGTCTGTCAGTGCTCACTCGGGTCAATTCCTTCACTCATCAGTCGCTCGTAGCGTTCGTTCGAGATCACCACGGCGATCGGTTTTCCGTAGCGCAGAACGTAAGCAGGCTCGTCCTTGTCGGCCACCTCCTTGATCAGGCGCGATGCCTGACCACGCGAAAGATCACCGATGTTGATGTGACGCATCGGCACCTTGTGCTTCTTGGTCGCCATGAGTCTCCCTGTCGTTCTTACGGGCCGCCTTAAGTCTCCCACACAAGCAGAGCTCATGAAGGCAAGAACACGGCAAAGATACATGTAGATCACCACCAATAGTTACATGTAAATATGGATGAGAATCTGCGGATCTGACTGTCGAGTAGGTGAACGACCTACAAAGACGAGTTCAACTCACGCCCCCTCAACCTGAACTCGCCAACGAAAGAGCCGAGTCGCACCCCTCCTCGGTTTGCGACGCTACGCGTCAGCGCGGAACGGATCTATAGAAGCGCATAGACGCTGCACGCCGAGGGCAACGATTCGCCCGAGAAACAAGAAAACCCCTGGTAAACAGGGGCTAGGCGGCAACGGCGGGTCTTATCAAATCCGAGGTCTTTGGCTCGATGTAGATCATCTTGATCTGCCCGTAGTAGTGCTTCTGCAAGACTTTGAGGACTTCGAGGTTGTCGCCCTCAATGAACACGTTTTGGGTGGCGTCCCAATCTACAGAGTTCTCTTTGTCGGGCATCAGTGTTGCCGTCGTCGGTGTTTGCGCTGCTCGGATGGCTTGTGCCTTGCCGGGCCAGGTCAGACCGAATCTTTCACGGGCGTCATCAACATCGACTCCGAGGATGATTTTGAGCTTATCGATGTCAACTTTCCCGTCGGCCACGACTTCTGGGAACAGTTGAGCGAGCTTGTTCGCCGCCTCTGTCGTGAAATCGGGTGTTGTGCTTGGGACTTGATTGATCGTGTCTGACATTGATTGCTCCGTTACTTAGAAGATTGACTGGGTGTGACTATGCGCGCTCATGGTTTTCGCCGCTTGGGTCGCTCCGCGATGTTGCTAGAGCGATTTGTTCTAGGTTGCAGTCGAGTGCTTGACAGATACGGGCGAGGACGTCGGTGGTGATGTTGTCTCCGTTGTTGAGTCTAGCCATGGTGGTGTGAAGTGGTCTGGGTTTCCTTCCTAGGCGTTTGCCTTGTTTTCCATTATTACTAATGCCTTGTGTTGTTGCCAGTATTGGCTCTCGATTTCTTCTGGTGTTTGATAGTTGAGCTTCTCGTGGAGCCGGCCAGGTAACCCATTCAAAAGTCGCGATCTCAACTTCGAGCACATTACTCCAACACCGATTATGTATCAGCTCGTTGTTATACGAACCGTTCGTTTCCTGCTAGCGCGTTATCGTAACAATCCCCACCACTACCTGTAGAATCAGTAATTACGTCAGCTGCGACATCACGTTGTACTACATCCGCACGAGTACCAGAAGTCTTTGCTTTACCAGTGGTCAATCTACAAAAATTGGCCCAAGCATCATGGCAATACGGCATCAAAACGGAAACTGCCTACGCCATGATTAATGCGATGGTAGATACAGCAAAGAAAATCTTCCCGCATACATGACAAACATACGGGATTAGGGAAGATATGGTTCCAGGTTTTCTACATCCTTCGATTTTCGATGGATACCCAGCACGTTAAACTATGCAGCAGTAGCATCCGTTTCAAAGTAGCGAAGCAGCCGTCTCATGTAGGCGGCTGCTTCCGCATTCTCAGCCAACGTGTACGGTTCAATAATGCGAGCTTCCGTGGAGAGTAGATCCTCCACAGCCGCGTCTACTAGAAATAGGCCTTTTTCGGCCGCCTTCACATAGACCACGCGGCCGTCACGGTCATCCGATTTCCGTTCCAGAAGGCCTTTCGCGGCCATCCGATCGAGCCGGTTCGTGACAGTTCCAGACGATACAAGAGTTTCCTTCATAAGCTGGCCGGCAGTCAGAGTATGTTCCGGCGTTCTACGCAAAGCCGCCAGCATTTCAAATTCCCACGTTTCTAACCCATGGCGCGCAAATACTGTTTTACGCATCCGTTCCACGTGACGTGTGAGCCGCAAGAGCCGCGAAAAAATAGCGAAGGGTTCAGGAGCTAGATCGGGGCGCTGGGACACCCAGCCATCGATAATCGTATCGACGTCGTCACGCTCGGTTGCGCCCGTAAGTTTCGTTTCACTCATGCTATCTACTCCTGGGGTTGGCAGGTTAAAGGGTGTGTGCATTAAGCGCCCTTGCTCAACGCACACATCTCTTAGGATACCTTGATGTCAAAACATTATCTACGGACTTAGTACCCCTACTTCCAGAGCGCAGCCGCCAGAATCGATATAAGGACAACTGCAGATGCAAACGCGAAAGTTAAAGCGTGTGGCTCACCTTCGATTCACACCTTGACCGTATTCTTACTGTACTATGGGCGTTATATCCTAAAAATCAGCCCCAACGTTCCGCCTCTTCAGCAGCAACCATCCATTCATCTTCCAACGAATCCAACTCATCCTGAGCCGCAGCCGCCTCTTTCCCAAGATCAGCAAGCGCCTCAAAATCACCAGACGCCGCCACATCAGCCTGCTTTAGCCCAATCCGTTCAATCTGCTGGCGAATCTTCTCCATCTTGCGTTCAATACGCGCCATATCCTTACGCGCAACACGCTCCTTAGCAGCATCCTTCGTCTTAGGCGCAGAATCAGGAACGGCCGCAACGTCGTCGTCATTCTTCTCACGCAGCTGAGCCGCAAGACTCATATACTCATCAACGCCACCCGGCAGGCCGCGAACATGACCATCCAACACCGCAACCTGATGATCCGTAATCCGCTCCAGCAAATACCGATCGTGCGACACCACAACCAACGTGCCAGGCCACGAATCCAACACGTCCTCAATCGCAGCCAACGTATCGGTATCCAAATCGTTCGTCGGTTCGTCAAGAAGCAACACATTCGGCTCCCCCACAAGCAAACGCAACAACTGCAAACGGCGCCGCTCACCGCCAGAAAGATCCCCAACCACAGTCCACGCGCGCTCCCGCGTAAACCCAAGCTTCTCAACCAATTGAGACGCGGTCATCTCCTTCTTACCCACCATAACGTGAGTCGCGATATCGGAAACTGCCTCAACAACACGGCGATCCGCAATCTCATCCAGCTCCTTCGTCTCCTGCGAAAGAACCGCAAGTTTCACCGTTTTCCCACGCTTCACCCGGCCAGACGTAGGTTCCAACGCGCCACTAAGCAAACCCAGCAACGACGACTTGCCCGCGCCATTCGCACCAACAATACCCAAACGCTCACCCGGCGCCAAACGCAACGTCACATCCGAAAGCACAGGACGCACGCCATCAGGGGTCACCCAGCCAAAATCAACATCCACCACATCAACAACATCTTTCCCCAACCGGGATGTTGCCATACGCGCCAACTCAATCGAATCGCGCGGCGGCGGCTCGTTCGCAATCAACTCATTCGCTGCATCAATACGGAACTTCGGCTTGCTCGTACGCGCCGGAGCACCCCTGCGCAACCACGCCAACTCCTTACGCAACACATTATTACGCTTCTCCGCAGCCTGCTGCGCCACACGCGCCCGCTCCGCACGCTGCAAAATATAGGCCGCGTAGCCGCCCTCATACATTTCCACATGGCCCGGCTGCGGATCACGGCCGCCCGCACCATCATGGCCCGGCACCACTTCCCACAGCCGATCGCACACAGCGTCCAAGAACCAGCGATCGTGGGTAACCACAATCAACGCCCCTTCGCCGCGGCCAAACCTTTTATTCACATACTCGGCCAAGAACGTGACGCCTTCGATATCCAAATGGTTGGTCGGTTCGTCCAAAACCACAACGTTGGCATCTGCCGCCAGCGTGGCCGCGAGCGCGACGCGGCGGCGCTGGCCGCCCGAGAGTTCCGATACTTTACGATCCAGCGGGACATCCGGGATCAGGCCATCATGCAAATGGCGAATCGCGCTATCTGAGGCCCACACGTATTCGTCTGTGTTGCCATGGATCGCCTGGATTACCGTATGGTTCGGATCAAAATTATCCGTTTGGGCGAGGATCGAAAAGCGAGTACCCGACGCCATCGTGACCTGGCCTTCATCTGGAGAAAGCACGCGCGTAATCAGCTTCAGTAACGTGGATTTGCCGCCGCCGTTCGGGCCAACCACACCGATTTTCGCGCCGTCTTCTAGCGAGACGTTCACGTTTCCTAGGATTGGGCGCGAACCTAGCGAAATTGCAACGTTTTCAACGCCAAGAATGTGAGCCATTGGGTTCTTTCTTCCAAAGTTACATAATAACCTGTGCACTAAGTTTGCATTTTGGAGCGAAAATGAGGCCGATTCGGGCCGGAAACACCGAAAATGCAAAATGGGGGCACGACTTATTCTACTCGATACGCGCCACGGGCTGGCCCCGTGGCAATGACCGGCGTGAGATCAGGGAAAAGCCGTGCCAACTGATCGGCCAGCAATGGTAAGTTCTGTGGATCGGCTAACACTGCAACTGTAGGGCCAGATCCGGAGAGTATAACGACGTGAGCGCCAAGAGCCCCGATGCTGATGTGAGCCCTGATCGTGTTGATAATCTGAGCTACATCCGGGCGCAACGATCGGGCAGCGTCTTCCAAATCGTTTGCCATCACGTGTCTCATGCTGGCCCGATAGTCAGCAGAATCGCTGGTGAGAACCGTGCGGACATCTGCCGTATTGGGGATTCCCGCCGTTCCCAGGCCAAGCGCATCGAATTCACGGAATACCTGCGGGGTAGAGAGCCCAACAGGATTTAGCAGCATGACCCAGCCATGAACCTGCGAGCATTCGATCGGTTCAAGGAGTTCTCCTCTCCCCGTCCCGTGGGCAACGCCGCCCAGGAGAGAAAAAGGAACGTCCGATCCTAGTTCGGCGGCGCATTCGTGTAATTCTTCGTGGGATAGGCCAAGTTGCCACAGCTCGTTCAGGGCAACCAAGGTAGCCGCCGCATCCGCAGAGCCGCCTGCCATACCTCCAGCAACCGGGATACGCTTGGTTACGTCAAGGTGAGCACCCAACTCCGCAGGTGAAAGCCCCAAAGCGGAACGATCCCCAAAACGCTCCTGCAGCATCCGGCCAGCACGAATCACCAAATTCGATTCATCAACCGGCAGATCCTCCCCCAAGCCCGTAATGCTCATCGAAAGATCGGGCGCAAGTGTTGCCACCACGTCGTCACGAACATCCAACGCCTCAAAAATCGTGTCCAGCGGATGGAACCCATCCGGCCGCGGCGCACCCACACGCAACGCAATATTGACTTTGCCGGGGGCAGAAACGCGAACACTCGTGCTATCACTCATACCCCATTATCCCCACACACCATGGCTAAACGCCAAGCTGGGCGGTACGGGATTTCCCGCACCGCCCAGTACATTACACGAGTTGTTCGTCAGGCAAGAGTCACTGTAGCCGCAACATCGTCCAAACCAGCAACGCCTTCATTCACGCCAACAGACTTCACTTGAACCTTCTCAGTGAATACCACTGGAGTGATCAAGTCCTTACCTGCTGCCCGAAGAGCCGCCGCATCCACGCGCATGATCGGGGTACCTGCAGTCACCTGTGCCCCCTTCTCAACCAACGCCGTAAACCCTTCGCCGCGCAATTCAACCGTGTCCAAGCCGATGTGGACAAGAAGATCAACGCCAGAATCAACGTGCATTGTGAACGCGTGTAAGGTCTTGAAGATTTTGGCAACTGTTCCATCGGTTGGTGCGCACACCACCAGTTCATCGGCTTCCACAGGGGGAACCACGGCGTACCCTTCACCAAGCATTCCCTGTGAAAAAACCGGATCCGGAACCTTCGTTACTGGAACAACTGTGCCAGCAAACACCGGATGGAATTCAACCTTTTTCTTGCCTAAACCAAACATTAGATCTCCTGCTCACCGTTCAGAGTAACTTCGGAAGCACGCAGCTGATCTGCGACTTCGTCATACACAAACTGTACCTGTGGACCAACCACAACCTGGACAGAACGCTGCGATGGACGAATCACACCGGCAACACCAGCAGACTTGATCGTCTTTTCGTTCACCTTCACGTAATCCTTCACAACGGTGCGGAGGCGGGTTGCGCAGTAGTCGATCGATTCGATGTTCGATACGCCACCGAGGCCTGCGATCACGGTTGATGCAACAGCCGAGTATTCAGAATCGGAGGACAGGCGGGCGGAGGTTTCGTCGGTATCGTCGGCGCGACCTGGGGTCTTGAGATCCAGGGCTCCGATGAGGAAGTAGAACACCACGAAGTAGAGAACTGCGAACACGAGGCCCTGAACCAGAAGCATGTACCACTGGTTTGCGATTGGGTTACGTGCGGAGAGAACCATATCCACCAAACCTGCGGAGAAGCCGAAGCCTGCAGTCCAGTGGAACGTTGCGGCCAAGAATACCGATAGGCCAGTGAGCAGTGCATGAACAACGTAGAGCATTGGAGCCACGAACATGAAGGCGAATTCGAGTGGTTCAGTCACGCCCGTGAAGAACGACGCGAGTGCGCCAGCCATCATCAACGAACCAACAGCCTTCTTGGATGTGGTGTTTGCTCGGAGGTACATAGCCAGCGCAGCGGCTGGCAGGCCGAACATCATAACTGGGAAGAAGCCCGCCTGGTAACGGCCAACTTCACCAATAACGGTACAGGTGCCATCTGCCCATACGCCCACGCCTGGGCAGGTAGCTGCATCGGTAGCTGCAGCGGCAGCAGCGATGGTCTTGCCGCCACCAAGGAAGTTACCAATATCGTCAATGCCAATAACATCAAACCAGAAAATCGAGTTCAGTGCGTGGTGCAAACCAGTTGGGATCAGGAGGCGGTTAGCAAATGCGTACACGCCTGCGCCTGCAGCGCCAAGGCCCTGGATCGACTGGCCAAAGTGGAACAGACCCGAGTATACGAATGGCCACACGAAGTAGAGAATTCCAGCCAACACGATTGCCAATAGCGAGGTGATGATCGGAACCAGGCGGCGGCCAGAGAAGAACGCCAAGAATGCAGGCAACTTGGTGCGAGAGAAACGGTTGTACACCCACGCGGCCAAAATACCAACAACGATACCTACCAGGACGTTCTTATCGCCCATAGCGCCCCAACCCTGGGATACCCAGTCAAGTTTCGCATCGCCGTCGAGTTTATCAAGATCAATACCCTGGAAACCCGCAACCGACTTCTCATTCAGAAGCATCTTAATCGTTGCGAACCCAATGAAACCTGACAATGCAGCCGCACCATTGTTATCGCGCGAGAGGCCGAACGCCAACGCGATAGCAAAAAGCCAGCCAAGATTATCAAGTACCGCTGCACCAGCCTTGATCAGCACGGCGGCGAATACGCTGTTGGCACCCCAGCCTTCTGGATCAAACCAGTAACCAATACCCATCAAAATTGCTGCCACTGGCATAACAGCAACGGCGCCCATCAGCGCCTTACCGAGCCGCTGAAGGCTCTCCATGACTTTTCCGTTCATGTTTTATCGTGTCCTTTTATGAGGCGTGATCCGATTCGGTGCCTTGACGCCATCCGTGGAGGAAGACCGCAAGATACGCAGCTTCGCGCGCGATCTTAGTTGGCGAAACATCCGAACCAGCAATATGAGTGATAACCCGCCGAGCAACCGCGAATTCGTCACGTAACATCGTTTCAATAACTGATGTTGTGGCGTTCTTTCGCCAGATACCGGCGTGAATGCGAGTGATAAAACCGTTGACGGCAAACAACAGTTCATCCATCTGAACGTGAGCATCGATGCTCAGTTCGCTCAGGATAAGATCCACAATCACCCCAAGTTTGTTCGCCTCAGATAACGGCTGTTTCACCGTGGCGCCGGTACGGGCGGCGTTCAGGTGAAGCGCGATAAATGCAGCTTCGTCACGGGGCAATTCCAGTTCCAGTTTCTGGTTCACGTAATGAACCATCAACTCTGCCGCCGTAAATTCGGCAGTGAATGCAACCTTGATTTCGTCAACGAGTTTATTGTGGATAACGTACCCGTCCCGGTGCCGTTGCACAGCGAACGCCATGTGATCAACAAGCACCACATAAACGGACGGATCGAGATCTTTTATCACATGATTGGCGAGTTCGACCGCTTCCGTTACCGTGGCAACAAGTTGCGGATCGAGTGCGTTCGCCGAAGTGAGGAAATCGATTTTATCCGGGCTTGCTTCGATAAATTGGCGCTGAGCATCGCCGGCTGGAATGGTATCTCCAGGCCGTTTGCCAAAACCAATTCCTCGCCCAGCCAGCACGTTTTCAACACCATCGATACTGACGAGTACCGCATTATTGTTGAACACGCGTAGCACGCGAGCAGCAGACTGAATCATAAAGCTCCTCATTGAGCGCACCAGAGCACTGGTGCCGATCTGGTCATGCCTGCATCGCAGTAACACCCAGGGATTTTCATAGACCAATATAGGCTATTTCTGGGCGATTTGCAATAAGTTTCGTAATCTATGCCACGTTTTCACGATTTCGTGCAATTGCGATGAAATTTTCGATGGTGAGCCGCTCGCCACGCAACGATGGATCAACGCCTGCCGCCCGCAAAATTTCTTCTGCCCGAGCTGGACTTCCAGCCCAGGCTCCTAACGCAGCCCGAAGGGTTTTGCGCCGTTGTGCAAACGCAGCATCCACCACGCCGAACACGGCTTCACGATCCACGCTTTCTGGCTCTGGATGCCTGCGCATATGAACCAGCGCAGAATCAACGTTTGGCACTGGCCAGAACACGTTGCGGGAGATTTTAGCGCCCCGCCACACGTCCGCATACCAGTTAGCTTTCACAGACGGCACTCCGTACACTTTCGATCCCGGTTCGGCCGCCAACCGATCAGCAACTTCGAGTTGCACCATCACGGTCACGGTTTCCAGCGTTGGCAAAGATTCCAGTAGCGTGAGGAGCACTGGCACAGCCACATTATATGGCAAGTTTGCTACCAGATGCTTCGGAGTGAATTCGGCCGAATCGCCGCCCTCCCCTACCACGCGCGGAACAGCCAGATCTGCCACAGAATGAATCTCCATCGCGTCCCGATTTGTAACGGCGAAGCGTTCGGAGGATTCTGGCTGAACTTCAGCGATCGTTCCCGGCAACGCATCAGCGAGCGGCGGATCGATTTCGATTGCAGAGAGCACCGCGCCCGTTTCTAGGATCGCGAGTGTGAGGGATCCGAGTCCTGGCCCGACTTCCACTACATGATCGCCTGCCTGAACGCCGGCGTCGCGCACAATTCGACGTACGGTTCCAGCGTCATGCACAAAGTTTTGCCCGAGTGTTTTTGTTGGGCGAATCCCGAACGTCGCGGCGAGTTCACGGATTTTGACCGGCCCTAGAAGAGGGGCTGGTTGAGTGCTCATTTAGTACCAACCTACCGAGTGTGAGTGGCTGAGTGCACCACATGGGGTTCCGTAACGGCCGGAGATGTATCCGAGGCCCCACTTGATCTGGGTGGCTGGGTTTGTTTGCCAATCCGCACCTGCGGACGCCATCTTTGATCCTGGGAGCGATTGCGGGATGCCGTATGCGCCGGATGGGTTTGCTGCCAAATGGTTCCAGCCAGATTCGCGTTGCCAGAGTTGATCGAGGCACGCGAATTCCGCTTCGGACCAGCCACGGGCGGCAACCATTTGCGCTGCGATCGAGCGGGAGGTCCCTGGGGCTACAGGTGCCGCGTTGACAGGAACAAGACTGGACTTTTTCGTTCCAACTTTCACCACGGTTGGTTCTGCAGGCGTTGTAACCGCTTCAACCGCTACGGTACGGGAGACTTCCTTGCCATCATGTTTAGTGATGGTGAACGTGCGGTTGCCCTGACCCGGCTTGCCTTCTGCGACCTTCTTTTCTTCACCCTTAGCAAGCGTTGGATCGTCTTCTCGCTTGACTTCTGGTTCTACCGTGTAAGGTTCGGACACGGATTCGCTGGTAACGCGCGTAATTTTGACGTGTGCGTTTGCCGCGATCGGCTTATCGAGTGGGTGCGATACGATATCATTTTCGTTGAGTTTGATTCCCGCGGCCGCGAGAGCATCCGCGAGTGTCACGCGAGACGAGGAAACGAGTGGTTTCTGCTTTCCATCTGCAGTAAGAGTAAATTTTGTGGTGACGCCTTCGATCACCGGGGTGCGTTCCCCGAGCGTGAGGGACGCAGTTGCGATATCAGTTAAGGAAGGTCCACCAGTTGCCATAGCGAGGTTCTGTGGAACATTTTCCACGGCGATACCGAGTCCGATTCCGACGACGAGCGCCGCGGCCGAGCTAAGCCCCACGCCTTGCATCATGGTTGATTTGCGTGAGTTACGAACGGGAGCTTCCGTTTCAACACGAGAGAGCACGAGTTCGTGGTTCATTTTTTCCGCGAACGGCACGGCCGGTGGGACGACGACGGGGGCGCCGGCTTCAACAAGATCAGGAGCAACAACGACTGCCGGAATTTCGCCTGTGACTGCCTCGTGGCGTGCACGTTCTGCTGCACGGCGTGCGCGGCGCGATCCTGGTTTTGGTGGATTCACGCTAGACAGTTCGGTATTTTCCATCGGTTATTCTCCACATCTAACACTGACTAGTTATCTGATGTATATCAATTGTAATCAAATCGTGACAATTATTCTTGTTTTCATGCGGCGAATAACAAGAATAAATGATCAACTCTTAGATTCCATAAACGGTCACAGTATTTTGGTCAATCAGCGAACACCAGTCCGCTAATCCCACATTCCGCCGTTCTGCCATATAGCGCACGGTATAGCCCACGCCCCACGCAGCATTCGGTTGCCCACGGAACGGTACAGGAGTGAGGTAAGGCGCGTCGGTCTCCACTAAAATCAAATGATCTGGCATCTGATCGAACGCGGCCTGCAGATCCGTATTCACCGAATACGTGAGCGGGCCAGCGAATGACGCATACCAGCCTTCTTCTGCACATATCTGCGCCATATCAGCATCGCCAGAAAAACAGTGGAACACTGTACGTTCTGGAGCACCATCCCGCCGCAAAATCTCAATCACATCCGCATGAGCATCACGATCGTGAATCTGCAAAGGCTTCCCCAGCTCTTTTGCCAACGCAATATGGGCACGGAACGCATCCTTTTGTGCCTGCTTACCAGCTTCACCAGTTCGGAAATAATCCAAACCAGTTTCCCCCACCGCAACCACACACGGATCCGAACTCAGCTCAGCAACGCGAGCAACGGCGTCGTCAACCGAAAAATCTTCATGCCACGGCTCAACGTGAGGATCCAAACCGTCAGGCGCAACCTCACGCACCCCCGCATGCAACGCCGCGTCGTTCGGATGAATCGCGAGCGCAGCCCACACTTCCGGAACCTCCTGCGCGAGTCGATGCGTGAAATCGAGCATCGGAACTTCGCAACCAGAAGTGATCGCGGCACGAACCCCAGCCTCAGCCATGCCGGAACGCAAGGTGTCCAGCAGAACAGGCATACGGAGATTACCAGAATCGTCCACGTTCTGAACCGCACCACCCTCCACTACGGGATCAGGCGAAATATGCGTGTGATTATCAACGATAGGAACCGGCAGCCGGTCTGGAACATCCAGGACCAGCCGCCGCTTTTCCTTCTTAGCTTGTGAATTCCCCATAAGCCCTGAACTACTCGATGATACCCAAGCGTTCGAGTTCCTCCGCGATCACGGATTCGTCGAGCTTAGCGAACACTGGCTTCGGCTTGGCGATCGGAGTACCTGGGACTACGTCACGAGGCTCCCATGCGCGAACCGAGCTGTAATCGCCCGTGATGATCGGGTACGGGTAATCGGTATCGAGATCAGTGACCTCAACCAGGTGCGGCATCGGAGCGATATCACCCGCGCCGCCAAGAACCTGATCGATTGCGTTAGACGAATGAGGCAAGAACACGCTCATCATCGTGTTCAAATCCGAAACAGCCTGAACCAGCGTGTTGAGCACGGTAGCAAGGCGTTCGCGCTGCTCTGGAGCCTTCAGCTTGAACGGTTCCGTGCGGGTAACGTACGTGTTCGCTTCACCTACCAAACGCATAATCTCGGTTAATGCTGCGCGTTGCTGGTGAGCACCAATAAGGCCACCAACCGTATCGAAACCGCCACGAACCGCATCCAACAAATCAGTATCGATCTGTTCGCTTTCACCTGGCGTTGGAATTTCGCCGAAGTTCTTCGCAATCATCGCGCCTGTACGGTTCACAAGATTGCCCCATGCAGCCACCAATTCGGAGTTGTTACGGCGCACAAATTCAGACCACGTGAAGTCCGAATCAGACGTTTCCGGGCCTGCGATCGAAATGAAGTAACGCAACGCATCAGCCTGGTAGCGGGAAAGAACGTCACGAACATAAATCACAACGTTCTTTGACGACGAGAACTTCTTACCTTCCATAGTCAAGAACTCGGACGCCACCACCTGCGTAGGCAAATTCAACGTGCCGAAATCGCGAGCTTGCCCGCCCTTCGAACCAGTCCCGTTGTATGCCAACAATTCCGCCGGCCAAATCTGGGAATGGAACACAATGTTGTCTTTACCCATGAAGTAGTAGGACAACGCTTCAGGGTTCGTCCACCATTCACGCCAATCTTCAGGCGATCCTTCACCAGCGGCCGCACGGCGGCGAGCCCATTCGATCGATGCTGATAGGTAGCCTACAACCGCATCAAACCACACATACAGGCGCTTGTTCGGCTTATCTTCCCAGCCAGGAACCGGGATACCCCACGAAATGTCACGGCTCATGGCACGTGGGCGAACGTCGTCGAGCAAATGCTTGGAGAACGAAATAACGTTCGGACGCCACTTGCCATCTTCCTCAACCTCATCCAGCCACGAACCAAGCGCGTCCGCAAGAGCCGGCAAATCAAGGAAGTAATGTTCCGTTGACGTGAAGTTCGGTGCCAAACCAGACACCTTCGATACTGGATCAATCAAATCCTGCGGATCCAACTGGTTACCACACGCATCGCACTGATCGCCGCGCGCACCAGCCGCACCACAAATCGGGCAGGTGCCCTCAATGAAACGATCGGGAAGCGTATTACCCGTTTTCGGATCAATCGCAACAAGCTGCTCTTCTACAATCATGTACCCGTTATCGCGGCACCCTTCAAACAGGTGCTGAACCACGTCAACGTGATTCTGCGTAGTAGTGCGGGTAAACAGATCGTAAGACAGGCCCAAATTCACCAAATCTTCCGCAATAATGCGGTTGTTCTTATCCGCCAACTGCTGCGGGGTAACACCCTCTTTATCAGCGGCAACCAGAATTGGCGTGCCGTGTTCATCGGTTCCAGAAACCATCAAAACATCATGCCCAGCCATACGCATGTAGCGGGAGAAAACATCAGAAGGAACACCAAAACCGGCAACGTGGCCAATATGGCGCGGACCATTGGCGTAAGGCCAAGCAACAGCAGACAAAATCTTCATATCTCTAGGTTACGCGCCGAAGCGCTCCAGACGAAACTCCATGTGCCTATCTCACGTAGAAAGCCGTATGCTTGGAGAAAGATATTCTTTTTCCGATCATTCATTCACTCACAGTTTATGGGGGAGTCATGGAAGCACAGCGCGCACTTCTTATTGTGGACGTTCAGCCAACCTTTTGCGAAGGCGGTGCACTCGGCGTTGAGGGCGGAAACGCGGTTGCCGAAAAAATCGCTGATTTCGTTACCGAACATGCAGATGATTACGCATTTATCGTCACCACCCAGGATTGGCACGTTGATCCGGGCGAACATTTTTCGTCTGATCCTGACTTCGTGGATACGTGGCCGGCACATGGTGTGGCGGGCGATCCGGATGCCGAATTGCACGAAGCGATTGCGTCCTTGCCTATCGATGATTCTGTGAAGAAGGGCGAATATTCTGCGGCTTATTCCGGTTTCGAAGGCGTGAATCGTGACGGGGAACCGTTGGAGCGTTTGTTGCGTGAACAGGAGATCGATGCCGTTGATATCGTTGGCATTGCTGAATCTCATTGCGTGAAGGATACCGCGTTGGATGCGCTGAAGGCTGGCTTCCCCACGCGCGTCTTTTCCGATTTGACTGTGCCGGTTTCCGAAGAATTGGGTATTGCAGCGCGCATGGAGATGGACAACGCGGGTGTGGAACAGATTAGTTCTGCGGAGGCGTTTGGTTTCTATGAGGATGACGACGATGACGTGGCCCGTATTGCCGACGAATGGGAAGAGGCCCGCGGCCGTAGCGATGACGGCGCCTGGGATACCGGTTCCGATGATTGGGATGACGATACGTGGAATGACGGCGACGGCGACGGTATCCCTGACGATCTTGAAGATGACGAATATGGCGCTGCCGATTACCGTGATTTCGAACTTCCGGATGCATCCAATGGCGGGCTGATCCGCGAAGCCCCAGCGTATGACGATTTTACTGATGAAGACGGTTCGGAGTTTAACGATTCAGACCGTGCTGACGCTGTGGAATCGAGGTTCGCGGGCGATGAGGATCTGTCAGATTTCGATCTGGACGATTTTGATGTGGATCTGGATGATGAAATCGATTTTTCGGCTGATGTTGACGAATCTGATTTCGATTTCTCGGATATCGATTATCGGCCGGGAAAGTAAGAGGCTAGGCAGGTAGATGCACCTGCAAAAACTGTGCGAATGTGGCATGGGTTGCACTATATGCGCAGCCCATGCCACATTCGCTATAAAACTGCAGGGGTTACCTGCCAGTGCTTATCGCCAGAAACTGGTGACGTCTGCTTTATCCGCGATATTGAAATCGATGACGTCTTTTAAGAGTTGGCATGGGATTTCTTGGTTCCACATGATTCGGAAGAGCATTTTTGATGCGCCGATTCCTTCTTCTGCAAACCGTTCCTTAAAGTGTTCCATCGTTTTAGCTTCAGGAGCCACTGAGAAATGCTTAGAAGCAAACGAGAAACCGATAATAAATGTGCCGTGATGCGTGAACATGGGCTGGTTCCATGCGATACGCACTTCTAATTCGGGATACTCCGATGCGATCCAGGTGAAGAGGTCACTAGCACTATCCCGGTGTTCCGGGTTGGGTATCTTGTTCAGAATTGGTGATAGAAATTCGGTGATGTTTTCGTCTGGTTGTTTGCGCATAACAGCCATGTGTTCTCCTAGTGCGTGTGGGAGGATTCAGGAAGTTGCCGGGCTGTCCATGGCCACCATACACGTGGCCCGATATCGTAGACGAGGCCTGGAATAAGCAGCGATCGAACAATAAACGTGTCAATAATGATTCCGAGGGAAACAATAATTGCTAGCTGGATCATGAACAGTAATGGAACAACAGCCAGTGCAGCAAATGTTGCAGCAAGAACAATACCGGCTGATGTAATCACGCCACCTGTTACTCCGATCGCGTGAGTCATTCCTTCAGTTGTTCCAACATTGAGCGATTCTTCCCGTGCACGAGACATCAAGAAGATTGTGTAATCGATACCAAGGGCAACAAGGAACACGAATGCGTAAAGTGGAACTGACGCATCTGCTCCTGGAAATTCCAATCCTCTATTGAAGAGAATCGCACAGAGCCCTAATGTTGCTCCGAACGAAATCACGTTGGCTGCCAAGATTAACAGTGGCGCTACCACGGAACGTAGCAGCAGCATCAACAGCAACGCGATAACAACAAGAACTACGGGGAAGATAATGAGGAAATCCCGGTGTGCTGTTTGTTGAGTATCAAGAGTTTGCGCAGCCGGGCCACCTACCAGCGCGTCACCGTTAAGTGGAACGAGCGCACGCCGAATCTTCTTCACAACGTCTGCTGCTTTCTTATCTTCCGCTGGCATCGTGGTGGCAACGTTAATGACCACGCGCCCGTCTTTCACTAGACGGTCACGCAGTGGCACATCCTTCACGTCGCCATCGCGCGTCTGTGCACCCCCATTCTTCGCTACGATCTGAACGGATTGCACACCCTTCACTTCTTTAATCGCAGCAACTGCTAGTGTTGCCTGATGCTCGCCAATAAGCACGGTAGTTGGCTGGCTAGAACCTGCAGAAAACTCTTCTTCCAAGATCTTAAAACCAGTAACAGCCTGGGTTGGTTTAACAAACTGTTCTACAGCAGATGTACCTGAGGCTCTAAACGCGAATGCGAACACAGAAAATACAAGAAGAACTGCAAGAGTTCCTACCCAGATCACGCGCGAATGGCCTGAAACAGCCTTGCCTACCTTGCCCCAGAATCTTCCCGTGTATCGTTCCGTTTCAGAACCATAGTGTGGAATCTTCGCAGGCCAGAACATGATCCTGGCATGTTTTCCGGGGAGCATGAGTATTCCAGGGAGCAATGTCAGTCCAGCCAACATAGAAAAGATGATGCCAAGAGAAGCAATCGGGCCAAGCGATGCGGTTGAGGATAGATCGGACAGGAGAAGAATCATCAACCCTGCGATCACCGTTCCGCCAGAGGCAACAATCGGTTCCCATGATCCCTTCAAAGCGGCAGATAGGGCGCTTATTGGTTGTTCTATTGTGGCGAGCTCTTCACGGTAACGAGCTACGAACAAGAGACAATAATCAGTAGTTGCACCCACAACCAAGATCGCCAAAATTCCCTGGGTTTGCCCGTTGAGATCGAGTACTCCGAGGAGCGCAAGCTGGTACACCACAAGAACGGCAGCGCAAAGGGCCGCCAAGGACGTTATGAGAACAGCTAGAGGTATGAGCAAGGAGCGATATACAACGATCAAAATGACGAACACAAGTGCAAGAGCCACCAGCAGCAGGGTGACATCGATACCTGCAAAAGCGCTCCCCAAATCCGCAGCAAAACCAGCAGGACCAGATACATACACGGCTAGGTCATCGAAGCCAACGGCATCTAATTCTCCACTGATATGGCTACGAAGCGCATTAACAGCCGTGCCCAACAATTTCTTGTTGCCAGAACTTAGTTCTGATATTGCATCCTTATCAAAAGTAACTGGCACCAGAATGGCAGTCATCTCTTTGTTTGGAATAAACGGTATCTTTCCTACGGAAATGTCAGAAAGTTTTATACCATTCGCAATGGCCGCATCTGGAAGTTGTTCAACAACGCCAGCGATCTTCTCTAATTCTTCCCGCTCAAATGCGCGCGAATCAGAAAATGCCATAATAACAAGCGCAGGAAGCGTTGAATCTTCCCGGAACTTAGCTGCTTCTTCACTAGCCAACGTAGATTCGGCTGACGCGGGCAAGAAGAAAGACGGATCAGATTCTGCCACGCTGGAGATCTTGCCTTGAGCCATACCCCCAAACGCAAAAGCTGCCAGCCAGAGAAGAAGAATAACAATCCGCAACGGAATGGCCTTCTTAGATTCAAGGAAGGAAGCGAAGGAATCGAAATGCCCACGGGGAGTTGATTCTCTAGTGGTCTGCTGTTCCATCTTCCGCTACCTTATTTTTCCGTGCTCTCAAGTGCCTGCTTATAAATGAGATTCTTCCGAAGTCCACTACGTTGCGCAACGTACCCAGCTGCATCTTTGAGCCGCACACCAAGAGAAACCAGTTCGCGGACATCGGCCAAAACTTCCGGTGGGCATTCATCGGAACCATGCGTTGGCGTATAGCCTTCAACGACGATCGAGATTTCTCCCTTCACATCACTTTGACCCCATTCCGCTAACTCTTCCAGCGTTCCCCGGCGAACTTCTTCAAAGGTCTTCGTTAATTCGCGTGCCACAGCGCCCAACCGATCAGACCCAAAAACAGCAGCCATATCAGCCAAGGTTTCAGCAAGCCTACGTGGGGATTCAAAGAAGATAAGCGTGCGAGGATCAGTTTTAAGCTGGCCAAACAGTTGCTGCCGCTCTCCCGATTTCCGTGGCGGGAAGCCTTCAAACGCAAATCGATCAGATGCCAACCCGGAAATAGCCAAAGCTGTAAGAACAGCCGACGGCCCAGGCACAACCGTAAGTGGCACCCCTTCTTCCACAGCTAACGCCGCCAATCGATAGCCAGGATCAGACACGGACGGCATACCAGCATCGGACACCATCACGATATTCTTCCCAGCCTGCGCAGCCGCAATCAGATCCGGCGCCTTCTGTGCTTCATTATGATCGTGATAAGCAACAACCGGCGCATGAATCTCTATCCCAAGCCGACCAACAAGATTGAGCAAACGCCGTGTATCTTCCGCCGCAATAATATCTGCAGACTCCAGAGTCTGCCGCAACCGTGGTGAGGCATCGGAGTCGTTCCCGAGGGGCGTTCCTGCCAAAATAATCATGTTATGCCCACCCTAATTCTTCTAATTCGTCATCCTCTATTCCGAAATGATGCGCGACTTCGTGGATCACTGTAATCCGGACTTCTTCTGCCAGTTCCTCCACAGAATCGCACATCTCAAGAAGGGGCTCCCTGAAAATGAACACCTGATTAGGTTCTGCAAACGGGCCAAAATCCCCATCGGTTTGCGCTAAACCTTCATACAAACCCAACGTATCTGCAGGGCCTTGATCCGGTTCCGCACGGTCTGTAACCAGGAAAACCACGTTATCTAGCCGTTCCACAAAAGCTTCAGGCAGTTCATCTAGAGCATCGGCCACGAGGCCTTCAAACTCTTCTTCACTCATCTCGATCATGCCACCATCCTACCTGCCGGCTCCCACATAGTTTCATTCACACCCCACCAATCTCTCTTAATATCGAGACAATTCCCACGAAGCGCGGTAGGGTGATAGCAAACATAACGATCGAAGTTGATCGTTTTTGTGAAAGGAGCATTCATGTCCCACCTCAAACTTGTGTTCCACGTAAACGAAAATGACCGTTGGCCGTTCACTATCCGTTCAGTCGATAACTTCCTTTTACATTCGGGAGTTGACGGTTCGAACGTCACAGTCGTTGCGAACGGTGCGGCGGTACGTTCGTTTTCTCAGCTCGACGTCGAACCCCACCGTATGTCTCGTATCCACGGCTTAGTTGATAAGGGAGTTAATTTTTTGGTGTGCAATACCGGCTTGGAATTGCACCAGATTAAGAAAGAGATGGTTCCAGATTTTTGCACGATCGTGCCTGCTGGGATCGTGGAAATCGCACGCCTGCAAGCAGAAGGTTACGGCTACGTGAAGGCATGACATCTGTCATGTAAACCTCCTGACATCCATGACTGTTGAGTTCCCTCCTACTTTGGGACTCTTGAAGCATGGATACTACTCTTTCGTTAACGAACGTCTGTAAAGATTTTCGCACCAAGGCCGGCCGGGTTATTGCAGTTGATCAGGTATCAACCACTATTCCGGCCGGTCAAATCGTCAGCCTTCTTGGCCCAAATGGCGCAGGAAAAACAACTCTCCTTGATATTATTCTTGGCTTATCGCGCCCTACATCTGGCACTGTGACGATCGGTTCTCACAGTCCAACCGAAGCCATCGCTGCTGGCCGCATATCTGCCCTGCTGCAAACCGGCGGGCTCATTAAAGATATGAGCGTGAAGGAAACACTGGCTTATATCGCAGCCACGTACACTCCTCATATTTCTACAGAACACGTGACCCACGTTGTTGAACAGACTGATCTTGGTACGCTTCTTGGGCGGAAGATTGGCAAACTTTCTGGCGGAGAACAACAGCGCGTTAAGTGTGCGCTAGCGCTTCTTTCTGATCCTCGGATTCTTATTTTGGATGAACCCACAACAGGAATGGATGTGAACGCGCGGCGTGCTTTTTGGGATACCATGCGCGTTCAAGCCCACAGTGGCCGCACCATTATTTTTGCTACTCACTATCTTGAAGAAGCAGAAAACTTTGCGGATCGTATCATTCTCATGAATCGGGGCCGGATCATTGCCGATGGCTCTACGTCGCATATTCGTTCACTTGCCGGGATGCGCCACATTACAGCCTCTATCGAACACGCAGATCCCCAGGTTATCGATGCCCTCGTTTCGTCCGAACACGCAACCATCCAAGGTTCTGAATTACGGTGTGCAACAAATTCATCCGATTCTGTTGCACTACAGCTGCTGAATGCGGGAGCAACTCACCTCACGATCACCGCTCCATCGCTTGACGATACATTCTCTTCCCTTGTGGCTGCCGATACTGATATGAAAGAAGCCTGATATGTCATTCACGTTGATCAAGATGGATACCCTGCGTTACCTTCGCGCACCAGATTCTATTTTCTTTACAATCGCACTTCCTATCATCATGTACATCCTGTTCGGCGGCACAGCAGAATATGGATCAATTCCAATCGGGCATGCCACAATTAACAGCGTTGTTCTTATCAACATGAGCGTGTACGCGGCAGCGGTCGCGGCTGTCGGATACACCGGCACTGCGGCGGTAGAACGCTTGCAAGGGTGGGGCCGCCAACTTGCTCTCACGCCACTCACTAATCGAAAAATCATCGCAAATCGCGTGATCGCATCACTTCTTATCGCCACTATCACCCTCATCGCGCTTCACGGCGTTGGCAAAATTATGAATGCTGATATGCCACTACTTCGGCTAGGAGCAACGTTTGCCCTTACATATCTGGGTGTGGCAATGTTCGCACTCTATGGAATCACGATCGCGCATGTGTTCCGTGCAGAAAACGCGGTGGGGATCGCCGCAGGCCTGCTTGTAATGTTCGCATTCGCCGGCAATCTCTTCACTCCCCTTTCAGGGGGATTCCTTACGTTCTCACGGTTCACACCCATGTGGGGCCTAGGTGAACTCGCACGCTATCCCATTACTGAAGGTGTTTTCTACGATTCCCATGGCACACTCTTTTCTACGCCACTCTGGTACGCCCTAATCAATGTTGCCGCCTGGCTTATCTTCTTTGCCATAACAGCACTGCTTAGTGTTCGCCGCGGTCAGGAACGATAAACACGCCTACCATATCCTGCCTAAGCGAATAGGTAACATAAGCCTTATGAACACTCGCCGCGATTACATTGTGGGACTCTTCATGTCCCTCATCTGGCTAGCCTTCCTAGCCTTTCCAACGTATTACATCGCTACCGGGATGTATTCAACCACGTTGAAAATTACCGGATTCATACTCACCACAATCTTTTGCATTGTGTATGCCATCGGCTGTTCATACATGGTTCGAGAACCCGATAAGAAGGAAGAACTCCGGATTTTCGCAGCAACCGCTATTCCGCTCCTTGGAATCACATTCATCATCCTGAAACTCTTCAACATCAGCGGGTTATCCTTCTTCCCTTACCTATTCGCACTAGCAGGAATGCTACTAGAGTTCCGGTACGCGATCAGCGTCGTTTTCACGCTCAGCACGATCATCGAATTGGCAGGTTGGTGGCAAAACCATTTAGCAGAAGCGCATTCATTCCTGCTTGTTTCACTCGGTGTTTTTGCCATGACCTCCGGTACCCGATATTTCGATCATGCTGAACGTGAAAAACGTGCCCTATCAGCCCGCGAAGCCGTGGCATCCGAACGCGATCGATTAGCACGGGATGTTCATGACGTGCTCGGCCACTCCCTCACTATCCTGGCTTTAAAATCCGAATTAGCCTTACGCGTCTTCGATTCAGACCCACAGCGGGCACGATCTGAACTCGAAGCCATCTCATCACTCACACGCTCTGCCATTGCAGAAGTGAGAGCAACAGTATCTGGATTACGGATGCAGCTGTTAACAGAAGAACTGGATAACTCCCTGCGCGTAATACGCGATTCTGGATTAACCGTTACCGTTGATGGCGAACCGGATGCCGTTGATCCACGCTTCCGATTTGTATTCGCATGGGTTGTACGCGAAGCAAGCACTAACATTCTGCGCCATGCACGCGCATCACACGTCACCATCGTTCTACGTTCAGGAATAGTGAGCGTAGAAGATAACGGCATTGGAATTAGTAACGTTCCAGGCAATGGCCTACTAGGATTACGTGAGCGGGTAGAAAACGCAGGCGGACAACTCCAGATAGAACCAACACACCCCGGAACCCGCATCAGCGCACTCATGGATGGAGAACACGCGTGATTCGAATATTAGTAGCCGACGATCAAGCGCTCGTACGCGGTGCCCTCACTGCACTCCTCAACCTGGAAGAAGATCTTGAAGTTGTAGCCGAAGTTGGCCGTGGAGATGCCATTATGCCTGCAATCCGCGAATTCTCTCCAGATGTAGCCGTTATAGACATCGAAATGCCAGGATGCTCAGGAATCGATGCCGCCGAAGCGATCCAGGCTGCAGACCTACCAACCCACGTACTCATCGTCACTACCTTCGGCCGGCCAGGATACGTCAATCGCGCATTAGCGGCAGGCGCTCGCGGTTTCGTGGTCAAAGATACTCCTGCACACGAACTGGCACGCGCAATTCGTACCGTTCACAATGGAGGCCGCGTGGTAGATCCTGCTCTAGCCACACAATCACTCTTTGATGGTGTTAATCCGCTTACGGACCGCGAGCGCGATATCCTCCGAATCGCTGAGGAAGGTATTCCCATCGCAGACATCGCACAACGAGTATTCCTATCGGAAGGAACAGTGCGTAACCATCTTTCATCAGCAATCAGCAAAACACACGCATCTACCCGCGCTCAAGCCGCACACATCGCACGCGAACGCGGTTGGCTCTGACCACACCCCTTACGAACGCTTACGTGCACGCAACACCGTAAAACGCGAATCGCGGGCCAGCTGTGCCACCTGTGTAAAAAGCCGCTCAACAATCGGGCGATATCGCAGATGCGAATTAAACACGATATACAAACGCCCATCCCGCATCAACAATCTACGAGACGCAATAAGCAAATCATCAACAAGCGAATCATCCACCGCGAAACCATCATGAAAAGGCGGATTCAACAGCACCGCGCCTACACTCTCATCACCCATACATTGAGCAGACGTATCCCATGACACATCAACGCGATCCTTATACTCTACTAACGTCAGTTTCGTTGACTCCACAGCATCCGCAGAAATATCCGTAGCACAGACAAAGCCTATTCCCGCTTCTAGCAGCGCCCGGCTCACAGCCCCATTCCCGCACCCGAAATCAAGAACAGTAGCAGGCTCTTCACCAGCCCAATCAGCAATTGCATGACGCGCCATCAACTGCCCACCGCGATCCGCAACAACTCCCGCAAACGTAGCACCAAACGCATAAAGGCCATCAGCATGACGCACGGCAGGTTCGGGAAGTGACTTACGCGGCTGCGTTGCAACAAGTGCCCGGAATTTTCCAGAACCACGGCTGGCACGCACGTCGTCAAACGCAGAAGCCAGTGCCTGATTCTGGCTACGATTCATGTGCTTCGTATTATGCGCGCCAACAAAACGCCCCACGCCGGCCCGCGCCGCGCACTGCGCAAGATACTCCAGATGGCTAAGCGATTTTGGCAAATGAGTAACCAAAACCCCTAACCCCGGTTCATGCCCCTTCGCGTATTCTTGCAAAAAATCATCTAGATTGATCGGGCCATCGATGCCCCTTGCCCATATTTTTTCCCGCATCTGGAGTTCTACAGCCAACGAAACTGCCCGATCAACTTCTGAACGAACGTCAGACACCACAACAACATGTTCAGCTTCATGAAGCATATATTCAGACAAAACACCTGACGGATCAACCCCAATATAGGCCGTAATTCCCGGATTATCAGGGTCACAGTATGATTCGGCTAGAATCAGACGATCTAATCTACTCGCTTGAGAGAGAATTTGTGCGCCCGGGGCTGTACGGTTATTCATAGACCTAATTATTCCATACAGGTGCACCACGTAAAGGAGCTACCGTGACCAGCATAGAAACCACGCACGAATGGGAACTTTGGGATGCTGAAGAGTTAGCAGTCCAACTTGGAGGATTCACAATTCCAACACCGGAAGAACGTGCCGCTGTTCAGCCTGGAGATATCGTTAAACTCGTTTTCGGTTTAACAGAGCCAGAAGGCGAAATTGCCGCAGAACGCATGTGGGTTATTGTTGACGGCATGGATGCCGCCGGCTACATTGGGACGCTCGATTCTGATCCTGAATACATTACCTCGATCGAAGCAGGCGATGAAGTCCGATTCGACGCCAGCCACATTATTGAAGTTTTCGATGAAGCCGCTTATGAAGCTGGCAGTGGCGGATGCGGCGGCAACTGCAACTGTAGCTGCGGAAAGTAAACTCTATTCTCCAACAACTACCCGGTACACTACCGCTGCGCACTGTGCCGGGTATTGTGTTTCTTCCGCAGATAACTCAACAACAGGAACCTTACGCGCAACAGGTTCAGCACCAGTAACATTCATGGAACTAAGTGCGTTCACATACGGGATAGAACGAGAAATCACCCGATGAAAAACACTGCACGTCCATTGAGGTTCGATCGCGATAACTGACGATACACGCGCCGGGAAACGCCGCTGAAAAGCCCGTGCCGCAATGGCACTTCTACCTGCAGAAACAAGTACAACTGGTTCATCAGACACGCTCAACGCGTCCCGGTTAATAGCCGAAAAAACCGTATCTTCATCAGCACAATTATTGAGCGCCGGCGCTGCCACAGCCCACATAGGCGGGAGATGTTCAGCTACGTCCTGCCAATCGAATGGCGATTTCCCAGGAGCATGCAAGAATACAACGGTAGTCACGTTTTAAGCCCGACGCCGTGATAGCAAGGCATCCAAGGTAGAACCGCTACCGAGCAAATCTTGGCGGAGTTCTTCGTTGCCCGTCATTTCAGGGGCAACGTGTGCTGCAGGCATGGATTCGTCACCCAAACGCTGGTTCAAACGGGTTGGCCGGAATGGAGCATCTCCGCCAGTTTCAGCCTTAGGGACAAACGGCGCAACGGTTTTCAGTGTGTAGGATGGTTTTGCTGGAATAGCAAGCGCCGCAGCGCGAGCTTCACGTTCTTCACGGCTCATCTTCCGCGGCGCAGCAGGCTCCGCAACAGGAGCATCTACTGAACGTTCAACGTCAATATCTGGAACTTCCTGCACAGCAACCTGCTTTTCCACAGGAGCAACAGGACGAGCCGGCTTCGCCACAGGAACAACTCTCCCACGCAACACCTTGTTGAGGCGTACGATACGCGCCCCATCGGCGTCGTTAGCTTGAGCCATCACATTCAACACGTAACCGAACCCGGCAACGTAAGCGCCGGTGAGCGCCGTAGCGCCGATCGCAACTATAGACGAAACGGACGCGAATGTAACTGCTCCCCAAGAAGCCAACGTAACCAGAACCAAAACGGCAGCGATCATCATGCCACGCAACTGATTCGCACGGCGATTAGCCATACGTGCCCGCACGCGTGACCGTTCGCGAGCAGCTTTACGCAACTGTTCACTAGTCATAGTCGGTTCCATGATTCGCTCCGTTAAAAAGATTTTCCCGTGGGCTTGTTGAGACGCGGTTGGCGCGAGCGAGGGTCGGGTAACAAGCCGCAAATCTTCTGCAAACCGTTCATCGATTGGAGCATCCCCAAGTACTTGGCGTGAACGCAACGCTTGAGGCACCAGATAAACAAGCAGAAAGACAGCGGCGATCGCGATACCGAAGCCTCCAAAACCCATGCTTCAACCGTAATAAATGCTAACGATAAAGCGGATATTTACCCATGGTGTGTTGCTAGAAGCACACTCCAAAATCAGACATCCGCAACTCTAGCACCATCCCGCCTTATCGGTCCAACACCTCACACACTAATTCTTCCCCCACAGCAACGCGAGTCTGACTTTCTGGAACAATCGCCAAGCAGTTTGCGGCAGACAAAGCGGTGAGCAAAGGCCGGCGCGGATCGCCAGTTGGCTCCAGCTGATACCCGTCCCGCGGGTTCCCCAACACGCGCGCCCGAACAAACTCACGCTGCCCCGCCGGCGATTCCCAACCACGCACCACACGCGCCTTAATCGACTGCCGGTGGATATGCGAATGCCCTGCCATTTTCCGAAGTGACGGCCGGATGAACACTTCAAAGTTAGTCAATACCGAAACCGGGTTGCCCGGCAAACAGTACACAACCGTAGAACCGATCCGCCCCACGCCAAGCTGGCGCCCAGGAGACATGGCGATGTTATCGAACCGCACGTCTCCCAACTGGTGCATGACGTCTTTCACCGTATCGCCACCGCCGTAGGAAAGCCCGCCGGTAGTAATGATGATATCGGCACGAACAAGCTGATCTTCGATCACGTCTCGCAATTCGCGGGCATCATCAGGAACGGCACCCACGCGGAACACATCACCGCCGGCGTCAGTTACAGCAGAAGCCAACGCGTGTGAATTCGCATCGAACACCCTACCGCGCCGAGCATTCGTGCCAGGCTCCTGCAATTCATCACCAACGGACATGATCACAACGCGCGGGCGCGGGTGCACCATCACGCGCGAGTGCCCGGCAGATGCCAATATCGCCACTTGGCGGGAGCCAATTCGGACTCCAGCTTCTAGCACAATCGATCCTGCGCTCAGATCTTCGGCGCGCATCCGCACGTTCGCACCGGGTTCACACGTGGCGCGAATCTGAACTTCTGCTCTCCCTTGATCGGTGGCTTCGATGGGAACAACACAATCGGCACCGTGTGGCATGGGTGCGCCGGATGAGATTTTCATGCAGGCAACTTCCACGATGCTTTGCGCGTCTGTTGAATCGGCGCGGATTTCGGTGATAACGGGCAACGTTACGGGAGCATCCACGCTTGCTCCCAGAATGTCTGCGGCACGCACGGCGTAGCCATCGCGCCCGGCCAGATCGGCCGCTGGCAGATCAACAAGCGAACGCACGTTGTCTGCCAGGATCGTGCCCACGGAATCGTGGAGCGTGACGGTAAAGGCTGGTAGAGGCGATGAGACCGCTAGGCAATCGGCTAGGTGATCTGCAACAGACTTCATTGTTGTCCCTTCAGGTTGAGGCTAGTTTCTAGTTTATCCGCTTCGCGCTTAAGGGTGAGGGCTGTTGGGGATTTTCGTGGAAGAATGGGGGTATGAACTCGGTGTTGAGACTTCCTGATACGTCACAGATGGATATTGAAGAAGCAAAGCAAACTATTCGCGCGGCTATTCGTGAGAGGCGTGCGGCTAGGGCGCATGCGTTTTCTGATGAGTGGGTTGCGCCGGCGCTTGATTTTACGCAGGGGTGCGATACGGTTGCGTGTTATGTTTCGTTACCTACTGAGCCTCCTACTGCGGCGGTTTTGGATGCGTTGGAGGCTGCGGGGAAGAAGATTTTGTTGCCGAAGCTTGGGCCGGGTTTGACTCGCGCGTGGGGTTTTTATCAGGGCCGGGATGATTTGGAGCAGTTGGCCCCTGGGCGTCCGCCGGAGCCGTCTGGGGAGGCGTTGGGGAACGATATTTTGGGTTCTGTTGACGCGATGATTATTCCTGGTTTGGCGTTGTCTTATAAGGGGCAGCGGATGGGCCAGGGTGGCGGTTGGTATGATCGTGCGTTGAAGGTTCCTGGTTTGACGTCGCGTATTGCTCAGATGGTTTTCCCGTGGGAGTTTGTGGATTCTGAGTTGCCGCAGGACGAGTTGGATGTGTTGGTTCCGTTTGGTTTGTTGCCTACGGGTTGGGTTGAGACGTCCGTTGCGGGAGCATTGTGACCTTCTAGTTCTCCACATTTTTCTTTCAGGTGCGTTTTCCACAGATTTTTTGGGACGACGACGCGGCTGCCCTCATTATTGGCACACTAGAAGTATGACTCTCTCAAAACATCAACGTATTCGTGCTTTCATGTGGCGGTGGCGATGGATTGGGTTCGCAGCGCTTGTTGCGGTTTTTGCGCAAAGTCTTGTGAGCGCACTCGATTCGTCTGCACCGGCACGCTATCGCGCAGTAGTGGCGGCTACTGATCTTCCAGCCGGGCATCAACTCTCTGATTCTGATCTGTCTGTACTCCCACTACCCACTCAGCTTCCCGGCTCCACTGTGAACGTCACCGATGTGAGTGGACATCACTTGCTTGTGTCTGTTCCAAAAGGTGCTCTGATTAGCACTCATCATGTTCTTTCACCACAAACGCTAGAGCAAGCATCTCCTGGATACGTGATTGCGCCAGTTCTTCTTGCGGATACTGGCGGCCTATCCCTCATTCATACGGGCAGTTATGTTGATCTTTTCAAACCGGGAAAAGAATCGTTGGATGGATCGTCATCTGAAGCAGAGCTCATTGCTCACCATATTCGCGTAGCGGGTGTTGCGAAGACTGCCGGCGAAAAGAATTTTTTACGTGAAACTCCTGACACAGCTCGGTTCTTTTTAGAAATACCAGATTCAACTATTAAGCTGATACTAGGAACCGAGGCACGAACGCCACTGATTGCTGTGCTTTCGGGCGGCGCCTAAGCTTCCAATCCTCCGATTGTCCGCATCAAAATAGAAAAAGGATAGCCATGCTCAAGGGATTCAAAGATTTTATTAACAAAGGGAACGTCATTGATCTCGCTGTCGCAGTTGTGATTGGTGCAGCTTTCGCTCCAGTTATTTCTTCATTGACAGAAAAAGTCCTCATGCCGCTCATTTCGGCAATCTTCGGCCAGCCAAACTTCGATACGTTGGGCGAATTCCACATCGGCACCACCGCAATCCAGCCAGGTTTCTTCCTCACCGCAGTAGTTAACTTCCTGATCGTTGCAGCAGCCATCTACTTCTTTGTTGTTACCCCAATGAACAAGCTGAAGAAAAAGAAGGAAGAGCCAGCTCCAGAAGCTCCAGCAGCAGATGTTGTTCTACTAACCGAAATCCGCGATCTGCTCGCACGCCGCTGATACGCGCTTTTGCAAGCCTATATGGCCGGGAATGGACATCCATTCCCGGCCATTGCTCTACAATTTGCCGAAATGAGGAGGAACGTTCTCGATTAACTCTTTTTCGTGTGGATCGTATGCCTGCGCTGGTGTGTGGAATCCTGTAGGTTTGGACAGCACCGGCCCTGCATCCGTATTGTGAAGCGCTTCTTCAGGCGTAGCAATATCGCCGCGTTCTAGCCGCCCAGCATCAAGGCGCGATAATCGAACAACTCGCCGCCCACGTTTCTCAGTCATTGTGAGCAACTCCTACACGGCGAACAATGTTTGCCAGCACTCGATCGATCTGGCTACCACGGCGCAACGCCAATTCACTGCGCAGCTCTTCCACGTATTCATCTATAGACCGCACAACCCCATCAGAGGCAATCCATTCCACCAGTTCTTCCAGCTCATTATCTGTATAACCAGCAAGCTGAAGGCCAGGAATCACCATCGGACGCTTCGTACGCTCCCGCTTCAGTGGCGCTTCAGGTTCCGGATGGGACTCTTCGATTTCCTCCGGTTCTCCCCATTCATCCACATGAGGAACAACAATATCCTTCTTCTCTAGCAGGCGTTCACGAACCGCATCCACGCACGCCATCACACGCTGCGCCTGCCCCTGTGGATCAACGAAAAGCGATGTTGAGAAAGTCTGATACACAGACCATCCATGCTGTTCGAGAACCTGAATCCGGTACCGATCCCGGCGACGCAGCGAACATTGCGCCGAATAAACATCATCGTCAAAAAGAACAGCAACAACCCATTCGCCAGGAATATCTGGATGCCCAACAACAAGCGGAATATGCCATTCGCCATCACCAACATTGGCACGAGTCGAATATCCCGCAGCTTCAATCCGGCGCGCCAAATCGGCCAACAACGGCACCACTTCCCCGCCAGATTCCGGAATCTTCTGTTCCACATCACCATCGGCTTCAAGCAACAGTTCTGCAAGAAGCCGAGGCCCCGGAGTAGAAACACGATTAAACGAAATCTCACCAGGAGCAATAGATGACACGATGGTCATAGAACCACGCGCAGCCTCAATCGCATCAATCAAGCCAGTCAAGCCAGCCGGCGTAGCCAAACTACCAAACGAATGAAGAACACGCCCATGAACAGTCTTGCCATAACCCACCGACAAAATCACATGATCACGGCGAACTCCAGCAGCAGACAGCATATCCAGAACCACAAAAGGTTCACCTTGATGCCCCTCATACAACACTGAAAGTTCACTAGAGTCCGTACCAATATGCCGCAATGCTTCACGAACACGATGAGCATGAGTAGCAGACACAGTAATCACAGCCAACGATTCATGTGGCCGCTCCATCGCATGCTCCAACACAGCCTCAACAACCGCGTCCACTTCAACCTTCGGAGATTCAATAGCTCCATCAGCAGACGAACTTGGAACACCACGCCCATCAACAACCACAACCCGGGAATGCTTATGAGACACGGTGGCTGGGATTCGCGGCAGAACGTCGTCGTACCCATGCGAACGCAACGCACGCAACGAAAGATCGTCAAGTTCCGCACGATGAGTAGGCAACTCACACACTGGAAGAATCGTACTAAACGCCTTCAACACGCCATTCTCACGCTCAACCAAACGCGCCCTACGCACGTCCCCCACCAAAACAATCTGGCGCCCACGAACCAACGACGAAACAACTGACGCAACCGACGCCCCATCCGAAACGTCCATCACCACCACATCAACCCAAGGCATCGGCGGAATAAACTCAGCCGCAATCGTTGCAGGAACAATCCACACCGGCCGCGCAACCTGAACAAGGCGCTGATACGTAGCAATCACATCACGCAACACCGAAACCCCATGACGCGAAAGTAAACTATCCAACTTCAACGTGTCATTCTTGCGCTCAATCATCAACGCGCGCGCATTGTTTACCACAGCCAACTTCACCGGGCCCGCCAGCGAATCACAATGCTCCACATCCAGCTCGCGGAACTGAACCAACAAACGCTCCAAATCCCGCGGGCCAAGATTCGCAAGGAGCTGCGAACCAACAATCAACTGTTCAAACACAGACGACGCATACGCCAAATCAAACTCAGCCAAAACATGATCAGCACTCACGTTCCGCCGATGCATATCCGCAACAAACGCACCCAAACCGCGCTCACGCAAATCCTTCAACGCAACGTTACGCTCCGGCAAAATCGCCATATGCGCGGCATCTGCCGCCAACGCGGCCAACCGCGCCTGGAACTCCCCAAACGAGAGCGCGAAGAAATCTTCGCCACCCATCTGCTCAGACAAAAACTCAACATCCGCCACAACTTCAGCGTGAGTCGAACGCATCTGCGCCAAACCATCAGGCAACTGCGGCCACCCACCCTCAGCCGTGTAACGACGCCACGTATCCCGCCGCGACTGAACAAGCGCCAGCTCAGCATGTAAATCCCGCACAATCGCGCCCGGCCGAATCAAATCCTGCGCCTGTTTCTTATACCGCCGCCGATCCGAACCACGCATCGTGTGGCCATTCTTATCACGCCATTCACGCGTGGCCGTAGCGATCACCATGTTCATCGCCGACGTTTCAAACACTTGCGGCAAGAAAATATCGAGCGATTCAGAAATACCATCCAGAACATCGATCTGTTCGCCCCACTCGGCAAGCGTATTCGCCTGCACCAAGCCGGTTTCGCCCGCCGCCCGCGACGATTGATTCACCGTGGCCGGAAGCGAAATATCATGCAAGCGGCGCACCGCATCAAGCGCCTGATTTCCCAGCGCAGGATCGTCAATACGTGTAGCCGTCCACGCCGAATTCGCCACGGTTGAATCGAACGCGTGGTGTTCGCCCGCCTTCTCCAGCTGCTTCTTTACCTTTTCCAGCTGATCGCCCGCAAACGATTCCAACGTCTGTTCATCGAAGCGAACCTTCGTAAGAGGCGCTTGATTTCCGCCTGTGGCCGCCGCAAGTTTTTGGAGCAAATCGTACACGGACACGCCCCACTTGGGGTTCACATCGTGAAGTTCGCTCATGAACGTTTCCAGTGTAGAGCGCACCTGCATCAATTCGTTGCGGCGCTCCAACGTTTCTTCCGTTGGGAGCTCTGGGCGGTCGATTCGCATGCCTGTGCGAATCCGCATCGGAATCGATTCCACATCCGAAAAATCGGCTACCAGATCGCCCAAGCCGCGCTTTTCTAGCTCCGTAACCAGTTCGTTGGCACTTGAAGAACGCGACGGCACCACCATCATAGATCGGCCCGACGCCACAGTATCTGCCGCGATCGCCGCCATCACCGATGCTCGCTTGGATCCCGGTGGGCAATCAACCACGATCGACTTCCCAGCCGCCACGGCTTCAACCGCGTCAAGTTCGGCTACATCCTGATCCCCGATTCCACGTTCAGCTTCCGGATCGCGATCCTTCGGGTTTCCGGCAGGCAGCGGGGCCGCCAGGAAATCGCGAGATTCCAGATCGCCCGCCAGTGCCAGCATCACTCCCGACGCCCGAATATACGGTTCCATCGATTCCAGATCCGTGAGCATCGTGCGCTCCGGCTGGAAGAAGGATCCCAAAATAACCTTTGGTTCCACGCCGAAACCAGGAAGATAAATCCTGCCCAGCTCCGTGATCCGAGTGATGAGCACATCCGCCGAACCGCCTTCAGTGGCCAGTTGGCGCAGGGCCGCCAGTTCTTCAGGAGCTGCCCCGTGATTCCGCAGTGCCCGGATCACTACCGGGTTAATCTCCACCGAATCAACCAGTTGAACAAGCGCATCTTTATCCGAATGAAAGAACAGCCGGACCGGCCGGAAAAGTGCCGGTTCTTTCACCACGTAGGCTTCTTTGATAGGTTCTGAGTGTGCGTACGGGTTTTCGTCGATCGTTTCGTTGTCAGACGCGTACGATTCAAGTAGCGCTTCTGGCGAAATATGGAGTTCCCCGGTGGTTGCATATTCGGCCGCATGGAAATCTGCATGTTCGGGGTCTGGAAGTTCAGTCCAAGATAGCGCGCCAACGGATACGCTTGCCGGCGCGTGGCCGTATTTTTGCGCAGTTACGTCAAGATCGTTTCTGAGCCGAGTCAGTTGCGTCCGTGCTTGGGCGAGCGAACGCTCTTCCCTAATCAGCGATGACAACCGTGTTGCCTGATACGCATAAAATTGAACCGAGCCTGTGGGATGAATTTGTGTCAGATCGATACGGCCAGGGGCCCGTTCTTCATCCCGTTTATCAGCTTCCATGACGCGGCTGGCAAGCTCCGTATGCCACGAATCGTAGGCATCTTGGATCAACCCTTCGCGCGTTTTCACCATTTCGGAGGTACGTTTGGGTGCGGTCACGTCCGGTTCTTCAGGTTCTGGAGCAGGTTGAGGTTCGGCCACGGGTTCGGCCACGTCCTCTGCCGGCTCAACTGGTGCAACATCCTTATTGCGTTTAAAGAAAAAACTCACGTTCCCCCACCTCGACGTTTCGTGTACCCTTACACTCAGTGTGTAAGCGCAACCTCATGCTTCTCACAGTAAACAGGCTTCGTACCGCATTCGTCACAAGTAACAAGGCGTGCCCGGCACGATGGTTCATCACAGTTGTGAAGCTTGCCTGTTGGTTCTTCACACGAATGGCACCGGCCAATCACATCCACGTCCCCACCGGTAAAGTCCATGACTTCACGGTTATCAAAAACAGTGAGCGAACCCTTCCAACGCCCAGTGTTACCAAACATTTCACCGTAACGCACAATACCGCCGTCGAGTTGCATAACCTTATCGAAACCGCGGTTCTTCATCAACGCAGTCAACACCTCACAACGGATACCGCCCGTGCAGTAAGCCAAAATCGGCTTATCTTTCAAATCATCATACGCACCCGATTCTAGAATCGAAATGAAATCGTGGGTGGTATTCGTTGGCGGAACAATCGCGCCATCGAAACGGCCAACTTCCGCCTCAATCGCGTTACGGCCATCGAAGAACACCAAATCCGGATTCTCCGCAATAACCTTCTCAACATCCTCCGGGCGTACATGCGTACCGCCGCCAATCACACCCTGCGCATTCACTTCCAGTTCATCCGGCGCACCAAACGCCACAATTTCCTTACGAACCTTCACAGACAGGCGCGGGAAATCCTTCGAATTACCCTGCTCATCAAGCCCAAAGCCTTCAGAAATCTTCCACTCAATATCTTCAAACCCTGGATACTGCTTCATCCGCTTCACGTAGGCCTTGCACGAATCGATACTGCCACCAACCGTAGCGTTAATACCATGCTTCGAAATCAAAATACGCCCACGTAGCTTCAACCGTTCACACAAATCCCACTGCCACAGCTTCATTGCCACCGGATCGCTAATGGGCGTGAATTTGTAGAACAAGAGAACGCGCGAAAGGGCCATGATTTCCTCCATCATACTGCAGCTGGGTGTGTGCGCATGGCAAAAGCCGTGCGAAACATACACGTACGCCTATTCTATGCCACTTTTGGGCGGGAATTCATACCGACTTCCGCGCCAGATGCTAGGGTTGGGCGGATGCACGTGCAAAATGTAGAGAATCTTGTTGCATAGGCGCGGACCATCATAGCTATAAGATGCTGTTTTGGCGGCAGGCCGCACAGCAGTGCCGTATATGGCACTGCTGCACTGCCAGCCGCCGATCGAGCGCCGCATCCAGCGCTAAAGGCAACAAAAAGTGCCCCCGATAGGAATCGAACCTACGACACCGGCTTTAGGAGAGCCGTGCTCTATCCACTGAGCTACGAGGGCATTAGCTTGGAAAACTCCAAGCATGACAAGTCTAACGTATCTGGCACAAAACAATGAACCGCGGCTCTCCCCGCGGCTCATTGTTTTCGTCTCATTTATTCATCAACAACTTGTTTTGGTTCTGGGCCAACGTCATCACCTGGCCGCACACGCCGCGGCACAACCATGGTTGGACATTCGGTAATCGCAAGCACGCTTTGCGAGGTAGAGCCGAGCAGCAGCCCCGCAAATCCTCCACGCCCGCGCGTACCGATCACGAGCAGGTCCACTTCCTTCGAAAATTCCACGAGCACTTGTGCCGGGTTTCCTTCAATTGCGTGGATGTCTACGTCAATCTCACGCCCTTCATCAACCTCCGCGAGTTGCACACGCACCGAATCCGCAACTTCTTCCAAGAAATCATCCCGGAACGTATCAGCAGGAATCCACGTTGCAGCGGCCGTATTCACGGTTGCCACGATGGAGAGTTTCGCACCCCACCTGTCCGCTTCCCACACGGCGCGTTGGAGCGCGGTTTTCGCATGCGCGGAACCATCTACGCCCACAACGATGTGCTTCACAGGGAGATCATCGGCGGATTTTCCAGCAGGGACAACCACGGTTGGGCAACACGCGTTAGACGGTACTGCTGAAGAAACCGTGCGAAGGAGCCTATCTGCGAGAGAGTTAGAGCTAGCTTCGCGTCCACCAACAACTACAAGAGCTACGCGTTTAGACATCTCTACAAGCACTTCGGTTGGATCGCCGAATTCGAGAGACCACGTTACGTCAACGCCTTGCCCATCAAGCGAATCGGCGGCGGCTCGGATCATATCTTCGGCGGCTTTGTAGAGGAATCCGCTATCGCCTACAGGGATTGACGCTCCACTTGTTGGCAGAAATTCTGGGGCGTAACTTGGGAGTTCATACGCACAGACTAGATGTAAGCGTGCTCCGCGGGCTTTGGCTTGTGCATGCGCCCATGTGAGGGCGCTTTGAGCAGCTGGGGAACCGTCGATTCCAACAACAACGATGTTCTCGTGTGACATGGCAACCTCCTTTGGTTAATCTCATTATTGCACGTTTTCGATCATTGTGGCAGGTGTCACTTACCTACATCGAGTAACAGAATGCTGGAGCTTGAGATGCACATAACCTAATGGCACGCCATCATTGCGATGGCGTGCCATTAGGTTAACGTTTTAAGTTCAGCGGCCGATACGGACGAATGTTGGATTGCCGTAAAGTGTTGCTTCAGATGTTCCCTGTGCTGGAGTGTGAGCAGCAACATACATGCCATTTCCGGTGTAAATACCCACGTGGCCTGGCCAGTAGACGATATCACCTGGCTGCGCTTGAGCTGCCGAAACAACTGTTCCCCTTCTGAGCTGAGCTTCAGAGCTGTGGGGAAGTGAAATACCAACCTGAGCGTAAACCCATGAGGTAAAGCCGGAGCAATCCCAACCAGATGGGGTACTTCCACCCCACACGTACGGCACGCCAGAGTATGCGCGAGCAATGGAGGCAATATCACCGGATGCGATTGCTGGAGCAGCAGATGCGGCAGCAACCGTAGATGAGCCGCCTGCGCGTGGCGCAACTTCTCGAACGGCTTCAGAGGCTTCAACAACTGGACTATCGAGCGATGCATCAACAGCGAGGTTCTGGAGCTCCCAGCCTTCTGCGTCAGATCCTCCAAGAACTACGCTTTGAGCTTCCTGTTCTTTAGCGACTTTTGCCGTACCTTTGTTGAGTGAAACCGAAGCGTTTGCAGTGCCTTCAGGGGCGACTTTTCCTTCGGCTTGTGGAGCTGCCATAGCAACTGGGATGCCAGCGCCTGCAAGAACTCCAAGCGCACTTGCGATAGCCAAACCGCGTACAGCATTAGAACTCTTTACATCGACTGGCAGAGTGATCGAGTGACGTCCCATTACTTATAATCTCCATTTATGTCTTGCTGAAGGCAACTATTTACTAGTACACCTCTAGGCACAAGAAAGAGATTACAACGTTTATAACGATTGAGCAACAATTTGACACACATCTATAACACTCACTTCATTTCCCCACTTACACACGGCCACTTTCCGTTGCTACAGCAACGCTTCTCAAGAATCGTGATCCGAGTTACAGATTGTTATAAATCGTTATTTTTCGTTATTTGACCGATACATAAACGTGCTGCGCCTGCTCCTCTGGAACACTAATTCGCGCTTCTCCAAGCTGCACAACCACCCCACGTTCGTTAAGAACGAGAAGGTGCGCGCCTGGCACTAAGCCGAGTTCACGCAAGTTTGCCAGGCTATCAACATCCGATTGCATCACTTCTGCGATACGCGCAACGGTAACTTCCTTGCCAACAACCGATGAATCAGACAGCGACACAAGGCCATCTTCACAACCACAACGCATATCATCCGGATCCGGATCCTTCTTTGGCATGGGGTTCCCGAAAGGATCATATTCAGGTTCACCAAGAAGTTCGAAGATACGATCAGCAGCTTCATCTGAGATCGCATGTTCCCAACGGCAAGCTTCGTTATGAATATCAGTCCATGGCATCTTCACAACGTCCAGAAGGAGAACTTCAGCCAAGCGGTGCCGGCGCAGAACAGCCGACGCTCGCGCATATCCTTCTGGCGTAAAACCAATTTGACGCTTGCCGTCCATTTTCAAGAGGCCATCGCGTTCGAGGCGCGCTACTGTTTCCGATACTGTTGGCCCAGATTGCCCCAGCCGCTCCACGATCCGGGCGCGCAGCGGTGGTACGCCTTCTTCAACAAGCTCATAAACAGTCTTGAGATACATTTCCGTTGTATCCATTAAGTCGCTCATCAGCACACCTCTTTTCTACTCTCATGGTACAGAGAGCCTTTATAGAACACCTGATTAAATATTTTACTAAATAAAAGAGTTTCTTATTTCTTTTAACGGCACGTCGCCCAAGCTTCACACTACGTTTCACACTACTAACAGCGATTATCACGCCCTATATATACACGTCCTATATATAAAGGAGGTGCCAGGTCAGCATGATGCCGACCTGGCACCCTACTAGGGGTGGAGGAAACGTCACTTAATTCCGAGCACGTGCGTGATTGGGTCAAGCGCGAAGTAGATAAGGAACACGCCGCTGGTGAGGTACATGAGCGGGTGAACCTTCTTCGCGTTGCCCATCACCATTTCAACGATCACGTGGATGATGAAGCCAATTCCGATACCCACAGTGATGGAGTAGGTGAATGGCATGAACACGATGGCCATGAAGGCTGGGATGGAGATTCGCAGATCTTCCCACGGGATTTCAGCAACCTGCTGCATGATGAGGAAGCCAACAACCACGAGTGCAGGTGCCGCAGCTTCGGTTGGGACGATTGCGAAGAGTGGGGAGAGGAAGGTTGCGAACAGGAAGGCGATGCCGGTAACGATCGAGGCTAGGCCGGTGCGAGCGCCTTCCGCCACGCCTGTGGAGGATTCCACGAACGACGTGTTGGTAGAAATACCACCCATACCACCGGCAACAACACCGAGGGAGTCGATGAGCAGGATTTGGCGGGTGCGCGGGAGCTGCCCCTTGTCATCAACAAGCCCGGCTTCGGTACCAACGGCAACCATGGTTCCGAGAGTATCGAAGAAGTCGGCGAGCATGATGGAGAAGGTGAGAACGACGACGGCGATGATGCCGACCTTCTGAAATGGACCGATGAGTGAGAACTGCCCAACGGTGGAGAAGTCAGGAATCTGGATTGGGTTTCCTGGGAAGGCTGGAACGGTGAGTCCCCAACCGCCTGGGTTTTCCGGACCAACTTTGCCGAGTCCGGCGATATTTTCGATGATAATTGCAAGAACGGTTCCGGTCACGATGCCGTAGAGGAGCGCGCCCTTAATCTTGCGAATCATAAGGATGATGATGGTAAGGAGGGCGACGACGAAGACAACCAGTGGCCATGTAGAAATGGAACCGTTGACCGCGAAGGATACCGGGGTGCCAACACCTGGGCGAACAATGCCTGCATTCACAAGGCCGATGAAGGCGATGAACAGGCCGATGCCTACGGAAATTGCGGAGCGTAAGAACTTAGGAACTGCACGGAAGATAGCTTCACGGAGGCCGGTGAGTACGAGGGCAACGATCACGATACCTTCGATTACCACAATACCCATGCCGTCAGCCCAGGTCATTCCTGGAATCTGAACGAAGCCGGCAATCATGCCGTTCAAACCGAGGCCAGCAGCCAGGGCGATTGGGAAGTTTGCGGCTGCACCCATAAGGATGCTCATAACGCCTGCTATCAGCGCGGTTGCGGCTGCGATGGCTGTAATGTTTGGTTCGGTTCCCCCACCGAGGTATGCACCGGTTGAATCCGGGCCAGAAAGAATAATCGGATTCAGGACGAGGATGTAGACCATCGAGAAGAAGGTGACGATTCCGCCACGGACTTCCTGCATGATGGACGATCCGCGTTCGGTGATTTTGAAGTAACCGTCAAGGAAGGACGACGACGTAGAGTCAGCAACAGGCTGTTTTACAGGGGCAGCTCCCATAGTGTTCTTCACTCACCCAACTCTCACATAAACTCGCCCCACATAACGAGCCAAGTTCATATTTCAAGATATTGAGAGTCCATATTTTAAGATTAGGGGGATTCGACCTGTATTAACTCGCCCGCTCCACGCACGTCAACAGCCCCGTCGCTGGCCCCCAAAAATACAGCCTGGCCTGTGTTTATAAACGAACGTTTCCCATCAACACACAATTCTGCAGCGCCACTCAAGCACAAAATGATACGTGGACCACAGCCGCGAACATCGATGCGTTCGTCGGCGTGACGTAACGAAATCACGGACAACTCAAAATCGTCTACCGGAACGTAAAACGTGGACTGGGCGGGCGTGATTCGTTCGGCCGCAATGCGAATCGGGGGCGCCGCAACCGTTTCGGTAATACACAACAACTCGTTGACGTCCACGTGTTTGTGAGTCAAGCCGGCACGCAACACGTTGTCCGACGCAGCCATCACCTCAACACCCAATCCAGACACATACGCATGCACAATGCCAGCCGGAGTAAACAGAGCTTCGCCAGGATGCAAAGTCACAGGATTCATCAACAATGACGCAACCACGCCCGGATCACCCGGATAAATCTTGCCAAGCCGCGCAACCAGCGCATCTGCGCGCGGAGACGGCGAATCGGTCGTGGGGCGCAACGAACAAGCACGAACCACGTCAGCAATATCATTCGCCGAAGGCCGCGTCTCCTCACTCAACAAAAACTCAAACGCACGCCGCACCCCATCCGCGTTCGGCTCCCCCGCCACAAACGAATACACCTGGCACGCAACCGCACAATCAAGCCCACTCAACACACCTAAAATACGGCGTGGACTGCGGAAACCTACCAGCGCTTCAAACTTCGATACCGCATACACCATCTCAGGTTTATGATTCGGATCGGGGTAACAACGCTGCGGAGCGTTCGTGGCCAAACCACGCTCTTCTTCGCGAGCAAACCCCACCTTCGCCTGCTCCAATGATGGGTGAACCTGCAATGATAGGGGCTCATCAGGCGCAATCAACTTCAACAAAAACGGCAACTGGGGGCCGTAACGGGCGATGATGTCATCCCCCAAAATTCGCTCCGGATCGGCAGCGATTAGAGCATCCAGGCTCTCCATCGCACCGAAGCGATCACGTCCCTCCCCGCTAGCTTCATAGGAACGCACCCGAACATCATCGGAAAAGAACGATGGAGCGCTCGGATGTGCCCCGAACCAGAGTTCGGCAACCGGGCGGGCCGCCGCATCGCAACCGAAAAGACGGGGGATCGCATGATGCGATCCCCACGAATAGTCGCGAACACGGCCCTGAAGAAACTTCATGCCCTACTGCTTTACTACCTCAACTTCGGTTTCATCGATCACCGGTGAAGCCTGTTCCCACAAACGTTCCCGGTGGGCTACGTCCGTTTCAGAATGCGAACCGCAGCCGTGATCAAGCGATACTGCGCGACCATCGAATGCAGACCATTCGTTGGCACACACGCCAAAAAGCTGGCGCGCCGAACCGCCTAAGTGCATCAAATAACCGCAGGTGGAGCAGGCGGCCTTGGCATCCCGTGTGGCCTGGTTACGCGGGCCAGCATCGGAACGATACCAGCGGCGGAAGGTAGCAGCGCGGCCGGCATCAGACATGATGCGGGCGCGCCCCAGCCCAAGTTCCCACGATGCAATCGCATCTTCATCTACGCCAACGGTTTCGAACCCCTGATCCAGCCCTGGATCCACGTTCACAGAGAGGTTGGGATCTTGCGGGTTGTATGGGAGGCGATCAGATGGGCTCACATCGGACGGCTGGAGGCGATCAGACCAGGGCACCCAATCGGGTGCCAGCAACGCGTCGTCTCCAGGCAGTATCGATAATTCGGCGATGGTAACTTTCTTGGAACGTGGGGCGCGAACAACCGAGACGGTCCAGAACCAGCCACGGTATCCGGGCATAAGGCATTCGAAGGCGTGCGTAACGAAACGTTCTGCTTCTTGCACCATGCCCACGTGTTTGCCCACGCGTTCCGGCGTGGTGATGTCATTGAGCGCTTCGCGGGCAAGATCGATCGCGCCGCCGAGCACCTTATCTTTGACCGCCTTGTTGCGCGGCGTGATTCTGTTAGGCATCGAAATCATCTGCCAGGGCACGCAACGCCTGCGCAATGCGTGGGCCACCATCCGGGTAGCGGCCGCGGCGGAGCTGGGTAGACGAAACATCAAGGATCTTGATCAGATCTTCGATCAGAGGAACGAGCGCTTCTGGCGATCTGCGGTTTGCCGCCGCAAGCGAGGTTTCCTTCTTGATGACGGACACGGACAGCGCGGCGGGGCCTCGGCGTGTATCGCCAACGCCGTATTCAACACGGGTTCCTGGACGCAACTTGACCCCCAACGGTACCGCACTTTGTGCGACGTAGACTTGGGCGCCGTCGTCCCCAGCGATAAAACCAAAGCCCTTCTGCTCATCGAAGAACTTCACTTTTCCAGTAGGCACGGCATACTCGCTTTCATTTCTGTGGCGTGCCGCGCGTGGTGCGTGGCACGAAGACATAACTAGTTCTCATTATGACACTTATATGACGAACTATTCTATCAGGTTCAGTGCTGAAAGAAATTTACGTTAGTTGCGGTTGTTATCTGACGTGTGTGGGAGGCTCTTGGTAAGTTTGGGGGTAAGGATTTGATGGAGGGTAGTTAGTATGAGAAGTGCAGGCCGTTTCGCGCTGGCTTTGGCCGTGGGCGCAGTGACGTTTCTTCCTTCAGTGGCGTTTGCGGTTGCGCCGGTTGATCTGGATCGGAATTATGAGGATCACGCGCAGGTTTCGTCGGAGGCTGCGAAGCTGTCTAATATGATGGTTGAGGTTTCGTCTGGAAATTTGTGGGTTGTGACCGTTGATGATTTTGACGGGCTTGCTCCCGATAATTGGACAACGAAGACTTTTGAAAAGTCTGGGTTGCGCGCCGGGGATGGTTTGTTGGCGATTAGCGTTGGCACGTCTGAGTTGTACGCTTATTCTCCTGACGGTTCGATTAAGGAATTATTGAATAACGCCACGTCGCAGGACGTGTTAGATAAGTTCCATGACGGCGATTGGGATGGCGGTATTGCACTGTTTGGTGAGCATGTGCGGCAGTTGCGTTCTGGTGGCGCGGCTCCGCAGGCTCCTGGGGGTGCAAGTGCTCCGAACGTTCTTCCTGTGGTTGGGGTTCTTGGGTTGGCTGGCGCTGGGGTTGCGGGGTTTGCGTACCGTAAGAAGAAGAAAGCGGCAGTTGCGCAGGGCGAAAGTTTGGCTGAGTTGGCCAAGAAGGCTTCTGGGGAGCTGTTAGCTGCTGACGACGACGTTCGTTCCGGCATTACCGAACTCGAATTTGCTCGTGCTGAATTCGGTGTTGGTGAAACTCGCGAATTTACTGACTCGTTGGCGCAGGCGCAGGCCCAGGTGAAGCGGGCGTTTGATGTGCGGAGATTGCTAGACGATGACGATCCGGAAACTCCCGAAGAACAGCGCCAGATGAATACTGAGATTTTACAGTTGGCATCGAGCGCGCGCGAAGCAATGCGGGCGCAGGCGGAGAAGTTTTCTCAGATGCGTGATTTGGCTGGGCGTTTGGGTGCAAAGCTGTCTGATTTGGCAGAGCGGGAACAAGAAATCCGTTCTTCTTTGGCGTTGGCGAAGGATAAAATTGCGAATTTGGCGTATGCGTTCCCACGGGAATCACTGACTACGTTGAGCTCCTATCCGGCGCAGGTGGCATCGCTTTTGAGCGCTGCGCAGGAGCATCTGGCGTCTGCTCGCAGGTTGGAAGCTGGTGGCGATAAGAATCAGGGCGTGCAGTATGCTCGGCTTGCTGAAGGCGCGTTGGATCAGGCTGCACAGCTGATGGATCGAATCGATAAGGCTCCGCAGATGTTGGAGAATGCGCGTGAACAGTTGGCTCGCGGTATTGCATCGTTGAGTTCTGATATTGCGGATGCGAAACGCTTGGGAGGCGGAGATTCTACGATTGCGTTGCGCCAGAAGGAGGCGGAGGCTGTTGTTGCTCGCGCAACTGCAGGTGAAAGTGTCGATCTGATTTTGATGAATGATCAGTTAGCTGAAGCGGAATCAAATTTGGATATGGCGCTTGCTGGAGTTCGGGCTGCAGATGAACAAGCCACTCGCGTACGTGCGAACCTCGATCGTTTCCATGGGCAGATTTCTGCAAAGTTGGATCGGCTGGATGAAGACGTCACGCGTTATCGTGAACTTGTTTCTGCTGAAACCCGTACGCTTTTACAGCGTGCTCATTCTGCTTTAACATCTGTGGAATCGATGCCCGCATCTGAACAGTTGGCTGGATACAGTTCAGCAATGGACTACGCAACGCGCGCAGAACGCGCTCTCTCATCTGACATCGCGGATTACCGCAACGCCGGGCAGCACTCTAAAGCTGAACTTGGCGGCGAACTTGCCGGTGCAATTCTCACAGGCGTGGCGCGTTCACTGATTTATGGGGCGTTCTCTGGTGGTTCTTCACGGCACAACAGCTGGGGAAACAACAGCTTCGGTTCCGGTGGCGGTTTTAATTCGGGTGGGGGCTTCGGATCTGGCGGAGGCGGATTCGGGAAAAGCTTCTAGCAAAAAATCTCCCTCAGATTCGTAAAATCTGGAACAATTAGAACATCACTTTCCATAGTTGATAAGAAAAGAGGTCTTACTATGGCAGAAAAGCAATCCATTCTTGGCCGCATCACACAGTTGGCTAAGGCGAATATCAACGCTCTTCTTGATCGCGCAGAGGATCCACAGAAGATGCTTGATCAGATGGTTCGCGACTACACCAACTCCATTGCAGAAGCAGAAGATGCTGTTGCCGTAACCATTGGTAACCTTCGGTTGGCTGAAGCTGACTACGATGAAGATGTTAAGGCAGCCGAAGAATGGGGCGCCAAGGCCGCCGCTGCTGTTACAAAAGCCCAGGAACTGCGTGCCGCCGGCAATGAAGATGGCGCACTCAAGATGGAAAACTTGGCTAAGGTTGCCATCGAACGTCAAATCAACGCAGAAAAAGAAGCACGCAGTGCAGAACCGATGATCGCGTCTCAACGCGATGTTGTTGCCAAGCTCAAGGATGGCCTCAACGTGATGCGCACTAAGCTGGAAGATTTGCGTTCGAAGCGCGATCAGCTGGTTGCTCGCGCCAAGTCGGCTGAAGCGCAGAACAAGGTTCAAGATGCTATTGGTTCGATCAACGTTCTTGATCCAACCACCGAAATCGGCCGCTTTGAAGAATCTGTTCGCCGCCAGGAAGCATTGGCTCAGGGCAAGGCTGAAGTAGCAGCGTCGTCGTTGGATGAACAGTTCGCTCAACTGGAGATATCGTCGTCGTCTTCCGAAGTGGAAGCGCGCCTCGCAGCTCTCCAAGCCAACGCACGCCCAAAGCAAATCGAAAACTGATCCTACGCTGATCCCCATGGCAGGGGCGGTTAAACCACCGCCCCTGCCATGTTTTTATCCAGTGAAACGGAAGATTCCGCGCATGGCGATCCCTGCATCGTTTTGCTACTGTCCCCCTGTAGTTTATCCCATAAGTGGGATAAACTACAGGTATGTATATTCTTATTGATGGTGAAAACATTGACGCAACTCTTGGAGTTAACATTCTCAAGCGTACCCCGCGCGCGGAAGAGCGGCCCCGCTGGGATCGCGTCCTTGAATTTGATCCGTTTACGCACAAAAAATCAGTAGAAGCAAACGAAACCTCTGCGCCTGCCGAAACCACGCACAACTCTACTGGGCTTTTCTTCCTCAACTCGTCCCAGCGCACTGCCGCCCCATTCGTACAAGCACTTCTGGCGATCGGCTGGCAGCCAATCCAACTGATGTCGGATGATTACGAACGCAAGGTTGTAGATGAAGGTATTCAACGCACTCTGGAAGCAATTTTGGATGTGCGCCCGGAAGCCGATGTTGTACTTGGCACGCATGATGTTGATTACCTTCCACAAATCGAAGCACTATTGGAAGCCGGGCATCGCGTAGCAATCCTTTGTTTCCGCGAATTTTTAGCCCTCCCACTGGCAGAATTAGAAGATCGCGGCCTGATTATCCACGATCTTGAACTAGACGTTCAGGCATTCAACCTGCCGCTCAACCGTACCCATCCGGTCAATATTGACGATTTCGATCCATATCCATACCTATAAATACTGGCATTTTCAGGATATTTTCAGTTTCATAGCAGAAAATGGGAATCATGGCAGAATCGAAAATTACCGCAAAGATCCTTGTTGTTGATGATGAACCATCAATCCGCGAACTCTTGTCCGCTTCACTCCACTTCGCCGGGTTTAGTGTAGAAACGGCAGCTACTGGGCGTGATGCTATTCGAACATATCAAGAATTTGATCCAGATCTGGTGGTTTTAGATGTCATGCTACCTGATTTCGATGGCTATGAAGTTCTCCGCAGGATGCGTGAACAGGGCAGTGATATTCCCGTTCTCTTCCTGACTGCCAAGGATGATCTTCGCGATAAGCTCCAGGGGCTCAACGCGGGTGCTGACGATTACGTTACCAAGCCTTTCTCCTTAGAAGAAGTGGTTACCCGCATCCAGGTTATTCTGCGCCGCACAACCCCATCAGAAGAAGATTCTGCTCTGATTCGCTACCACGATTTGGAATTGAACGAAGATACATATGAAGTGCGCCGCCGTGGCCACATGGTAGAATTGTCCCCTACCGAATACAAACTCCTGCGTTACCTCATGGTTAATGCAGAACGCGTGGTGTCCAAGGTTCAGATCTTGGATCACGTCTGGGATTACGATTGGATCGGCGAAGCGTCAATTGTTGAATCCTACATTTCCTACCTGCGCCGAAAGATCGATTCTGCTGACGGGTTGGGAATCACAGATCCAAAAGAAGTAGCCGCTTTGGTTCCACTTATTCATACCAAGCGCGGTATCGGGTATGTGATGCGAACCGGCAAGTAACAATGGCAAAACCACAAGCGCGGCTCCATCTCACCGGGCGCCTATCATGGCAACTGTTAGTTGTATTCCTTGCTTTACTAGGTTCTGCACTAGTACTCGTTTCCGCTTTCGCCACGATTTCGCTACGCGCATTCCTCACCTCGGAAACAGACAAAACCCTGTCCTCTTCAGGGCAGATTGTTGCATCCCAAACAGTTGATGCCCTCATTCAAGGAACATCCGATGCTCTGCTGCCCTCCGATTTCTACTTATATATCACGGATGATTTCGGAACATCAGTAGAAGAAGTCCATCCCTCCATTGAGCGCCGATTCGGCAAACCTGCTGATGCTCTCGCGTTAGCCTCCACTCATGTCGATCAGCCACGCACCGTTTCTGGCACGTTGAAAGGCACCGAGTGGCGGATCATTTCCGTTCCGCTCACATCCACCGGGCACCAATCACGCATTGTGGGAAACGTCGTGATTGGCTTGCCACTCGATCAAGTAGAACGTACCGTCACCAACCTGAAACAAGTACTCACACTCTTCGTGCTTGCCATCATGGCCATCGGCGCACTCGTTTCAGTTGTGCTGGTGCGGCGATCCCTGCGAGCCCTACGTACAATCAGCCACGTCAGCTCCGATGTTCGCCAAGGCAACTTCTCTGCACGCGTTCCTCCAATGAAACCAGATACGGAAGTTGGGGAACTCGGCGAATCAGTCAACGCCATGCTCGATGAAATCGAAACCCTCTTTGAAGCCCAAACGGCATCTGAGCAACGCATGCGCCGCTTCGTTTCCGATGCCTCCCACGAACTACGTACCCCACTTGCTACCGTTCGCGGCTACGCCGAACTGTACCGTATGGGCGGTGTGCCTGCCGAACAAATCCCCCAAGCCTTCACTCGGATCGAATCCGAATCCGGCCGCATGGCCAACCTGGTAGAAGATCTACTCAAACTCGCACGTTTGGACGAACGCAGTGAAATCAAACCAAAGCCTGTTGATCTTGCCGCGGTCGCGCTCAACACTATGTCAGACTTTTTGGCCCGCTGCCCCGAACGCACCGCAAACGTCACCAACCTGTCGGGCGAAGAGGTGGAATCCGTCGTCGTCATGGGAAATCAAGACGGCGTCACGCAACTCCTCACAAACCTACTCGGAAACGTCAACACCCACACGGACCCCCATGTCCCAGTAGAAATCGCAGTGGGAATCGATCCTGACTCCCGCTCCACCGCAATCGTGGAAGTACGCGACCATGGGCCAGGCATCCCCGAAAAAGATCGCGCCCACGTGTTTGAGCGTTTCTACAAGGCAAACTCGTCACGTTCGCGCGTTACGGGAGAAGGCTCCGGGCTAGGGCTCGCAATCGTTGCTTCCATCATGGCAGCACACCACGGATCCGCATCCGTCCACGAAACTCCAGGTGGCGGACTCACCGTACGCTTGCGCTTCCCCCTCCTAGACGTCACGAACCGAGAAACGGATCAGGGTTCGCACTCTTCTGATCAAGCATCATCTCAATCTGATGCCGCACACGGCCAATAAAAGCATCTGGCGTTTCCCCCGGCTTTCCCACCATCGGAGTGCCAATATACAAATTGACCTCCGGATGATTTAACGTAGGCAACACTTTGCCAACCGGCATCGCTTCGTGGCCTCCAGACATCGCCAACGGAACAATCGGCACGCCGATCTTCAACGCGAGCGCGGCAGCGCCCGGCTTAAACACGCCCATTTTCCCGTCACGGGAACGGGTGCCTTCCGGGAAAATGAGGATCGGGATGCCATCGCGGAGCAAGCGGCCGGTCATGCCAGCGGCACGACCCGCGTTCGCGCCCACGTTCTTCCCCTTGCGTTCGATCGGGTAGGTGTTGAAGAAAATCGAGGTCAGCTTAGCAATACCCTTCTTGCGGTAAAAATAATCGGCTGCGGCGCCCGTGGCGAGGCGTTCAGTCATGTGGTTTGGAAGAAGCGAAAACACCATCGGCGCATCCAAATGCGACGAATGATTTCCCACCACGATATAGGCCCCGTCGAGCCCCTCCACATTTTCTTCACCCCACACGGTTGCCCCCAGGAGCGCTTTCATCGCGGGGCGCGTGAATACCTTGCGTACCGCGGAACGAACCTTGCGTTTACCTTCTGAATGGTAATCGTCTAGCGGGTGTAATTCGTTCATCGCCGGCCCTTGTTCAGCTTCTTCACGGCCTTGTGCACAAGCCGTTGCGGGGCGTGCTTGGCGAAGAATGCCATGGTTTTGAAGCGCTTGGATGGGACAGTGGTGATTTTTCCGCGTTCTACGTCATTCAAGGCTTCGTCGATTACTCGCTGGGCGTCCAGCCACAGCCACGATGGTATCGACGACGTAGAAACACCCGACCGCTGATGGAATTCTGTACGTACCCAGCCCGGTAGGAATGCCACAACTTGCACACCGTAATCCCCTACTTCGATCGCGAGGGATTCGGACCACATGCGTACGAACGATTTCACGGCGGCGTAGGCCCCCATCGGAGCCAGCGATGCCACCGAGGCAGTCGTAATAATGACTCCGGAGTGGCGCTGTTTCATAGCGAACGCCGCGGCGCCGCCCAGTTCCATCGGGACAAGGGCCATGAGTTCGGCGCCGGCGCGGAGCTGTGTGGCATCGTCCGTAGCCATCGGGGAATACATGCCCGAACCGGCATTGTTCACGAATACTGTGATCGGATCTGTTTGATCTAAAAGGCGCTGTTTCACCGCGTCCACACCATCGCGCGTGCTCAAATCGGCTTGAAGCACCGCCACATTCACTCCGAACGTGTCATGGAGTACAGCGGCATTTTCGGCCAGGCGCTCCCCGTTTCGGGCAACAAGCACAAGGTCGCATCCGCGGGCGGCCAGTGCCTGCGCGAACGCAGCCCCCATGCCTGATGTTCCACCCGTAATAAGAGCGCGACCAGCGAGGTTACTTTGACTACCTTGTTTCTTCACACTATCTACGTTAGATCACTTCGCGCCGCAGGGCACCCCTATGTGCCGTGTTCGTGGGAATTATCTACTCGGAAGCGTGTGTACGGTTTGGGTAGTTCTGCACACAGGTATAGAATCATGGGGCGTTTAACATGGAGGAAATATGCAAGAGATGAACGTACCCGGCTGGGTAGTGCAGGCATTCGTGCGTAGTGCACTGGATGCTGGCGCCACAGCAGAACGTGCGCTCGTTGAGGAAACCGCCTATAAGCTGTTGGAAATGTGGGCGGCTCCAGAACGAATCTTCCATAACACACGGCATTTGACCGACATGCTGGCGCGCGTAGATACGTTAGCCACCGAAACCCAAAGCCCGTGCCTAGTTCGGTTAGCTACGTGGGGCCACGGGCTTGTGTTTAACATTTCCGATGAAGCCGTGTACTCCCGCAACGGCGGCGAAGATGAGCGAGCATCCGCCGCCCTAGCCGTTGAATTGTTCGAAAAGATCGGTATTCCTGAAGAAAATCTTGATCGGATTTTATCGCTCATTTCGAGTTTGCACAAACGCCACGACGTTCCCGGCACCGCGCAGCGTGCCGACGAAACGGCACGTTTCGATTCTATCGACGTCGATAGGCTGGCCCTTTACGATGCTCATTTCGGCAGTTTGGCCACTGCCCCGCAACATTACAAAACCTACGTGTCACAGGTACGCGAAGAATACGCTCACGTACCCGATCAAGCATGGCTGTTGGCGCGTCGTCGAATCGTCGAACATCTCTTAGCCCGCAAACGTATCTTTCTCACCCCGCTTGCCGCTGATTGGGAACCAGTTGCTCGGCAGAACCTTTCCGCAGAACTGGAACGAATCGAAGCCGCATGCACGGCCGCACTGGAAGAATGCCGCGCCGCAGAAACAGCAGAATCCGCAGAAAACGCAACACAAGAGGCGGTAGCCTCCACTAAACCTGATACGCCTGCTACCGAAACGGTTACAGCCGCTCCTGATACGTCCGTAAGTAGCGATACCGTTGATCCCATGGTTCGCTTGTTCCAGACCGCACAAATGGAACGAATTTCCGAAACGGTTGAACCTGAAGAAAGCGCAGGATCACCAGGCGACAGCATCGATGATGAGATTTCGGACGTGATCCAGCCTCATATTCCTGTTGTAAAACGTTCTTCCCTAGAAGAACTCGACGAAGCGTTTACTCCAGGTGCTCCCCCACGCGTACTCGATCATTCCCAAGCTGAAGCGGCTCGGCGCGAACAGATCGCGAAAGACACAATCGAAACGATCGAACGCAAACATCAAGAAGCACGTGAAGAACGCGAAGGGCAGGCTGGGCTAGGAACCTCATTTTTGTAGTGTTTTCCTGCTGGATGCCCAATTTTGCACTGCATCGCTCATCCACTTCCTGCATTTTGTTTGAGGATCCGGCACGCCCTGCAATATACCGCTAACCCGTGCCGGATCCTCAATGTTTTTGCAGGTAGCTGGCGGGCAAGTGGCGGGCAACAGGGCGACGGACAACAGAGTGGCAACAGGATGGCCAGACAAGTAAACACAAAAAGGCCGGGAGCCTGGAAAATTCCAGGCTCCCGGCCTTAGTGGAGAAACTAATCTCAGTACATGCCGCCCATGTCTTCACCTGCTGGAGCAGCAGCTGCTGGTGGTTCTGGCTTGTTAGCCACAACAGCTTCGGTGGTGAGGAAGAGGCCAGCGATGGAGGCTGCGTTCTGGAGTGCAGAACGGGTAACCTTCACTGGATCGTTCACGCCAGCCGCAAGAAGATCAACGTATTCGCCAGTTGCAGCGTTCAAACCGTGGCCCACTGGGAGGGAGCGAACCTTTTCTGCCACAACGCCGCCTTCGAGGCCAGCGTTAACAGCGATCTGCTTGAGTGGAGCAGCAACAGCAACGCGAACGATGTTGGCGCCGGTTGCTTCGTCACCGGTGAGTTCGAGGCCTTCGAGTGCCTGGTCAGCAGCGTGGATCAGAGCAACGCCACCACCGGAAACGATGCCTTCTTCAACAGCAGCCTTTGCGTTGCGAACGGCATCCTCAATGCGGTGCTTGCGTTCCTTGAGTTCAACTTCGGTTGCTGCACCGGACTTGATCACGGCAACGCCGCCGGCCAACTTGGCCAAGCGTTCGTGGAGCTTTTCGCGATCGTAATCGGAGGTGGAGTTTTCAATCTGAGTCTTGATGGTGGAGACGCGGGCAGCGATGTCGTCTGCAGAGCCTGCACCTTCAACGATCGTGGTGGAATCCTTGGTGAGAACAACCTTGCGTGCGCGGCCAAGAAGTTCGATGTCAGCGTTTTCCAGCTTGAGGCCAACGGTTTCGGAAATGACCTGGCCGCCGGTGAGGGTAGCCATATCCTGGAGCATTTCCTTACGGCGATCGCCGAAGCCTGGAGCCTTAACAGCAGCGGACTTGAAGGTGCCGCGGATCTTGTTAACAACGAGGGTGGCGAGTGCTTCACCTTCGATGTCTTCAGCAATGATCACGAGCGGCTTGCCCGTCTGCATAACCTTTTCGAGAACTGGGAGCATGTCCTTCACGTTGGAGATCTTGGATTCAACGAGCAGGACGTAGGCGTCTTCCAGAACTGCTTCCTGGCGGTCAACGTCAGTAACGAAGTATGGGGAGAGGTAGCCCTTGTCGAAGGACATACCTTCGGTGAGTTCGAGTTCGGTGCCGAAGGTGTTGGACTCTTCAACAGTCACAACGCCTTCCTTGCCAACCTTATCGAGTGCTTCTGCGATGAGTTCGCCGATTTCCTTGTCACCTGCGGAGATGGCTGCGGTTGCAGCGATTTCTTCCTTGGTTTCGATTTCCTTGGCGTTTGCGAGGAGCTGTTCAACAACCTTGGCAACAGCCTTGTCAATGCCCTTGCGGAGTGCGATTGGGTTTGCACCTGCGGCAACGTTGCGGAGGCCTTCCTTCACGAGGGCCTGTGCAAGAACGGTTGCGGTGGTGGTGCCGTCACCAGCGACGTCGTCAGTCTTCTTTGCAACTTCTTTGACGAGTTCGGCGCCGATCTTTTCGTATGGATCTTCGAGTTCGATTTCCTTTGCGATGGAAACGCCGTCATTTGTGATGGTAGGAGCGCCCCACTTTTTGTCAAGAACAACGTTGCGTCCCTTTGGACCAAGCGTCACCTTGACGGTGTTTGCGAGAGCATCGAGGCCGCGTTCCATGCCGCGGCGCGCTTCCTCATTGTAAGCAATGATCTTTACCATTGTATTTTCCTCCCACTAGGGTGGTTGACGGCCAGTGCCCGCGACGGACGATGTTCGCACATCCGCGTTCTGTTTCGCGTTGCGCGGCACCTCACTAGCCAACGTACTATCACTCTCCATCCGAGAGTGCCAGTATCGATTTTGGCACTCTCGCGGTGAGAGTGCAAGATGGCAGGCGACGACGAACGTGCAGTTACTCTACGAGAGAAAAGTTGAGTGGACCTGGCGCAAGTCGCATTCCAGGTCCACTCGTATGTTTTATCTGTGTTATCGAAGAACGACGACGATGTCCGCACTCATGGAGACGCCGTCACCTTCGGCAACGGCGCCTCTGCCAAGATGTTGAGCAATATCTTCGGCCATGGCCTTCATGTCCGCATTCTTGTAGTAGATCGTGGTTGTTGTTGGTGTGTTGCCGCCCTTGTAGTTATCGGCTGTGACGTTGGCATATCCAGCTTCTTTCAGCTGTCCTTGAACTTCTGCAGCTAATCCGGAAATCCCCTTACCGTTGAGAACTCGCACATTAACGTTTTTGTTGAGTGCTGGTTTTTCAGGTTCTGCTGGAGCTGGTGGAGCTGGTGGAGCTTCTTCCTTTTTGGGTTCAGCTGGTGCCTGCCCAGCTTTATCGGGTGTAGAAGAGTTTTGTTCAGTCTGCTTGTCTTTTTCTTGTTCAGCCTGCTTGTCTTTTTCTGGGGTGACAACTGAGGCTACTGTTTCTCGAGCGGAAGAATCGCTAGAGATCCATTTTCCTACTCCCCAGCCTGCAAGTGGTGCAATGAGCAGAACAGCCACGAGCGCAACTAGCCATGGGCTAACGCGCGTTGGCTTACGATGTGCACCGAGAGTCTGCCGCTCTTGCGCCAAACGATCAAATTCATCTTCTAAGTATGCGTTCACGTTCTCTAGCCTATCTAAACTTCCGCTCAACGAACTCCTCATTATACCGTGTTCATCTATCGACGTAGTTGACGTTCGTCAGCTTTCGCGTCTCGAAGCCGCCGCAATCGATCAACAAGAACCGGTTTTGCTTTCCACACGCGCTTGTCTTCAAGCATTCGAGACAAGATGATGTAGTACTTCATGGGAGAGATACCTAATTCTTGTGTGATGGCTCGATCTTTCGTGGGGGCAAGTTTCCACCAGGATTCTTCGATAGTGAGGACTTTTTCTTCTATCGACGTGAGCTGGTTTGGGTTGTCTTTCTCCACAGATTCCATGAGTGTAAGTCTATTCAAATATTGCTTCCTTTCGCCGTATTATAGTGCCATGAGTGATCTAGATGGAGTTATGCATCCCACGTGGGCGCACGCAATGGAACCAGTTGCCGCACACATCCACGCGATGGGAGATTTCTTGCGTGAAGAAAATGCACAGGGCCGCGGTTACCTCCCGGCTGGTGCAAACATTTTGCGCGCCTTCCAACAACCATTACCAGATATTCGCGTGCTGATTGTTGGCCAGGATCCATACCCCACTCCAGGCCATCCTGTAGGGCTGTCATTTTCTGTCGATCGCAGTGTCCGCCCGCTTCCTCGATCGTTGGTCAACATTTACCGCGAACTCCACGATGATTTAGGCATAACTCCACCGCCGCATGGCGATCTCTCTTCATGGACCCATCAAGGGATCATGCTTCTTAACAGAGTCCTCACCGTATGCCCATCGCACCCCGGTTCGCACGCGAACCGGGGCTGGGAGGCCATCACCGATCACGCGATTCGTGTTCTCGCGCAACGTGAATCGCCACTTGTTGCGATTTTGTGGGGCAAGCAGGCACAGTCGGTAGCAAGGCTTCTGCCGCATGTTCCGGCGGTGATGAGCCCGCACCCGTCTCCGCTTTCGGCTCATCGTGGCTTTTTCGGTTCGAAACCATTTTCTCGAGCGAATACTCTTCTCGCTCAACAGGGTGCAACCCCTGTTGATTGGACAATCCGCTAGAAGGGAGTTAGAGAGAGCGGAACTTACGCTTTTCCCAGATGAGGAACCCTATTCCACTGGCAATGATCGCGAGCGCGATACCACTTAACACATAAAGTTCTGGCCCGGTTTGAGCGAGCTTAGGCGTTTCAGGTTCGGTTCGCGCGGGTTGAACAGCGGGCGGTTGAGGATTGACGATCGGCGTGGCTTCGGTGGCAGGTGGTACGGGAGTAACCACGCAGGCGCCTGAGTTCCGTTCAATTATCCGGCCAGTTTTGGGATCACGAACTGGAACACCATCGTTGTCCACACACATGTCTGCGTGGCCTAGCCAGGATATTGTGGCAGTGTCAGTCATCCGCATTTTTTCTTCGCGAACCATCACGAGTGTTTGCCCATGCCGTTCGGGAGATGCCATAGGGGTAATTAGCGATCCGTGGAATCGTGCAGTATCGATGCTCACGCCGATTTCTGCGTCACCGGCGTCACGCACATCCCCCGTTCTCATATAAAAGGCCTCCCGTGCTGGAACGTGGCTAGCATCCATAACTTCACCGGCTTCATTTTCCAGCGTGAATCCGGCAGGCACAGTCACAGCCACAAACGGGTAGCCTGTTTCTACATTAAACGGCCCCAATCGTTCCCCAGCGAAGTCACGCCGATCCGGCACGTTCAGCGCCACACCTGTGTGTAGTTCTTCCTGTACGATCCCTACATTTTCCGGCGAAATTAAGTAGCGATACACTGCAGCAATCGCTTGGCTATCTACTCCGTGGGTGTCTTCTGATGCGAGAGCCGTAAAATCAGGATCTACCCCGTCAGTTAAATGCCAGATGGCAGATTGGGTTGCCGTAATCGCTTGAGAAGCCGCCAGTTCGCGTATACCAGCCGCACGCGCCACATCCTCTAACGAACTGGTGGGGTAAGAGTTGTGGATAATCCACGCCACTTTCCGCCGCACAGATTCATCAGTTTTAAAAGCGTTTTCTCCTTTGAAATCACCCCATGAACTTGTAACCGTAGGAGAGGTGCGATCTGGCTGTACAGTCAGTTCCAAACAATACGCATGATATGTTCCGGCATCGCCCGTATTTACCGTAAATAGCACAGGTCGTGCCTGCCAGGATCGTGTGGTAAATCCTTCGTGCTGGCGGGCATTTTCTGCCGGAGTATACCGCATACTAACACCAGTTAGGTGCGGATCTTGTTCTTCAATATCGTGCTCTGCGTTCTCTGCATGAGCCACAGTGGGCGCCAAGCAGAGTGCAGCAGCAGCTAACAGTGTGTTCAATGAACGCATGAATCTTTTCATCATCAACCAATCTCTCAGAAATGTATGATGAAAATAGATTAACGAATATCAAACATCATCAAAGATAACTATCCACAACCGATAGTTATCCACAATTTAGAGGGACGAACCAACTCACATCACGGCATCGCGGGCAGCCACAAACGCAGCCACAGCAGCCCGCACATCATCAGCCGAATGAGCCGCAGACAACTGAACACGAATACGAGCCTTACCCAGCGGAACCACCGGATACGAGAACGCGGTTACATAAACTCCCAGTTCACCCAACTTAGCGGCAATCTGGCCGGCGAGGCGAGCCCCGTCGTCGCCAGGGAACATCACCGCAATAATCGCGTGACTTCCAGGCAACAACTCAAACCCAGCCTCAGCCATCAACGTACGGAACAACTGAGCATTATCGGCCACACGCTCACGCAAATCGTCACCCGCGCGCGCCACGTCCAACGCCTTCAACGAACCCGCAACCAACGAAGGCGCAACCGCATTCGAGAACAGATATGGCCGTGCGCGCTGCTTCAACAACGCAACCAACTCAGCAGGCCCAGCAATATAGCCACCGGACGCACCACCAAGCGCCTTACCCAAGGTGCCACTCAAAATATCCACACGATCCGCAACACCAAACTTCGACGGCGTGCCCGAACCATGCTCACCCACAATGCCAGTCGCGTGCGAATCGTCAACCATCACCATCGCACCAAACTCTTCAGCCAAGTCACAAATCTCCGGAAGCTTCGCATAGTAGCCATCCATCGAAAAAACGCCATCCGTCACGATCAAGATCCGGCCAGCGCCACCCTCACGCGCAGCAACCAGCTGCTCACGAAGCTCGCCCATGTCCGAATTCTTGTAACGGAAGCGCCGAGCCTTACTCAGCCGAACGCCGTCGATAATCGACGCATGATTCAGCTCATCAGAAATCACCGCGTCGTCTTTACTCAACAAAACTTCGAAAATACCACCGTTGGCGTCAAACGCAGATGGGAACAAAATCGCGTCCTCCATCCCCACGTAATCCGCAATCTTCCGCTCCAAATCGCGGTGAATATCCTGCGTACCACAAATAAAACGAACCGACGCCGTACCATACCCATACTCGTCCAAGCCCGCGTGAGCCGCCGCAATAATCTCAGGATTATCCGCCAAACCCAAATAATTGTTCGCACAAAAATTCAGCAACTCGCCATCAGCGGTACGAATGTGCGCAGACTGCGGCGAAACAATCGCACGCTCGCTCTTAAACAACCCAGCCTCACGGATCTCCTGTAAAGTCCGCGCCAAATCCTCACGAATACTAAACATTAATCATTCCATTCCAAAATAATCTTGCCAGCATGCCCGGCCTTCGCCGTCTCAAACGCCTCTTCCCAATTCGCTGGCGCAAACCGGTGCGTAATCACCTGGCGAATCTGCTCCCGGAAACGCTCCGAACCAGTCATCAAATAAGTAGCGCGGTACCACGTATCGTACATCGCGCGGCCATACACGCCCCTCACTGTCAACATCCGCGCAATCAACTTGTTCCAATCAATCGCATACTGGCGCGCAGGCAACCCCAACAACGCAATGTTCGCACCATTCGTACACAGATCAATCATCTGAGACATCGCCACAGGCGAACCGGAAATCTCCAAGCCCACATCGAAACCCTCAGCCATGCCCAACGCATCGAAACGATCACGCACATCCTCACGCATCGTATTCACGCCTACAACGCCATCAATCGCCTTCGCAAGCTCCAAACGCTCATCGTTAATATCAGTCAACACAACGTTACGCGCCCCAGCATGCCGGGCAATCGCCGCACACATAATGCCGATCGGCCCAGCGCCAGTCACCAACACATCTTCGGCAGTCAACGGGAACTGGAAAGCCGTATGCACAGCGTTCCCAAGAGGATCAAAAATCGCGCCCAATTCAGGATCGATCACGTCCGGCTGCACCCACACGTTCGTTGCCGGCACAACCACAAAATCAGCAAACGCACCATTGCGATCTACCCCAATAGACACCGTGTTCGGGCACATGTGGCGCCGCCCCGAACGGCAATTCCGGCACCGGCCACACACAACGTGCCCCTCCACCGAAACACGCTGCCCCACGTGAAGCTCCCCATCGGCGTCGCCCTCCGCAACGCCCGGGCCCAACTCCACGATCTCGCCATAAAACTCGTGCCCAATGGTCTGCCCGGCCTTCACGTGCGCGGCCGCAAAATCATCCCACGAAAGAATATGCAAATCCGTACCACACAAGCCGGCACGCATCACCTTAATCTTGACCTCACCGCGGCCTGGAGTAGGCTCCGGAACCTCACGTAACTCTAACCCCGGACCTTCAATCGGTTTAACAAGCGCTCGCATATCTTCGTTTATCTTCTTCCTCGAAAATCTTTAAAAGGTTTCTTCCACTCACAGGATAGCCTGTTGTGTTGTAGAACGGCACCTTCGGTTCTAGAATCGCTTAAGTGAATCGTCTCCGAAAGATGCGACCCACCTACATCCTTATCGTTGCCTTCTTGGTGACGCTCCTGGCGGGTACCTTCCTGTTGATGCTCCCGATTTCTGTAACCGGGCAGCCTCCTTGGCCATATCCTTTATCCACACCTCCGCACGAATACGGGCCGCGGTTTGCTGGCGGTGCGCCTTTTTCCGTTGCGTTTTTTACCGCCACGTCTGCCACAGCCGTAACCGGCCTTGCCGTTGTTGACACGGCCACGTATTACACCACGTTTGGGCAGAGCATTATTGCCGTGCTAATTCAGCTTGGAGGCATGGGCACAATGACCATTGTGACTCTTGTTGCGATGGTTTTGGCGCGGCGTCTCAACATGCGAACCCGTGAGGTTGCTTCCGCATCCGTGAGCGGGATGAGCATGGGGAACGTGCGCCGCGTTGTGTTTGGTGTTGTTGCCCTAACTGCCCTGGTAGAAACAAGTATTGCTGGCGCTTTGTTGGGGCGTTTTTTGTATCTTGGGCATTCGTTTTCTACCGCGTTGGGTGAGGCATGGTTCCATTCGATTTCTGCGTTTAACAACGCCGGTTTTTCGCTTTATACCGATTCGTTGATCGAGTTTGCTACAGATCCGTGGATTATTTTGCCAATTTCCGCCGGGATTATTATCGGCGGGCTTGGCTATCCGGCTTTGCTGGCTTTTTACGGGTTTGGGTTGCATTGGTGGCGGTGGCCGATGACTACTCGCTTAGTTGCCGTTGGCACAAGCAGCCTGCTCGTGTTTGGCTGGGTTTTCTTTGCGTTGGCTGAGTGGAATAATCCGAATACGTTGGGGCCTGAGGGGCCTGGCGGCAAGATTTTGATGGCGTTCTTCGCTTCTGTGACGCCACGTACTGCCGGTTTCAATTCTCTTGACGTTGCTTCTTTGACCGACATTTCCCGCGTTCTCACCGACATTTTGATGTTTATTGGCGGCGGACCTGGTGGTACTGCGGGCGGCGTGAAGATTACAACCGTGTTTGTGATCGGGTTTGTTGTGTGGTCTGAGATGCGTGGTGGGCGCGCCGTGAACGTGTTGGGGTTGCGGTTGCCGCGTTCGGCGCAGCGTCAGGCACTGACGGTTATGTCTCTTTCTTCTATCGCCGTGATGGTTGGCACGATGCTGATTATGGTTCAGACTACCGTGAATTTGGACCAGGCGTTGTTTGAGGTTGTGTCCGCGTTTGCTACGGTTGGATTGTCTACGGGGATTACGCCATCGTTGCCTGCTTCGAGCCAGCTTGTGTTGATTACATTGATGATTATTGGGCGGTTGGGTCCGTTGACTATCGCTACCGCGTTAGCGTTGCGTACCAGCCCGCTCACGTACGAACTTCCTAAGGATCGGCCGTTGATCGGCTAAGAAAGGATGGATGGTATGCGTTTGCGCCGTTCAGTTCAAGAGCACGACGTTGCCGTGTTCGGTTTGGGCCGTTTTGGTTCTGCTCTCGCGTTGGAGCTTGTGTATGCAGGTTACAGCGTGTTGGGTATCGATAAGTCACCTGCGGTTGTGCAGAGTTTGGCGAGTAGGCTTCCTCATGTGGTTGCGGCCGATCCCACGAACGAGGAAACTTTGCGTGAGCTTGGCATTCAGGATTTTTCGCGTGTTGTGGTTGCGATTGGGAACGATTTGGCTTCGTCGATTTTGGCTACGTCTGCGTTGTTGAAGATGAATGGTCCCGACGTCTGGGCGAAAGCTTCCACCCCGCAGCAGGGGCAGATTTTAGAGCAGATGGGTGTGAAACATATTTTCTACCCTGAGACTGACATGGGGCGCCGCGCGGCACACATTGTGGCACAGTCGTTTAACGATTACGTTGAGTTGGGGTACGGTTACGCACTTGTTTCGACGACGGTGAACGACGCCATGACCGGCAAACAACTTGCTGATCTGGGATTGCGCCGAGCAAAGGGCATTTCTGTTATCGCTGTGAAGGGTTCGAATGATCAGTGGGTGAATGCTTATGCTGAAACGATTTTGAAGCCGGGTGACGAAATTCTGGCCGTTGGCCCTGCCAAGACTATCGGATCGATCGTGGCGGAGTAGGTTTGCGTGGGGGTTTGCTAGGTCCCACACTTCTGGGATCCGGCAAATCACGCCAGGTATCCCAAAACCACGCCAGGTATCCCAAAACCGCGCCTACGCTTCGGTAATGCTGACCATTTCGAGAATAGTGGCAAATATTGCCACTATTCTCGAAATAATCAGAGTCGATGAGGTAATTGGCTTACAGCACGATCAGTGCTCCATACCAGCTGTTTCTTTTGTCCAGATGGTTTCTTCCAATTGACGCGGCAAGTATGGGTTATCCACAGCAACGAATGCTCCTTTGCCGCCGGACGCTTCAAAGTCTTTCAAGATGCCAATAGCCCACTTACCGAGCAATATTATGGCCACTAAGTTGATAACTGCCATAAAGAACATCGACGTATCCGCGAGCGTCCATACCAGTCCGAGTTTGGCGATAGAACCAACGAATGTCGCGCCGATGATCGCGAGGCGCAACACCATATTCGCTGTCTTCTTACCTGGGAATAGGTAGTCCATATTCACTTCAGCATAGGCATAGTTGCCGATTAAGCTGGAGAAACAAAACACGAGGATAAGAACAACCATAATGTGTTGAACCCAAGGCCCTAATGCGGATATTGCTGCACCGGTGGTTAGCGTCGCGCCTTCAACATCTTGCCCTGGAATGTAAATTCCCGAAGTTAAAATAATGAACGCAGTTGCGGAACAGACCAGAATCGTATCCACAAAAACACCCATCGCCTGGATCAGGCCCTGGCGAGCCGGGTGGATAGTAGTGGCCGTAGATGCGGCATTCGGAGCAGAGCCCATGCCAGCTTCGTTGGAATATAAGCCTCGTTTCACACCATTCATCAGGGCCGCAGTGAAACCACCGGCAGTTCCTGCAAATGCTTCATTCAAGCCGAATGCTGATTCGAAGATTTCACCGAACACTGGGATCACATCGCCAATGTGAGTGGCAATAACAAGAAGTGCAATTCCAATGTAAATGAGCGCCATGGCCGGAGCGAGATATTCAGTCACGCGAGCAACAGACTTAATTCCACCTAAAATGACTAGGCCGGTAAAAAAGGTGACCACTAATCCTGTGGCCCATGCTGGCCAACCGTACGCGTCGTGAAGAGTGTTAGAGATCGTGTTTGCTTGCACAAGTTCAAATGCAATGCCGTACGTGAACAAAAGCGATACTGCGAAAGCCGCTCCCCATCCCCACGATCCTAGACCTTTCCAAATGTAGTAGGCAGGGCCGCCACGGAATGTTCCATCGCGCCACGGCATCTTAAACAGCTGCGCTAGAGTCGCTTCTATGAATGCTGTTGCCATGCCTAGAAGTGCAACAACCCACATCCAGAAAACAGCGCCCGGTCCGCCAAGCGTGATAGCAACAGCTACTCCAGCGATATTACCCGTACCAACGCGAGCCGCTAACCCCATCGCAAATGCTTGAAACGACGATATTTGGCCGTGTTGAACATCGCGACTATGCCCGATAACAGAAAACATGGTGCCAAATAGCCGAAATTGCAGTCCTTTGGATCGCAATGTGAAATACAGCCCCGCCCCAACGAGGAGAGGGATCAACATCCACGAATAAATGAAATCGTTAAACGAACTCAACGTGCTATTAACGCTGTCCCAGATCGTATACATGGAACATCCTCCTTCTATAGCAACAGATCAGTTGCCGAAGCCAATATGCTAGCGCGCCTTAAAGAAAACTTAACGTCTCATCCATGTAAGCAGAAAAGATCTTTCATATTAAAACGTTGATATATCAGCAATTAATAGAAGAACACGCCTTAATTAGTAAAGAAAATAGCAGGAAAATCACACTAAATTGACCCGTTTCCAAGTAAACAAATACCCCAGCATGTATTTTTCTTTAACATGCTGAGGTAAAAGAAAGAGCCCCCTGTCAGACTCGAACTGACGACCTACGCTTTACAAGAGCGTTGCTCTACCAACTGAGCTAAGGAGGCTTACGCATCAACTGATGCGCATAACAATAATGGCAGAAATTACCCGGTGGTGCCAATGCCACCACCGGGTAATCTTCGACACGTTTCGTTTGCCGACTTACTTTCCAGCAGCTTTGGTTAAGATTTCAGGAACTAGTTCATCTGGATTTCCCTTAGTCCAAGAATCGTCCGCCTTGCCATTCACTGTGAGTGTTGGCGTACCAGTGAATTCATTGGCACGGAACTTTTCGACAGTCTTAGCTACTACTCCCTGCCATTTTTGATCAACGATTGATGCAGGAAGATCGTTCACCACATCCTGCGGAACCCCCACACTCTTAGCAAGATCGGCGATCTCGCTTGCACTTGGGTTTCTGTTGGCTGTGCGCTGGTGGACTTTTTGGCCGTAATTCATCAGAGCAGTATTGAATGCCCACGCCTTTTCCGGCGCATACTGAGCCACATAGTAGAACGCTGTAGCACCCTTTGTAGAGAAGTCAGTGCCAAGAGTATTTACCGGATAGAGCTTCACCTGAAGATTGCCCTTAGAAGAGTGATCGGTAAGAAGTGGACCAAACTTAGCTTCGAATGCTTCACAGCCTGGGCACATGTAATCAGACCACAGCCCAATAATTGGCTTGCCAGATTCCGTTGCAGTTGCGCTACCGTCCTTGTTGAAAAGAACGCCACCATCAGCAGAAACGTTGTCTGTTTTCACTTCGCGTGCGGTGCCTGTATAAGAACCTAATTCTTTCGTGCCGCCTTTGTCAGATGTAACGATCTGCCAAACAGCGAACGATATAAGGAGAAGGGCAACTGCGATGATAGATATGGTCACGATTTTGCGTTTCTTCGCTTGTTTTGATTCAAGCTCTTGAAGTACACGTGCCTTTTCGCGAGCAGCTTGGCGCCGTTCCTCTTTAGTCATTTTATTCTGAGACATGCCAGGCGTATTTTTAGATGCCATTATTCACCTCTATATGGGGTCTGATTGACTGAAATAGATCATAGAACGTTTACATTAAAAACTAAACTGCATAGCCCCGGGCTTAAGGTGGAAAATGTGGACAATAATGCTAGGAATATTAGAAGCCGATTCCCCAAGAATTAGCCCTAAAGTAGCCATACATAAGGCAATTCCTATGGCGCACCAAAACACATAATACGATGCCGACGGCGTAATTTCTTCAACCATTCGCTGCCATCCCAACCTTGATTGCCTCCCCCAATCAACATTCCAAAGTAGAAGTTGTGCTACAAAAACAGAAGCAACGATCATCCAACGTAGGTCATTCAGTACGTAATGAGTCCCCATAAGTTGGAGAATTAGCCAAAGACTCCCGAAACCTCCAAGCAAAGCAACCGCACCCCCAATTGCCGCCATGAGCAAGGCGCGCACGAACATCAGTGGCAGAAGCCACACTGCAACAAATCCGTTTTTCTTTCCGCGCGCAGCCCGTTCCCAGAATCCGCCAACGATATATGAGACGACGAATGTGCCTCCAAGAATCAATCCTACTAACAGGAGATTCCAGCCACTGAGAATGGAAAGGGCAACCATCATCAGCAGTGAAAAAACACGTGAGGATCGGGGTAATGAGGTACGCGGGGGTGCTGGATTTACCAACTGTCTACTATCACTGTCATTCGTGACGTGCGCGGTTATACCTGTACTTTCCACAGGTATCGCATGATCTGGTAGCCCTCCCGCCATCTCCGCGTCAAGAATTTGCGTTACAGGAACGATCGGTTCAGGATATGGCATCACTTGTGTGCGTTCATCTGCATCGTCGATTCGAGTAACTTCTGCATCATCGGAAGTTTCGGGGAGAGGTGGGGCAACGACGTCGGCTTCCTCGTCCGTAACGAAACCAGAAGGATCACGCAACGCATCAATTAACTCATCAAAACTCAATCGTTTTGATACATCAGGCACAAGCGCTGCTGAAACAACCCGTGCAACTGCCGGATCCATTCCATCCAAATCTGGTTCTCCACAGAGAATCTGTCGCATAATCGCCGCCGGAGCACCATGAAAAATCGGGTGCCCACACGCCGCAAAGCCAATAACGGCCGCGAGCGCCCACCAATCCGCCGCCTCATCTGGAACTTCACCACGTATAATTCGCGGGTCAACGTAACCTGGCGTATGTGCAACCGAACCTGCTTGAGTAAGCCTTGTAGCTCCTTCAGCTTGTGCAATACCAAAATCGATCAGCACGATACCTTGTTCGCCAATCATCACGTTGGATGGTTTCATATCTCTATGTAACACGCCTACTCGATGAATGGATCGCAACGCATCTGCAAGCTCTTGCGCTAGCTCAACCAAATCCGTACCTGTAAAAACGCCACTATCGATGACGTCTTGTTCCAACGTGGGACCGTCGATTAGCTCAGTGACGATGAAAAGGTCGTCATCAATTTCTACGTCTAAAATTTGCGCAACATGCGGATTTGAAACCCGCTGAAGCATTGCTATCTCACGCAAAAACCGCGCCCGCCCAGAATCGTCACCAATCAACCCTGGATTCATGCGTTTTAACGCAACGCGTTCACCAGACGGACTCATAGCTTCATAAACAGTGGACATACCACCGAAACCAATCCGTTTAATCAACGTATAACCAGATAAATCTTCGCGTTCTCGCATCGCACCTCCCACGTCACTTCTTAGCCTAACTCAGGCCTCCCACATATTTTCGTGGCACCCCAAAACCACCACACACAAAAACGTTTTAACAATAGAAAAAATCATCCGATATGTGGCAGAATAATGGAAGCTTCGCACCGAGGCGAAGTGCGTGTCAGAGTCGACACTCAGACACCTTTCACAATGGATCGTCCGGCACGTACCTGCCGGTGAAGGGATAAGGTAATGGCTACCGTTACTTTCCAAAACGCTACTCGCGTTTACCCGGGCGCAGATAAGCCTGCAGTAGATAAACTCAACCTCGAAATCGCTGATGGCGAATTTCTCGTTCTCGTTGGTCCTTCAGGCTGTGGTAAATCCACGTCGTTGCGCATGCTCGCAGGCCTCGAAGATGTCAACGCAGGCAGAATCTTTATCGGTGAACGTGATGTCACCGATGTTTCGCCAAAAGATCGTGACATCGCAATGGTGTTCCAGAACTACGCTCTCTACCCACACATGACTGTTGCTGACAACATGGGCTTCGCGCTCAAGATCGCCGGTGTGGACAAGGCAGAAATCCGTAAGCGCGTAGAAGAAGCAGCAAAGATTCTCGATCTCACCGAATACCTCGAACGCAAGCCAAAGGCACTTTCCGGTGGCCAGCGCCAGCGTGTTGCTATGGGCCGTGCAATCGTCCGTAAGCCACAAGTCTTCCTCATGGACGAACCGCTCTCCAACTTGGATGCCAAGCTCCGTGTTCAGACTCGTACACAGATCGCTTCGCTCCAGCGTGAACTCGGGGTCACCACCGTGTACGTTACCCACGATCAGACCGAAGCTCTGACCATGGGCGATCGCATCGCAGTTCTCAAGGATGGCCTCCTCCAGCAAGTTGCATCCCCAGCAGAAATGTTCGCACGCCCAGCAAACGCATTCGTTGCAGGCTTTATCGGATCGCCAGCAATGAACTTGGGTAACTGGAGAATCGAAGGTAACCAAGCCGTGTTCGGCGATGCTCGCCTTGATCTTCCACAGCATGTTCTTGATGCCCTCACTGCAGAAGACAACGGCGAAATCACCATCGGTATGCGTCCAGAAGCATTCGAAGTTCTTCCAATGGCAGAAGATCACTCTGTACCGCTAAAGGTCACCTTCGTTGAAGGACTCGGCTCTGATGCTTACGTTTACGGCACCATCGTCGGCCACAAGGGTGAATCGCAACGCTTCGGTTCTGGCGATAGCTCGGACACCATGGTTGTTCGTATTCCACCAGAAAACGTTCCAAACCCGAACGATGTTGTTTACCTGCGTCCACGCGCAGATCACATCCACTACTTCTCTGCCGCAACCGGTAACCGAATCGGTGAGTGAGACACGCTAGGTGAGGGTGTGAGAGAATATGTCTCTCACACCCTCACCTTTTACAAGGCGCTATGCCTCCTCATGCAGGAGCGCAACCTTGCACAGGATGAGAAGCCATCCGTCCATACACTTCCCCTATCAAGAATCCCTTCTTATGCCTAAGACTCTTCAAATCACATCAGCCACAGTGAGCCCTGCTCTCTTGGATCTGCCTTGGAACGTTCCACTTGAAGAATGGCCTGAAAACATCGTCACCAAACTCCCGCGTGGTATCTCCCGGCACATCGTGCGGTTTGTTCGGCTGGAAAATCAAATCATCGCCGTCAAAGAGATTGGCGAAACAGTTGCGTACAAAGAATACGAAACGTTACGGAATCTCGAACGCCTCGATGCTCCGTGCGTTGAACCGTTCGCCGTGATTTCCGGGCGAACATCTGATTCTGGCGAAGCCCTCAATGCGGTTCTGGTAACAAAGCACCTCCCCTTCTCCTTACCTTATCGTGCACTTTTCGGCCAACAGGCAATGCGATCGGAAACTGTTGACCGCCTGATCGATGCCCTTACAGTACTTATGGTTCGCCTCCACCTTCTTGGTTTCTTCTGGGGTGACGTTTCGCTATCGAATACCTTGTTTAGGCGCGACGCCGGCGAATTTGCCGCCTACCTAGTTGATGCCGAAACCGGCGAAATCGAAGATAATCTTTCAGAACGCAAGCGTTCCTATGATATTGACGTGGCTCGTACGAACATCATTGGCGAACTTATGGATCTCCAAGCCGGTGGTGTTTTGGATGAAGATTTTAATGCCATCGCAGTGGGCGATCGGTTCGAACGGCGTTATCGGGAACTCTGGGCGGAGCTCACTAGCGCCGAATCTTTCGATCTCTCCGATCGTTGGCGCGTGGACGCCCGTATCCGTCGTCTCAATGAACTCGGCTTCGAAGTGGGCGAAATCGAAATGAGTACCGATATTGATGGCACCCGGCTCTCCATCCAGCCAAAGGTTGTGGATGCCGGCCATTATTCACGCAAAATTATGCGCCTTACCGGTATGGACGTAGAAGAAGCCCAAGCCCGCCGCATGATGAATGACATCGATGGCTACCGTGCCGTGAATGGGCTGTGGAATCTGCCCGATTCGATCGTGGCCCACGAATGGATGGCCAACGTGTACGAACCCGCCGTGAATGCGATTCCATATGATCTGCGCGGAAAACTCCAGCCTGCTCAGTTGTTCCATGAGATTCTTGAACATCGTTGGTACATTTCGGAACATGCAGGCCATGACGTTCCATTGCCAGACGCTGTACAGTCCTATATTCACAACGTCCTTCCATCGCACCGCGAGGAAGCCACCATGTTGGAGCGTGAAGCTCCGCATGATTTTGATGAATATTATCTGTGACTGCTACCTACAACCAGATATTTTAGAACAATAAACGCGATAAGGAGGGTGCCCTGGGTGGAAACGATTTTCCGCCCAGGGCACCCTCACATCAACATCTCACAACGCCGGCGTACTTGGCGTGTGAATCCGTTGCCGGCCTTCAAGCGCCCGCGAAATTGTTACTTCATCTGCGTATTCAAGATCGCCACCCACCGGCAGCCCGGAGGCTAGCCGTGATACTACAACTCCCATGTGTGCAAGGTTGATTGCCAGGTAAGTTGCGGTGGCTTCGCCTTCTACGTTGGGATCCATGGCTAGGATGACTTCTTCCACTGTCCCATCTTGCAATCGGGCATAAAGTTCACGGATGCGAAGATTATCTGGCCCAACACCGCCGATCGGATCGATGGCACCGCCAAGAACGTGGTATTTTCCGCGATATTCGCGGGACCGTTCGATAGCCACGATGTCTTTGGCTTCTTCAACCACGCAGATGGTAGATTCTACGCGCCGCAGGTCAGCACAGATTCGGCACAGATCTCCTTCGGCAATATTTCCGCACACGGTACAGAATTGCACTTTTGCTTTCACTGCTTGGAGGGCTTCAACAAGGTGGTTTACTTCGTCGTCGTCTGCTTCTAGAAGATGGAACGCGATGCGCTGGGCGCTTTTGGGCCCCACACCGGGTAGCCGCCCGAGTTCGTCGATGAGGCTTTGAACGGCGCCGTCGTAGACTCCTGCCATTATTCACCTGCCGTTCGTTCGTCGATTTCTTCGATGATTCGCGCATCGAATGTATTGAGAAGCACTTTCAGGCCTACGAGCGACGATTCGCTAATATCCGGATCGTCTTCCGAGACTTCTTCCCAGTCATTTCCAGCGGGTTTTTCTTCTTTTTCAGGCGGGTGGACTTCCCACACTGGCCGTTTTTCGGCGCGCGCTGGCACAGCGAATGGCGGTTTGACTTCCTTCGACGCCGTTGCCTCACCTTGCCGCGAAACCTGCGGTATCACTGGGGATGATTGTGTTTGCGGCTGGGCTGACGCTTGCGCCGCCACACCATGCCCTGGATATTCCATTGGTGGTATAGCTGGCATGGGTTGTGTGAAGAAGGGGACGTCGTCTTCTTTACGTACCTGAGATGGCACAGGTTCGGTTTCGGCAGGTGCCGACCCTTCAACTAGTACAGATTCAGCCCGTGTAGGTTCACTCACCGGACTTTCAACTGCCGGAGTTTCAACTGCCGGTTCTGAGACGTGATCTGCCCCTTTCATCTGGGCACGCCCTTCAACTAGATCTGCGAGTATGCCCGCAGGATCTACGGGGTCCGTAACCGGCTTAGGGTTGCGTGTATCTGGGATCGGTTCTTCTTCCTCCCAGGATGGTTCCGGTGGGAAATCGGCTGGATCCGCATACTGAATTGGCGGTTCTACGGGCTTTTCTTGGTGCCGTGGAGGGGCCGCGGGTGCCGATACTTGTGCGGGTTTCGGCGCGGCCTCAGCTTTTGGGTGTGTTTGCCCATCGTCCGGGATCGCTTCCACACCAACATCGATTTTCAGTACTTCACGAATAACTTCCGCAACATGCTGCCCTGACCCACGTTGGTTGAATCGTGTTGCCACCGCAGGCATCTTGAAGGCGATGCGTAACGTGTTGTCTGCAATATCGTGGAGCCGCGCACCCGAGTTGAGCTGGTTTTTCACCAAGCCACCAAGATGTGGGTTCGACAGAATTTGTGGCCACGCCGCCGAAATTTTATCGAAGATGACGTGCGCCGGGTTCGACGCCGCCGCTCGCGCTTGTGCAGACGCCGATTCCGGCAGATTTTCTGGTCTGCGTGGCGGAACCTTTGGCATGTCAGTAGACGGAACGTGTGAGCTTCGTTCTGGTTTCGCAGGTTCTTGTGGCGCAGCAAGTGCCGGAGGAGCCATTGGCGCCGCGACTACCGGGGCTTGAGTTGCGACTGGCGTTGGAGCCGCCGGACGTTTTTCTTCGACCTGCTCTGGCATCACGTTACGTTGCGGTTCCGGTTGCGCCGGAGGCGGGGTTTGCCGTTGCGCTGCGGATTCTTGCGCGGACGGCTTCTTCCACTTGCTAAGAGTTTGCGGCGGAGTTGAAACTTGCCCGCCTTCAGGAACGTGTGTTTCTGGCGACGACGGGGCCTTCGCTTGCGTAATCTCTGCTTGAGCCACAACTAAGCGTGCACAGAGAAGTTCTAGCTGAAGCCGTGGAGAGGTGGCACCAACCATCATGTTGAGCGCATCGTTTGTGATGTCTGCACATCGCGATGCTCGCGCGGCACCAAGCTTTTCTGCTTGGATTTCCATACGCTCATATTGATCGTCTGGAACGGTAACAAAGACGTCCCGCGATTCCGAACCAGTGAGGGCAATAATCACCACGTCACGGAGGCGTTGTAGGAGATCTTCAACGAATCGGCGTGGATCGTGGCCTGATTTCACAACGGAATCGACCACGCTAAAGAGTGCTGCGCCGTCTCTATCTGCCACTGCACTAATCGCTTCATCTAGCAGGTGTGCGGAGGTGTACCCCAATAGAGCAACAGCGCGTTCATAATCCAACGAATGCGAATCGGATCCACCGATGATCTGATCGAGTACCGACAGAGTGTCGCGCACAGAACCCGTACCAGCCCTGATAACAAGAGACAGCACGTCTTTAGATGCGCTCACACCTTCTTGTGCACACAACCGAGCCAGGTATTTTTCCAGATCCAGTGGTGGAACAAGGCGGAACGGATAGTGATGGGTACGGGATCTGATCGTGCCAATCACTTTTTCAGGTTCAGTGGTAGCAAAGATAAACTTCACGTGTTCTGGTGGTTCTTCCACCAGTTTCAGGAGTGCATTAAAGCCCTGGTTAGACACCATGTGGGCTTCATCGATAATGAAGATCTTGAAGCGATCGCGTACCGGAGCGAAGCCTGCTTGTTCGCGCAGATCACGAGCATCATCAACACCACCGTGCGATGCCGCATCCAGTTCCACAACATCCAAAGATCCTGCACCATCGCGGGCCAAATCACGGCATGATTCACACACGCCACATGGAGTATCTGTGGGATAGTTCGCACAGTTAAGGCAACGTGCCAAGATACGTGCCGATGTGGTTTTGCCACATCCACGTGGGCCAGAGAATAAATAGGCATGGGTTGTACGCCCCGCTGCCAGCGCCGCTTTTAGCGGCGCAACAACGTGGTCTTGGCCAATGACTTCTTGAAAGGACTGGGGCCGGTAACGGCGATACATGGCTACACTCACGAACACCATCTTACTCGACCCCTCCCACACCTGACGCGTCACATCACAGACTGTGGAGAACGCACAATATCCACAACAAGAGCGGTTCATCAAACCTCTCACTCAAAGAGTGTCATACATCGCAAAAACTCTTGATGTTCTACGCTGTCAAGCGTAGCCTTTAACCACGGGAAAGCTACAGCAAGCCTTGCCGGGGGCAATCTCAACCGCATGCCTTATTTTCGCGCCCCATGCTGCTATCGCAGCAGATTCTGGATACTCAATAACCGCAGACCGAACACGGACGCCAAGTAATCACAGCTCCAGCTGGCACCGTCTTCATTCTTGACCTCAATGGCCAGATAGCTAAAGTCATCCGGCCAGGGGAACAATTTACACCATGATCGATCGTCGTTGATATCTTGCGAATCTAGTGATGCCTGCCAGACAGGTAGCGCTGCTCTGAGGGATTTAGGTTTTCAATAGTAAAAATAAAAGGACTCCCCACGCACCCGCCAGAGCCCGGTCTCCTTGCTGCATTCCTGCCCTGGGGAATTAACCGAAGATGACGCCACGTGAGGAGTCGAAGATCAGTTTACGCGATAAACATTATTTATGCGAATCTATTACGCAGGTAACACTACATCGATTCGCATAATGCTGGCTCTTTCATATACTATTAACGGGTACGTCAGTGCGGCGTATGCAGGAGGATTCGCCTAGTGGCCTATGGCGCACGCTTGGAAAGCGTGTTGGGTGCAAGCCCTCGGGGGTTCGAATCCCCCATCCTCCGCAGGTGATCCCCGGTAAGATTTCTTACCGGGGATTTTCTCTTCTTCCAGTTCCCCAAAAAGCGCCAGCCTGCACGCCAGCCTCATATATGACACTGCCACCCTGCCTCCCGCTTTTTCGGGAAGCACAAAGCGAAAAGTCAGCGCGCCCCGCTGTCCGTGGTGGTAAATTCATTCCCCAAATACCGTTCACGCGGCCCGTGAATATCTACGAACGGCCACCTCCACCGGTGATGTAATTCCACGTCCCACGCGATTTTCGCCCACACAAAGATAATCAACGCAATCAGAATCGATGCAATCCCACCCACAGCAATCGACCACCGCGGCCCGAAAACTTCCCCAATCCACCCCACTACAGGCGATCCGATCGGCGTGATTCCAAGGTTTACTGCAAAATAGATCGCCAGCACGCGCCCGCGCAGTTCCGGCGGCGTGCTGATTTGCACCAACGTGTTCACGGCGATCAAGAACGTGAGCATGGTGAACCCGGTTGGGATCATAAGCAGGGCAAACACCGTGTAGGTCGGGGCGAACGCAGCGGCGATAGCCACCACCCCGAACGCCACCGCGTACACAAGCAGTTTCGAAAACCTGGGAGCTTTCCGCCGCGCAGAAAGTAGCGCGCCTGTCAGCGATCCGATCGCCAACATTGATCCGAGCAGGCCATACGATCCAGCACCCATCCCGTACACGTCAGTTGCCATGAGCGCTTGGGTGATCTGGAAGTTGAGTCCAAGGCCAGACACAACAGCAATCAGCACCAAAATCGCTAAAATATCGGAGCGGGTGCGCACGTACGCGAAGCCTTCACGTAGCATTCCTTTGTGGCGCGGCACGGCCATGTGCGGGAAGAAGTGTTCGGATTTCATGATCGCGAGCGCCAGCACCGGCACCGCAAAGAGCGCAAAGTTGAGGATAAACACCCAGCCTGGCCCCACAAGTTCGATGAGCACGCCTGCCAGCGCTGGTCCGATGAGGCGTGCGATATTGAACGAGGTCGAATTCAAGCTAATCGCGTTTGGTAACGATTCTGTGGGCACAAGTTCCGATAGGAACGTGTTGCGTACCGCGGATGAGAGCGCGTCCGCGGTTCCCGAAAGTAACGCCGCAGTATACACGTGGTACAGGTTCGCGTACCCGGTCACGAGCAAGATTCCGAGGATGAGTCCGATTACTGCCACTATGATTTGGGTGGATTGGATAAGACGACGCCGGTTTGCCCAGTCCGCTAGTACCCCTCCGAATGGTCCGAGCAACATCTGCGGAAGAAATTGGAAGGCGGTGACTAGTCCTACAGCAATGGCAGAGTTGTGTGTGAGTACGGTTAAAACTACCCAGATTTGACAGACACGTTGCATCCACACGGCTGTTGCGGAAAAAGAGTTGGAGATAAACCAGAGGCGATAGTTTGGATATGACAACGATTGGAAAGTTTTAGACACGTATGTTTCCTCCTCACTTCAGTCTAATGAGGAGGGAAAATGGTTTCCACTGATGCCGTATTATGTCCGGTGAAGGTCTACTTCGCGTTTAATTTCTTCCATGGTTGACATTAGTTCAGTAATTTCAGTTTCGAGCACTAAGGCAAGAGCGACTAAACGATCTGCTGGAGCGGGCTGAAATCTAGGACCGGGCGGCTTGAGGGCCTCCCTGGGTTAGGTGCCATTGTTTGGCGTACTGCGCTGGCGGGACAAAGCCCAAGCTTGAGTGCGGATGACACGTATTGTAGCGCTTTGACCACAACCTGAGGCAGTGGCTGGCGTGGGCCGGGTCGTCGAACATCTCGTCTTCGAGTAGCTCATCGCGGAGGCGGTTGTGAAACGACTCCACGAATCCGTTGTGCCATGGCCTTCCTGGTGGTATGAACGCCTCAACAGTGCCCTCCTTGGCTGCCCACTTGTTCAGCTCGTGGCTGATGAACTCAGGGCCGTTATCCATGCGCAACACTCGCGGACGGCCACCTCTGGAGGCAGCAAGATTGCTCAACAGTTCAATGACTGACACGGCGGTAATAGACCGCCCGACCTCGAATCCCACGTGCTCACGTGTGAACTCATCGATGACGTTGCAGATCTTAAACGTCTTACCGTGGTAGTCAGTGTCGAACTGGAAGTCCAATGCCCACACATCACCGGGACACGCAGCTGGCTCAACCCGAGGGGTGGATAGGGGCAGACACCGCCGCTTGGGAGCCTTGCGTGGAAACACCCGCAGACCCTCCTGGCGCCATATGCGGCGCACGACATCGCGGCCGCAGTCAAACCCGGCCTCACGAGCCTTAACCCACGCGCGGCGGTAGCCCCAGCGACGATGGGATGCAGCGAAGGTCACCAACCAGCTACGCAACGAGGCGTGCTTGTCGGTGGCAGAAGGCCCGGTTGTGTGGCGTCGGGCGTTGTAGTACGCCCCGCGGGAAACCCCGACAACGCGGCATGCCAAGCGCACTGAGTACCCCAACGATAGGGCATGGTCAATCGCTTCGTACTTGCGTGCCAGGGTCAGAATTTTCCCTCTGCTAACTCCCTAAGCAGCGACTTTTCGAGTTCAGCCTCCCCAAGCAACCGCTTGAGCTTCTCGTTTTCTTCCTGCAGCTCCTTGAACCGCCGTGCTTCACTGCGAGTCATGTCGCCGTACTGTCTCTGCCACCGGTGATACGTTGCCTCACTGATGCCAAGCTCACGGCAAACCTCTGCCACGGTGCTGCCAGATTCCTTCAAGGACCTGGCCTTGTCGAGCTTCACCACGATTTGTTCGGGTGTGTGCTTCGAGAACTTCTTCATGCTCTCCAATCTTCCTGCCCCAACCGGGGCTGTCACGGAAGACACTCTCAAACCAGATGGTCTAGTTTTTTCAGCCCGGGCCACTGCTCCGATTGACGATATTCCGTTTTCTACTCTACTTAACTGTTGTCTACTCCAACCTGATTCATTAGCAAGGGCTTCTTGTGACCAACGGGTGTCTTTTCGACGTCGAGTTATTTTTCTCCCCAGAATTGCACGAAATGCTTGCGCCAATGCAGCGTCTTCAGCGCTCATAAAAGATTGGGGAATAGGCATAAGCCAAGATTTTCACGGCAAGTTACCTATATCCACCTCGCTAGCTAGATTATTTTTATACAGTTAGCGATACGTTTATGATGTAAAGTCACTTTCTGTCTAAATGCGCTATTTTCATGTTCGATTGGATTCACCATGAATAAATTCAAAGACGATTTCAAAAGATCGTTAGATTCCGCCACAAACGATAAAGAATCAAGAGTTGAGAAAGCCTCATACGACTTGCTGAACGTGTTGGATAACATCAATCAAGACGAACTTTCCACAACACAATTCGACACTTTCGCATCCATCGTCGCCCAACTTAAAAAAGCACGTGAAGATTTCGATAACGGCTACACAAAGACGTGCGCTGAAGTCAATGAAGGAGTCCGCTCTCTCAAAAAACAAAATCGACAACGAAAAATAGCTGAATTAACTCTTCTGATCATTGGACTATACGCTTTCGTCATACATTATGCTCTAGCTCTTGTTCTAATAGGAGCAGCTCTGGCGATTCGTCATTTCGGCAAAAATATCTACTTAAAGGATCTCAGCAATTAACACGAACTTCTTGGTCAGATTGCCGCAGGGCAGAATCTATTATTGGCCGCGTGCCATCTCCTTCTAGTGACGCATCAGGATTAGCTGCTCAAGCAGACCGCCTCTATTTTGCTTCCTTGACAGAATATGCCCGCCAGAATGAGATAACTCGGCACCAAATGGAACGTCAGCATCATGAAGCAATGGCAATGCCACAACGCCAGCTTAATGCGCTTCAAGAAGTGGCAATAACGCAAGCCGCACTGTATGACGAACAATTAACTCAAACAGGCATTATGGCCGAACAAACTCAGATTCAATCTGATATTGCATACGTTCGCCCTTACCGGCGCCGGAATGATTACCACATCGTCCGCGTTTGCCGCAGAAGGAGATGAAGAAAACGGGGCATTATTGATGGTCAGTACTTCTACCCTATCGTCGAGGTTAAGGTAGAGGAGACTGTTTCTATTGCGCCACGAGTTTACAATCCTACCTATAAGCCGTACTTCCAAAAAATTCACGGCCCTGATTTTCTAAAGCTCGATCACGAAACAGGCGTAGTTACAGCCTACCCTAACTCGCCCGCTTATGAAGGGGTACATAAAATTTCAGGTCACCTACTCTAACGGGCCGGACGGAGAGATAGACGGTATTGCCCGTGCGTACATCAAAGTCCTTCCGCAGGCTGAACCAGAAATGTCTGAATCTGAAAAGGCTCCAGAGTCCCCGACGCCAGAGGTTGAACCAACTCCAGCTCCAGGTACGCCGGCACCAAAGATTGAAACTCCTTCAGGTAATGACGTTTCTTCTGACGCAAGCGCAAGCACGCCAGCAGGAAATAACGAGACTAAAGAAGGTAAGCCACAGGCTGGAAAGTCCACGTCTGGCAAGAAATCAACCACCCTAGTATCTCCACGGCATACGGAAGCTAAGGCTGGTGAACTGGCAAAGACTGGTCTTTCCATCGGCGGAATCACCTTGGCTCTGAGCCTTACCGGAACCGGCGCAAGCCTCCTTGCCTTCCGCCGTAAGCACTGACATTCTTACTGTCCGGAAAACAACAAAAACAGCGGGATTAACCTCCCGCTGTTTTCCATTGGCACTCGCCCTGCCACAACTTGTACGCTACATTAGATAAGGTGAGCACCCAATATGATCCACGCGCGGAATACCGCAAGCGAATTCAGCAACGGCAAACAGTCATCTTCGGTTCTATCTCAGCCGTGATGGCCTTCCTTCTTGTGTTCGGAACACTGATTTGGGTTGGTATTATCCCAGCACCATTTAATGTTGGATTCTCTTCAAAAGTTGAACCAACAGCAACCGTCCCTTGCCCATCGGACAACGCCAAGCCAAAGGATCTTGCTACACTCACAACACGTATCTACAACTCCACCTCAGTCAGTGGGCAAGCCGGCGCAGTCGGCCAAGCGTTAAGCTCCCTCGGCGTCACGGTTACAGAAACTACCAATTGGAATGGCAAGCCACTTCCAGAATCCACTCGCCTTATCGCGGGCAAGAAGGGAATCGACGGCGCTTACACACTCCGCGCTTACTTCCCGGGTGCCACGATTCATTTTGATGCGAACACTAATTCCGACGTAATCGACGTCGTCATCGGCAAAAAATTCACCGAAACTCATATCGGCCCCACCGATGAAGAAAAATCCTCATCAATGGAGCCGATCAAAAACTGTACGTCGGTTAATTAAAACTTCACGGTTCCCGCACAAGCGCGCCCTGTTCCAACTCTGCACCTGCAGGTGCGGAAGCTGGAGTAGCCGGCTCGATTGTCGTACCACGCCACCGGGACAGTCCGCGCATCACATGGTAAATCACGATCGCGCCGAAGGATCCCAACGCGATTCCAGAGAATTCTAGGTTGCCCACGAATAACGTGTAGTTCGCGATTGCTACAATCATCGCTACGGACGCGGTGTTGAGGTTGACTGGATCAGAGAAGTCCACCTTATTCTGAACCCAAATCCGAATACCCAGCATGCCAATCATCCCATAAAGCACGGTCGCAGCACCGCCAAGAACACCAGCTGGAATCGTCGCGATGGCCGCACCGAACTTCGGCAACATGGACAGGCAGAGAGCAAACCCTGCCGCCACCAGGTAAGCAACAGTAGAGTAGATGCGCGTAGCGGCCATGACGCCGATGTTTTCGGCATACGTTGTTGTTGCAGAACCGCCACCGGAACCGGCAACTATGGTTGCCATGCCGTCGGCGAAAAGTGCACGGCCGGTGTAGGCATCCAAGTTCTCACCAGTCATCGCGGAAACAGACTTCACGTGCCCCACGTTCTCCGCAACCAGCACCAAAACTACTGGAATGAAGAGGGCAAACAGGCTCAGATCAAACGATGGTGCGCGGAAGTGTGGCAACCCAACGATATCCGCGGCCGCCACCGCACCGAAATCAACTTCGCCACGAATAATCGCCGTCACGTATCCGACAATCACGCCGATCAGGATTGAGAGGCGCCCCATGATTCCCTTGAACAGCACCGTTGCCAGCAAGATCGCCACGATCGTCACCACTGCGGTAACCGGAGCGGCCTTCACGTTGTTCCATGCGGACGGCGCCAAGTTGAAACCAATGAGCGAAACGATCGCGCCGGTCACAACTGGTGGCATCAACACGTCGATCCAGCGGGTGCCGGCGAAGTGGGCGGCCACGCCGATCAGGGCCAGCAGAGCGCCGGTCATGATGATTCCGCCCTGGGCCAGCGACGCAAGTTCATCGCTCAGCGGCTTGCCGCCGTTCGCAACATACCCGGTCACGGCGCCAATCGGAGCGAGGAACGCGAACGAGGATCCCAAGTAGGACGGCACGCGGCCGGACGTGATGAGGATAAAAAGAATGGTTCCAACGCCGGTGAAGAACAAAGTTGTTGCCGGGTCGAAACCAGTCAATAGTGGAACTAGGAATGTCGCTCCAAACATGGCCACCATGTGTTGAGCACCAACACCAAACGTAATGGGCCATGAAAGCCGTTCATTCGGTGGAACGATCTCCCCTGGAGTGATTTTTGTTCCGTCCCCGTGGAGTTTCCACGTGAAAAGCTGCGACATGCGAGTCTCCTAGCCAAGGTCTTGTACACAAACGTCCAGAACTATACGGATTGGCAGGACCCCTTTTCAACTTTACTGTGTGTGAAGTAAAGAATAGTGGTTACGCTACGTCCGTATCCACACGGTACATGACGTCAAAATATTCGACGACGACGGGCGCACTTTCGTCAAATTCCACGCCGATTTCCGCGGATTCTGTTGCAAAAATGTGAGCGTTTTTGGCGCGCCACTGGGAGACGTCTCCTTCGCCTTCTGCTTTCACAATGGACTCTGTTATCTCATTAAATGGGACGATTTCTACCTGGCGATTGCGAAGGAGAGCAACCGGATGGGCGTTACCATCTAGCAGGATCGAGAGATCACCAACACGGGGATAGGATTCTTCTGCATGATCGTAGAGCGGCGCGTAGCTGGATGTTGCACACTTGGTGCCGTCCAGAACCAAGCGGGCCAGTTCATCCGCGAGTGCACGCGTGCCATCGCCCAAGGCGAATGATGGCGGTTCCACGGAAACTACATCGGTGTATGCGAGCACGCCGGGAACTTCTGCGAGCTTAGAACGAGTTTTGGCGCGGGTCCAAAATGCTGCCAGTTCTTCTGCCACAGGTTCTGGAACGTTCATGATTATCCTTCCCAGTTGCGCATATTGCGCCATGATTCGATTGTTGATTGTTTCCGATCAACAATATTTCGCATATAGGTGGTGGTGCCGATGCGTGTGAAGGCACTCATGAGTACGCCTGCCCCAACAGCAGCCAGTGCAGTGCCGCCGATTCCGCGACGGTGGCGGTTGTATGCGGTTGCCAGGAGCGCTCCTGCAATCGCTGATTGGGCTACCGATCCCATGGCTACTAACCACGGGCGATCAAGATAGATTTTTTGCACGGCGCGCATGATTGATGGTTCAACTACGCCTTCTCCAGCGAACTCCCATGCCAGAGTTTCTGCAAACGTCCAATCTTCTGGTGACACTACGTGAGCTGCGGGAACAGCAGAAAGAGATCCGCGTCCTGTGAGCACATCGGCGATTTCGCGCGGGAGGCCCAGGGTGGCCAAGAAAGTATAGACGGCGCGTTCTGGAGTTTCCAGAAGTGCACGACGCATGTGGGCGAATGTGACATTCATAAGATCGGCGATGGCCAAGCGGGCTACAGCACCGGCGCCGAGTTCATCTATCACAAAATCATGGGCTGGCGATCCGTGCACGATCCATGCGAACAGTGGCATCTCGCCGCTCCAGTCCCACACCATTCGAATGCCATCGCGGCGCACGGCCAACATTGGACGATCGTGATCACTTGTGCTGGCAGCCAATGCCATCATGTAGTTTGGCCGCGGGAATACTTTACGGTATCCATTAAGTGGCTGTTCGGAAACTAGCACACGCAAATTTCCGAATTTACTCACCATGATGGGAGCACCCTGCGTATTTGCTAGTGGCGGGACTTCGGACATGGACATGTCCGTAATCAGCATCATTGAGCCGGAATCGAAATCAGGAAGTTTCGCACCCGATACGCCGGCATCCACATCATGGATATCCTGCTCTGGTTCGATATCCAGATCGTCATCTACATCAACCGCACCCAGATCGATTGGACCGTGGACTGCTTCGCCATCAAGTTCCACAGCAACTTTGCGGAGCTTTTCTTGCATGTCCACCAGGAGATCAGTGACGGACAAGCCACGAATAACCGTGCCCGCATCGTCTAGCATCGCCACACGCCGGCGGCGCCCACTGATCGCAACTTCGAAATCATAGCCATTCTCTACCGGCATACCACGCCCAAGAATTTTCTGATCAGCAAAGAATTCTTCGATGATTTCTGGGGTGGTGAGGTAGGCATCGAGAATATCAATATGCCCGCGAACTGATCTCCAGGAGGTCATGATCTATTACGCCTTCTTTTGATGGAAGTTACGACGCTTAACATCGATCTGATAGAGCGCAATACCGGTTGCAACGGCTGCGTTGAGCGATTCCATATCCGATGCGATCGGAATGGAAGCAATAACATCACATGTATCGCGAACCAGGCGTGAAAGGCCCTTGCCTTCCGAACCAGTCACGATAACCAGTGGAACATCTGCCATATCGAGCGTATCAACGGTAGCATCTCCCCCACCATCAAGCCCAACAACAAAGTATCCTTGAGCTTTCAGATCTTCTAGCGCACGCACCAGGTTTGTTTCACGTGCAACGGGCACACGCGCCGCCGCGCCTGCAGAAACTTTCCACACGGTAGCATTCACACCAGCACTCCGGCGTTCAGGAATCAATACACCATCTGCACGGAACGCAGATGCCGAACGCATAGCCGCACCCAGGTTGTGCGGATCAGTCACGGAATCCAATGCCACAATGAGCCCTGGTTCTAAGTGATCGTGGCCAAGCGCCACAAGTTCTTCTACATCTACGTATTCATATGGCGGGATTTCCAAGGCGATACCCTGGTGGACCTGACCGTCAGTCATCTTGTCCAGCTCAAAACGAGTCACTTCAATAAGTTCCGCACCAGATTCGGTAGCGGCCCGAAGAACGGTGGCCACTCGTTCGTCGTTAGCCAACGAACCCACAACAAAAACGCGACTGAACGGGATACCGGAGGCCACAATTTCTACAACTGGATTGCGCCCGCTCACCAATTCGTAACCTTCAGGCGTATGCAAATGCCCGCGCAACTTCGGCCCAGCAGCCTTCACAGCAGCGGCTTCACGCGCCACTTTCTTCTTGTAAGCCGGATGGTATGTACGTTCTTCAGCCTTAGGTGTTGGCCCTTTACCTTCAAGGCCGCGGCGACGCTGACCGCCAGACCCCACACGTGTACCCTTTTTGGGCCCCTTACGTACTGCTCCTGGACGCCCGAAATGACCTGCCATTATTTTTCTCCGATCTTCCAGCGAGCACCCGCCGCCGAATCTTCTACCTGAATACCAGCAGTCTGCAGTGAATCACGCAAGGCGTCTGCTCGTGCCCAGTCCTTTGCCGCACGCGCGGCAGCTCGTTCATTCAAAATCGCGTGGACCAACGAATCCAACGCTTCGTGATAATCAGATCCTGCCGAGGATTCTTCATGCCACGGCGAAGCACATGGATCAAGCCCAAGAACGTCGAGCATAGCACGAACAAGTGCCTGTTCCTGGCGAATCTCTACGTGTTCTTCAGCCGCAATCGCATTATTTCCGGCAGTCACATGTTCGTGAATCACTGCCAGCGCGGCAGAAACATTCACATCATCATCCATCGCATCAACGAACTCATCCGGGAGTTCGGCAAGCCCAATACCCGCCACTTCTTCTGCAGGAACCTCACCAACAGCATCAATTGCCCGCCGCACAAAGCCAGCCAGACGATCCCATACCGCCCCCGCTTCTGCCAAAGTGCGATCCGAATACGCCACGGTAGAACGGTAATGCACTGCCCCCAGTGCCAGCCGCACAACAACCGCAGGATACTCTTCCAAAATCCGGGATACAATCAACGAATTTCCCAAAGATTTGCTCATCTTTTCGCCGTCGATAGTCACCCACGCATTATGCATCCAATATTGCGCAAACCCGTAGCCCGCCCCATGCGATTGTGCCTGCTCGTTTTCATGGTGAGGGAAGCGCAAATCGATCCCGCCCCCGTGGATATCAAAGCTTTCGCCCAAATATTTCCCGGCCATCGCCGAGCATTCCAAATGCCAGCCTGGCCGGCCACGCCCCCACGGGGTATCCCATGATGCGCTGGCCGGTTCGCCCGGCTTCGCGGCCTTCCACAGCGCAAAATCACGCGGGTTGCGCTTGTCAGGTTCCACCGCGGCGTCGTCATTAAAATCATCCAACGTTTGGCGCGTCAAGGAACCGTAATCAGCCAACGATGCCACGTCAAAATACACATTCCCGGAATCGCCAGGATACGCATGCCCGCGCTCAATCAAGCGCGCGATAAACGCAATCATTTCCGGAACGTGGCCGGTAGCGCGCGGTTCATACGTTGGCCGCAACACGCCCAACGCATCGTACGCCTGCGTGAATTCATTTTCGTAAATGTAGGCGTGCGCCCAAAACTCCCGCCCAGCGTCCGCCGATTTCGCCAAAATCTTATCATCAATATCAGTCACGTTACGTACCATCGTAGTTTCGTAACCGGACCGGCGAAGCCACCGAACCAACACGTCAAACGCCACTGCAGAACGCATGTGCCCGATGTGCGGCGAACCCTGAACGGTTGCACCACACAAATAAATGCCCACCTTGCCAGGTACAAGAGACGTAAATTCGCGCATAGCCCGCGTAGCGGAGTCATAGATATGTAGTGCCATACCCACGATTTTACACTGAAAAACAACCGCACCCCGTACCAAGATCCTCACACGTATAAATCTGTGGAAATCTCAGTCTATCCACAGCCGCCACCGCCCATTGTCCGAACATTTGTCCATTTTCACACAAGTAATTTTTCACTTATTTACCCATCCGTAACTAAATGGAGATAGATTACATACATGAGTACAGAAACAATGCCTCTACCAAGTAATGACGCCTTTCCGTATCCAACGGAAACCACAGCACCAGAGGCCGCTACAAAGAAAACGAACCCTTTCACCAAAAAAGTGATCTATTGGGGTTTGTGGGATTGGGGTTCGGCTGCGTTCAACGCGATCGTCACCACTTTCATCTTCGCCTTTTATATTTCCAACCCAAAGCTCTTCGGCGATCACGCCAACTCTTACCTCGGCTGGGCTCTGGGAATCGCAGGCATCATTATCGCCCTTATTGCTCCAGCATTGGGGCAGACTGTTGATCGTTCCGGCAAGCGCGCCACCGTTTTGTCTGTTACCACGTTGGGCACGGCAGCTATCATCGCACTGTTGTTCTTTGTGAAGCCTGGCGAAGATTACTTGTTGCTTGGCCTGGTTTTGGTGGGCATTGGCAATATTTTGTTCGAAACCGGTTCTGTTGTGTACAACTCTTTGCTTTCTGATTTGGCAAAGAAGGAGCACTATGGCCGCATTTCTGGTTTCGGCTGGGGCTTGGGCTACTTGGGTGGCATTGTTCTTTTGCTGATCTTGTTTATTGGTTTTATTAGCCCCGAGGTGGGTTGGTTTGGAGTCACGAGTGTTGAAGGTTTAAACGTTCGTGTATCCATGCTTATCGCTGCCGCATGGTTGGCTGGTTTTTCGCTCCCGTTGATTTTTACTCTCAAAAATAAGGCTCGTGTTGAGGACAACGCTGTTGCTGGTTTTAGCCATGCTTACCGCGAGTTGTTTCGTTCTATCGTTGACTTGTGGCATAAGGATCGCATTGTTTTGTGGTTCTTGATTTCTTCTGCGATTTATCGTGATGGTTTGGCTGGCGTTTTTTCGTTTGGTGCGATTATTGCTGGCGTTGCGTTCGGTTTTTCGAGTTCAGAAGTTATCGTGTTTGGTATTGCCGCGAACGTGGTTGCTGGTATTTTTACGATTGGTTTTGGCTGGTTGGACGATCGTATTGGGGCCGCTAAGGTTATTATTTTCTCGGTTGGCTCGATGGTTGTGTTGGGCACGTGCGTTTTCGTGTTCCACGATGGTATTTTCGGTTTCTCTGGCCACGATGCGTATTGGGCTTTTGGTCTGGCGTTGTGTGTTTTTGTGGGGCCAACTCAGTCGGCGTCACGCACGTATTTGGCGCGTTTGGCGCCTCCTGGCGAAGAAGCGGAGATTTTTGGTTTATACGCAACGACTGGGCGTGCAGCTTCTCCGTTGGCTCCGTTGTTGTACGCTTCCGCGATTTCTATGGGGGCGTGGTTGCTTAATATTTCCCAAGAAGAGGCAGCGTATTTTGGCGTGATGGGAATTGTTGTGGTTTTGTTCCTTGGTTTAGTGGCGTTTATTCCTGTGGCACGGCACGCTAAGGTTCAAAAGGAGCGTTAACATTTTACGCTCGGGTGTGGCGGTTTCAGCCGCCACATTTTTTGACGACGAGCGCCGTTGCGATCGCTGCGAGTCCTTCTTTGCGGCCTACGAATCCGAGATGGTCGGTTGTGGTTGCGGATACTGAAACGGGTGCGCCGACGACGGCGGTCATCGCCTTTTCCGCTTCCATCTTACGTGGTGCAAAACGTGGTTTTTGGCCGAGCAACTGTACTGTGACGTTCATGATGGTCCAGCCTGCGTTGGCGACTAGGCGTACTGATTCAGTAAGGAGCGCTGTTCCTGATGCTCCTGCCCATTCTGGACGGTCTACGCCAAATACTGTGCCAAGTTCGCCAATTCCTGATGCGATCAGGAGGGCATCGGCGGCAGCGTGTGCTACCACGTCTGCATCCGAATGCCCTTCGAGTGCTTGTTCTCCTGGCCATTCTAGGCAGGCGAGGTAGAGCGTACGGTGTGGATCTGCGGAAAATGCGTGGGTATCGATCGCTGTTCCAACTCGCATATCGGTGATCATCGTTTATGCCTTGCCTGCTTGATGGGTGGTTATGAGAAGTTCTGCAACCGCTAAATCGAATGGTGTAGTGATTTTGAGGGCGCAGGAATCACCACGGACCACAGTTACGGGTTGGCCCATGAGTTCGATCAGCGAGGCGTCGTCAGTTATTGCACTGGCTTCAGATACGCTCAGCTGTTCGCTGAAGGTGTGGGCTGTGCGGAGTAGCGCGGCGCTGAATCCTTGAGGTGTTTGAACTGAACGTAAGTGTTCACGTTGTACGGTGGCCACTACTTTTTCGGTGCAATCCACCTGTTTTATTGTGTCGATTACCGGTAGAGCTGGGATCACGGCAGGTGTTCCTGCTTCAATCGTCTCCATAACCCGGTGAATCATCGCCTGCGGGGTGAGCGATCTGGCCGCATCATGAACTAACACGTAGTCGGTAGTAACGTGCCGCAAGCCGTTCGCTACTGATTCTTGACGGGTAGATCCGCCAACAACCAGTTGGGCGGTGAGGTTTGCGTGCGATAATTCTGATTCGAACTGGGCCGCATAGCCTTCTGGGATGGTCACAATAATTTGTTCGATGCCCGCATCTTTCATTGAGCGCACAGCGTGTACGATCAG